>NZ_JBOHHW010000100.1:0-1914 GCF_050725575.1 Sphingomonas sp. | reverse complement strand
CAGCTATCACCCGGCCGCCGCGCTGGCTTTCGACTGATCTGCGCGATGGCAATCAGGCCCTGATCGACCCAATGGATGCGGAGAAGAAGACCCGCCTGTTCGACTTGCTGGTCAAGGTCGGGCTGAAGGAGATTGAGGTCGGCTTCCCCTCGGCCGGCGCGACCGAGTTCGATTTCATCTCCGGCCTGGTCAGGAATGGCGGCATTCCCGATGATGTGACGATCCAAGTGCTGACTCAGTCGCGCCGCGACCTGATCGAAACCAGCTTCGAAAGCCTGCGTGGCGCGCCAAAGGCGATCGTCCATCTCTACAACGCGGTCAGCCCGGCCTGGCGCAAGATCGTCTTCGGCATGACTCGCGACGAAGTGCGCCAGATCGCGGTCGAGGGCGCCATGATCCTGCGTGACCAGGCCGCCGCCCAACCTGATACTGACTGGCATTTCGAATATAGTCCCGAAACCTTCTCGACCGCCGAACTCGATTTCTCGGTCGAGGTGTGCGAGGCGGTGATGGAGGTGTTGCGCCCCACTCCCGACCATCCAATCATCCTCAACCTGCCCGCGACGGTCGAATGCGCCACGCCCAACATCTATGCGGACCAGATCGAATGGTTCGGGCGCAACATCCGTAACCGCAACAGCATCGTCATCTCGCTGCATCCGCATAATGATCGCGGCACCGGCGTTGCCGCGGCGGAACTCGGGCTGATGGCCGGCGCCGACCGGGTCGAGGGCTGTCTGCTCGGCAATGGCGAGCGCACCGGCAATTGCGACCTGGTGACAGTTGCCCTCAATATGTACACACAAGGTGTTGATCCAAAACTCGATTTCTCCGATATCGATGAGATCGTCAGCACCGTGAATTATTGCACCAACCTGCCGGTGCATCCGCGCACGCCCTATGCCGGCGAGCTGGTCTTCACGGCTTTTTCGGGCAGCCATCAGGACGCGATCAAGAAAGGCTTCGCATCGCAGGCGGAACGCAACGACCAGCTGTGGGAAATCCCCTATCTGCCGATCGACCCGGCCGATCTCGGGCGCAGCTATGAGGCGGTGATCCGGGTCAATTCGCAGTCCGGCAAGGGCGGCGTCGCCTGGGTGATCGAGCAGGACAAGGGCCTGAAGCTGCCCAAGCGGCTGCAGGCCGATTTCAGCCGCCATGTGCAGGCCTTTGCCGATGAAAGCAGCCGCGAACTCAACGCCGCTGATATCTGGCAGCTGTTCGAGACGACCTACCTGCCGACCGGCCGCGACCGTTTCGCGCTGATCGACTATCAGGAAAACCACGCCCCCGGCGGCGGCCCGCCACGTACCTTTGTCGGCCGCGTCCGGTTCGACGGCGAGGAACGCTCGATCAGCGGGCGCGGCAATGGCCTGATCTCCGGCGTGCTCGATGCGCTGCGCGAGGATTGCGGCGTGGACCTCGACGTGATCGACTATAACGAACACGCCATCGGTCTTGGCGCGCAGGCTCAGGCGGCCGCCTATCTCGAATGCCGCACCGCCGACGGCCGCACCGTGTTCGGGGTCGGCATCGATGTCGACGTCGCGACGGCGACGGTGCGCGCGGCGCTGAGCGCGGCGAATCGCACGAGTGGAAATTAGAGCGGGACGACTTCGATTAAATTCACCACCGTCATTCCCGCTTGCGCGGGGATGACGGATCATAGTAAATCATTGATTATTAATAACTTTATTGGAATTCCATTCCAGTAATATCGATAGAATGCCCCACTCACCTCGCGCCAAAGATACGGCACAACCGGTGTAACATATCTCCCCTGCGCACTTTATCGTACCCTCGATTCAAACTCCATGAAACCCGCGTTATCCCGGCAGCATGGAAACACGTCCTTCAACTTTCAAAACCGATTATATCCGCCAGGCGCAGGAGCTTTATGCCCAGGGCCTGACC
>NZ_JBOHHW010000099.1:0-2653 GCF_050725575.1 Sphingomonas sp. | reverse complement strand
ATGTCTATTATGGTTATGATCTGCAGGGTTTGCAGCTGTATGCGCGGTTCGGGTCGGCTTCAGGCGAGGGGCTGACGCAGGGCTATGACGGGTTGGGGCGACTGCTATCAAGCACGACCAACCAGGGCGGTGTGGCGCGGACGCTTGGTTATCAATATGATGCCGCCGGCAACCGGATCCGGGTGACGCATCCCGACGGGACGTACTTCATCTATGACTATGACGGGCTCAACCGCGCGACGGCAATCAGGGAGAATGGGGCAACCACCGTCGCGACCATCACCTACGACACTCAGGGCCGGCGTTCGGGGAGCAACCGGGCGGGTGCGGTGACGACCTATGGCTATGATCCGGTCTCGCGGCTGACGAGCATCGCGGACGATCTGGCCGGGACGGTCGCCGATGTGACCGCGACCTTTGGTTATTCCCCGGCGAGCCAGATGGCGACGAGGACGCGCAACAACAATGGCTATGCGTTTGCCGGCAATGTCAATGTCAACCGCACCTACGCGGTCAATGGGCTCAACCAATATACCAGCGGTGGTCCAGCGACGTTCGGTTATGATGCAAACGGCAACCTGACCTCGGACGGTTCGAACAGCTTTACCTATGATGTCGAGAACCGGCTGATCACCAGGTCGGGCGGAGTGGGAGTGGCGCTGGCCTGGGACCCGATGGGGCGGCTGTACCGCGTATCGAGCCCGACGACCGACACACGGTTCCTCTATGACGGCGATGAACTGGTTGCCGAATACAGCGCCGCTGGCGTACTGCTCCGCCGTTATGTTCACGGCCCGGCCGAGGATGATCCGTTCCTCTGGTATGAAGGCGCCACCCTGGCCAACCGACGCGGCCTGCAAAGCGACCATCAGGGATCGATCGTCTCGGTCGCCAACGCCGCCGGCACGCTGATCGGGATCAATGCCTATGACGAATACGGCATCCCGAACGGCTATGCCGGGATCGGCACCGCCAATATCGGGCGCTTCCAGTACACAGGGCAAGCGTGGATCTCAGAGCTTGGTATGTACCATTACAAGGCCCGTATCTACTCACCAGCGCTTGGGCGGTTCATGCAGACCGATCCGATTGGGTATGCGGATCAAATCAATCTGTATTCCTATGTCGCAAACGATCCCGTAAACGGGCGCGATCCGAGCGGCAATCAGCGTGAGCCCACTTTTGAAGAACAAAAGCGGCAGATTGAAGCGCAAATAGAATTTAATCGTCAGCATCCCCGGATCGCGACTGGAATGGCGATCGGCGCCGCGGTCGTAATGACCGGCGGCACTGCAGCGGCTATCTTACCAGAGGCAGGGGCGGCTGCGACGGCGGTTTCGGCCGCTCGAGTCGCTGCCGCAGGGGCCGAGGAGGCTGGTGCGACAGGCGGCGCGACGAGTGGATTTGTGACTCGCTCAGGTCAGGTGTTCACCGGTGCGAGCACGAGAGCTGGGGGACCTGGAATGGCTACGAACGAGGGAATTGGAAAGCTGGTTGCGGAAGCTCCTAATCCCAAAGGCTATGGCGGGTGCTGCGGAGAAATAAACGCCCTCAGCAGAGCAGCAAACGCCGGAGCGAAATTAGAAGGCGGGGTAATGGCTACAGTGCGTGCCGCGAGGGCCGAAGCGGGGCAGATTATCAAGTCGTGTGAAACGTGCACTTACGTATTAGATAAGCTAGGTATAACCTCAGTTCTGCCTAAATAAGAGTATTGTAATAATGATTGAGATTTCACAAAACGAGAAGGATTTACTCGACGAGTTTGATTGTGCCCTGCGGAGTGGTAAATTCGAAGGCAAGCCATTGTTCAAGAATATGGCTGCGTTGTCAGTTATTCGTATCTGCGGTATACCTCTGAACCATGAACAGTCTTCTATGCTGCCTCTAATTGAAAGATACATTGTCAGCAATGGCGAGACTTGCGCCTCTTTAAGTAACGAGCGCTCGCAGATTGCGGCTGCCTTGGCAGGAGTGCAGAGTGGCGCGCAAGAAAGTGCCTTGAGCCGACTATTATTGATGGCGTCTAGCGTGCCCGAAGATGCCGATATTGATGACGTTGAATATATTGTGGAGTGGGCGCGCCTTGTCGGTCTAGACGCGACGTCGCTCCGTAAGATCGCAATTCAGCTACTGGATTAAGCTGAATCAGAAAAGTCTGTTTGCCTATGTCAGGAATGATCCAATCAATGGCTCAGACCCGACAGGGACCTGCGGCCCAGCGGCGCCAGTGTGTGCCGCAATCGCTCGATGCGCTGCTAATTCAGCATGTCGGACCACAGCAAGCGCCGCCCCCCGATGGGTAGTCACGGAAGGCGTCAAATTGCTGGGCGGCGTGATAAATGCTATCGGCAGTCCAGACGATTACGATGGGCCGTTTGAGCAGAATGAAGTTGGTAGAATAAAGGGGGGGTTACGGTGACAGTTTACTTAACCCCCGACCTCGACGAATTTTCATGATCCAGA
The DNA here is from genome assembly GCF_050725575.1 of Sphingomonas sp. Classification (GTDB taxonomy): domain Bacteria; phylum Pseudomonadota; class Alphaproteobacteria; order Sphingomonadales; family Sphingomonadaceae; genus Sphingomonas. The sequence goes on along the minus strand of NZ_JBOHHW010000099.1, from coordinate 190 downwards.
AGGTACGATAAGCCAATGAAGCCGGGCGGTCGGAATGCACGGCTCAGCGCATGAACCCGGCGAGCTTCTCCGCTCTCCCCGCTTCGGCGTGCACCCTGGGCGCGACGGGAGGGAATGGCGCGGATCGCATTACCCGCAACAGCTATGATCTGTCTGGACGGTTGATCCAGGTGCAGAAGGCTTACGGGAT
>NZ_JBOHHW010000098.1:0-2909 GCF_050725575.1 Sphingomonas sp. | reverse complement strand
CTGCACCCTCGATCGCATAATCGATCAGTTCTTCATGGCGCTCGCGCCGGGTCAGCGCGGTGTAGATCTGCGGAATGATCTTGCCGTCGGGGTCGTAGCTGTCGGCGTTGACCGCCGAGACCGTGCCAATACCGCCCGCCGCGGCCCAGGCGCCGGCCGACGCATGGTTGGTCGCGGCCACGCCCTTGCCACCCTCCACGATCGGCCAGACTTCCTGGCCGTTATAGATGATGGGCTTCAGACCTTTGAACAAGACGACCTCCAGATTAACATATGTTCGATATAGCCAAAGGGCGCCGGTTAGCGAGCAAATTGCGACTCAGCTCAAGGCTCCCGGACGGCCTATTGCGGCCTCATAAAGGCCGGCATAACGTGCGATCATTACGCTTTCGTCATAATCCGCAACCGCTTTCCTGCGGTTTTCGGCACCCAGTGTCGTCCGGAGCCCTGGGTCGCGCGCCAGCGCCTCGATCGAATCGCGCAACCTCACCTCACTGGTGTAATCAACGATATAAGGGGTGTTCGGATCCGATACCATGCTGCGGATATCGCCGATATCGGGGGCGGCGACCGGCAAACCCGCCGCCATCCCCTCGATCACCGCAATCGGAAATTGCTCGCTGCGCGACGACAGCGCCAGAATATCGAACAGCCCGATATAGCGATGCGGCTCGGGCAGGAATCCCGGCATCACCAGCCGATCGGACAGCCCCATCAGATCGGCGGCATCGACGATCGCCTCGCGCTCCGGACCTTCCCCTATGATGACCAGCCGGATGCGCGATGAACAGCCGCCGACCGCGCGAACCAGCGCGGGCAGGTCCTTGACCTCACGCAAGCCGGCCAGCGTGCCGACCACCACCTCACCCGGCTTGCGCTTAAGGCCCGGGATCGCATTGGCGACCGGCTTGCCGGCATAGGTGCCGGTGGAAATGCCGTTGACGATGCGGTGTACGCGCCCAACCGGCTGTTTCCAGATGTCCAGCGCAATGCGGTGCAGCGTCTGCGACGGCACCACCATCGCATGCGCGGCGGGCAGCGCGATGCGGCGATAGAGATTGCGCTCGAGCTTCAGCCCCTTCGCCTCGTCCGAATTGAATCCGTCCTCATGATGGATCAGCGGCGGCATGCCTTTGGAAAAGACGCGCCGCGCCATCACCCCGTCAATCGCGCCCCAATTATAGGTCAGCACCAGGTCGAAGCGTCGCATATAGTGCGCGATCGCCTCGAACCGTGCGACCGAGGGCCGCCCGGTCAGCGGCGGCGGATCCTGCGCGATCTCATATTTGACACCCTTCGCGATCGCACCGCGCGCGCCAAGCTGGTCAGGCATACCCGACACGATGGTGTGCCGTGCGCGGTCACCCCAGACATTCATCAGCCGGACCGAACGCGCCTCCTTGCCGCCCAGATCGAAGGTCGAATGGAGGTGAAGAATGTTGACCGGCTGTGCCATGCGCCGCGAACTAGCGTGGAAATCCGCCCGCGTCATGTGCTTCTCCCCTGCCCGTTCCGTTACGGCGGCTGAGCGTGTGGCGGTGGCTGGCGCGGCACTCCTGGTCGGCGATTGCCGCGCGCCTCGCATTTGCCGGGCTCCTGTTATCTCCTGTTTTTGAGATTTATTTTTTCGGCTCCTGTTATACCGCCGTCCTTCCACAAAACTTTTATTCAATATCAATCTGTTAAGGCGAGTTTCTTCGACTGTCCAAACCGCCATAACAGGAGGAATAACAGGACCAATAACAGAGCCATAACAGGAAGGCCCATCACCCCTCTCCTGCAGAAACAGGAAGCGGCCCGATTCAACCGGCAGCGAAAATCTGATTGGAAAGCGATCGGATGACTCATGGAAGGGTAGTGACATGATCGAGCAGGATCTTGAATCGGGTCGAAACGGGACAGCGACCCACACGCGGCCGGAAAGCACGGGAAACACAGGCGAAGCGATGCCGACAATCAGTGGGCGTTTCGTCAAGGGTCAGTCAGGGAACCCGGCAGGCCGGCCACGCATTCGCGGCGCGACCGGTCGCCCGGGTGATCGCCTGCCCGGGGCGGATGAACCGACGCGGAAAATCATCCTGGAGGAAGCGTATCGCACCGTCAGGGTGAAGGACGGAGACACCGAGATCGAGATGCCGGCGCACCGCGCGGTGTTCCGCGCGCTGACCGAGGCAGCGATGAAAGGCAACCGGGCGGCGCAGCGACAATGGACCGCGATCGTTCAGGCGGCCGAGGCCGCGCAAAAGCAGCAGCAGGTCGCCTTGTTCGAGACGCTCGAGCGCGACGGAGTCAGTGCACGCTATTCCAGCGTGAGGAGCGATTATGTGGAGGTCGGATCGTTCGACGACGAGATTCTGGCGGGCCTGACCGGCGGCGTGTCAATCGTCCGGCCGGTAGCGGATGGAGATGAGACATGAGCTCCTTTTCCGACAGCATAGCTCGTATCGCCGACACCCAGTCGCTTGCCGAACTGGCGCGCAAACATACCCGGGTCGCGCTCGACGCAATCGCCGCGATCGCGGCCAGCAACACCGCGCGCGACACGACCCGGATGGCCGCCGCAGCGCTGCTGCTCAATCGCGGCTGGGGCAGGATTGGATTTGATCTGGACGGCGATGACGAGCCGAATACCGATTTGGCCAAGCAGATGGAGGCGGCCGGGCGCCGGCTCGACGCAATTAACGCCGAGAGGCGCGCAGTGACAATTGCGGCGCGGCAGGGATGTGGGTGTACGGCGTGTCTGGAGGACCTGCTTAAGGGGCCGCTGTGAGAAAGATGACGACTGAACTGATGGGGTGGATGCCCCCTTCGCCCGGCATCGTATGATGCCTGACCGGCGCGACAGTGCGCTGGAGAAGGAGGAGCACATGACTGACGTTCACATTCTCGCGATCGATCTTGCCAAGCGC
>NZ_JBOHHW010000097.1:0-3502 GCF_050725575.1 Sphingomonas sp. | reverse complement strand
CCGCGAGGAAGTCGCGGCGAATCGCCAGGGTCTTAACCCCGGCATCGCCGGCAGGAGTGTTCAGGCAGACAGCTTCTTGCGGCCGCGATTGCGGCGCGCGCGGATCACGTTGCGGCCGCCCGGGGTCGCCATGCGCGAGCGGAAGCCGTGACGACGGGCGCGCACGAGATTGCTCGGTTGAAAGGTCCGCTTCATCGGTCATTCCCTAAGAATTCTTACCCAAGGGGGTATTTCTGAATGTAAAAGGGCCGCCACGAGGACGGCCTTGAAGCCGGTGCCCATAAGCAAAGCCGGGCCCCAAGTCAACGCGTCCGCGCGTCTTCCGCGCGCAATTGGCGCCGGGCGCGGCTCGCGCGGCGCAGGCCGCGGTCGGCCAGGTCGCCTGCTTTGGGCCAGCGCCGCTTCGCACCGACGAACTGCCGTTTGGCCCAATGCGAGTTGCGCAACATCAGCGCAAGCCCTGCGGCGAACACCACCACCCCGCCCGGGCCGGGGATGATGCCGACTAGCGGAGCGGCGATCACCAGCGCGACACCCAGCGAGAACAAGCCGGTACGAAGCAACGGGCGAGAAACTTTAAGGGCCATGCAACGGATGTGGGGAGGGTGTGTTGCTTGTGCAAGGCACTTCGGCGCGAGAATGAAAAGGCGCTGACGATCCTGATCCGCTCAACTAGAGGGGCGGCTCGACCGGAGATAGATATGCCCAATCCCGACCTGACCCTGGATGACCTCGCCATCGGCGACAGCTGGCCCGGCGGCCCGATCATCGTGGCTGAGGCCGATATCATCCGCTTCGCGCGCGAATTCGATCCGCAGCCGATGCATACTGATCCCAAGGCTGCCGCGCACGGTCGGTTCGGCGGCCTGATCGCCAGCGGCTGGCACGTCGCGTCGCTGGTGATGCGCGATTTCGTCGATACCGCGCCGTTCGGCGCGACACCGATGCTTGGCCTGCGCGTGGATGAACTGCAATGGTTGTACCCGGTGCGTCCCGGCGACACGCTGCAGATCCGGCGCGAGATCGTCGCCGTTGCACGGTCGCGGAGCAAGCCCGATCGCGGCACGATCAGCATGAAGATGACTGTCACCAATCAGGATGGTGCGGTCGTGCTGTCGTTCCTCAACCTGATCCAGATGCCGGCGCGGTCAGGCGCCGGCGGCTGACGCGGCATCCGGCGCGCTGTCGCGCCGTGCAGCGAGAATTTGCGGCAGCCGGTCCTCGATCCAGTCGGCCAGCCCGGCGACCTTTTCCGCCGCTTCCTCGCCGAGCGGCGTCAATGTGTATTCGACATGCGGCGGCACCACCGGAAAGGAGCGGCGGTCGATCAGCCCGTCGGCCTCGAAGCATTGCAGCGTCTGCGACAACATGCGCTCGCTCACTCCGCCGATGCGTCGGCGCAGCGCGCTGAAGCGCAAGGTGCCGGCCTGCAGCGCGACCAGCGTTAGCACACCCCAGCTGCTCGTCATATGCTTCATCACCCCGCGCGAGGGGCAGTCGCGCGCGAACACGTCGCCGCGCTGCAGCCGCTCGGCCAGGTAAATGCTGCGATCGGTGTCGGCCATTTCACACTAACCTTTATGTACGTACTTATGATTAGTTAGCTAGGCCATTACCTGCGGAGCTTCAACCACGAGAAGGAGTGCCCGTCCCATGTACGCAATCACCGGAGCCACCGGCCAGCTTGGCCGCCTGGTCGTCACTACGCTGCTCGAAAAGGTCCCGGCCGGCGAGGTCGTCGCGATTGTCCGGTCGCCCGACAAGGCCGCCGATCTCGCCGCCCTGGGGGTGACGGTGCGCGCCGGCGATTACGATCGCCCGGAAACGCTGGCGGCAGCCTTGGCTGCAGTGTCGAAGCTGTTGCTCATCTCGTCGAACCAGATCGGCCGGCGCGAAGCCCAGCATCGCGCCGCGATCGATGCGGCGCGCACAGCGGGCGTGGGGTTGATCGCCTATACCAGCCTGCTCCATGCCGATACGACGGCGCTTGATCTCGGCATCGAACACCGTGCGACCGAAGCATTGCTGCGCGATTCCGGCGTGCCGTTCACCCTGCTGCGCAACGGCTGGTACACCGAAAACTATGATGCGCGGATCGGCCAGGCCGCGGTCAGCGGGTTGCTGATCGGGAGTAGCGGGACAGGGCGGATTTCCCCCGCTGCTCGCGCGGATTATGCAGCCGCCGCGGTTGCGGTGCTGACCAGCGACCAGGATCAGGGCGGCCGGATCTACGAGCTTGCCGGGAACAGCGCTTATACATTGAGCGAGGTGGCTGCCGAGATCGCGCGGCAAGCGGGAAGGGCTGTTGTCTATACCGACCTGGCCGAAGCGGCCTATCGGCAGATTCTGATCGAGACCGGTCTGCCCGAAATCTATGCCGGGTTGCTGTCCGAAAGCGATGCAAAGGCCGCCGCGGATGCGCTGTTCGATGATGGCGGGGATCTCGCGGCGCTGATCGGCCGGCCGGCGACACCGCTGGCGGTGTCGGTTGCGGCGGCGCTTGCCTGAAGCAGGGGTTTCACAACCGCCAACGTGTCGCGCCGGAACAGTTCTTGCCGAAATGGATCAGGTTTGGAACACATTACCGGCGATGACAGGCTATCCTTTCATAACCCTCCCCTTGGCCGTCATGATCGTCCGGATCATGACGGCCGTCTTTTTCATGGCGCATGCCGGGGTACGGATCGTCAACGGTACGATCCCGCGCTTCGGCGCCTCATGGAAGCGGCTGGTTTCCCCTACGGCATCCCGCTGGTCTGGCTCATCACGCTGAGCGAACTGGTCGCCGGCGCCTTGCTGATCCTCGGCCTTTATGTGCGCTGGGCGACGATCCCGCTGCTGATCATCGCGAGCATGGGCATTGTCATCATTCACCGCCACGCCGGCTGGTTCGTCGGCGAACATGGCACCGGTGGCAGCGAATATAGCGTCGCGCTGATCCTGTTATTGCTGATTGTCGCGGCGAGCGACGGGCCACCCTCCGCCAAAATGGACCGAAATGGAGCATAATTTGCGTATCCCGGACCGTCTGACGGCGGGGTGACCGCGGTTCGCTCCCGGATCGTTCCGACCGGCAGCACGCGAGCCGGCCTATTGCTTGTTTTCCCGTTCGGACTTGCCTTTGTCATACGCGTCGAGTGCCGCCTGATCTTCCTTCAGCACCAGTTCGCACGCCAGCAGAGTCTTGCCGGGCAGTCCTTCGCTCTCACGCGCGATGATCGACACCAAACCCGCATCCGGGGTGGGCTGTTCCGCTGCCGGCAGGGCGCGTGAATAGCCTTTGGTCGACGCACCGAACAGCGTCGAACGCTCGCGGGTGAGGTTATAGCGTGCAGCCAGCGCGTCGGCCTGCTGCCCCTCGACCAGCACGCCGATCGAACTGCCTGCGAAGATCACTTCCCGGGTCCTGAAGCCGTCCTGGCCGATCTCTCGTGGCATTTTGTAGACAGCGGCAGTGAGCAGTGAGGTGTCGGGCTTGGTGATCTTCTCCGCTGCCTCATAC
>NZ_JBOHHW010000096.1:0-3781 GCF_050725575.1 Sphingomonas sp. | reverse complement strand
GGCCCGGACACTCTGGACCTGAAGGCCACCGAGCCCAGGACCAGGTTGGTCCTGGCGTCCAGCTTGCCCGAGATCGACGCTTCCGCCCCCCGGTGGCGGACCTGCCCGACTTCCCCGAATGAGCCGTCCGCTCGAAATCCAACGCTCGGCTTGGAGATATCGAACACCGCGCCAATCAGGGTCAGGCCAGGCGAGAGCCCATGACGGACACCGAGCTCGAATTGCTCGGAATCGCCTGGCGGGAGTACTTCGTCGCGGTTCGTCGCGGAGGCCGGGGCATAGCCATTCTCCTCAAGCCCGGTGACCCAGCTGCCGAACATGGCGGTGCGCACGGTCAGGTTCGCGATGGCGGAGACATTGTATTGCGTCGAGTTGGAGACGCGCCTCGACCTCGCGCCGGCAATCGTCAGCACTGATTTGTCATAGCGCGTCCGGTGGGCGGCAAGTCGCACCTGCAGCACGTCTTTCCAGGCGAGCGAATAGCCGGCGGAGGCAATGACTTGCTTGACCCGGTCATTCCCCCTCGTCCCGGTCCAGAGCGGCTCGGGTGGATCGGGAGGGTCGTCTCCGCGCAGATTGAATGCGCCAAGGCTAATGGGCAGATACGAATAGACGTCTTTCCGGGTACGCCCGCCACGCATGGACAGTGTGACAATGTGGCTGAGATCGCCTGATTTGAACGATCTGGCGACCCTGAGCTCGGCAGAGTCGGAGCGCTTGGCGCCGACAGGGCTGCGATAGGTCGTCGCCACGGCATCGCCCTTCGCGTCGGCGGAGATCAGGGTGATATCGACGTTGCTCAAGTCGAACACCGAACGGAATGCCGACAGATCGATATCGAAGCCCGCGACGCCGCCATGATAGAGGAGGCCGAAGTTCCTGTTTTCGGCGGCGGTCCTGGCCCAGTCGGGCGAATATTGGTGCCGCTGCTTGAGGCTTGGGGGTGGCGCGGTCCCGATCGGTATCATGTAATAATCGCCATCATAGTGCCGCCGATTCAAGGACCCGAAGACGCGCAGCCGATGACCCGGCGCAATGTCCCACGATCCGACGGCGCCGAGGCGCAGGGCCTTTCCCCGGTAACCCTGAGCATAGCGAGAGTCGGGTAGCCACAGAACCCCGCCGGCCAGGCCAAGTGAACCCGTGCGCAGCGAAAAATCACCCTGCACGACGCGTGTGCCGAAGTCCCGAAAACCCGCGCCCAGACGCAGCTCATTCGTCGGGCCCGCGTCGCGAAGCCGGTAATTGACGACACCGGACGGCGCCGGATAGGCGAGGCGCGCGCCGCTCACACCGACGCGAACGCTGACACCGCTCAAGACGGTGTCGTCCAGCGGCGACGCCCGGTTGAAATAAGCGTCGTCGATCCGGTATCCACCGCTGTCGTTGAGATCGAAGCCGCGGACCTGGGTTTCGCTGTACAGGCCTGCCTGTTCAATCCCGCTGCGCTCGCCAAAGGCGTCCTCGGCGCTCTTTATGGCGTTGTCCTGCGCCACCGCAGGAGCAGCCACCAGCGCGGCTGCGGCAATCCCGATTTTCCAGATCATGGCCCGACATCTCTTCCCCGAAACAGTCGAGCTGGGTGATTAGAGGTCGCAAAGGCCGGAGCCGATACCGCTTAATGCAGCGGACCGGCCATTCGCTGCATCCGTGCAGCAATGATGCAGCATCGCGCCGTTTTTGCGGTAAACCGGCGCCATGAATGGATCTGAAACGCCTGCATCCTCAATCCGGTGGTGGCGGATCGCGGCGTTCTGGTGCGTCGCGGCGGCCTTCGAGACGTGTCAGTCGATCTTCATGCTTCATTCCGAAGGGAAGCATGGCGGCGAGCCGAAACTGATCTTCACCGAATTCATCAAATGGCTGCCCTGGGCGCTTGCGACACCGTTCGTCATCAGCCTTGCGCGGCGCTATCCGATCATCCGCATACCCAGCGTACGCGGCATCACCGCGCATGTGCTGACCTTGATCGGCATCACGCTATGCGCCGAAGCCTGGTCCGCGACGCTGCAGGTCCTCTTCAACCCGTGGCGCAATAAACGCCTGCCGGTCTTCTGGGATACATTCAGCACGACGATCATCTTTCAGGCGGTGAATTGCCTGGCCGCCTATGCGCTGATCCTCACCATCACCTATCTCGTCGAGTCCCGCGACAGCATCGCACGCCAGGCGGCCGAGACGGCGCGCCTGAACGAGGAATTGTCCAGGGCGCAACTGGCGGCGCTGCGCAGACAGCTCGAGCCGCATTTCCTGTTCAATGCGCTTCACTCGATTTCGGGTCTGGTGCGCGACAATTGCAACGCGGCGGCGGTCAGGATGATCGTCGGCCTGAGTGAATTCCTGCGCCATGCGATCAAGGATGGCGACCGGCAGCAAGTGGCGCTCGCCGAGGAAGTCGATTATCTGCAACGCTATATCGAGATTCAGCAAGCGCGCTTCGGCGAGCGGCTGCACTTCAGCGTCGAGATCGCGCCCGACACGCTGCATCTCACGGTGCCCAGCCTGTTGCTGCAGCCGCTGGTGGAGAACGCCATCAAGCATGGGCTCGGCAAAAGGGCGGCCGGCGGCAAGGTCCGCGTGAAGAGCGTCCGGGACGGGCCGGCCCTGCGTCTCAGCGTCTATAATGACGGCCCGGCCTTTCCGCCGGATTGGGAAACCAACGGCAATGGCGTCGGCCTGGCCAATCTGCGGACGCGGCTGCGGATCCTCTACGGCACGAATGCGGCATTGAGCGTGCGGCGCATCGGACGTGCCGGGGTGGAGGTCATTGTCACATTGCCGCCGGACGGAGCATAGCCGGTGCCGTCCATCGACCATCACCCCATCCGGCGCCCCGTCCGGACGCTGGTCGTGGATGACGAGCCGCTGGCCCGGCGCAACCTCACCATCCTCCTCGGCCGCGACCCCGACATCGGATCGATCATGGAGTGCGGTGGGGGCGCGGAAGCGATCGGCATCATCCGGCAGTCGAGGCCCGACCTGGTGTTCCTCGACGTACAGATGCCCGAATGCGGCGGGTTCGATGTTCTGGAGGCGCTCGGCGCCGACGTTCCCCAGACCCTGATCTTCGTCACCGCGTTCGATGAATACGCCTTGCGGGCCTTCGAAGTGGGCGCACTGGACTATCTGCTCAAGCCCTTCAACGATGAACGCTTCCACAGCGTGCTCGCCCGCGCCAAGGAGAAAATCGCGCGCTACGGCGTGCAAAATCGACCCGCCGGACGGTTCATCGTCAAATCCCCGGGCCAGATCCTGTTTGTCGATGTCGCCGACATCGACTGGGTCGAGGCGGCCGGCTATTACGCCTGCCTCCACGTCGGCGACGCCACCCACGTCATCCGGCGCAGCCTGGCAGAGCTCGAGCAGGAGCTGGGGCCGGACCGTTTCATCCGGATCCATCGCTCGGCCGTCGTCAATATCGACCGCATGCGCGCGATCGAACTGCAAAGGTCCGGCGACTATGAGGTCGTGCTGGAAAACGGACGCCGCCTGCCGCTCAGTCGCCGGTGCCGGAAGCAAGTCCAGGATCGCGCGACCGCATTGGTGATGGGGCTGGGCCCTGATTAGCGAACCACGTCCACCGTGCGTAACGAGGCCGTCGGAGTGACTGCCTTGTCACCGAATTCTTGTCACCGAATTCTTGTCACCGAATTTCCCCATGACCGTTCAAAGCGCCGCGAGCGGGTTTTCGCCGCATATTGCCTTCACCGCTCACCGTCGCGCGCCACCCCAAACCTCTTCGGCCGGGGGAGGGCCGTCGCTTTTTATGCTGCCGATAATC
>NZ_JBOHHW010000095.1:0-3877 GCF_050725575.1 Sphingomonas sp. | reverse complement strand
GGGTCGATTCATCGCTGGTCGGGCGCATACCGGGCTGCGCATCCGTTTCCGATCGCCCGTTTCCATTTGCGGTGGCGTGAGTCATACTCGCGGTCGATACGATCCTCAAAAGGAGGAAGGCGGATGCATGCCCGTCTGCAGCCCAAGGCCGGGGTGACTGCGTTCGCGGCGTACAAGCCGCGCTCGGGCGCGGCGGCGCGTGTCGTGCAGCGCGCGGCGCTGAATCCGGCGTCGGGTCCGGCAACCGATCTTCAGGGGGGCGAGTCTCAGGGCCTGGGTGGGCACGCCCTGTCCGTGCGGGAAACGATTGCCGATTATGCCCGGTCGCATGCCTCGGGCCTGGCGCGGGCGGCGGCGGGACCCAATCGCACCGGCCTGCCCGACCGGCTGAAGAGCGGGATCGAGACGCTGTCGGGCATCGCACTCGACGATGTGCGCGTGCATCGCAATTCGTCGCGCCCCGCGCAGCTCCAGGCGCTCGCCCATGCCCAGGGCAGCGATATCCATCTCGGTCCCGGCCAGGAGCGCCACCTGGCGCATGAGGCGTGGCACGTTGTGCAGCAGAAACAGGGGCGCGTGCGGCCGACGATGCAGCTTGGCGGCACCGCGATCAACGACGATGCCGGGCTCGAGCGCGAGGCTGAGACGATGGGCGCGCAGGCGGCGGGCATGCAGATGGGCGGTATGGACCATGCGACACCGCGTGCCGCGCCGGCGCCGCGTGCGATGCCGGGAGGGCTGGCGCCGGTGCAGCGCTTCCGCGTGGTCGAGGCCCAGGGCAAGAAATGGGACGTCTCGAACGATGATACCGCAGCGACGGTCGATGTCGTCAACAACAAGGACTTCTATGCGACGGAGGAGCGGATCACACAGGCCAATGACTCGCTCAAGAAACGCGACGCCAATGTCGCCCTGGCCTCTACCGGCGGCAAGCTCACCGTGAACAAGACCACGCTGCTGAAGATCATACCGCAGATCGAGAAGACGAATGTCACAGGCAATCTGATGGGCCCCGAATTGTCGCCGGCCGTTTCGGGTGAGCACGACGCGGTGACCGGGGTCGATCTGCCCTCGGCCTGCGAAAAGGGTGCGATGGCGGTCATCGGTGCAGTGCTGCACGACCAGCGGGAAGTGCCGCACACCATGGATTATTCCTGGGCCAAGCACGACCAGGGCCGCATGGCCAATCTCATCGCCTTGACCAGTGTCGACGAGCTGGCGCAGCACAGCGCCAACACGCGGTGGAAAGATTTCGACAAGATGCGGCACGAGGCGATCGCGCTCTACAGCGAAATGAAGAAGAACGGGCGCCTGACCGATCTCGCCAAGGTGGATGAGGTGCGCAGCGAGGTCCGCAAGGTGAATGGCGACCTCGCCGACAAGGAATTCGACACGAATTTCGAGCTGAAGGTCGATCATTACGAGACCCGGACGACGAGACCCGCCAGCATCGCCGTGCTCAGCGACATGATCCAGACGATGAATGTCCTGAAGAGCCGGATCGAGCATCGCGTGATGTCGAACATCGATCCGGTCTATCAGGGATATCACGATGACGTGCTGGCCGCGAAGGGTGTGCAGGAGAAGCTGATCGAGCTCTACACCGCGAAGGAATTTCCGCGCAGCGTGATCGATGAAGCGCTCAGGCTGGTGGGAAAGCAGGACGAGCGCGGCACATATTTCACGCCGAAAAAAGGCGATGGCGACACCTATGGCAACAACCTGACCTTCTTCGCTGATTCGCGGATGACGGATTATATCCAGTCGATCGCCCGCCAACTCAACAACACCGTCTTCCGGCTGGAGGAACAGCGCGACGCACGTTTCGGGGCCGTCGGCAACCGCAATACCAAGGTCGATCCAAAGGTTGGCGAGGCTTATGGCATCATCGGCGGTGGCTATGACATGCGCCGGGGCGGTGATTGGAACTGGCATTGGGCATCGGTGGTCATGAAGACCCTCACCGACAATGTGACGATGGAGGCGCATGCCTCGCACCGTCGTGGGGATGAGACCCATAACGAACGGTGGGACTTCAAGATGTATGGCCGCCCCGGACTTGAGAGCAGCCAGGGCAAGACATTCCACGATATCTGGCGCGGACAGGGTTTCGGCTTGCGGCCGGTCACCATTCTCGGCCAGCCGAAGCGCACCCATCCTCCGAGCGTCGCGCGCAACAATCTCGATGAAGTGGAGTCTCTCGGTGGCAAGGCTCTTCTGCGCCACAAGAGTGGTGTGCTTGAGCTGTTCACGATTGAGGGAACACTGGCCAAAAGCCGCGGCAAGGACGACATCCTCGACTGTTACGATCGCACGATCGATCGGGTACTCGAGCTCACGACCGGCGAAATTCCGCGCAATTTCGTCGAGCAGAGGTTGCACGATCCGCTCAACCGGCAGGCCGAGGCGATTATCGCCCTGAGGAGGAGCACGAGGGGAGGCGTTGATGAACTCTCGCTTGAGATCGACGTCGAAAAGACAGCGAATGAAGTTCGCGACGGCCTGCGCCAGATTTTCGATGTGCTCGACAGCTATGAGCGCGCGGGCCGGAAGAGCGGCGCGTTCGACTGATCTCGCGCCTTCACTCCGTGTCCACCTCCACTAGGTCGCCGAAGCTCAGCGTGAACGCCGCGCCGCCCTCGGCATGGGTGCGGGCGCTCACGCCGACGCCCATCGCAGCCGCAAAGCCCTTGACGATCGCCAGTCCAAGCCCGCTGCCGCCCGAGCGGTCAGTGCCGGTGCCGCTGGCGAACATGTCGAAGATGCGCGCTTCGCTGCCCGGCTCCAGGCCGGGGCCGTCGTCGCGCACGGTCAGTGTGACGCTGTCCGCGTCGCGCCGCCCCTCGATCGTGACGATGCCCGCGGTGCCGGCATGCTGCACCGAATTGGCGAGCAGGTTGATCAGCACATGGTGGAGCAGCAGCGGATCGGCGCGGACCAGAGGCAAATCGACCGGCACGTCGAGCGCGATCTGCTTGTCGCGCAGCAGATCACCGAGGTCCTGGCGCGCGGCGCCGACTGCATCGGTCAGATCGATCGCTTCGCTCGCCGCGGTCAGCGCGCCTGAATCGAGCCGCAGCATCGACAGGAGATTGTCGAGGAAGCGCTGCAGCCGGTCGACTTCCGCGCGCGCGACTGGCGTTGCGGGGGAGCCGGGATGGTCGGCATCGATCCGCTCGATCGCCGCGCGCACCGCGGTGAGCGGGGTGCGCAAATCATGGCCGATCGAGGACAGCAGGGCGACGCGCAGCCGGTCGCGCTCCTCAAGCACCGAAAGCTGGCGCGTCTCGCCCTCCAGCCGCAGTCGTTCCTGCGCGAGCGAGGCCTGGCCGACCAGGGTCGAGAGCAAGACGGCGCGGTCGGATGGCACCGGCTCGCCGCCGTCGCTCCGCGCGATGCCGAGCACTGCGAGCACGCCGAGCGAGGTCTTGAGCGGGTGGAATTGCCAGTCCGACCCGTTGAGTGTGGCGGTGCCATACCCCGCTTCCTCGCCGCGCTTGAGCGACCAGTCGGCCGCGGCGCGGTCGACCGGCGTCAGCGCGGCGGCGCCCGGGCTGGTCGCGACCACACTGAGTTGCCCGTCGGCTTCGGCGAGCACCACCGTGTTGACGTCGAGCAGGCCGGCGACTTCTGCGCAGATCGTTTCCGCAGTGGCCTGCGCGTCCGACACGCGCGTCAACGCCTGGGCGAAGGCGGCGAGCGCGGCATTCTCGCGCGCGCCACGCACGCCGATCGTGGCGCGCGACCGCATGTCGCCGGTCAGGCGGCTGATGAACGCGGCGATGCCGAGCAGCACGACGAAGGTGAGCACGCTTTGCGGCTCGCCGATGGTGAAGGTGTAGATCGGTGCGAGGAAGAAGAAGTTGAACGCCAGCGC
>NZ_JBOHHW010000094.1:0-4024 GCF_050725575.1 Sphingomonas sp. | reverse complement strand
GTAACGCAAGAGGGCAATAGCGTGACGATGCCTGGGGGGCGGTGCTTGGGGCGCGCAAGCCAAATGCCAGGCCCGATGGAATCAGGCTGGCATGGCCAGGGCAATGCTTCCGGCAGGCCCTTGCGCATAGCAATGGCCAGATGTTTCCCGGGGCCGGACCGGCGCTATGCGGTGCCCTGGGTGCGCGCTTTGGCGCAACGCGCCGGCGGCGAGCGTGGAAGAAGATCAGGCTTTGTGGCGGAAGTTAATGCGGCCCTTGGTCAAGTCATAGGGCGACATTTCCAGCGTCACGCGGTCACCGGCCAGGATCCGGATGCGGTGTTTCTGCATCTTGCCCGAAGCATAGGCCCAGATTTCCACGCCGTTTTCCAGCGTTACGCGGTAACGGTTGTCTGGCAGGGCTTCCGAGACAACACCGCCAAATTCAATAAGTTCTTCCTTAGCCAATCTTCTTCCTTTACGGCAGCCTTGAGCTGCATGATTTAGGTAAATCCGGTGAGGCGAGCGCCGGCTTGCTGCCTGCGAGCTCGCGAGGTCCGGGTGCCAGCAGTGACAAGCGCCGGCTTGCTTGGTTGCGCCATGGAGTTGCGGGAGGCAAGCTGACCCGGACCGGCACGGCCAAAGCGCGTGCAACGTGTCCACGTTAGGGAATCGCCAGGGGGCGCGTCAGTGCCCGGCCGATTGCCTTGCCGGTTGCGGCCCAAGCTAATGCGGCCGTGCTACCGTGATAGGCGCGGGGCAATGAAGCGGGCAAGATGTTCCCGGTGGCTCGCCGATACTGCGCCGCGGTATAAGTCGCGGCTTGAATCGCAGATTTCGGCAAGGGCGCCCGGTTACAGGGCTTGCTGCATACACCCCGGGCTAACGCGCGATTATACCATGCCGGCGCGTCCAGGCACGGGATGGCCGCGGCGTTGGTGCAGTGCAGTGGAGGTGCGGTCACGTATTCGGCCAAGGCGGCCAATGTTGATCCCGAATGACTTCCGAACGACAAGAAGGAAGACGAAAAAAAGGCTTAGACCCTATGGTCTAAGCCTTTGATCATATTGCCAAATACTGGTCGGGGCGACATGATTCGAACATGCGACCCTCTGATCCCAAATCAGATGCGCTACCAGGCTGCGCTACGCCCCGAAGCGTCGGATTGTAGCCCGGCGGCAGGGCCAGGGTCAAATTTTACTTTTGCATCGGCCAAGCGAAGCGCCGGCCGGTGTGGGCATCGTCGCTGGGTTTGATGGATAGAAGGGTTCGCTTGACTTGGTCGCAAGCGCTGACATAATCCGCACACCGCAGCGGCCAGGCCCTGCGCCCGGTCAGGCGCAGAGGCAATCCGGGCCGCTGGCGGGACTGGCGCCGAACATGAGAATAAGAGTGCCCTCGCCACGATCGCGAGGCCCAGCCCCTGTCCGCCGGGGCGCATGAAGACGGTCAGAAGCTTAAATAGGACTTACGCAAGTTTCATCCGAACGCTCGGATTTTTGAGCTGCTGCCGAAGAAAGTCATCGAGCATCTGGTGTTTGACCTGATAGAGGGTACGGCAGGTCTGCCTGGCGATCTCGGCGAGACGAATCCACACCAGTACGGCGCAGGCGATGTGATTGCGCTGGATGCGCGCTTTGCGGCATTGGCAGCGCTCGATGCCGGTCAGTTGTTTGGCCTCGCGATGAAACTGCTCGATCTTCCATCGCAGGCCACACGCGTCTTGTGTGGCCTGCAAAGAATCCTGAGTGAGGTCGTTGGTGACGACCCAGTCCGTGCGGTGTGTCGACACCTCAACCCGGAACAGCTTCACCTTGTGATGTTTGGGAAAGCCTTTGATCTTGATGGTTTTGCCATGCGCGAGAGCGCTCGCATCCCACTCCAGCGAATCGACGCGCCGGTATGGGGATGTTGCGCCGGAGTCGTCCACTTGCCGGTTGGCCCGCAGCGGGCAGTAATAGATCTTCGCCAGCGACTCGATGAACAGCATCAGATCGCGCGTGGCATACCAGGTATCCATCAGGACACGCCGGAACGGCAGGCGTTTATGATGAACCAGGTTGGTCAGCATGTCGCGCACGTGATCCAGTTTCGTCATGCCGTCGCCGCCCGGATCGTAGATACGGTAGTCGATGATCCAGTGCTCCTGCGTCAGTGGGTTCACGTACACGCAGTTCACCATGCCGATCCCTTTGATCAGGCCGTGGGCGTTGCCGCTGTACTGGCGCCGGACCAGTTCGATCCGGTGCGAGAAATCCTTGTCGATGATCGTGTCGTCGAACGCGATGCAACCTTCCTCGTGCGCCGCGATCTGTTCCCGCACGTTGTCCCATACGAGACGCGGTGTCATCTTCTCGTTACGCAAAAACCGGTTGATGGCATCGTGGCTCATATCTTCAACATGGTCGGCGAAGTTCGTCAGCGTGTGGTTGAGCGGACTCACCAGCAGGTACTGGCAGTAATCCAGGCGGGTCGGGCGTTTCGTCATGCCCTCAACATTACGAACCTTGGCTCCGTTTTGGGTTTACGTCGCTTCGTAACAATTCGTTCCCGCGCTCAGCCGGGGCTTTTTGCGTAAGTCCTAGGAAATACTGGCTCGATCGTAGAATCGGCTCGCCGTCGGCCGGTCAGCATCAGGTGGCGGGTCGGACCGGCATCGGTCACCGGCTCTGATCATGTCGTCATGACGCAGAGCGCCACCGCCGTGACTCAAGGCCTGCGTGCGCAGGCCTGCTTGCTAGCCGCCGCAGCGCGGCGCTTACGGTGGAATAAAACGGATGGCCCAGCAGTCTTGCTCTTGAACCCAATCGGGAGGCCCGTCGGATAGTCCGGCGATCTACCTCTCGAACCTGACTCGTGAGGGCAATATGTCGTCAGATCTTCCATCCGATCCGTCGCGCCGCGGCGCGTTGAAGTGTCTCGCTTTCGGTGGTGCGGGCACGGTGTTTGTCCTGGCCGGCGGTGTTCTCGCGCCGGTGGAATTGGCCCTTGCCGCCTCGGCGAAGGGTCAGTCGGTTGCCGCAGGGGTCCCCCTTTTCCTGCAGATCAGCGACACGCATATTGGCTTCAACAAGGAGGCCAATCCCGACGTCGCAGGCACGCTCAAGCAGACCATTGACTTCGTCAACGCCATGCCGGTCAAGCCGGCGCTGACGATTCACACAGGTGACATTACGCATCTTTCCAAGGCGGAGGAGTTCGACCACGCAGCCCAATTGCTGTCGGGGCTGAATATCACCGAGTTGCATACCGTGCCCGGCGAGCATGATGTCACCGATGGGCCTGGGACGGAATACTTCAAGCGGTTCGGTCAAGCCTCCGACAATAAGGGCTACTACAGCTTCGACCACAGTGGCGTCCACTTTATCGGTCTGGTCAACGTGATGCATTTCAAGCCAAACGGGTTGGGGGGATTCGGCGACGACCAACTCGCCTGGCTGCAAGCCGACCTGAAGGGCCGGTCGTCCAGCACGCCGATCGTCGTCTTCGCGCATATGCCAATGTGGACGATCTACCAACCGTGGGGTTGGGGCACCGGCGACGCCGGCGAGGCGATGAGCTATCTGCAGCGCTTCACCTCGGTCACTGTCTTGAACGGCCATATCCACCAGATCGTGTCAAAGGTGGAAGGCAATATCACCTTCCATACGGCGCGCTCGACGGCCTATCCGCAACCGACGGCCGGCAATGGACCTGGGCCCATGCCGCTGACCGTACCGAGCGATCAGCTTCCCAGGATGCTTGGCGTGACCAGCATCAAGATCATGCGCCACCCGCTCGCAGCGACACTCGCCGATACCACGCTCGCCTGAATTCCAGGCACTGCTCACCAACCAGGACCCAAATCATGCTAACGACTATCCTTCGCCGCGCCTTCGTCGTCCCCCTCGGGGCCGGGATACTCATGGCGGCATCGGCTTCCGGGTTCTCCGTCGCGCAGGCGCAGGAGACCAATGTCGTCGTTGTGAAGAACTTCATGTTCTCGCCGATGTCGCTCACGATCAAGGCCGGCTCGACCGTGACCTGGAAAAATCTCGATGGCGAA
>NZ_JBOHHW010000093.1:0-5017 GCF_050725575.1 Sphingomonas sp. | reverse complement strand
AACATCTTTGAACTCGGTGATCAGTTCGCCGGCGCTTTCGACGTGGCGCTCGCACTCGAAGTGGTCGAGCATGTCGCCCATCCCGACCAGTTCCTGGCGCAGCTCGCAACGGTGGTGAAACCCGGCGGGCACCTGATCATCTCGACTCCCAATGGCGGTTATTTCCTCAACCGTCTGCCGCGTTTCTCCGATTGCCCCGATGCCTCGATCTATGAAGATCAGCAGTTCAAGCCGGATTCCGATGGGCATATCTTCCTGCTCCACCAGGACGAGATCGCAACGCTGAGCAAACGCGCCGGACTGGAGCTGGTTCGGCACGAGATGTTCACCAACCCGCTTTCGGCCGGCCATGCCAAGACCGCGCGACTGCACCGCATCCTCCCTGGCGCGCTGATCGGGGCGATGGAGGGCGTTACCGCCATGTTGCCGAGCGCGCTGACGCGGAAGCTGTCGGCCGCCTCGATCACCATTCTCCGCCGTCCTTCATAGAGTCTCGACCGGGCGTGCATCTTCTGACAAGGCAGTTTTCCGGGGATCGGATCGCGGCGCCATGGCGCCGCTCGGTGAGGGGCATGATGTGACTGAAGCGGCCGGCAGGCGGGATTATCTCCCCGAGCTTGATGGCCTGCGAGCATTGTCCGTCGGCTTCGTCCTGCTTGTCCATGCCAGCTATGGCCGGCTGCAGGGCGGCTTTCTCGGCGTCGACATCTTTTTTGTTATCTCGGGTTATCTCATCACGCGCCTGATGATGCTCGAACGCGTGGCGACCGGTCGCGTGGATCTGCGCGAATTTTATCTGCGCCGCGTCTTTCGCATCATCCCGCCATTGCTCGCCTGCCTGGTCCTGGCGATGCTGTTATGGACGGGCACGCTTGCCGACCGCCTGCCCGTCGCGGTGGCAGTGATGGCGTTCTTCGCCAATTTTCTGCCCGCGGAGATGCTCGGCAGCCTCGGCCACACCTGGTCGCTCGCGATCGAGGAACAATTTTACGTCGTCTGGCCGATCGTTTTCATTCTCGCGTCATATCGCGGGTCGAGGCCGGCGGCGATCATCGCAGCGCTGGTCATCGTCTCGGCAGTCGCCATCCGCTTCGCCATGCTTGCGGCGGGATATCCACCGGTCCTGCTCTACACCTTTACGCCGGCGCGAACCGACGGACTGATGCTCGGTTGCCTGCTGGCGATCACCGAAACAGCGCTGAGCGCGCGCTTGCCGCAACGCCTGCTCCGCCCGCTCGCCTGGATTTGTTTCGTGGCGATCGTCGCGACCCTGTTCTTCGCGCAGCGCGATTTCATGCAGGAGGTCGCGCCCGCCTTCACCCTGTTCGCGCTGCTCGCCGCTACGCTGATCTTTACCGTGCCGCGGCTGGCCGATGGCGACCCGCTGCGCCGCGCCTTTGCCAGCCCGGTCGCGCGCTATGTCGGGCGCCGTTCCTATGGCCTCTATCTCTATCATTATCCGATCTTCCACGCCGCCGAAGCCTATCGGCAGCCGGGCAATTTGACCAATTACCTGCTGGTGGTGACCGTCGAGGTCGCGCTCTCGCTGGTCGTCACCGAATTGTCCTGGCGCTTCCTTGAACAGCCGATGCTGCGCGTAAAGAAGCGTTATTCGTGGCGGCGGGTCCAAGCCGCCACCTCTGCCCCGTCCGCGACCTGATTCCATCGGAAGATTCTCATGACCGACCCGATCGCGCGCTCCCCTGGGGCTCCATTGCCCAAGGCAAGGCTGAAAGCATGGCTGCCGCTGCTGATCGGCGCGGTGCTCGCGCTGGCATTGCTTGAATATGCGCGCACCCATATCCTGATCAAGCTGGCCGATGCCGGCCTTGGCGCGGAGACCGCCGGCTTCGCGCAGCGTGGTCAGATCACCCAATGCAGCGATGCGGTCGACAGCCACAGATGCGTCGCCACATGGACCAGGGCCGGCAAGCCGCCGGCGGTGCTGTGGTTCGGCAATTCGCAGCTCTTCGGGATCAACCGCTACCGGCCCGGCGACGTCAACGCACCCGAACTGTTGCGCCGCGCACTCGCCGAACGGGGCAAGTATCTCGTCACCTATAGCCAGCCCAACGCCAACCTGATCGAAGAGGCGATTGTGTGGAATGCGGTCGCGCCAATCTACCGCCCAAAGCTTCTCATCTTGCCGGTCTGCTATGACGATATTCGCGAGCTCGGCGTGCGCGAGACGGTGGGCGATTTCACCGAACGCCAAGGCGTCACGGCCCGGCTGGAGTCCCAACGCTATTGGCCGGTGATCGCCGGGGCGATGCAGGAAAGCCTGAAGGCGTCGTCACCCCAAATCGCCGAGGGACATCAATCGCTGCAGACCAGGGTCGAGCGCGAGGCGACCGGCTTCCTTGCAGGGCATTGGCCATTGTGGCAGGCCAAGCCAGCGCTGCGCGGCACGCTCGGCTTTGCGGTGCATACGCTGCGCAACCAGATGCTCGGCATCCACTCGACCAGCAAACGCCCCGTAGATGCCAATGTCTATCGCGATCGCATGGAACTACTCGACGGCATGGTTGCCGATGCCCGGGCACAGGGAGTGGATTTGCTGCTCTACGTGCCGCCCTATCGCCAGGATATCGATGGCCCCTATCCGATGGCGCAGTACCGGGCTTTCAAAGCCGAACTGCAGGCGCTCGCCAAGCGCCACGGCGCGGGGTTCGTCGATATCGACCCGATCGTGCCCGGCCCTGAATGGGCGACGGTCACCGATGAACTGTTCGGCTTCAAAGAGGCCGATTTCATGCACTTCACCGCCGCCGGTCACAAACGCCTCGCCACTGGCATCGACCAGGCCGTGCGCCGGATGGGATACTGATCGATGCTGTTCAATTCAGTCACCTTTCTCGGCCTGTTTCTGCCGATCATCTGCATCCTCTACTGGCAGCTAAAGGGTAACGCGCGGCTCTGGCTGCTGCTGCTCGGCAGCACGACCTTTTACGGGTTCTGGCGGATCGAATTCGTGCCGCTGATGCTCGGCAGCGCAGTGATGGATTATTATCTCGCGCTGCTGATCGACCGACAGGAGGATCCGATCAAGCGCAAGCGGCTGATGCAAGTCAGCCTCGTGGTGAATCTCGGCATCCTCGGATTCTTCAAATATTTCATCTTCTTCCGCAACAGCGTCTTCTCGCTGGCCGAGGTACTGGGCTTCCATCCCAGCTTCACCACGCTCAACATCATCCTGCCGCTCGGCATCAGCTTCTATATCTTCCAGACGCTGAGCTACACGATCGACGTCTATCGCCGCGACCTGCCGCCCGAGCGCAACATGCTGCGCTATCTGACCTTCGTGACCTTTTATCCGCACCTCGTCGCGGGTCCGATCATGCGCCCGGACATCCTGATCCCGCAGCTCAAGGATCCCGCGCCATTCGATGGCCAGCAAGTCCGCCGCGGCATCGAGCGCATCATCGCCGGCCTGTTCCTGAAGGTCGTGCTGGCCGATACGATCGCCGGGTTCGTCGACCAGGGCTTTGGCGGCAATATCGCGCAGATGAGCGCGTTTGACGCATGGACGCTCGCCTTTCTGTTCGGCTTCCAGATCTATTTCGATTTCGCCGGCTATTCGTCGATCGCGATCGGCTCGGCGATGATCATGAACATTTATGTGCCGGAGAATTTCAACTTCCCCTATGTCGCGACCTCGCCGCGCGAGTTCTGGAAGCGCTGGCACATCTCGCTGTCCACCTGGATCCGCGACTATGTCTATATCCCGCTGATGGGCCGCTACCGCGAGCCTGGTCACGGCGCCTGGGATACGCTGGCCGAGAGTTCGGAGAATGTGCCAGGAGCCGCCAAGGTGACCGAGGGCAAGCGCACCCGCGCGCTCTTCTCGACCTGGGCGATCATGGGCTTGTGGCACGGGGCAAACTGGACCTTCGTGCTGTGGGGCCTTTACCACGCCGCAATGGTCTGGGCGCAGCGTGTCATCTCGCCGCGTATCCGCATGCCCGGCGGTGTGATCGGTGCGCTGATCGGCGTCGCGATCACGCTGCCGCTGATGATGGCGGCATGGATCCCGTTCCGAGCGGTCAGCCTTCACGACACCTTCACCTTGTGGGGCAAGATGCTCGACCCGCGCCAGTATCACGCCTTCGGGCTCGCGCCGAACAGCTATATGATGGCGGCGGCATTGACCGCGTCGATGTTCATCGTCTGGTTTGTCCGCGACCGCATCGTCCCACGCTTCGCCGTCAACGGCACGCCGCTGGTCGTGGCGAAGACCGCCTATCTGACCGTGGCGATCGCGGTGGTGTTCGTGATGCTCGAAGTAAAGAGCGCCTTCATCTACTTCCAGTTCTGACCCGCCATTGCTGGCTGTTATTTCCGGTAAATTCTTTATCTGGCTGTTCATTGGGCTTTCGACCTGAATTTTCGGCCGACTTCCAATGACTTGCGACACGCTGGTTGTTATCGAATAACAGCCAGCTAACAGCCAGGGTATCAGCCAGTTATCAGCCAGCATTGTCGGCCCGGCTGGCTGTTCCCTGCCGGAACAGCCAGCTCAGACCCATCTGATTTTGACCAGTCATGAGAAAGAGCAGGAGCAATCGCCCGGCTCTTCGCTGCCATAAACAATACCGGTGTTGAATCATCGCGGGCCTTCACGGTCCCGATGTTGGGCCATGCCGCTCCGCGCCGCCGGGCGGCAGGCAATTCGGAAGGGTCGGCCCCTGTCGGAGTTCGTCAGGCCGCGAGGTGGCGGCTGGCGCGCTCCGGTGCTTCCGCCGGTTCGACGATCCGGCGCGGTCGCGCCATCACCCCACAGCACAGACCGAAGATCACCCCGATCGCCGCGGTGCGCAGCGGGTAATCGACGAACTCGTGCAGCATGATGATGCCGGTGATCACCGTCGCCGCTTCCGAAAAGGCATCGCGGGTCGATGCGCGCCAGATCATGATAGTGGTACGCAGCCACCACGCGGCAAAGCCGAGCATCAGGATGATCGCCGGCACACCGCCAGTCATGATCAGCTCCAGAATGTCGTTGTGCGCATGGTTGGCA
>NZ_JBOHHW010000092.1:0-6339 GCF_050725575.1 Sphingomonas sp. | reverse complement strand
AGGTCGAGCGCGATCTCGGGCACCTGCCAATCGGGCGGGCGATAATCCTCACGGCGGGTGACGGCGGGATGGGCGGTGGCGGTCTGAACGTCTAGCATCCGTGCCGATCTACAGGACGTAGCAAGGGCTGCACCACAGAAATCTCGCATTTGCGCGCACGTCGCCGAAATCTAGCACGCGCGCGCGCCGGGACACTCGGCACGCGCGGCAGGCCACTGAAATCTCACGCTCTTGCGCGACGGTGCAGCAATGCTAGTCCGCGGAACACATATATTGCCGAGAAGGACTGGGGCATGTTTCGAGTAATCGGCGTGGTAGTGCTGTCTGGCCTGGCCAGTGCGGCAATTGCCCAGGCCGCGCCAGCCGCCCAATCCACACCCAAAACCACTCCCCAAACCACTCCCCAAACCACTCCGGCGCCGGCTCCCGCGCCCACCAAGCCGAGCGCCGCCGCCACCAACGCGATCGTCAACGCGGCACTGCCCGATGATCAGGCGGCGATGAAGGCGCATGTCATGTTCCTCGCCTCCGACGCGATGCGCGGGCGCGAAGCCGGCAGCCCGGAATTCGACATCGCCGCGCAATATGTCGCGGCGCAGTTCTATGCCGCCGGCCTGCGCCCGGCCGGCCAGGATGGCGGCTATATCCAGAAGGTGCCGCTGACCACCTATAAGCCGGCCGACAAGGGTAATTTCGTACTGTCCAAGGCCGGCGTACCACCGCAGGCGCTGGTGTTCGGGGAGGATTACACCCCCGGCGCCAATCCGGGCCGGCGCGAAACGGCGATCGACGCGCCGGTGGTGTTTGTCGGCTATGGCATCGTCGCGCCGCATGTGAAGCGCGACGATTATGCCGGCGTCGATGTACGCGGCAAGATCGTTGCCTATTTCGGCGGCGCGCCGAACAGCCTGCAAAGCGAGGAGCGCGCGCATTTCGCCAGCCCCGCGACCAAGGCAGTGATCGCGGCCGACCATGGCGCGGTCGGCACGATCACGCTCGACCGGCCGGGCCAGGCGCGCGGGCGCAGCTTCGCCACCCAGGCGCGCGACTGGGACGAGGCGCGCACGACCTGGGCCAATCCCGACGGCACCGGCGAGAATGCCGGCGCCCCGGGCCTCGGCACGATCAGCGCGGCAGGCGCCGCCAAGCTGTTCGCCGGGGCGAAGGCCAAGTGGGAGGATATCCTCAAACAGGCCAACAATAGCGAAACCCGGTTCAAGCCAGTCGAATTGCCCGGCACGCTGACGGTCGCGCTGAAGACCAGCTTCGAGCCGGAATCGAGCGCCAATGTCGCCGGGATCATTCCGGGGGCAGACCCGAAGGTTGGCAAGGAAATCGTCATCCTGTCCGCGCATCTCGATCATATCGGCGTGGGCAAGCCCGATGCGACCGGCGACACGATCAACAATGGCGCGGAGGACAATGCGGTCGGCATCGCCTCGCTGATCGAGGAAGCGAAGCGCTTCAAGGCGAGCGGCAAGCCGCCGCGTCGCACCATCATGTTCCTTGCCGTCACGGCCGAGGAAAAGGGCCTGGTCGGCTCCGATTACTTCGCCAAACACCCGACCGTAGCGAAGGAGGCGATCGTCGCCGACGTCAATCTCGACATGCCGCTATTGACCTATCGTTTCGAGGATATGGTGGTGTTCGGCGCCGACCGCTCGACACTCGGCCCGATCGTCAGCAAGGCGGTGGCCGGCGTCGGCGTGACCATGTCGCCCGATCCCGACCCCGCGCAGGCGATCTTCGTGCGCTCGGACCATTACCGCTTTGTGCA
This sequence comes from Sphingomonas sp., assembly GCF_050725575.1. Classification (GTDB taxonomy): domain Bacteria; phylum Pseudomonadota; class Alphaproteobacteria; order Sphingomonadales; family Sphingomonadaceae; genus Sphingomonas. The sequence goes on along the minus strand of NZ_JBOHHW010000092.1, from coordinate 4,562 downwards.
GCAAGGCATCCCGTCGGTCTTTCTATGGCCTGGCCAGGCGGGCGCGGGCAAGGCGGCCTGGGCCAAATTCTTCGCCGACAATTACCATCAGCCCTCGGACGAGATATCGCTGCCAATCGACTGGGCGCAGGGCATTCGCTTCGTTGATGCGAACTATGCGATCGCGCGCGAGATCGCTGATGGCGACGACCGGCCGCGCTGGAACAAGGGCGATTTCTTCGGCCTGCTCTACAAGGGATATGGCGCGCGATAGGGACTACCTTCGTCTCTGTTCGTTTCGAATGAACAGACGCGCCGTAAAATAGCCCCTACCTTCGTCTCCCCGGACTTGTTCCGGGGTCCACGGTGCCGCACTACCGCTAGCCCGGGCTTTCATGGCACGGTGGCTGCCGGAACAAGTCCGGCATGACGACTTGAGCGAATGGGGAGCGACGATGCGCAAGGCAATCATCTGGAGTGGCATCGCGATCGCCGCTGTCACGCTCCCCACAATAGCCCATGCCGCCAGTTCCGGCTTCGATGTCGACCAGGCGACGCGCGCCTATCTCAATGTGCTGCAGGGCCCGGCACGCGCCAAGTCCGATGCCTATTTCGAGGGCGGCTACTGGCTGACCTTATGGTCGGCGCTGGTCGCCATCGCCTCCTATCTCGTACTTCTTCCGACCGGTCTGTCGGCGCGATTCCGCGACTGGTCGGAACGGCTGGTCAAACGGCGCTGGCTCCAGCCGGCCCTTTACGCCGTGCCGTTCACGCTGGTGAGCACGCTGATCATCTTGCCCTGGACGATCTACACCGGCTATTTCCGCGAGAAGCAGTACGGACTGATGAACCAGTCCTTCCCCGCCTGGTTCGGCGAACAGGCAATTGGCCTGGGGATCGGCATTCTCGTCAACATGGCCCTGCTGATGGCGCTGTTCGCGGTGATCCGCCGCTTTCGCCGGACCTGGTGGATCTGGGGCGCTGGCACAATGATCGTCTTCGCCCTGTTCGGCGCGTTGATCGGGCCGGTATTCATCGCACCTCTGTTCAATAAATATACCGAGCTGCCCAACGGGCCGGTCCGCGACCGGATCGTTGCGATGGCCAGGTCGAACAACATCCCCGCCGAGCATGTCTATCTGTTCGACGCATCAAAACAGACCAAGCGCATCTCGGCCAATGTCTCGGGCCTGGGACCGACGATCCGCATCTCGCTCAACGACAATCTGCTCAACCGCACCGCGCCGGACGAGATCGCTGCGGTGATGGGACATGAGATGGGCCATTATGTGCTCAATCATGTGACCAAGATGATCGCGATGTTCGCCGTGATCCTGCTGATCTTGTTCGGCATCATCTATCGCGCCGGGCCGGCGATGATCCGGCGCTATGGCGCACGCTGGCAGGTGCGCGACATTGCCGATCCCGCCGCAACGCCAGTCCTCGCATTGATGGCGGCGGTGGCGGCGCTAGTGCTCACTCCTGTCCTCAACACGATCATCCGGGTGAACGAAAGCGAGGCCGACGCCTTCGGCCTGAACGTTGCGCGCGAGCCTGATGGCTTTGCCAAGATCGCGATGCGGCTGTCGGAATATCGCAAGATCGAACCCGGCCCGATCGAGGAGGCCCTGTTCTTCGATCATCCGTCCGGGGCGACGCGGGTGCGCATGTCGATGCAGTGGAAGAAGGATCATGTCCCCGGCGCGACAATGGTCAAGCCGGACCTGAAGCTCGACCAGTAAATGCCGTCACTGCTGATCTTCGGGCTAGGCTATACGGCGGGCCGGCTTGCGGATCGGCTGCGCGGCGAAGGGTGGCGAGTGATCGGCGCGTCGCGAGAGGGGGGCGACGGCACGATCCCGCTTTCCGACCCGGGACGCGTGTTGCCCGAAATCGCCGCCGCCAGCCATATCCTGTCGTCGGTGCCGCCGGAACAGGATGCCGACCCCGTGCTGGCCGCCTATCGCGATGCGATGGCGGGCTCTTCGGCATGGCTTGGCTATCTCTCCTCGACCGGCGTCTATGGCGATGCGCGCGGCGGCTGGGTCGATGAAAGCGCACCGATCGCCGGCCGGCGCGCCGCTCGCGCGGTGGCGGATGGGCAGTGGCTGGCTCTGGGTGCGCGGGTGTTCCGATTGCCCGGCATCTATGGCCCGGGCCGTTCGGCGCTCGACCGAGTAGCGGAGGGGCGCGCGCACTGCGTCAATCTGCCGAAACAGGTTTTCAGCCGGGTGCATGTCGACGACATTGTCAGCGGCGTGGTCGCCGCGCTCGATGCGCCGCCGGGCGCGTATAATCTCGCCGACGACATGCCATGCGGGCAGAATGAGGTGATCGCGTTCGCCGCGCGCCTGCTCGATCTCCCTGCCCCGCCTCTGGTCGATCTCGCCACGCTCTCGCCGGCCGCGCGCGCTTTCTATGCCGAGAACCGGCGGGTCGCGAACGGCAAGGCGAAACGGGTGCTTGGCTGGCGCCCGCTCTATACCGATTACCGGTTCGGCCTGCGCGCCTTGAGCGCAATGACCAGTCCGATCATCACCAGCGCCGCACCGGCGCCGGCCAGCAGCGACCAGCGATAACCCTCGAAGATCGTCGACAGCAGCATCGCGATGACCGGCACGATCACCCCCGAATAGGCCGCCTTGGCCGGGCCGATCACCCTGAGCATGCCGAAATAGAGCGTGAAGGCGACCGCTGAGGCGACCACGCCGAGATAGAGCAGGCCAAGGATATAAGCCGGGCGCGGATCGAACACCGGTGGTCCGCTCAGGATCCAGGCAAACAGCGCATCCATCCCGGCCCCGATCAGCATTGCCGTGCCGAGCATCGTCATCATCGGATAATGTTTGGCGGTCTGTGTGCCTTGCATGATGTTGGCGGTCGAGGCGGAGAGCACGCCGCACAGCGTAATGCCGATGCCGGCCAGCGCGGCATGCGTGCCCGCGACGCCCGATCGCGCCTCATGGACGAACAGCAGGGCGATGCCGGCCATCGCCACGCCCGAACCGACCAGCAGCTGCGCCCCCATCCGCTGGCCCAGGAAAATTCGCGCGAAGACCGCGTTGGGCACCAGCATCAGTGCGAACACCACCGCGACCAGGCCAGAGGTGACATAGCCCTCGGCGCGGTAGACGAAATTGAAGTTCAGGCAGAATTGCGTCAGCCCCAGCGCCGCTGCAAAGGCCCAGCCGCGCGCGTCGAGCCGCAGCGTGTCGCGTCGGAACACGGCACAGGTCAGCATCACCGCACCGGCGATGAGAAAGCGATAAGTGACCGACCAGCTCGGCGGCACGATGCCAAGCTGGTATTTGATCACCAGCCAGGTCGACCCCCAGATGAGGGTGACAATGGTAAAGGGAATCAGGACCGCGAGTTGCGCCGATCGCGGCGACGCCGTCCCGATCCGGGCGCCGCTCATTGCCGCTCGGCCAGCGTGCGTTCCCAGGCCAGCGCGTCGCTGACGATCGTGTCGAGATCGTCGCGTTGCGGGGTCCAGTCGAGCGTCGCCAGGATCGCCTTGTTATCGGAGATCAACGCCGCTGGATCGCCGGCGCGTCGCCCCTCGATACGGCGCTCGATCGTGCGGTTGGTCACCCGGTCGACCGCGTCGAGCACCTGCATGACCGAGAAGCCATGGCCATAGCCGGCATTGAGGATATGGCTCTTCGCCGGATCGGCGATCAACAGGTCGAGCGCCGCGACATGCGCCGCGGCCAGATCGCTGACATGGATATAGTCGCGCACCCCGGTGCCGTCGGGCGTATCGAAATCATTGCCGAACACCGCAACCGAGGAACGCTTGCCGGTCGCCGCCTCGACCGCGACCTTGATCAGGTGCGTCGCGCCGGCGGTCGATTGCCCGCTGCGCCCTTGCGGATCGGCACCGGCAACGTTGAAATAGCGCAGCGCCGCATAGTTGATCGGGTGCGCCGCCGCGACATCGCGCAGCATCGCCTCGGTCATCAGCTTCGACATGCCGTACGGGTTGATCGGCACGGTCGGGCTGTTCTCGGAAACCGTCTCCGTTGTCGGCGTGCCATAGGTTGCGGCGGTCGAGGAAAAGATGAAATGCGGCACGCCCTCGGCAACCGCGCTTTCAAGCAGCGCGCGGCTGGCGACGGTGTTGTTGCGATAATATTTGAGCGGATCGCTGACCGACTCCGGCACCACCACAGAGCCGGCGAAATGCATGATCGCCTTGACGTGATGGCCGCGGATCGCGGCGCGCACGCGGCCATCATCCTCGATATTCGCCTCGATCAGGGTCGCGCGGCTATCGACCGCCCAGGCAAAGCCAGTGACGAGATTGTCGACCACCACGACCTGATATCCGGCATCGAGCAAGGCAAGTACCGCATGGCTGCCGATATATCCCGCTCCGCCCGTCACCAGCACCGTCATGTCGCGCATCATCTTGACCTCGCTCTGTTCGCGTGTCCGCCTAACAGCGCGGATTGCCTCACGCTACCGCGATCCTATCTATGGAGCTGTTTGGAAATGCGCTTCGGCGCATTTCGACGACGCCGGCCCGCTTCCCACCCGGCCACCCATTCAGGATATTCTGTGGGTGGCCGGTGGGGAGC
>NZ_JBOHHW010000091.1:0-6585 GCF_050725575.1 Sphingomonas sp. | reverse complement strand
TTGGGGCTAGGGCTCAGACTCAATCGGCTGTTGGGCGGCTGATCGTCAGCGAGGTTGAGGCGTAGCGTAGGATGTACGGTTTTTCTGCAGGTTTTCCCGTTGGCTCGAGATCACCAAAGAAAGCGACATAGCAGTCGTGGGCGTTGATCTCGTCGTCGAGCCAGCAATGGACAACGACGCCATATTCCGGACCACCTTGCTCAAGGCCATCATAGCGGACGGGCGTTCCAGGTGGCAGATATGGGCCTGACGCGGCCTGGTCTTCGGTCATGATCTGATCTCGCTTTCCAAAGCCTTCATAGCCAAAACGCGAGTGCGGTGGCGAGAGCCACACCTGACAGGAAGTTGGCAGCGAGTTTGTCGTACCGGGTGGCGACACGGCGGAAGTCCTTCAAGCGACAGAAGGCGTTCTCGACAAGGTGACGACCGCGATATCGCTGTCTGTCGTAGCGGATCGTTCGCTTCCGGTTGCAGCGTCCGGGGATGACCGGGATAGTGCCTCCCTCCCGGAGCAAACGGGGCAGGCTGTCGGCATCGTAGCCCTTATCGCCGAGCAGGTATCGCATGCGCCCGGCGCGTTCGAGGAGAGCGGGGGCGGCCTTTATGTCGCTGACGTTGCCCGGCGTCAGCATCAGCGCATAGGGGCGGCCGACGACGTCGGTGAGCGCATGGATTTTCGTCGTCCAGCCGCCCCGAGACCGCCCGATCGCTTGTGCTGAACGCCCCCTTTTGCGCCGAACGCCGCGCGTTGGATCTTGATATACGTGCTGTCGATCGCGGTGCTCTTGGACACCACGCCCGCATCCACCAGCGCAGTGAGCAATTGTATCCAGAACCCCCGCTTCGACCAGCGGTTAAAGCGATTGTAGATCGTCGTCGAAGGACCGTAATCCGATGGGCAGTCACACCAGCGGGAACCGACCTTAAGTACGTGGATAATGCCCGAGATCACCCGTCGGTCATCGACCCGCCGGGCGCCAGGCTGGTTCTTCGGCAAATGCGGCTCGATCGCCGCCCACACCTCGTCTGATAACCAGAACAACGCCATCTACCGCCTCCATCGTCACACCCTCTGTGAATCAGGAAGCTCCCCCCAGATCAATAGGCTGATTGGGTTTGAACCCTAATCAAATTGCCTGTCAGAGTAACCCCAGCGCACGCGGCTTCGACAAACAGGCCAACGCCATTACTACCGCTGCCAATATTGCCGGAAATGACGTTATTCGTGATCCGGGTATAATTTCCGTAACTGCCGCCGCCCCGGCAGGCGATCCCATAGGGCCTGTTCGTTTCACCGCTGACCGGATTAGCCGCAGTTCCCAAAACGCCATTGCCCGTGACGGTATTGGCATCAATAATGGCGCCGACAGTGTTAAATACGTTTATTCCAACCTCGTCATTACCCATTACGACATTGCCGGACACGGTAGTATAAGTGCTACCCGTGTCCACCTCGATGCCTCGTACTTTATTGTTCAGAGACTGATTGCCGGAGACCGTGGTGTAGGGGGACATGAATACGTCAAGCCCAGATCCATTATTTCCTTGACTGAAATTTCCTGTCATAATTCCATTAGAACATTGGTTCAGTTGAATGCCGTGCGTAAAATAGGGTGTAACACCATTTGATAGGCAGGTGTTGGCGGAGACGATGGCGTAATTCGCAAATACGACCCCGATACCGGCTCCACCTGTCACTGACTGTCCGTTGTTGGTGCAGGTGTTTCCGGTAATCTGGGGCCAGTTACCCTGGACCAGAATGCCGAACCGGGCGTTTGAAACGCAGCGATTGCCGGTGATAATCGTCGTCGTCGCATTCAGCGCAATGCCATCCAGCCCACAGCCCTCGGCGATGCAATTTGCGACACGCGCCTTGCTATATGTGCCCTCCTGAAAAAAACCGGTGCTTCTTGTGTTGAAGAAGCCGCAATCCTCGATCCAAAAGCCATTCCCACCGCTTTCTGCCCCCTGAAGATGCAGGCCTAGGGTGCCGCTGGGACAGTTCGTCCTGTTGCCGTCAAACCCGATATCGAGGGCGGTAAAATGCGTTCCGTTGGTGACCGTCAGGATCGCGCCGGCTGCACCATTTTTCAGCTTCAGTTGGGAATTCGTCAGGCCGCTGCCGACAATTGTGACGTCCGGGCCGCATGTGAGCGGTCCCGTGATATAGACGCCAGGAGCAAGGCAGCCCACCTTGCTGCCAAGATGGTCGAGCCAGTCCTGAAGCGCCGCTGTATCGTCGGTAACGCCGTCACCCTTCGCACCGAATGCATTGCTCGCAGAGATACATGTCATTGATTAATCTCCTATTTTCTATGTAATTTTGAATCGTAGGGCGCGGCCAACCAGACCTGTTATGGCCGGTGCATTCCGCAACTCACCGCCGGAACGGCTCCGGGCGTTGTCGCATCCGCCTCGCCTGGTGGAGTCGCCAGTTGCGACAATGTCGTCAGCAGAGCTTTCGTCCGACAGACGCTCGTGCGATGATCCAATGTCGCCGCATGTACAGACGATGCGGGGAATTCCGGCGTCAGCCTCTACCGAAGCCGAGACTATTTCGTTCAGGGTTCTGCATCACCACCGCGATTCAAGCCGATCCCCGATGTCGCCATATTTACTCTCCGACGCACAATTGCGCGTCGCGGACTAAAGCCCATCCGACCGGCCATTTGAATCAGGCAGAGTAAATGATGATTCCCGCCCGCCATTTCCTGATTTTCCCGCAATGCACCGGTAAAATTCCCGCCACGCTCCAACAAAATTCCCGCAGAAATTCCCGCAGAACGCTCAAAAAAACATTTTCCCGCAGCTTTTCCCGCAGCCACGGGAAATCAGGGCCGTGGTGATCGGCAAAACACCGCCGCGTCGGACGCTGGCAGGTTCAGCGCTGATACGCTTTGGGCAGAGCGCCTTCCTGTGGCTGCAGATAACGATCGCGCAGCATGCCCTGGCGCGTTTCGAGCGGTTGCTTGACGCCGTCGATCCACACGCTGAGCGCAGCGGTATCGAGTTCGAGCGGGTCGCCGCTCCAGATCACTACATCGCCGCGCCGCCCGGCGCGCAGCGAGCCGATCTCGCCGCCCATGCCGATCGCTTCGGCCGGTATCGAGCTGATCGCGGCGAACGCGCTGTTCCAGTCCAGCCCGGTCGCGCCGGGCAGCTCGTCAGCGCGACGAGGTTGCCGGCATATTGTTTTTCGAGCCGCGCCTGGCGCGCCTCATTGTCGTTGATCATGCCGATGCCGACCTGCACGCCGGCTGCCTTCATCCGGCCGATGTTCGACTGAGTCGAACCGAGCTGCTCGAACGAAGCGGGCAGGTCGGTCAGGGCACTGGCGATCACCGGCACGCGCGCCGCGGCGATCTGGGGCGCGACGGTCCAGCCTTCCGCCGCACCGACCAGCACCAGCTTCAGCGCGGGCATTTCCCGCTTCAGGTCGAGCAGCACGAGAATGTCGGATGCGCGCTCGACATGGATCAGCAGCGGCATGCGTCCGCTCGCCACCGCGCCCAGCGCTTCGGCATCGGCACGGGTGAGCAGGGCGTCCTTGCCAAGATCGGCGTAACCCGCCGGGTTGCGCGCATAATCACGCGCCTGGATCAGCGCGTTGCGGAACTGCAGGATCGCCGATGCGCGGCTGCCGCCGCCGGCGCGCGCGCCGGACTCGCCATATTCCATGAACTGGAAGGCGCGTGCGCGAGTCACGGCGTCGCGGTCCCCGCCGAGATCGATCACGGCGCCCATGCCGGCAAAGACCGACCCATTATTGTCCGGTGCGACGATCGCGCGGGTTACGCCCTCGGCGCGATTGAGCGGGATCGAGCTCGACTTCGGATTGACTGCCGGCGCGATATCGATCGCGGCGTGGAACGGGCTGCTCGATGCACCCGAATCATTGGTTTGCGACACGCCATCGACTTCGATGATGCCCATCCGGGTGAAGCCGGCGACGATGCCCGGCGTGACCCAGCGGCCGCCGGCGTCGACCGTATCCACACCCGCCGGCACCGCGACGTGCGCGCCGGCGGCGACCACCTTGCCGTCGCGCACCACCACCGTGCCGCCTTCGATCGGCGCAGAGCCGTCGCCGATCACCAGCTTCGCATTGACGATTGCGACCGACTGGGCGGCGGCGGGGATCGCGGCGGCAGCCAGCCATGAGGCGGCGGTGCAGAGCAGGAGGCGCTTCACTTCACATCTCCAGCACCGGGTTGGCCAAGCTCGAAATCGGACACCGGCCTGAGTTTCGGATTGGTCGCATCGTAGAGCAGCGCCCCATCAATCCAGACCTTTTCGGGCCGCGAATAGACGCTGAACGGATTGCCGTTCCACAGCACGACATCGGCCATCTTGCCGGCTTTCAGGCTGCCGGTGCGGTCAGCGATGCCAAGCGCTTTCGCCGGGTTGATCGTCAGCCATTCCCACGCAACCGCGTCGGAAATCTCGATCCCTGCGCGCCGCCCGGCGGCGAGCGCCTTGGCCACTTCCTGATTGAGCCGCTGGATGCCGTTCTCGTCGTCGCTATGGATCATCGCGCAGGTGCCGGCCTTTTGCAGCAGCGCGAGATTCTCGCTGATCGCGTCATAGCTTTCCATCTTGAAGCCCCACCAGTCGGCCCATACCGCTGCACAGGTGCCGTTCTGCTTCAACAGGTCGCCGATCTTATAGGCTTCGACCGCATGGTGGAACGCGGCGACATGGTAGCCGAACTCCTTGGCCATATCCATGACGATGGCCATTTCGTCGGCGCGGTAGCAGTGATTCTGGACCAGGATTTCGCCGTCGAGCACGCCGCGCAGCGTGTCCATCGCGATGTCGCGGGTCGGCGCGTCGCCGCCCTCCTTCTCGTACTTGTCCCATTTGCGCTTATACTCGACCGCCTTGGCCCAGGTCTGGCGATCGACCGCGATATTGCCCATGCGGGTCGAGGGCTGGCGGCCCTTGCTGCCATAGACGCGCTTGGGATTCTCGCCACACGCCATTTTCAGGCCGTATGGTGCACCGGGGAATTTCATCCCCTGCACGGTGCGCGCATAGACATTCTTGAGCACGACTGACCGGCCGCCCATCAGATTGGCCGATCCGGGCAGGATCTGCAGCGTGGTGACGCCGCCATTGGCCAGCGCGCGGCTGAACCCCGGATCCTGCGGCCAGACGCTATGTTCCGCCCAGACATCGGCAGTGATTGGCCCGGTCGCTTCGTTGCCGTCGGAATTGGCTTCCACCCCGGGCGAGGGATAGTCGCCGAGATGGCTGTGGATATCGATGATACCGGGAGTGACGACCTTGCCGGTACCGTCGATCACCGTTGCGCCCTCGGGCGCGGTGACGGTCTCGCCGACCGCGACGATCTTGCCGTCGGCGAACAGCACTTGTCCTTTGGCGATGCTGCCGCCTTCACCGTCGAAGATCGTGACGTTGGTGACCAGCGTCGGCACGCCGGGATAGGTTTTGTAGGTCGATGGATAGGGATCGCGGCTATAGCTTTTGCCCGGTGCCGACTTGGCGGAGCTGCTCGCGCTTTTCGGCTTGTCGGCGTTGGCGTCCGTGGCGCAGGCCGAGAGCATCGCGGCGCCCGCACATGCCATCGTCGCGGTACGCAGCCAGTGTGCCGCCCGAACCCCGTTCGCCATGACGTCCCCTGTTATTGAGTCCGGTGTTATCCCGGGAAGCGGCCGGAATCCGTTAGCGCGGCTCCCGTGTCAACCACAGCTTTACGAAAATCAGCCGCCCGCCAGCCAGGTCTCGGCGGCGGCGAGCGCCTTGGGGTCATCGACGTCGATCCAGTCGATATCGCTGCAATCGACCACCCCCGCGGCACCACCGGCGGCGAGCAGGCGGACCGCATCAGTGATTGACGGTTCGGCCAGTGTTTCGAGCGCTGCGAAGAAGGGCGCGCCGACCGCGAACACGCCGGTGTCGTAGCAATCGTGCGGCGTCATGCCCTTGCCGATCGCGGTGATCCGATCGCCGTTCGTCGCGACGAACGTCACGTCGTCGGGATCGACCCAGGGATGGCCCAGCCGGCGATCGATCCCGAGGTTAAGCCCGTCACCCGCGCCGGTATCGGCCATCCGTGCATAGAGCTGGGGGTCGACCAGATGATCGCACATCGCCAGCAAGGTCGCCGCGCCCGCCAGCAGCGGCGCTGCGGCGAGGGCAGAGACACCATTGGGCTGGCGCCAGTCAGCGGTCCGTGCGGTCTCGAGCGTCACCGGCCAGTCGCGCGCGGCGAGATGCGCCTCGATTGCCTCGGCGCGGTAGCCGGTCGTGACGATCACGCGGGTGATCCCCGCTGCCGCCATGCGTTCGATCGCATGGTCGATCAGCGGCTTGCCGCCGACAATGCACAGCGGTTTGGACTCGGCGGCGGAGCGCAGGCGCGTGCCGGCGCCCGCCGCGAGCAGGACCGCAGTGGTGATTCGATTCACGCAGCGGCGGCGATGAAGTCTTCAACCGCAAGCTGGGCCAGATCGTCGGTCATCTGGATCGGAGGATGCTTGCAGAAATAGGCCGATGCCGGATGGATCGGGCCGCCCATGCCGCGGTCGCTGGCGAGTTTCGCGCAGCGGATCATGTCGATCG
>NZ_JBOHHW010000090.1:0-7089 GCF_050725575.1 Sphingomonas sp. | reverse complement strand
CTGGGCCCGGCCTGCCCCGCCCCCTCAGGAAAAGGAGGATTGGGCCGAGGAGATGCGCAAGGCGAAGGAGCGGGTCGAGAGAATAACATCGCCCGAATACCTTACGACACAGCACCATTATGCACGGGAATAAAGAGGTGGCCGACACCGCTTCCATCGACACGCTCGGCGCGCAGATGCTCGCCTACAGGTATAACCCGCTCGGCCATGCCGCCTTCACCTATCGCTGGGGTGAAGGCGCGCTGAAAGGCGTCGCCGGCCCGCGCGCGTGGCAATGCGAGGTGATGGAGGTGATCGGGAAACACCTCCAAAATCCGGAGACGCGCCACACACCCTGCCGCATCGCCCGAGCGTCAGGCCACGGCATCGGCAAGTCCGCGCTGATCGCGATGCTGATCAAATGGGGCCTCGATACCGGCGTGGACACCCGCGTCGTCGTCACCGCCAACACCGAAACCCAGCTCCTCACCAAGACCGCGCCCGAGCTCGCCAAATGGTCCAACCTCTCGCTCACCAGCGACTGGTTCCGGGTCGGCGCGACCGCTTTGGTCTCAACCAACCCCGGCCATGACAAAAGCTGGCGCGCCGATCTTGTGACATGGAGCCTCACCAACACCGAGGCGTTCGCCGGCCTCCACAATCAGGGCAAGCGCCTGATCCTCGTGTTCGACGAAGCCAGCGGTATCCCCGCCAAGGTCTGGGAAGTGGCACTCGGTGCGCTGACCGATGAGGAAACCGAGATCATCTTCCTCGCTTTCGGCAACCCGACCAGCAATTCCGGCGCGTTCCGCGATTGCTTCGGCGCGCACCGTCATCTGTGGAACACAGCGCAGATCGACAGCCGCACGGTCGAGGGCACCAACAAGGCCTATCTCGACGAGCTCGTCGCAACCTATGGCGAGGACAGCGACATCGTGCGCGTCCGGGTACGCGGCCAGTTTCCCTCCGCGTCCTCGATGCAGTTCATCGCCAGCACCCTGGTCGACGCCGCCCGCGTGCGCGACTTCCACAATCTGGTCAGCGATCCGGTCATCTTCGGGCTCGACTGCGCGCGCTTCGGCGATGATCATTCGACGCTGGCGATCCGCCGCGGCCGCGATGCGCGCAGCCGGCCGTGGCAGCGCTGGCGCCAGACCGATGCGATGACGCTGGCCGGCGACGTCGCGCTGCAGGCGCAGATCCACAAGCCTGACGCGATCTTCGTCGATGCCGGCAATATCGGCGCGGCGGTGGTCGATCGCTTACGTCAGCTCGGCGTCGCGAACGTCCATGAAGTCTGGTTCGGCGGCAAGGGCGAGGATGCCGCCTGGTCGGGCGACATGCGGGTCAAGACCGCCAACAAGCGTTCCGAGATGTGGAGCAATATGCGCGGCTGGCTGGAGAGCGGCGCGATCCCCGACGACGACGCGCTGGCGACCGATCTCACCGGTGTGGAATATGGCTATGCCGCCGACCAGGTCTCGATCCAGCTCGAGAAGAAGCAGCATATGAAAGCGCGCGGGCTCGCCTCGCCCGATGATGCCGATGCACTGGCGCTGACCTTCGCCGAACCGGTGATGCCGCGCGAGGAATGGCCCGAAATCTACCGCCAGGTGCGCGAGCAGACACCGGAGGAGATATGGGCGGAGCTCTATGCCGAGGTTCTGCCGGAAGGCTGGGATTCTTAGCTCCTCCCCGGAACGGGGAGGGGGACCGCGCGCTTCTTCAGCGCGTGGTGGAGGGGGATATCCACAAGCGAAACGCTGCCGGCACACCCCCTCCACCATGCTTCGCATGGTCCCCCTCCCCGTGCCGGGGAGGAGTTTGATGGCCGCGCCGGACAAACTCTCTGCGTCCTCCGCGCCTCTGCGCGAACCCCTTCCTACTCCGACAGCACAGACAACAGGACGACCTTAATTATCATCCCCCATGCGCAGCGCGGCAATGAACGCCTCCTGCGGAATGCTCACCGAGCCATATTCGCGCATCCGCTTCTTGCCCTCTTTCTGTTTGTCGAGCAGCTTCTTCTTGCGGCTGATATCGCCGCCATAGCATTTCGCGGTCACGTCCTTGCGCATCGCCGCGATCGTCTCGCGCGCGATCACCTTGCCGCCGATCGCGGCCTGGATCGGGATCTTGAACAGATGCCGCGGGATCAAATCCTTCAACCGCTCGCACATGCCGCGCCCGCGCGCTTCGGCGGTGCCGCGGTGCACGATCATGCTCAGCGCATCGACCGGCTCGGCGTTGACCAGGATGCTCATCTTGACCAGGTCGCCCTCGCGATAGCCGATCTGGTGATAATCGAAGCTGGCATAACCCCGGCTGATGCTCTTCAGCCGGTCGTAGAAGTCGAACACCACTTCGTTGAGCGGCAGCTCGTACGTCACCTGTGCGCGCCCCGCGACATAGGTCAGGTTCTTCTGGATGCCGCGCCGGTCCTGGCACAGTTTCAGGATCGGGCCGAGATATTCGTCGGGGCAATAGATCACCGCCTCGATCCACGGCTCGGCAATCGACGCGATCTTGTTGGGATCGGGCATGTCGGCTGGATTGTGCAGCTCAAGATGCCCGCCGCCATGCGTCAGCTCGATCTCATAGACCACCGACGGCGCGGTGGTGATCAGGTCGAGATCATATTCACGCGTCAGCCGCTCCTGGATGATTTCCAGATGCAGCAGGCCGAGGAAACCGCAGCGGAAACCGAAGCCAAGCGCCGCGCTCGATTCCATCTCGAAGGTGAAGCTCGCATCGTTGAGCCGCAGCTTGCCGATCGATTCACGCAGCTTCTCGAACTCCGCCGCATCGACCGGGAACAGGCCGCAGAACACCACTGGCTGGACCAGCTTGAAGCCGGGCAGCGCCTCGGCCGCCGGACGCTTCGCGTCGGTGATGGTGTCGCCGACCGCGGTCTGCGCCACTTCCTTGATCTGCGCGGTGATGAAGCCGATCTCGCCCACGCCAAGCTCGGTGAGCTGTTCGATCTTCGGCCGGAAACAGCCGACCCGGTCGACCAGATGCGTCGTGCCGGTGGCCATGAACTTGATCTGCTGGCCCTTTTTCAGGACCCCGGCCATCACCCGCACCAGGATGACCACGCCGAGATACGGGTCGTACCAGCTGTCGACCAGCATCGCCTTCAATGGCGCATCGGCGTCGCCCTTGGGCGGCGGAATGCGCGTGACCACCGCTTCGAGCACTTCCTCGATGCCGATGCCCGATTTGGCGCTGGTCAGCACCGCGTTCGACGCGTCGAGCCCGATCACTTCCTCGATCTCGGCCCGCACTTTTTCCGGGTCGGCGGCGGGCAAGTCGATCTTGTTGATCACCGGCACGATCTCATGGTCATGCTCGATCGACTGATAGACATTGGCGAGCGTCTGCGCCTCGACGCCCTGCGCCGCGTCGACCACCAGCAGCGCGCCCTCGCACGCGGCCAGGCTGCGCGAGACTTCATAGGCGAAATCGACATGCCCCGGCGTGTCCATCAGGTTCAGCGTATAGGTCTCGCCGTCATGCGCCGTGAAGCTCAGCCGCACGGTCTGCGCCTTGATCGTGATCCCGCGCTCCTTCTCGATATCCATGTTATCGAGAACCTGCTCGGACATCTCGCGCGCGCTCAGGCCCCCGGTGACCTGAATTAACCGGTCGGCAAGAGTCGATTTGCCATGGTCGATATGAGCGATGATCGAAAAGTTACGGATTTTGTCGAGCGGGGTCACGGTTTTCTCTGGATGGCGTGCAGGAGGTGGCTTGCCATAGCACCGCGCGGTGACATGGCAACTAACCGGGCAACCAACTGAGCAACCAAGTGGCAATTGCGGTTTTTCGCCAATGATGCGACGAGATATTCAAGGGCGCGAATCATTTTTGTAAAAAAGGGAATGCCAACATGGCTGTAAAAATTATGCTCGCCGGGGCAGCGACGCTGCTGATCGTCACGACTCCGGCAATCGCCAAGGAACCGAAACAAGCCAAAGCGTCGAACGGCCAGCGGCTTCAGCAAGCCGCGATGAGCGATGTGCCGCGCTGCACGCGCAAGCATGGCACCGTGTCGATCGCCGATGGCGATGATCCCTCGGGCTGGACGCAGAATCAGCTGGCACCGCCGCAAAAGCTGTTGCGCGTGCTGGTGCAGCGCTCGGGCTGCTTCAACATCGTCGATCGCGGCACCGGCCTGAACGCCGCGGCACGCGAGCGCGACATTGGCGCAGGGCTCGGCCTGCAGCGCCGCTCGAATGTCGGCCAGGGCCAGATCAAGGCCGCCGACTATGTCCTGGTCGCTGAAATCCAGGGCGCGAACAGCAATGTCAGCGGCAATGGCGCAGCCGGGGTCGCAGGCGCTTTGCTCGGTGGTCCGATCGGCGGCCTGCTCGGCGGCATCAAGTCGCGCAAGCTTGAGGCGAACACGGTTCTGTCGCTGACCAATGTCCGCACGACGGAAACGATCGCGGTCGAGGACGGCTATGCCGCCAAGCGCGACACCAGCTTCGCGGTCGGCGGCGTGTTCGGCGGCGGCGGTGTCGGCGTGGGCGGCATCGGCGGCGGTTACGAGAGCACCGATATCGGTCGCATCGTGACGCTGTCGTTCATCCAGGCCTATACCAAGATGGTCACCAATCTCGGCTATATCACCCCCGGCGACGAGGGCACGGCGCAGGCAGCGCCGAAGAAGACCTTCACCGCCCAGGGCCCGGTCACGATGCGCCGCACGGCCAACGCCAAGGGAGCGATCGTCCGCAGCCTGCCGGCCGGCTCGATCGTCTATCCCACCGGCGCGCAGAACGGCCTGTGGTGGGAAGTGGCCGACGAGAACGACAATGTCGGCTGGGTGATCAACACCAAGCTCGCCCCGTCGCAGTAAGGCTTTAGCTCCTCCCCGGCTACGGGGAGGGGGACCATTTGCTTCTTCAGCAAATGGTGGAGGGGGATATCCCCAGGCGGAACGCTGCTTGGCACACCCCCTCCACCAGCTTCGCTGGTCCCCCTCCCCGTGCCGGGGAGGAGCTGCCGCCGCGCCGTTTTCTTTTCCGGCCCCGATTCACCTCAAACCAAAAGCATGGGATGGCGATTTGCCGTCACCGGTCGTAGCGTGGCGCATCCCCGCCCGTCCGGAGTCGCCCCATGAAATCCCTCGCCGCGTTCCTCGTCTGCACTGCCGCCCTGACCATCGCCCTGCCCGCCTCCGCCGCGCTGCCGGTCGGCGCCCGGGCGCCGGTCATCACCACCAAGGCCGCGCTAGGCGGCAAGCCGTTCGACTTCGTGATGGCCAGGGCGCTGAAGAAAGGCCCGGTGGTGATCTATTTCTTCCCCGCCGCCTTTACCCAGGGCTGCACGATCGAAACCCATGAATTCGCCGAAGCCGCCGCCGAGTTCGAACAGAATGGCGCGACGCTGATCGGCCTGTCCGCCGACCCGATCGACAAGCTCGCCAAATTCTCGGTCGAGGCATGCCGCAACAAATTCCCGGTCGGCGTCGCCACGCCCGCCACGATCACTGGCTATGACGTCCCGCTCAAGGCCGGCGCGACCATGACCAACCGCACCTCCTACGTCATCGCGCCCAACGGCACGGTGCTCTACACTCTGTCGCAGATGAACCCGGCCGGCCATGTCCAGGGCACGCTCGACGCGGTGAAGGCGTGGAAGGCATCGAAGAAGCGCTGAGGGTCTCTCACTCCTCTCTTTTTCCCCTCCCATAAAGGGAGGGGAAAATGGACCTGAACCAACCGGCTACCAGCCTCCGATTCAACCCGGCTCGCGGTCGTAATAGTCGACGCTATGGTCGGCCCGGAACATCTTGCGCAACGCCCGGTCGCCGCGCTTGCCCGCGACCACCATCACCTTGTCCGAATCGGGATATTCGCACGCATCGACCGCGACCAGGGTCGACAGCGACAGATAGCGCATCACCGTGGTGCCGGTGTTGATGATCTGATGCGCGACCTCCGCGCCGCCCGGCGGACAGGCGATGACGTCATGCGCGCGGAGCGGATAGCGTTCCTCGCCGAAGCGCAGCTCGCCCTCGCCCTCCAGGATGAAGAACATCTCCTCCTCGCCATGATGGCAATGAAATGGGCATTGCACCTTGCCCGGCGGCAGCACGGTCAGATTATAGCCCAGGTTGCGCGCGCCGATATGGTCGCTGATCGTCGCGCGGCGCGATGTGTAGCGGCCATTCTCCTCGACATCGTCGAACTCGACCTCATCGAGATTCATCACCGGCTTCACCATAAATCTCTCCCGATCACCGTCACGCCGGCGATCCCATCATCATACACCCGGCGGCGCGATCAACCCCGCCGCCGCGATCGCCGCAAGCGCGCCGTCGAACCGCGCCTCGCCCTCGCCGCGCACCAATGCCCAGCGCACGCCGCGCCGCTCGAGTTCCGCGCGAGAGAGATCGAAGAAACGCTGCCGCTCCGACACGGAGCCAAACATCCGCGTCCCGTCCTCGATCCAGGGCAAGTCGATATCGAACAGCAGATACAGGTCGGCGGTCCCGGTCCACGCATCGAACCATGGGTCGCGCCAGCCGAACAGCATATCGGCCCACACCGCGGTCATCAGCGGGTCGGTGTCGAGGATCAGCGGATCGATCCCGCCCATCGCGCGAGTCAGCCGGTCGTGCGTCCGCGCGATCGTCACCAGATCGGCCATGGTGAAATCGACCCCATGCGCCTCGGCAAAGGTACGGCCATATTCATCGACCACCGCCCCGCCAAGCTGCCGCGCGAGCCGCGGCGCGAGCGTCGATTTGCCGGTGCTTTCCGGCCCGTGCAGGCAAATCCGCCGCGTCATGCTGCCCTCTTGCTCTGGCCTGCCCGCTCCGAGCGGCGCCAGTCGATCAGCCCCCAGATCGACACGCCGAGCAGCACGACATACAGCGCGCAGGCCACCTTCAGATCCTTCACCGCATAGATGCCGATCGCGACCAGATCGACCGCGATCCACAGCACCCAATTCTCGATCTTCCGCCGCGAGAGCAGGATCTGCGCGGCGACGCTGGTCATCGCCACGCCGGCATCGGGCCAGGGCAAGGATGCGTCGGTGAAGCGGTGCATCAGCCAGCCCCAGCCCGCCGTCGCCGCCGCGATCCCGCCGATCCAC
>NZ_JBOHHW010000089.1:0-8406 GCF_050725575.1 Sphingomonas sp. | reverse complement strand
TTGCCGGATCGGACTATACTGCGACAAGCGGGACGCTGACTTTCGCGCCGGGCGAAACCAGCAAGACGATCAGCGTCGCCACGATCGACGACACAAGCGTCGAATCCGCCGAGACGGTGCTGGTCAATCTGTCGGCCGCCTCGGGCGGGGCGACGATTACCACGGCCCAGGGGTCGGGCACGATCAACGACAATGACGTCGCCCCTCCGCCAAGCTTCGCGATCTCCGGGGCCGCATCCGTTACCGAGGGCGGAACCCTGGTCTATACGGTGACCAAGACCGGTTCGACAGCGGCGAGCTTCACGGTCAATTTCGCCACCGCGAACGGTACGGCCATTGCCGGATCGGACTATACTGCGACAAGCGGGACGCTGACTTTCGCGCCGGGCGAAACCAGCAAGACGATCAGCGTCGCCACGATCGACGACACAAGCGTCGAATCCGCCGAGACGGTGCTGGTCAACCTGTCAGCCGCATCGGGCGGGGCGACGATTACCACGGCCCAGGGATCGGGCACGATCAACGACAATGATGTCGCCCCTCCTCCGAGCTTCGCGATCTCCGGGGCCGCACCCGTTACCGAGGGCGGAACCCTGGTCTATACGGTGACCAAGACCGGTTCGACAGCGGCGAGCTTCACGGTCAACTTCGCCACGGCGGATGGCACAGCCGTTGCCGGATCGGATTACACTGCGGCCAGCGGCACGCTCACTTTCGCGTCGGGCGATACCAGCAAGACGATCAATGTTGTCACGATCGACGACACAAGCGTCGAATCCGCCGAGACGGTGCTGGTCAATCTATCGGCCGCCTCGGGTGGGGCGCCGATCACCGCGACCCAGGGATCGGGCACGATCAACGACAATGACGCCGTCAATCAGCCCCCGGTCGCAAATGCGGATACGGGGTCTGTGCCACGCTGCGGCAGTGATTTCTTCAATGTCGTTGCGAACGACACCGATCCCGAAGGAGATTATCCGCTCACGGTGGTCAGTATCACCGGCTCCCCAACCTTCACCGTCGCGTCCTCCACCTCGGTTCAATACCGGAACTCGACCACCGCAGGCACCAAAATCGGCACTTATGTCGTGCGGGACGCCCGCGGAGCCCAATCGACCGGAACGATAACGATCACCGTTCCCAGCGGAGTTTGTGAATGAATTACCGTGCCACCGCTCCGCACCGCCCCCTCGGACCGAGGGGCCGGGCGATGAGGCCTGCAGTGCGTCGCATGCTGGTGCGCGTTTCGGTCGCGGCGATACTGGTGGCCGCACCCGCCACCATGGCCGCAGCCGAAAGCCCGGCGGTCGTCATCGCGACCGCACCGCTGGTCCCGCCGGCCACCGCCCTGACATATTATGGCAACCCGGCCAGTCCGGCGGTGCCGACGACGCGTGATCCATTGATCCAGGAAACGGCGAGGTCCCTGCGGTACAATATCGACCTGATTTTTGAGCATGTCCGGGACAATGTCGAATATGTGCCGATCTTCGGCCTCCAGAAGGGCGGGCGCGGGGTTGTCCTCGACGGTGCCGGGACCGCTTTCGATCAGGCACAGTTCCTGGTGGATGCCTTGCGCGAATCCGACGCGGTCAGCGGATCGACCTATCAACCAAGCTATACGATGGGCCAGATCACCCTTTCAGCCAGCGATTTTGCGAGCTGGACCGGTGTGTCGGATGCCGCGGTCGCGACCAAATTGCTGGCCAATGGCGGCATTCCCGCAACCGTCACCGGATCGGGCAGCAGCTTCACGGTGACGATGGAACATGTCTGGGTCACCGCGAAGGTGGGCGGTGTCAGTTACGCCTTCGATCCAAGCTACAAACCTCATGCCGACCGGGCGGGGATCGGCTGGCAAGCGGCCTCCGGCTATTCCCAATCAGCCCTGCTGGCGAGTGGCGGCGGTGCGAATTCGGCCGTCGTTCAGGGGTTCAACATTGCGGCCTTCCGGCAGGCGCTCGACGGCTACCGCGCCAATGTCGAGCAGAATATCGCGACGAACGCACGCGGCATGCGGGCTTCGGCCGCCTTTGGGGAAAGGAATATCGTCCCGCATCCACAGGCCGAAAACCGCCGGACATCACTGCCCTATGTCGTTGCGACGGACCGGAGCTGGACCGGGCAGATTCCGGATATCTACCGGTCATCCTTCACGGTCTCGCTTGGTGGGACCGCATACGGAACCTATTATGCCGATACCGTGGGCGAACAGATGCTGCGGTTCAATTATCTATACAATGCCTCGACCAACGGTTTTGCCGCCGCCGGCGCCGGTAACCCTTATACGCCACCTGTCATCGCGGGGGCATCGGATCATGATTGCGACCAGTATCTGGGCTCGCAACCCGCGGCTGTGCCTGCGGTCGCGACGATCGCGATCAATCATCCCTATGCCGCCAATTCGGGCAGCTATGCCGACCGCGTCCTGAGCAAGCCGCTTGTCACCAAGAGGTGTGCGACCGGGCAATTCTATGTGTCGAACGACTGGGGCTATACCGGCACCGGCACGTTGAGCCGGATGAGGCCGGCTGCCTCGCGCCTGCGCTATGACCCGAGCAACCTGCTGCCGTTCACTTTCGGTCCGACGGTGGCCAATGTTGCCAGCCAATATTCCGCGCTGCTTAATCTCGCATCCTTCGCGCGACCGTCGGTCTACCAGATGCACGACCTGATCGGCGTGTTCACGCTCGACAATGCCAATAATGCGATGACGATCCCGGGGCAGACAAGCTTTGAACGTGCCACGTTTCTTTCGCTGGATTTCGAAGCGGCGGTAAGCGCGATTGCGAAGGACAATACGACCTCTGGCCATATCGGGGCCGCCTATACCGCTGGCCTGGGCCTCTCCTACGCAGAGGGCAGTGTACCGCGCCAGGAAACCGATGCGGTTTACGATATGGCGGCGCTGACGCTGTTCACCCAACAGGATACGCGGGCAACGGTACCGGCAAGCTATTCGACTTACCTGACCACATCGGCGAACTGGTCCTCGATCTCAGGAAGTCTCAGCCAATATCTGCCCGACGCGAAGAGCGCGATGCAGACTTATGTGAATGAGGGATATTCGTTGCTCGCGCCACAATATGGCCAGCTTCGCCAGCCCCAGATTTCCGTCCCGATCAGCGGCGGGCCGCCGAACCGTACGTCAGCGCTTTGGGAAGGCGTCAATACCTATGGCAATGGCGGCGAGCTTGTCCGTTCGACGTTCCTGGCTTGGCGCCCCGGCACCAGCGGCATCCCGGACCGGATCGCACTGGGTATTTACGATCCGCGCCACAGTCGCGTGATCAAGGGCGGCGTCGGGGTCGCGATCGATTCCCCAAGCGGCGCCATCCGCAAGCCCGACCCGCCCAAGGCAGCCAAAGCGGAGATGATTAGAGCCACGATCAATATTGACGGGCGCAGTGGTGCGCTGACCTATGCGCCGGGGACGGACCTTGTCGACGGTCCTGGCGACTTCCCCTATTCGCTGTCGCTCAAGCGCGCTTATGATCAGCGTGACGGCACCAATTACGGGTTGGGCGTCGGCTGGAAGAGCAATTGGAATCAGGTCGCCGCTTTCTCCAATGATGGCGTGGCGACGCTGGGCGGCGGGGGCGCGCAGGCAGTCGCCAGTGCGCTGGTCGGGCTTTACGCGCTGAGCGATCTCGTCACGACCCAGGATGCCCAGCACCTCTATGCCGCGACTCAAGTGGTCGGCTGGCTGGCCGATACATCGATCAACAATGTCGTGACGATCACCTCGGGCCTTGACGGTGAGCAAAGCTTCTATCGTCAGCAATCGGGTGCCTATGCCAGCGGCAGCGCCGATGGCTCGACCCTGACCCAGGCGGGTACTCCAGTCACCGGGATCATCAACCGCCGCCTCTACAGCCCGGTGAGCCTTAGCTATGTCGATCATTCGGGAACGACTCGATCCTATACTCAGGTAGGCGGCGTCGGCTTTCCATCGGCCGATCTTTCATCGCCTGGTATCGTCAGCCCTCTTTCGAACAAGTCACTCTATCTGACGACATGGGCATTCCCAAGTGGCGTCAATATCAACGCGACCTATTTCAATACTGTCGCGACTTCCGACGTTGTCGGGTTGAGTACCGTTGCGAACAATCTCGGTTCGTACATTCGCATGAGCTTCTACGACTATGGGGCCTATAATCCGACCCCAACCTGCCCCGTCGCCTTTGACCCGCCGGTATTTACGCCTGCCCGGCCCGCCAGCATCGTCTATCAGACGTCGTCCGGCCTGACGGCGACCTATGCGATGGGACCACAGGTCGGCTTCACCCTGATCGGTGATCCTGACCAGATTCTCTGCGACAAGAACAAGCATGTACCGCTGAAGACGACCAATTATCTGTCGGGGACAAAAAGCTTCACTGATGCCGCCGGCGCGACCTGGGCTTATGGCGGTGCCAATGTCTTCGGCCCCTACGATGTCTATTCCACCCTTGCCGTGTTTTACAAACCAAGCCTGCCGGGCATCGCCGACGTCACGATCAGTTTCGGCGGCGACGAGCATGTTCGCGCACTGACGGATGCCAACGGCAAGTCCTGGGCCTATTTCGCCAGCCCGTTCCGGTCGGAGGCATTGAGCCCGACACAGGCGGCCGCCAGCCCGGCCAACGGTACGACAATTTATTACGACCGTT
The DNA here is from genome assembly GCF_050725575.1 of Sphingomonas sp. Taxonomy (GTDB): domain Bacteria; phylum Pseudomonadota; class Alphaproteobacteria; order Sphingomonadales; family Sphingomonadaceae; genus Sphingomonas. Next base: position 3,754 of record NZ_JBOHHW010000089.1, on the reverse strand, counting down.
GGGGTCAGAAGGTGAGGTCGATCGATCCGCTGCTGCGGACGACCAGCACGCGCTACAATGATCTCGGGCGCGTCGTTGAGACTTATGCGCCGGAAGGGAATAGCGAGCAGACCGATTATGACGCGCGCGGCAATGTCGTGCAGAAAACGCAGCATGCCAAGCCGGGAACAGGGCTGCCGGATCTGGTGACGATCACCAGCTATGTCGGCGGGCCGACGCTTGCGACATGTTCGAATGTGGCGACCTGCAACAAGCCGGCGTTCGAAATCGACGCGCTGAACCATCGGGCAAGCTACAGCTGGGATGCGACGCACGGCCAATTGCTCACGGCGAGTTCAGGGCTGAATGCGGCCGGCGGCTGCCTGCTCGCCGGGGGCGTGTGCCCGGTCACGACATTCGGCTATGGCAGTTTCGCGGGCGTGACGACGCCGTTCGGCATATCGGCGCTTGCCGGCACGCTATACCTGCCGATATCGAAACAGGAACTGATCGCGTCGGGGAATGCGACGACGACGAGTTTCGAATATGACAGTGCCAACAAGTTCGCGCTGAAGGGGCAGGTGGTCGACAGCGCCGGGTTGGCGCTGCGCACCTGCTACACATTCGATACCGCCGGACGACTGATCGCCCAGACCGATCCCAAAGCAGGGCTGACATCATGCCAGTGAAGCTGTTCACGTCATCGCTACAGGCCTGCCGTCGGATCGGGCTGGCTGCGTCGCTTGCCTTCGCCGCTATCTCGGGCTGGGCCGGCGCGGCGCAGGCACAAACGCTCGCCTCGCCCTATACCACCGGCTATCGCTGGGACGGCGAGGGGCGGCTGACCGGTGTGATCAAGCCGGATCCGGACGGCACCGGGCCGCTGACCTTTCCTGCGGTGCGCTACACTTATGATGTCGATGGGACGCTGACTAAAACAGAAACCGGTGCGCTGGCATCCTGGCCGGGTATGACGGCGCCGGCGAGTTGGAGCGGGTTCACCGTCTTCCAGACGGTCCTGGCCAGTTTCGATCCGGGCGGCAACAAGATCGAGGAGCGTGTGCTCGGCAATAACGGCAGCGTCCAGGGCGTGACCCAGACGAGCTATGACGAGGATGACCGCCCCAATTGCGTGGCGACGCGGATGAACCTGGCAGCGATCCCGGCGCTGCCGACCGCCTATAGCAAGACGTTTGCCTGTACGCTTGGAACGACCGGAAGCGACGGCGAGGACCGGATCACCCAGACGCTGTACACGGCCGCGGGCGAAGTGCGGCAGACCAGGAAGTCGGTGGCGACGGTCGCTCCGGCGCTCGAGCAGGCCTATGTGACCTATACCTATACGCCCAATGGCAAGCAGGCATCGGTGACCGACGCCAATGGAAATAGCGCGGCCTATACTTATGACGGGTTCGACCGCCAGGTCGCCTGGTCGTTTCCGTCGAAAACCACCAAAGGCACGACCGCCCCGTGCACGATCGGCACGATCAGCGAAGTGGGCGGCATCGCCGGCCCTGTCGAGAGCATCAGCCCCGGGGACGATTGCGAGAAATATGCTTATGACCGCGGCGGCAACCGCGCGAAGCTGATGAAGCGCGATGGGCGGGTTATCGGCTATAGCTATGACGCTCTCAACCGCGTGGCGATAAAAACGGTGCCGGACGGATGTGCGCCGATCCAGGTCGGCCCCTGCCCCTCGGCCCTGGCAACGCGTGACGTCTATTATGGTTATGACCTGCGGGGGACTCAGAGCTACGCCCGCTTTGACAGTGCGACCGGCGAAGGCATTACCAACATGTATGATCGGGTCGGGCGGCTGACCAGCAGCACGACTGCGATCAGCGGACTGAGTGCGACCGTCGGGCATAGCTATGATGCCAATGGCAATCAGGTGACCACGACCTATCCCGACGGGCAGATCTTCACCTTCGGCTATGATGGTCTCAACCGCCAGGAATCTGTCTTTGACCCATCCGGCGGGCGCAATGTGCTTGTGGCATACCACCCGTTCGGCGGCGTTCAGGCGCTGTACCGCAATTACGGGTCGACCGAATACATCTATGATCCCATTGGCCGGCCAGCCATGGCGTCGTACCGATTCACCTCCGGCCTGCGACCGCTCGACACCTCATTCGGCTACAACCCGGCCGGGCAGATCACCACACGAACGCGAACCAATAATGATTACAGGTTCACCGGTTATCCGAATACGGGCATCAGCAACAGTTATGCGGTAAACGGGCTGAACCAATATACCGGCATCGGCGCGGCGACGTTCGGCTATGACCCCAATGGCAATCTGACCTCGGACGGAGCAGGCAATTCATTTGGCTACGATGTCGAAAACCGCTTGATCACGCGATCCGGCGGGGCCGCGACGGCGGCGCTGGTCTGGGATCCGCTGGGGCGGTTGTTCAGGGTGTCGGGCTCGACCAGTTCGCCGACGGCGAGCACGGACACGCGGTTCCTGTATGATGGCGACGCGCTGATCGCGGAATATGGCGCCGCCAACCAGTTGCTGCGGCGCTATGTCCATGGCGCCGGGACGGATGACCCGCTGATCTGGTTCGAGGGCGCCACGACCGATTATTCGGTACGCCGGTTCCTGTTCGCCGACCAGCAGGGCTCGATAATCGCAACGACCAACCCGGCGGGCACCGATACCGCGATCAACGCCTATGACGAATATGGCATTCCGAATGGCTATGGCACTGCCGCACCGGGGCAGTTCGGGCGGTTTCAATATACCGGACAGGCCTGGCTGCAAGAGCTTGGCATGTATCATTATAAGGCGCGGATCTATTCACCGAGCTTGGGGCGGTTCCTGCAGACTGATCCGGTTGGGTATAAGGACCAGATCAATCTTTATGCTTATGTCGGGAATGACCCCGTCATGGCGCGCGATCCTAGCGGAAAGCAGACGTTCATTCCACGCAATGACGGGGACCATGTTATTGTCGTTTATCCGGAACAAACGGAGACCCATCGTCAAAAACGCCATGACCCAAACGGAACTGCTAGTAATAGATATCAGTCTCCAATGACAAAACGCCAGGCAGAAATACTTGCGGTAAAAACCATGATCGCTGCCGAAAGGGAAGGAACTTTTGGCCCAAGCGACAGAGGAACCACCGCCTATGAGAGCAATCAAAGCGGTTTTATTAGCAGCCTAGGATCGGATGGAGAAGATATTAATCGAGTGATAACAAAGCCACTAAAAGATATTACAGATCCAAAGATGATTGTATCAGTTGCCAAGGAATTAGCGCGACCCCAACTGGCTGCTGCCATGGCCCTTTCTATAAAAATCGGACGCCCTGCAAGGGTTGAAGTGATTATTACACAGTACCCCCGAGACGAACGTGATCAAAACCTAAAAAGTAATCCAAAATAGCATGAGGTGATTTAATAATGCGGGCTATTGTTTTTCCCAATGAAGACGGTGACAATGCTCCACAGAACATCTCTTCTATAGATGACATTAATCAATTTAGATTGAATCGCGTATTTATTGAGACAAGCTCCACTGTAATTAATATAGAAATACACCTAATAGATTGGTTAGTTAACTTAACAAATTTGATAAATGCCACTGGAAAAACAGAGATAAGAAATCTGATGTCGTTCTCCGGTGATACCTTCTCGGGAAAAAATTTATCTGATGGCTCTATATCTCTCATTCTATGGGACATATATATAAAAAAACCTTTTGAAGTCGAATTCAAAACCGAGGAGGCTCGTTATCTCCATGGTGTAGTACAAAGCTATGTTCAGG
>NZ_JBOHHW010000088.1:0-9991 GCF_050725575.1 Sphingomonas sp. | reverse complement strand
AGCGTGCGATCGGCTATGAGGAGGAGGCGGTGCGCGTCTACCACCCGGTTGCCAGCGAAGCGCCGGTGATCGTGCGCTACAAGCGCGAAGTGCGCCCCGACATCACCGCCGCGCTGCAATGGATGCGTGCGCGTCGCCCCGGGCTCTGGGCATGCCCTGCCCCACCGTCTGCGAAGGAGGCGAATGTCGCCGAGGATATCCGCAAGGCGATGGAGCGGGTCGAGAGAATCGCAGAGCCGCGGCTCCGTGAAGCGTCGCGCCTTCATGCGCAAGAATAAGCGCGTGCCCCTAGCCACGCCCCCGGACGATCTCGCACCCCACCGCCGCATCGGGATAGATATCCGGCTTGGACGACCGCACCGTCACTTCGCACACGCGCTCATCGCGCAGGCACAAGGCGGCGACGGCCTCGCACAATGTCTCCTGCAGGTTGAAATGGCGCCCGGCGACCAGCTCGCGAATGCCGGTGCGGATGAAGTCGTAATCGAGCACCGCCTCGATCCGGTCCTCGGCCGGCGGCGCGGGATAATCGACCTCGAGCCGCACGTTCAGGATCACCCGCTGCGGCGCCGCCAGTTCCTCCGGATGGATGCCGAGACCCATGGTGACTTCCAGGCCGTCAAGAATCGTCGCGAAGCGCGTGCCCTTAGCCATGCGCCGACCTTGTCTCGAACATCACATCGCCATTGCGGGGCAGGAAATGCTGGCCATTATCGACAAAGATATTCTGACCCGTGACACCGCGCGCAGTCAGCAGGAAATCGACCGCGCGGGCGATCGCGCCGGTATCGACCGGACGCTGCAGCAGGTTGCGGCTCGCCACCGCGGCGAACTCGGTCTCGGTCTGGTCGAGGCTCGGCAGCGACAGGCCCGGCGACACCGCATTGACGCGGATGCGCGGCCCCAGCGCCTGGGCCAGCATCGCAGTCGCCCCGGCCAGCGCCACCTTGGAGCAGCTATAGGAAAAGAAGTCGGGATTGAGGTTGACGACCTTCTGGTCGAGGATATTGACCACCGCCCCGTCCGCCAGGTCGTTCTGCGCCGCGATCGCCGAGGCGAGCAGCACCGGCGCGGTCAGGTTCACCGCCATATGCTCGGCCATCGCATCCCCATCGGCGAGCGGCGGGCGATCGAACTGGAAGATCGATGCATTGTTGACCAGCCCGGCGACCGGCGTGCCGAACCGGTCGCGCACTTCGTCGATCAGCACCTGCGCGGTGGACGACAAGGCAAGATCGCCGGTCACCACCACTGCCCCGGGCAGCTCGGCGGCCAGCGCCTCGGCTTCGTCATGCGATTTCCAGTGATGGATCGCGACGCGCCGCCCCTGCCCCGCCAGATGGCGCGCGATCACCGCACCAATGCGGCGCGCGCCCCCGGTCACCAGAACGGTTTGATCAGCCCCCGGCACGCGGTGCTAGAAGCCCATCAGGGCAAGGACTTCCTTGCGGCTGCGCTCATCCTCGCGGAACACGCCCATCATCCGGCTGGTGACCATCGCCACGCCCGGCGTGCGCACGCCGCGCGCGCTCATGCATGCATGGTTCGCCTCGATCACCACCGCGACGCCGACCGGTTTCAGATTGTCCCAGATGCAATTGGCAACCTCCGCGGTCAGCCTTTCCTGCACCTGCAAGCGGCGCGCATAGGTGTGCAGCACGCGTGCGAGCTTGGAGATGCCGACCACCCAGTTGCTCGGCAGATAGGCGATGTGCGCCTTGCCGATGATCGGCGCCATATGATGCTCGCAATGCGACTGGAACGGAATGTCCTTCAGCAGCACGATCTCGTCATAGCCGCCGACTTCCTCGAACACGCGCGACAGATGGTGCGCGGGATCGTCGGTATAGCCCTGGCAATATTCTTTCCACGCGCGGGCAACGCGTGCCGGCGTATCGATCAGCCCTTCGCGCGCGGGGTCGTCGCCGGCCCAGCGGATCAGCGTCCGCACCGCCTCCGCCACCTCGTCCGGCACCGCGATCTTGGGAGTCGGAGCCACGAGATCCCCGTCATCGGGGCTGGCGATCAGTTCAGGCATTCGGGCTTCCTTCGCGGCGATTCGCAGGCGACGTTACGGCAAGCGACGTTCCGGCGTGACGATGTTCGATTCACCGACTGTCTCATTTAGGCAACTGTGCCGCAACCCCGCAGATTCCCGCATGAAACGCCATTGACGTCCGAATCGACGCAGCGCAGATTACCGTACCGACTTTACGAACGTGCCAGCCGACAAAAAGATCGGCAACGTAAACACGAGGGGATGTTTATGAAGAAATATGAATTGCTTGCCGCGTCTGCATTGGCACTGATCTATGCAGTACCCGCAACCGCCCAAACCGCCGATCCTGCCGCTGCGACGCAGGATACACAGGCCGTGGACACCAGCGACGACATCATCGTCACCGCCACCAAGCGCGAACAGACGCTGCAGGATGTGCCGATCTCGGTCGCCGTGACGGGCGCCGTGACGATCGAGCAAGCGCAGATCCGCGACCTTATCGACCTTCAATCGGTCGTTCCCTCACTCAAGGTTTCGCAGTTCAACGCGGCAGGCCAGACCAATTTCTCGATCCGCGGCTTCGGCAACGGCAATGGCAATGACGGCATCGAAAGCTCGGTCGGCGTGTTCATCGACGGCGTCTATCGCTCGCGCTCCGCCGCGGCATTGGACGATCTGCCGGAGATCGAGCGCGTCGAGGTCCTGCGTGGTCCGCAATCGACCTTGTTCGGCAAGAACGTGTCGGCCGGCGCGATCAACATCGTCACCAAGCGCCCGGCATTCGACTGGGGCGGCAAGGCGGAGATCACCGTCGGTAATTACAGCCTGATGAATGCGAGGGCCACAGTCACCGGGCCACTCACCGAGACCCTTGCGTTCCGTTTGTCGGGCAGCGTCAACGAACGTGACGGTTATTTCAACAATCTGACCACCGGCACCGACGTGAACAATCGCCACCGCTGGTCGGTCCGCGCGGATGTGCTGTGGGAGCCGTCATCCGATTTGTCGGTGCGCATCATCGGCGATTACAATTTGATCAAGGAAGTCTGCTGCGGTGTCTCGTCGATCCGCAACGGCTTTCCGACACAGCAGATCGGCGCGCTTGGCTTCGCCATTTCCGACACGACACGCGTGTTCGATCGCAACGTCATCTTCAACACCGATCCATCCAACCGCATCCGGGGTCAAGGCGTTTCGGGGCAAGTCGACTGGAATGTCGGTTTCGCGAAGCTGACATCGATCACCGCCTATCGCAATCAGGTCAACCAGTCGCAGCAGGACATTGATTTCACCGGCGCCGATATTGCGAGCAATACGACCGCGAACGAGATCAAGACCTTCACCCAGGAACTCCGGCTTGCCTCGACCGGCGACGGTCCCTTCAGCTGGCTGGTCGGCGGTTTCTATCAGGATGAGAAGCTCGACACCGGCCGCGACATCCGTTTCGGCAAGGATGCCCGCGCCTTCGTCAACGCCCTTTCCCAGGGCTTGATCACGGGTCTCGAACAGTTGCAGAGCCTCACCAATCCGGCGATCGTGCCAGGGCGTACCTATTTCCAGGCCGGGCAAGGCATTTCCGACCGCTACAAGATGAAGCAGCGTTCCTATTCGCTGTTCGGCCAGGCGGATTTCAAGGTCACCGACCGGCTGACCCTGACCGGCGGCATCGCCTATATGAACGATCGCAAGGCGGTGGTGTCCAATGTGGTCATGAACGACCCATTCTCCTCGCTGAACCTGGAAAATATCCCGGGTCTCGGCTTCCTGCCGTTTGCGAATGTTGCGGGTAGTCCGGGCTCGCCGTTCGGCTGCTTGCTCCAAAAGGGCTTCAATCCCGCATCAACCCTTGGGCGGACGCCGGTTAATCTGTTCGGATCGAGCCTGGGCGCCTCTCTTCCTGGTGTCGGTGGACCTAACGGACCTGGGGGTGGAGTAGGTCAGCCGTTCAATGCCTGCCCGGCGTCACTTGGCGGGGTCAACCCGTTCGCCTTGAACGGCCTGCAATTCTTTTACGGGGATTCGCCGGTCCACGGGCCGGTCAATTTCCCGAACGCGAACGAGTCGGGCATTCTGACCGGCGACAAGGTCACCTATGCGGCACGCGTCGCCTATGACCTTGATTTCGTGAACGTCTATGCCAGCTATTCCACCGGCTGGAAGGCGGGCGCCTATAATCTCTCATCCGACAGCCGCCCGCCATCGAACGGCGTTGGTCGCTCGGCCGCTCCGGAAGAGGTCACCGTCTACGAAGCCGGGCTGAAGGCAAAATTCCGCGGCGGCTTCTTCAACCTCGCGGTGTTCAAGCAGGAGATCAAGGGCTTCCAGTCCAATGCCTTTACCGGCCTTGGATACAGCCTGGTCAATGCGGGCAAGGAATCGGTCAAGGGCTTCGAAATCGACGCGGCTTACCGCCCGGCGCCGTGGCTCTCGCTCACGGGCGCGGCGACCTATCTCGATCCCAAATTTGATTCCTTCGCGCGCGCACCGTGCGTCACCTATGATCCGCGCTGCGCCCGCAGCACGACCACAGGCCTGCGGCCGCCCTTCCGCGACCTGACCGGCACGCGTCCTGCCGGTATCCCCAAATGGAGCGTATCGGCCTCGGCAACCCTTTCGCATGACATCACGGATGGGGTTAACGCCTATCTGCGCGGCGAATATGATTATGTCAGCCCGACCCAGCTCACGGATACCACCCCGCCGGCACTGTCGACGTTCGACAGCAACAACGTGAACGCGAGCCTTGGTGTCAGCTTCACCAATATCCAGCTCGACGTGATGGTCTGGGGCCGTAACCTGACCAATGACAATGCGCTGATCTCGACCTTCCCGACGGTCGCGCAGCAATTCCCGGAGCCGGAGAGCTATAGCGGCTATCCGAACCAGCCGCGCACCTATGGCGTGACGCTCCGCAAGTCGTTCTGATCCGGCGTCGGGGCGGGTTCGCCCGTTCCCGGCCAGACAAAAACCCCCGGCGTTCGCACGCCGGGGGTTTTTCTTGTAATGGCCCTGGGCAGAACCGAGGGCGCCTGATTCAATAGACCACCACGCTCCTGATACTCTCGCCGGCATGCATCAGGTCGAAGCCCTTGTTGATCTCTTCCAGGCTCAGCACATGAGTGATCATCGGGTCGATCTCGATCTTGCCGTTCATGTACCAGTCGATGATCTTGGGCACGTCGGTGCGGCCCTTGGCGCCGCCGAACGCGGTGCCGCGCCAGTTGCGCCCGGTGACCAGCTGGAACGGCCGCGTGGCGATCTCCTTGCCGGCTTCCGCCACGCCGATGATGATGCTGGTGCCCCAGCCCCTGTGGCACGCCTCCAGCGCCTGGCGCATCACTGTCGTATTGCCGGTGCAGTCGAACGTGTAGTCCGCCCCGCCATCGGTCAGCGCGACGAGATGCGCGACGATGTCGCTCACGTCCTTCGGGTTGACGAAATGCGTCATGCCGAACTTGCGGCCCCATTCCTCGCGGTCCGGGTTGATGTCGACGCCGACGATCATGTTGGCGCCGGCCATCCGTGCGCCCTGCAGCACGTTGAGGCCGATCCCGCCCAGGCCGAATACGATGACATTGTCGCCGACCGCGACCTTGGCGGTATTGACCACCGCGCCGACGCCGGTGGTCACGCCGCATCCGACATAGCAGCTGGTCTTGAACGGCGCGTCCTCGCGGATCTTTGCGACGGCGATCTCGGGCAACACGGTGAAGTTCGAAAAGGTCGAGCAGCCCATATAATGGAAGATCGTCTCGCCCTTGTAGCTGAACCGGCTCGTCCCGTCGGGCATCAGCCCCTTGCCCTGCGTCGCGCGGATCGCGGTGCACAAATTGGTCTTGCCAGAGAGGCACGACTTACACTGGCGGCATTCGGGCGTGTAGAGCGGGATGACATGGTCGCCCGGCTTCACCGAGGTCACGCCGGCACCGATCTCGCGCACGATTCCCGCCCCTTCATGGCCGAGCACACTCGGGAACAGTCCTTCCGAATCGAATCCGTCGAGCGTGTAGGCGTCGGTATGGCAGATTCCCGTCGCCATGATCTCGATCAGCACCTCGCCCGCCTTCGGCCCCTCAAGATCCAGTTCGACAATCTCGAGCGGCTTCTTCGCTTCGAATGCAACGGCGGCACGGGTCTTCATCGATCATCCTTTCAGGCTGCGCAGGTCAGATGCCGCGATGCCGGCAACAACGCAAGCGTGGGGCCGAAAATCGCGGAAATCAGCCGTTTTTCATTGTTTTCATGCACCCCGCCCAAGGTGAGGGCACGCCGCATGAGGCAGCGGTGCGGGCGCCCGAAAACCGCACCCCTCGCAAGCCCTTGAAGCGCCGGGCGCGCGGCACAGGGGCCGGACGCTTCGCGCTCGTGCGACGAAGGGTTCTCCTCAAGGCATGGTAGAGAGTGACAACGGCAGAAAGGCAGCGCACAAGGAGCGCGCGCTGAAGAAGGCGTGAATCGATGTCGGCTTGAACGGCACATCAGGAAGGACTTTATATGGCGACGACCCCCACCAAGACCGGCGGCATCCATGCACCGGTGCAGCCCTCGCCCGAGCTCGGCGCGATCGTCGGCAACGACAAGCTGCCCCGCAGCCAGGTCATCAGCAAGGTCTGGGACTACATCAAGGCCAACAATCTCCAGAACCCCGCCAACAAGCGCGAGATTCTGGCTGATGAGAAGCTGAAGAAGGTGTTCGGCCGCGACAAGTGCACGATGTTCGAAATGAACAAGTACATCGCGCAACACGTCAAGGCGTAACCATCCGCCGCCGGATGCGCAGGCATTCGCGGCACGGATTACGAGACCGGGCCCGGCGGCATGGCTGTCCGGGCCCGATCTTTTTGGGTCTATCGCGGTATATTCGGCTCACGCGTACGGCCGCGATTGACCGCTTCGGCGCCACCCCTTACCAACCGCCACCGTGCCCCCGTAGCTCAGCCGGATAGAGCAACGGTTTCCTAAACCGTAGGCCGCGTGTTCGAATCTCGCCGGGGGCACCACCCTGAATCCTCGTGATTCGGCCTGTAAGTCATTGATCGCACCACAAATCTTTGAACCTGAGGTTCCCCTGAGATCGACCTAGTTCGTCTCAGTTAGACAGCTCTTGTGACCCGATTTGTGACCCGATTTTTGATCGACCGGGCCGACTTGGAGTCGGATATGGGAAGACGGCAGACGCTTACACCTGCAGCGATCGACTCGCTGACATAGCTCGACAAGCCGGTGTTGCCGATCGCACGCCCCTGTTGCATTGCAACATAGAACTTTCGCCCTAACCGACGCAACCGAATGCATCGCCTGCTGTGGTGTACTCTCAGAAGGACTGGCGTTCGCTTGGGCCCCGCCGATACCCCGGCGGGCCTATGTTCGCTCTTGAGGAGCCTTACACGTTGGGACGTTCAAGTCACTTTCATGACTGTGACGATCAAGCCCAAGCAGGTCCACTGCTACTCGAGGCTGGTATCGACTAGGAGGCGCGGTTAGTCAGATGGAGGCAGGGTACGGGCGGCTGCGTCGGCCGTGTCTTCGGGCCGGGTGTTGAACGCGATCGTCGCGTTGGGAGCCGCCTTATGGACGGCGTTTACCACCATTTCGAACAATGCAAGGCTCTTCGGTGGAATCCGAAGTCCCCCACCAATCACGACGCAATCATAGTGCGCACTGTTCAACTGCGTTTCCAGCATGGTGCGACCGGCGGCATCGGGCGTGATCATGCAGGTATCGCTTTCCCAGCCGCGCTCGTGGATGTTCGCGACCGCCAGTGCGATGCCGGCGTTGATCTTTTCCGCATTGAATCCCGGCGGCAGCGACGGGTCCGAAAAGTCAACGGTCTCGGGTTTCTGGCCAACGAACAGGATGCGAGTCATCGAAATCTCCTTTCAAGAATGTTGTCCGAGGACAGGGTTGAAGCGCTCAACCGCGCAGGTTGTGACGCAGGAAGGTGGCGATGATCTCGAGGGCCTCCGGCGCGGCGCGCAGAAGAGCGAGGTTGGCCGGGAAGACGTGGACCATGCCCTGCCAGATGTGGAGTTCGGCAACTGAACCGGCGGTCTCAAGACGATCGGCCATGCGCTGCGCGTCGGCGAACAGGATCTCGTCCTCCCCGACATGAAGCATGACCGGCGGCAGGCCGGTCAGGTCGCCATATAAAGGCGACGCCTGCGGATCCTTCGGATCGGTGTCACCGAGATAGGTGATGCGTACCTGTTCCAGCGCCCCATGGGTCAGCAACGGATCGTGCCCGGCACGGGTGGTCACGCTGTCGCCGGTCAGGGCAAGATCGGTCCAGGGGGACATCGCGACGGCGGCGACCGGTTTCGGCGTCAGGCCGCCCCGAGCGGCGGCGGTCATCCGTGTCGCGGTGACGAGCGCCAGCCCGCCACCCGCTGAATCGCCGACGATCGCGACCTTGGATATCCCGGCGGCGACCAGTCCACGATAGACCGCCTCGCTGTCATCGACCGCGGCCGGAAATGGCCGTTCGGGAGCGAGGCTGTAATCCGCAACGAACGCATCGACCTTGGCGCGTAGTACAACCTGTCCCACGAAGTTCCGATAAGCTTGGGCCGATCCGACGACATACGCCCCGCCATGAAGATAGAGGATCGCGGCACCCGGCGTCGCCCCAGGTGTGCGGCACCACCAGCCGGAAACGCCACCCATCTCGGCGGCTTCGTAGGTGACGGTGTCGGCCGCCGGGGTCCTGCCCATGAGGTCGTCGAACGCGGTGCGGCCATCGGGGCCAAGATCGGCCTTTGGCTGGAGCGCGATCATGGCGCGCATCACCACCATCGCGGCGCGGTCGAGCAGATGCTCCTTGTGGTAGATCTCGGTCATCACGATCGTCCTTGAGCAGCTTCGTAAGAATATTGCGGCCTGCCGGTCGGGAAGACCGGCGGGTGTCCCAGTCAGCCTTGTGACCAGCTGGCGGCGGCGGCTTCAGCAAAATCACGGTATGAACGCGGCGCATGGCCAAGCAGTGCCGTGAGGCGAGCAACATCTTCGTCGGTCGCGACGGCGCCGTCCTCTTGGTAGCGGCGCATCATCAGCTTCATATCATAGGCGAGCCAGGCCGGACCGAAACTCTTGAGGCGCTGCTCCAGGCCGTCCAGGTCATCGCCCGCATAGGCGATCGGGCGCCCGAGAATTTCGCTCCACAGTGTCGCGAGCGTATCGCCGGTGAGGGCGTCGGGGCCTACCAGTTCGTAGATCTCGCGGGGAAGCGGCGCGCTTGCCTGCTCGCGCCGCAGTAGCTCCTTGGCAGCGGCCTCGCCAATGTCTTGGACATCGACCATCGAGATCCCCCTGGCGCCGACCGGCATGCCGTAGACACCGCCGCCGAGCAGTGCATCCTTCTGCCGCATGTCGTTCTGGATGAAATAGGCAGGGCGCAGGATCGTCACCGGCAAGTCATAAGCACTGATCATGCGCTCGATGGTCATCTTGCTCGCGAAGTGGGGGACGTCGGCATAGACCTCGCCCTTGAACACCGAGAGATAGACGATCCCCTTCACACCCGCCTCGCGCGCTGCGTTCAGCGCGAGCATCGCCTGGGTCAGTTCGTCGGGTGCGTTGGGGGCAAGCAGGAACAGCGTGCTGACCCCGTCCAGCGCGGCGCGGATGCTGTCGATGTCGGCGAGACCGCCCTTCACCGCGGTGACGCCCGCGGGCAGGCTGGCCTTCTCAGGCGAGCGGGTCAGCGCGCGGATGTCGGCACCATGCCCATCCAGAAAGCTGAGCACCTGGGTTCCGATGGTTCCGGTGCTGCCAGTTACCAATATCGCCATGTCGTATCTCCTTGATCGTGTGAGGCGGCTCGTTGTCGCTGGAAACATATTTAGCCGTTTCGAAAATGCGTAGAAGACGGCATGATTGGATCACTTCGTCTCATAAATGGATCAATGTATGGATCTTCCTGCGCTCGTCGATTTCAACCTGGTTGCAACGCATGGTGGTTTCGGGCGGGCCAGCCGCGCCAGCGGCCGGCCGAAA
>NZ_JBOHHW010000087.1:0-10775 GCF_050725575.1 Sphingomonas sp. | reverse complement strand
GCCCATTCCCGTTCCGCCCCCGCCCCCGCCCCCGCCCCCGCCGCCGCCCTGCCGGGCGCTGTCCCTGGCCCCTTCACCCTTGCCGCGCCCGCCGGAAGCCGATGGGCGCGACGGCCCCTGGATCGGGATTTCGAAGTCGGCCGGAATCGGGTCGAGATCCAGCGCGTCGCGGATGAAGTCGCGCAGCGCGATCACCAGCTCGTGCGTCGGCACAGGGCGTCCCGCGATCAGCTCGCGCGCGGCGTAGCCGGCGAGGCGGACATGCTCCTCCGTCCCGAGCAATATGATATCCGACAATGCTGCCTCGACCGCGTCGCGGATGCGCCGCGCGCGATCCGATCCCGTCGCCGCCGGGTCCGGATCCGCGACGGCCCCGCCTTCGCCGGAGTCGCTGCGCCGACGCAGGTCGCGCAGATGCGTCGGGTCGACGGTGAGATTGCTGGTAAAGGACCCACCCAGGACCTTATAGGCCGCGATCAGAGTCCGCAGCCGCTCGTTGATCTGGCGGTTCATCCGTTCGCGGCGCTGCTGGATCGTCACCATCATCAGCAGGCGGATGCCGACGCCGAGCAAGGTGACGAGCGCCAGGCCAAGGATCGTCGCCAGCACGCTCTGCCATGAACTGAAATCCAGGTTGCGCATTGCCGCCTCCGTTCGCCGGCACCGTCATGCGCCGCGGGCGAGCCTATCGCATCCGTCGACAGATGACACGGCCAGCGCTCGTCGCCGCCCGACACCTTTCCGGCGCAGTACTATTGCATAGCCATATAGTGGGAATAAACTGACCCGCGACTCGACAGTTTCGGAGAAGCGTTTTCGGGAGAGGCGTGATGACCGCGATCACTTTGCCTGCCAATGATCTGTTTTCCGTGATCACCACCGGTGACCGGCGCAATCGCGGCATCTCGCGGCGCGCACTGCCGGGCCTGGCATGGCTCGGTGAGTCTCATGTCGATTATGCCGCCGACACGGAGTCGCAGCGCAATCTCTGGGCGGTGCGGCTTGATGAAGCGGTGCGCGCGGCCGAGCGGCCGGTCCTGCTCGTCGCCAGCGGCGCGAGCTGCTTCGCCACCGCCTGGTGGGCGCGGCTCTCGCCATCTTCCTATGTGTCGCGCGTCGCGGGCGCCGTGCTGCTCGATCCGCTCGGCCATGGCGGCGACCTTGCGGTCGCGGAGAAATTCGCCTCGCCGTCGATCGTGCTCCCCTTCCCTTCAGCGATCTTCGATGGCGATACGCGGCGCAACGATCTCGAGCCGCTTAACCTGTTGGCGGAAGGTTGGGGCGGCGCGATCCTCGACCAGGTCGTCGATAATGATCCGCTCGACGCGGGCAGCCCCTGGCAGCAGGCGCATGCGTTCGTCGCGCGCGCGGCGGCACGCGTGGTGGAGCGCCGGATGCGCGTCGCCGACGCGCTTGGCGTCATGACCTGAGCCGATTTCCGTAAACCGGTAATTCGCCACTATCCGGACCGCTGCCGGCGGATTACCAGCACGGCATGCCGACAGGATTTGCAGGACTGGGCCTGATGGGCGAGCCGATGGCCGCCAATCTGTGCCGCGCGGGGGTCGACCTCATCGTCTATAATCGCTCGCCGCGGTCGCGTGACGCCTTGCAGGCACTTGGCGCGGGGGCAGTCGACACCCCTGCCGCGCTGTTCGACGCGTGCGACACGGTGATCCTGATGCTGGCCAACGACCAGGCGACGGACCAGATACTCGACCGTGGCGGGGCGGATTTCGCCGCCCGTGCCGGCGGGCATCTGATCATCAATATGGGGACACATTCGCTCGCCTTTGCGCAATCGCTCGAGGCGGATGTCCGGGCCGCGGGCGGCAGTTTCGTCGAAGCGCCGGTCTCCGGCTCGCGCCTGCCCGCCGAAGCCGGTGCGCTGGTGGCAATGCTGGCCGGCGATCCCGACGCCGTGGCGCGTGCGCGGCCACTGCTCGTCCCGATGTGCCGCGAGATGATCGAGACCGGTGCGGTGCCGTCGGCGATGGCGATGAAGCTGGCGGTGAACCTGTATCTGGTCGCGACGGTCGCAGCGCTGGGCGAGGCTGCGAACCTTGCGCGCGCGCTCGATCTGGACCTGGGTCTGTTCGAGCAGATCATCGCATCCGGCCCGCTGCGCAGCGATGTCGCGGCCGCCAAGCTCGCCAAGATGGTACGGGACGACTTCGCACCACAGGCAGCGATCCGCGATGTGTGCAAGAACGCAAGCCTGGTCGCCGACGCCGCCGCGGCGGCTGGCGCGGCGGCACCCTTGCTCACCGAAAGCCGGCGCCTGTTCGAAACCGTCCTTGCCGCAGGACATGGCGAGCAGGACATGGCGGCGGTTGTCACGGCCTTTCACGAGGCCGGAAAGCCGGCGTGACGCGAAGCCTCAGAACCAGGTCCGCACGCCAATCACGAAGCTGGTCGCCCCGGCATTCTCACCCGCAAGCCGGGCATAACGCGCCGTGTCGCCGAGGCGGCGATCCCAGGACACGCCAATATAGGGCGCGAATTCACGGGTGACCTCGTAGCGCAGGCGCAAACCGAGCTCGACATCGCTCAACCCGGCACCGGTGCCGGTTTCCGGCACGTCCTGCGCGGCGAAGTTCAGCTCGGCCCGTGGCTGCAGCACCAGGCGCTGAGTGATGCGCTGGTCATAATAGCCCTCGACCCGGGCGAGCAGATCACCCTTGTCGGACAGGAACAGCGCGCCTTCGACCTCGAACCAGTAGGGCGCGAGCCCTTCGAACCCGATCGTCGCATAGGTGCGCGAGGGATTGGGCGTGATGTCGTGCCGCACGCCGGCCTGAAGGTTGAAATAGGGGCCGATCGCGCGGCTGTAGAGCGCCTGGATTTCGGCGTCCTCGACGCCCTCGCCAAAGCTGCCCGAGCCTTCCGACTTCACCACCAGCCGGTTGATGTCGCCGCCGAACCAGCCTTCTCCGTCCCAGCGGAAACCGTCACGGCCATCACGCACCTGATATTCCGCGAGATTGAACATCACTTGCGAGAAATTGCCGCCGCCATGTTCGCGGCGCAGTTGCCGGCGCGACGCGGCCATAGTGTCCTTGCCCCAGACGGTATCGGCATAATTGGCCTCCGACGCGGCGGGCGCCGAGGCATCGCCCGCCGGCAGCGCGGTGCCGCCAGGGCCGTGCGCGGGCGCGTCCGGGCTCGCGGCCGGCATGCCGGGCATGACATGGCCGGCGTGCGGATCCTCGGCCGGCGCCGCCTGCGGCATTGCCATCGACATGGGCGGCATGTCCGGGCTCGCTGCGGGTGCCGGTGCAGCAGCCTTTGCCGGAGTAGGGCGCTTGGCAGCCGGCGGGGCTTTGGGTCTCGGTTTCGGCTTTGCCGCCGGTTTGGCCGGCATGGTCATGCCGGGCATCGATTGATCCATGGACTGAGCGCGCGCAGGAACGGCGACCGTGACCAGCGATGCGCCAGCGAGAAGCAGCAGGGTCTTCATGCGCCATCGCCCAGGCGCGGGCGGACCGTCACAACCTGCATCATTCCGGCATGCATGTGGTAGAGCATATGGCAGTGAAAGGCCCAGTCGCCGACCGCATCGGCGGTGACGTCGAAGGTCACTTTCCCGCCGGGCTGGACCTGCACCGTATGCTTGCGCGGCGCATGGTCGCCATGACCGGTCACCAGCTCGAAGAAATGGCCGTGCAGATGGATCGGATGGCCCATCATCGTGTCGTTGATCAAGGTGACGCGGACGCGTTCATTCTCGAGAAACGGGATCGGATCCTTCACCTCGCTCAGCTTCTCGCCGTCGAACGCCCACATATAGCGTTCCATATTGCCGGTCAGATGGATCTCCATCGCGCGGTCGGGCGCGCGTACGTCCGGATTGCGATCGACCGCCATCAGGTCGCGATAGACCAGCACCTTGTGGCCGACATCCTGCAGCCCCTGGCCGGGTTCACCGGTACGATCGACCGGCATCGGCGAGATGGTCTGCACCGTCGGGCTCTTCCTGACCCCACCCGCGTTGGAAAAGTCGCGCATCGAATGCTTCATGCCGCCGGCGCCGTGGTTCATGCCCGGCATATCGCCCATGCCGTCGCTCGCCGTCGCAGCGCGATCCGTCGGTGCGGCCGAGGCCAGCGTGCAATGGCCCATCGCTGCATGTTCGGGCGGACAGTCGCCGCCGACCACCGGGGCAGCACCCATGTCGCCCATGCCCATGTCCTTCATGGTCGCGAGCGGACGTTTGCGCAGCGGCGGCACCTCAGCGGTCATGCCCTCACGCGGCGCCAGCGTGGCGCGCGCCATGCCCGACCGATCGATCGCCTCGCCGACCAAAGTATAGGCGCGGTCCTCGACGGGCTCGACGATCACGTCATAGGTCTCGGCAATCGCGATCTGGAATTCATCGACGGTGACCGGACGCACCGGCTGGCCGTCGGCCTGAACGATGGTCAATCGCAGTCCCGGGATACGTACGTTGAAGGTGGTCATCGCCGACGCATTGACGAAGCGCAGCCGCACCCGCTCGCCGGGCCGGAACAGGGCGGTCCAGTTGTCGCGCGGGCCATGGCCGTTGATCAGATAGCTATAGGTGGCGCCAGTGACGTCGGAGATATCGGTCGGGTCCATCCGCATCCCGCCCCACATCAGCCGGTCCCTGAGCGGCTGATCCTTGCCCTTGATCAGATCGGCCAGCGTCTGTTTCTGATAATTGAAATAGCCGCCCTGCTGCTTGAGCTTCTTGAAGATCATATGCGGGTGAAGCGGACTGTGGTCCGACAGCACGATGACATGTTCGCGGTCCGACCGGATCGGGTCGATACCGGCCGGGTCGATCACGATCGGGCCATAATGGCCGATCTGCTCCTGCAGGCCGGAATGGCTGTGATACCAATAAGTGCCCGATTGCCGGACCGGGAATTCATAGACGAAGGTCGAGCGCGGTTTGATCCCGGGAAAGCTGACGCCGGGCACGCCATCCATCTGGAACGGGACGAGCAGGCCGTGCCAGTGAATCGAGCTGTCTTCATCGAGATCATTGGTGACCGACAGGCGGACCGTCGTCCCTTCCTTCAGCCGCACCAGTGGCGCAGGAACAGTGCCGTTGATCCCGATCGCGTGGCTTTGACGGCCATCGACGGTCATCATCTGATGCGCGATGCGCAGCGAGATGTCGGTGCCCGCAACGGTCGGCAGCGTGGCCGCGATGCCCGCCGACACCGGCTGCGCCCAGGCGGGGAACCAGCTTGAGAGAGCAGCGCCGCCGCCGGCCAGCGCCGCGCCGCGTAGCAAGGTACGGCGATCGAGCATGGATACAGTCATTGTCTTTGCGATCGTCCTGGAAGTCGTGGCGGTCATGGACTGGAATACGCGGCCCGTTCCTCAACCCCTCAACATTTTCTCCAGTTTCTGCCGTGCGCGGTACACGCGCATCTCGACCGCCTTTTCGCTGATGCCGAGGATCTGGGCGGTTTCCGCCTGGGACAATTCATCGATCGTACGCAGCACGAGCGGCTCCTTGAGTGAGGCCGGGAGGTTGGCGATCGCGCGCATGGTGATCGCCAGTGCCTGCCTGTCGGCAAGCATGGCGTCGGCGGGCGCCGCGCTGTCGGCCACCTGTTCCGCATCGCTGAGCGGCGCGGCAAAGGCGAGGAAGCGGCGCACCGCGCGGCGGCGCGCCCAGTCATGGCATTTGTTGATCGCGATGCGCGCGACCCAGACGCGGAACGGCCGGGTCCGGTCAAAGCGCGCCAGCGCCGAAAAGGCCGCGATGAAGCTGTTCTGCGTCACGTCGAGCGCTTCATCGGCATCGCCGATCTGGCCGCGGACGATGCGATAGACAGTGTCGCGGTGGCGGTGCATTAGCTCGCCATAGGCCGCCTGCCGCCCGGCCAGCGCAAGCGCGGTCAGCTCGCCGTCGGAACAACCGGCGAGATCGCCAATTACCTCATCGCCAGTCACCCGACCAAGAGTCACCTCTCCTTGGCCGTCAGCGCCCCAACCACGGCCTGATCGAATTTGACGGCCTGATCAGGCCGCAGCACGCCGCGCATGGCGAAGATATGCTCAAGCGTCTCTTTCTGGAGCTGGCCCATCGCCTGATGCGAGCGATCGATCGCCGCCGCCACCTTCGGCCCATAGCCATGCTCCGCCTCGATCGCTTCGGCGAGCCGCGCATTATCGGCCCTGAGCTCAAGTTCGAGCGCACGCCGCCGTACCGCGAACCGCTGCTCGATCAGGTCGATACGGCCATGCTGTTCCTTGTCGAGATTGAGCTGCTCGTGCAGCAGCTCATGGAGTTGATTCTCCACCGGCCGTTCGGGAACGACGAACTCACGGCCGACAACCACGCCGGCAATCGCCGCTGCAAAGGCGATGAGCGCGATGAGAATGATCCGGCGATAGTCTCTCACTCGGCGGTTCCCAGAAGCGTCGAGGGGGCAAGCGCCGAGGGCGCGCCGAGGGGCGAGATCGGCGCGGCACGGGCGGACGTGCCGGGAAGGGCAGCGCCGGCGATGCCGATGGCAAGCGCCATGACCGCCGCCACACCAAAGGCCCTGGCGCTGAGCGGCGGCGCAGCGGCACGCGCCGCCAGTTCGTCGAACACCGCCGCATCGATCGTGGCGAGGCCGGGATGGACCGGCGCATCCCGCAAGCGCGCAAGTATCGCGTCAATGTCGTTCATGCGTCAGTCTCCGAGCCCATATATGTCATACGCAGCGGACGGCGATCACCCTCACATCGACTTTGGCAAAAGTACCGAGGGGTAAGCTCCGCCCTTGCGTATTGAGCATATCGACCCCGAAGGAGATACCAATGAACTTTGTGCGTACGGCCCTTTTGGCGACTCTTGCCCCCGCCGCTCTTGCCGGTCTTTTCGGGACAGCCCCCGCCCTGGCGCATCCCAGGCTGCTGTCCGCGCAACCGGCGGCCGGCGCATCGGTCGCCAAGCCGACGCGGATCGCGCTGGCCTTCAGCGAAAAGCTCGTCGCGCAGATGTCGGGCATGGATGTGGTCATGACCGGTATGCCCGGCATGGCCAATCACGCGCCGATGAAGATGGGCGGCTTCAAGACCGCGCTCGACAAGGATGGCAAGACGCTGGTCGCGACTTTCGCGCGCGCACTGCCGGCCGGGACTTACCAGGTGCAATGGCATGTCGTCTCGGTCGACACGCACCGCGTGGAAGGCCGCGTCGCCTTCACCGTGAAATAATCGCTTGGACGACTGGCCGATCATTGCAGTCCGTTACGGGCTGTTTGTCGATCTCGGGCTGTTGTTCGGGATGGCGTTGTTCGGCCTGTATGGAATGCGGGGCGCGGATCGGGATGGACGCACTTCCATCCCGATCCGGCCCCTGCTCCTTGCCCTGGCAAGCGTTGGGGCGATGCTTTCGGGCTTCGGGTTCGGGCTGCAGGCAGCCGGTATGGCCGGGACCTCCTTCACGGACGTCGATCAGGCGACCCTGATCATGCTGTTGTCCGGGACGGCGCTGGGCTGGGCCTTGTTGACACGGCTTGTCGCCCTGTCCGGCGTGCTGATCTGCGCACCGGCCATTGCCCGACGGCCGGTCGCGGCGCTGCTTCCGGCATCGCTGCTTAGCGGCGTGGCGGTCGCCACCCTCGCCTGGTCGGGGCACGGCGCCGCCACCGAGGGCATGGCGGGCTGGATCCATTTGCTGTCCGACATCCTGCACCTACTCGCGGCTGCGGCTTGGCTTGGGGCGCTCTTCGTCCTCCTGTTGCTGGTGATGCGGGACCGGGCGACAGCGGATATCGAGCAGGTGCGCGCCACCCGGCATGCGCTTGCCGGGTTTTCGACCATGGGAACAATCATCGTCGCGCTGCTGGTCGCCACCGGGCTGGTCAACGGCGCGTTCCTCGTCGGCGCCGATCATATCCAGACGCTCCCTGCGACGCCTTACGGGCAATTGCTGATCGCAAAGCTGATACTGTTCGGCGCGATGCTCGGCCTGGCCGCGCTCAACCGTTTTTGCCTGACACCGGCCCTGGAGGTCGCGCTAGATCAGAGTACACCGCAAGTTGCACTCGCGCTGCTGCGTCGCAGCCTTGCCGTCGAAGCCGGCCTTGCGCTGCTGATCTTCGGGCTTGTCGCCTGGCTCGGAACGCTCGCCCCGCCTGTTGCCGGTATTTAAGCTCGGGATTGACCGGCACGGTTCACTCCCGCCACACTGGTCCGTTGACCTCAAGGCCGCGCTTTTCGAGCTGGTCGAGCACCCCGTCGCGCTCGGCCAGCACCCGGAGCGGCACGACCGCGAGCGTGACGCCGGGCTTCACCGTGGCGTCGCGGATCGCATCGACCCATTGCTGGCGAAGCGCGGGGCCGAAGCCGTCATTGGTCCAAGGCCAGCAGCGTCCCAGCGCTTCCTCAAGCGGATTGGCCATCACTGCCGGAACGTCGAGCTTGGTCCAGGCCCGGCCGCGGTCGGTGACGATATCGGGCCCTGCCTCGGTCGCGGTCATCGCTGCCTCTAGGCAGGGAATATGGGTTTCGGCGGCCGCCCCGAAAAGATTGTCGAGCATGTCCTCGCCGCGCACTTCGCCGACCGGCTGAGTCGGTATGTTCGCGTGCCGCGCGGCCTTGCGCACGACATCGGACGCGTCGTTGGTCGTGTTGCGATTGAAGGCGAGGCGCTTCGACAACAGGTCGAATGCCGCCATCAGGAAATTCTGCCGCGTATAATCCTGATCGAAGCGGCGTTCGAGCGTCTGCAGCCGCTGCAATTGCTGTGGGCTCAGATAATCCGCCGCGACGCGCCCCTTGGGCAGCTTGGTCAGCCGGCCACCCTTGAAGATGAGCCGGAAGATGTCGCCGGGCGATATCTTCGCCTTGGTACCGAGGACGATGCGCTGCGCCCGTTCGGTCGCCCCCTCCAGCCGCTCCGGCTGCCACGGCGTCGCCTTGGGAACCTCAGCGATCTCGCCAACCAGGATGACCACGCCGGCGCTTGTCTCGATCGTCCACATTGGGGCGCCCGAGCGCCGCGCCGTGACCACGATGTCCTCACTGGCGTCGGCCAGCACCGTCGCCTGCTGTGCCTGAACCGGGGCCGGCGCCGCGGCGACCGCCGTCCCGGCGGCAAACAGCAGAGCCAAGAGGCTTATGATCTTCATCCGTCACTCCAGCTCGCGCGCAACACGCTCCCTCCCGCCCTAAGAGGCCGAGGTCGGGTTCGGGAAGCGCTTTTTTTTTGGCAGCGCAGCCGGCGTCAAATCAAAAATTGACCAACCGGTCGGTCATCTATTGCACTTTCCCCTGCGAGATAATAAGACTGACCGGTCGGACTGCTAATGAGCAGGCGCGCATCAGGGATCGGGGAGAGCGAAATGACAAGAGGCAAGCTGAGTTCGACGACGGCGATGGTCATTGGGCTATGGGCGGCTCCCGCCACGGCCCAATCGGTAGCCTCTCAGGCAACCCAACCCAGCGTCACGCCTCAAACATCGGCTCCGTCCGATGCAGTCCCGGAGAGCGCGCAGGCTGATGGCGATGGTCGCCTTGCCGACATTGTCGTGACCGCCAACCGCCGCGCCGAAGCGCTCCAAGACGTCCCCGCCGCGATCACTGCCATTTCCGGCGACACGCTGACAAACAACAATATCTCCGACCTCTCTGGCATCGCCAACCGCACCCCCGGGCTGAGCTTCGCCGCGTTCGCGGCGGGTCAGCCGGAAATCGCGATACGCGGCGTCGGCACCAAGGAGGACGGGCCCGCCGCCAGCGATTCGACCGTCGTCTCGGTCGATGGCGTCTATATCGCCGCGCGCTCCGCCCAGGTGTTCGACCTGTTCGATCTCGAACGGGTCGAGGTGCTTCGCGGGCCACAGGGTACGCTCTACGGCAAGAACTCGATCGGCGGCTCGATCAACTTCGTCACCTTGCAGCCGAATTCGACGCCGCGGTTCAAAGCCCGCATCAAGATCGGCAATTATGGCAGGATGGATGCCGCCGGCCTGGTGAGCGGCCCAATTGCCGATAATCTCTATGCCAAGATCGCCCTGAGCTACCGGTCCAATGACGGCTATCTGCGTAACGTCCTTGTCGGCAGCCCCTATTACGGCCAGCGCTGGGGCGAGACGGAATCGTTCAGCTATCGCGGCACGCTGCGCTGGGAACCCAGCGATCGCTTCAGCGCCAGCGTGACCGTCGACGGCACGCATGACGACAATGGCGCGACCAATCGCGAACCGGTGGGCAGCCAGGGTCCGCTGCACAATTGCGGGTGCGCGTCGGATCCGATGGCAGTCAACGCGGCGCTCGGTGGCGCCGGCAGTCCCTTTACAACGCTTGCGTCGGTTGAAGGCTATACCAAGCGCAATATCTTCGGCGTGAGCCTGCAGCTTGCCTATCAGTTCGATTTCGCGACGCTGACCTCGATCAGTAGCTATCGCCGTACGAGCTATGATTATCTCGAGGACTCATCGGGCCTGCCGCCATCGAGCGTCTTTACCGACCTGACCGGCGCATCCGGGAATCCGAACAATGTCCTGCTTGGCCCTGCGACCAACGGCTTCACCTTCAAGATCACCGATGCGGTCAATGAAAAGCCACGGCAATATACCCAGGAGTTGCGGCTCACTTCGCCGTCGGGCGAGCGGTTCGACTGGATCGCCGGCCTTTTCGCGACCAAAGAAAAGAATTTCCGGATCGAGGGCTTCAACTTCCCGGCGCTGGGGCGGAGCGATCGCCTGCCGAGCATCTCCAATTCATATCAATCCAATGACGGCTTTGCCTATGCCGGCTATGCCCAGGCATCCTACCGGCCGCTCGACAAGCTGAAGATC
>NZ_JBOHHW010000086.1:0-11095 GCF_050725575.1 Sphingomonas sp. | reverse complement strand
CAGCAGGATCTGCGCGGCGACGCTGGTCATCGCCACGCCGGCATCGGGCCAGGGCAAGGATGCGTCGGTGAAGCGGTGCATCAGCCAGCCCCAGCCCGCCGTCGCCGCCGCGATCCCGCCGATCCACCGCCAGCGATCCGCCGGCGTCATCCGCCCGACTCGCACGTCCCCTTCACGCGCAACCGAGTGCGACCAGTGCCGCCAGCCATAAAGATTGATGACCAGGAAGAACCCCTGCAGCAACGCGTCGCTGTACAGCTTCGCCTGGAAGAAGATCCACGCGTAGATCAGCACCCCGGCGATCGCGAACGCGTAATTCCAGATACTGCGGCGCGCGACCAGCACGACATTGATGATGATCAGGAGAGAGGCGACGGCCTCGATCAGCGACATCGCCAAAGCGATAGAGCGATGTCGCGCGGCGGTCGAGCCGTTCCGCGCGCCCCCTGCCCGATCAGCCCTGCCCGATCAGCCCTGCCCGATCAGCGCGTCACCACATCCCCCGCCACCGTCACGCGCTCCAGCGCGCGATCGGCCGGCCAGTAATCGCCGACCGCATAATGCTGGGTCGAGCGATTGTCCCAGATGCCGATCGCATGGTCGCTCCAGCGGAAGCGGACCTGATATTCGGGCACCTTGATGCGGTCGAACAGCAGCTTGAGCAGCGTCTCGCTCTCTTCCGCCGGAATGCCCAGGATCCGCGTCGTGAACGTGTGGTTGACGTAGAGGATCTTCTCCCCCGTCTCGGGATGGACGCGCACCACCGGATGCGTCGCGGGCGGCAGGTCGCGCGCCAGCTGCGCACGCTTCTCGTCGGTCACGCGCGGCCCGAAGCTGCGCACGATATCATGCTCGGCATCGAGCCCGTCGATCCGCTCCTTCACGGCGGCGGGCAATCCGCGATAGGCGGCGGCGGTGTCGGCCCAAATCGTGTCGCCGCCGACCGACGGCAGCAGCCGTGCGCGCAGTACCGAGGCGATCGAGGGCTTCGCCCGGAACGACATGTCGGTGTGCCATTTATTGAACGCCTTGAACCCCTCGAACGTATCGGGGGTCAAATTCACCCCCTCGACGCCCTTGATGATCAGGATTTCGGGATAGCCATCGATCGAGGGCAGCACCGGATGCCCCTCAAGCTCGCCGAACAGCCGGCCGAGCCGGAGATGGCTTTCATAACCAATGTCCTGGTTGCGGAAGAAGATCACCTTGTAGCGCAGCCAGGCGTCGCGGATGATCTCGCCATCGGTGTCGGACAGGGTCTGATCGAGATCGATCCCCGACAATTCCGCGCCAAGCGTCAGCGTGGAGGGTTCGATCCTGATCCCGCGCGCCGCGGCGCGATCGATCAGGTCCGATTCAAGCTTCAGGGCTGTTGCCATATCACTCTCCTATGAACGGAATGTCGGACCTGCAGGCGCCCGCGTCAATCGCTCCTTCAATCGTCGCCGGGGAACAGCGGCAGATGTGGCTGTCCGGCGCGAAACAGCAAGGCGGGCGGCTGCATCACCAGGCTGCCCGCAGGCACATCGTCGGTCACCCACACATTGCCACCGATGGTCGATCCCGCGCCGATCGTCACCCGGCCGAGGATCGTCGCCCCGGCATAGACCACCACATCATCCTCGACGATCGGATGCCGCGCGAAGCGTTCGCGCACCGTGTCGCCGCCCTCCGCCGGCAAGCGCCGCGCACCGAGCGTGACATGCTGATACAGCCGCACGCGCGCGCCGATGATCGTGGTCTCGCCGATCACCACGCCAGTGCCGTGATCGATGAAGAAGCTCGGCCCGATCGTCGCACCGGGATGAATGTCGATCCCGGTCCGCGTATTGGCGATCTCCGAAATCACCCGCGCGACCAAGGGCGCGCCGAGCGTATAGAGCTGATGCGCAAGCCGGTGGTACATCACCGCCAGCGCACATGGATAGCAGATCAGGATCTCGTCGACGCTGCGCGCGGCGGGGTCGCCCTGGAACGCGGCGGCGATGTCGCTGTCGATCAGGCGGCGCACCTCGGGCAAGCCCGCGCCGAACAGCCGCACGATGGTTTCGCCATGCCCGGGATCGAAGCGGTCGGCGCTTTCCGCCTCCCAGTAACGCAGCTCGCGATCGACTTCGCTGCGCAGGATCGCCAGCGCCTGTTCGAGCCGCAGCGCGACGAACAGATCCTCGGTCGTGCCTTCATAATGGCCGAGCCGCAGCGGGAACAGGGCCGCCTCGAGATGTTCGAGCATGAAACCGACCGCGGTACGCCCCGGAAATCGCCCGGTGCCGGCCGCACCATAACGCTGATGCGCGGCACGCCAGTCATCACGCGCGGCGCGCAATTCGGCGACGATCGGTTCGATGGCATCGGCCCCTGCGGCCTGTTCGCGGATCAACTCGGGTACTGGCATACACACTCCCACGGCGCCCTTTATTGGTTGCCGGAGCTCAATCTCTACTTATTCAATAGGATTTCAACCGGCGTAAACTTTCGCTGCGCCAAGCTGATCTTTTCGCACGCCGATCCCACCTTCCCCCCGCCCCGCTTCCCGCCTAGCATCCGGCAAAAGAACGAGGAGCGGCTGCACGTGCATCATATCGCGATCATCGGTTCGGGACCTGCGGGCTATTATACGGCGGAAGGATGCCAGAAGACTTTCGGCGCGGATGTGCGCGTCGACATTATCGATCGCCTCCCCGTTCCGTACGGCCTGATCCGCACCGGCGTCGCGCCCGACCACCAGTCAATCAAGGGCGTGTCGCGCCGCTACGAAGCGGTCGCCTTGTCCGATACGGTGCGCTTCGTCGGCAATGTCAGCGTCGGCAGCGACGTCTCGATCGAGGAACTGCGCGGGCTATATGACGCGGTGGTACTGGCGACCGGTGCCCCGTCCGACCGGCGGCTTGGCGTGCCGGGCGACGATCTGCCCGGCGTGATCGGCTCGGCGGCGTTCGTCGGCTGGTATAATGGCCATCCCGATTTCGCCGGGCTCGCCCCGCCGCTCCACGGCCCCGGCGCGGTGGTGGTCGGCAACGGCAATGTCGCGCTCGACGTCGCGCGCATCCTCGCCAAGACCGGCGATGAATTCATTGGCTCCGACATTGTCGAACATGCGCTGGGCGAGCTGGGCGAAGCGCGGCTCGACACGGTCACTCTGCTTGGCCGGCGCGGTCCGCACCAGATCGCCATGACCCCCAAGGAACTGGGCGAGCTCGGCCATCTCGCGCGCGCCGCGCCGCAAGTCGATCCCGCCGATTTCCCGCCGGTCGAGGCCGATGCCGCGCTTGATCCCGGACAGCGCAAATCGGTCACGCATCTGCGCGACTTCGCCGCCAACCCGCAGGTCAAGCCAATCAATATCGTGTTCGATTTCTACGCCATGCCGGTGCGGATCGAGGGCGACGGCAGAGTCGAGCGGATCATCGTCGAACGCACCGCGCTCGATGCCGAGGGCCGCGCCTCGGGCACTGGCGAAACCTATGCCGTTCCTGCCGGCCTGGTGGTCAGTTGCATCGGCTACCGCACCCCGCCGATCGAGGGCGTGCCCTATGACGAGAAGCTCGGCCGCTTCGCCAATGACGAGGGCCGCATCGCACCGGGGCTCTACGCGGTCGGCTGGGCGCGGCGCGGGCCGACTGGCACGATCGGCACCAACCGCCCCGACGGTTTCCTCGCCGCCGAGAACATCGCCGCCGACCTGCCCGGCGACAGCGGCAAGACCGGCCGCGCCGGCCTCGACGCACTGCTCGCCGATCGCGGAGTCGAGGTCGTCACCTTCCGCGACTGGCAGAAGATCGAGGCCGCCGAAGTCGCCGCCGCCCGCGAAGGCGCGCCGCGCGAGAAATTCGTCGCGGTCGATGCGATGATGGCCGCGCGAAACGGCGCGTCCTGAGCTCTTGCTGTGGCGCCCCCCGAAAATCCTGCGGCGGCCGGCGTCCCGGTCATTTTTGCCTTGATAGCGCCGCGCCCGCCCGCTAGGCGCAGCACCCTGCAATGTGTCGGGGCGTGGCGCAGTCTGGTAGCGCACTGGTCTCGGGGTCCAGGGGTCGTAGGTTCGAATCCTATCGCCCCGACCATTGCAGCGATATCGCATAGCCGCCCGGAGCACCTCTGGCAGACGGGCTATCGGTTTCGCCTTACCTCGATTAAGCCGATTCTGAGCTCCGTTGGAGAACGACGGGCCACATCGCACCATTTAATCCGGCCTTGAATTTCCCTTCAACTCCATCGATTCCACGATAAACACAAAATCCCTCAAGCAGTAATTTTCCACCACTTCTCCGCCAAAGTATTTTTTGGAAAGAAATTTGTCTGCGGCGCTAGTGCCACTGGACAGTTTATCATACTCGGCAACCCGCCCTTTTACTATTACCTCCTTATCTCCAAAATCACTGAAATAAGATCTATTTTTGCCGGTTCCATTTATCAGGCTTACGCATTTGTAGTTTTCGGACTTGCCGTAAGGGCTGTAACTTTTGAAATCTTTCTGATTGAATAGCATCCACTCACCTTTAGTGGAAATCCATCCTGTAATAGAATTATCAGATGGACTTAAATTCATTGGACGATGGACGCCTCTCGCCAAAGACAGCGAGTGCGCCGACGCCAGAGAAATCATTATCACAACCTTGCAAATGCTTTTTATTTGCATTTTGCTCCCTTTCCTGACGGAGGCGGGGAGGGTCGCGCTCCCGATAAAGTTATTGGCGTCGATCCACGAGCCGCGCCTTTACGAAGAACCCAAGTACCCGACCTATTAATGTTAAATACGTTATATTTTTGAGCAGAAGTATAGTCACCTGCAGCAGGCCAAGGACTACCCCAGTCCGGATGACTGTGAATTATATCCACCACGTCATCTGGAATCTCTACCGAAGGATCGGGAACATTTTTGCCCAACGTATTTCCACAGGAATCCTTGTAAGGCTCCGATATTGTTGGGATATGGAATATCTTTCCCTTGGAATCCCTAAGCCATAACTGCTCTATAGGATAAGGAAGACTCAGATCTATTTGAATACCGTTTAATTCTCTATTCTTTCGCGCCGTCACGACGATATCGTCCGTGCTTACGGAGTTAGGATCTGCACCAGGTGCCCCTCCCCCACCGCCGCCGAAGCCACCACCACCGCTGCCTCCGCCACTGGGAAAGTCCCAGCCACCCCAACCCCAGCCACCCCAGCCGCCGCCACCGCTACCACCGCTGCCACCACCGCTGCCGCCGCCCGAGGTAACAACAATATCGTCACTAAGTCGCGGGATATCTATATCTCTCAACCCAATCGCAAGCCCTGTTGGATCGGTAGAATTGATCGGATCACTTCCAACATAGTTATACCAGTTCATGCCATCGCCATAGCCGATAGGATCGGTCTGCATGAATCGCCCTAAAGTCGCCGAATAGAACCGCGCTTTGTAATAATAGAGGCCGACCTCCGAAAGCCATACCTGCCCAGTATATTGGAACCGGCCAATATTAGCTGAACCCGGAATTCCATATTCGTCATAAGTATTGGTACCGATCACCGCACCCGTGGCATCGGTTACGGCGATCACGCTGCCGCGCTCATCAGTATGCAGCCAGCGCCGGTCGGTCGTGCCTGCCCCTTCATACCAAACGATCGGCTCATCACTGCCCGGGCCGTAGACATAGCGCTTGAGCACGGCGCCGCTCGGATTGGCGACCTCCGCCGCCATCGCGTTCCCATCATAGAGAAACCGTGTCGAGGTGCTGGTATCATACTCCGCCAGGCGTCCGAATCCGTCATAATAAGCAGTGATCCCGCCGGTCGTGCTCTTCAACAGATTCTCGGATGTGTAGGCATAAGCGGTCGCCCCCGAACTGGTCAGATTGCCGCGTGCATCATAACCCAGCGCGATCGCTCCGGACGCCGTCGCCTGATTGAGGCCGTTCACCGTATAGGGCCGGTCGACATTGGCCGATCCGGTCCAGGCATAGCTGTCATTTGAGCGCGTCGTGCTCGCAATCTGGCTCGCCGGGTTATAGCTGAACCCAAGCGTCAGATCCTTTGCCGTGCCGGCCAAATTTTGGGTCAGGGACGACAGCCGCGACACTGCATCAGGCGTATAGGTCGTTACCGTCCCGTTGCCTCGCGTCAGGCTTACCCGCCGACCCAGATCGTCATAGGTGTAGCTCGCCAACACACCAACACCGCTCGCCGCACCATTTTCGCGGATCGCGGTCACATTTCCGGTCACATCATAATCCGCCGTAACGTAAAAGCCGTCATTCCAGGTCTGTCGCGTCCGCCTGCTGGCAGCGTCATACTGGTAGTCCATCGCCCCAAATGGCTGCGCTTCCCGCGTCAACCGCCCCAGCGCATCATATGTCAGCGTGTGTTGAATGGCCCCCTTTTGCATCAAGGTCAGCCGGCTAAGAAGGTCGTAGCTATAGCCGACATCAGCCTCAGGAGATGGCAAATCCTTCGAAGTTATCCGGTTCAGCGCGTCATAAACAAAGGCAATCGATATCCCGTCTCGCAAGCGCCGGCTGATCACGTTACTGGCTGCATCATAGCCGAGTTGTTCATAATCGGTGGTCGAGCTAGCCCCCGTTCCCGCCGTCGTCACCGGATAGCGCACCTTCAACGGACGATCGACGCCGTCATATTCATAACTGGTTTTATTGCCTTCCGCATCGGTCAGCGAGGCGACTAGGCCATTGTTAGTATAGGTGCTTGTCGTCTCGTCAGCCTGCCCGGTCGTACCATAAGCCGTCTGCACTTTGACCGCCTGCCCCGCAGCATCATAACTCACCTTGCTGATCCGGTCCGATCCGGCGAGGCCCGTCGCACCGAGAGTACAGGCGCTCGCTGGAAGTGCAGCCCAGATCGCACTGTTCATCCTTAGGGCTGTGCATTCCAACCGCCCTGCCGAGTCATAGCTATATTGCACCACCTGGAAGGTGCTGCCGCCCGCCGACACCACTCCCTTCGTTACGCGATCGTTTGCGTCATAGCTGACCGTGTTGGCTTGGGAGACGACCATGGCCGTAAGATCCGCCGTGGTCGTGCCATTCACCGTACCGACCTGCGTTGAAGCAAGCCAGTTCCCGGTATAGCTATACTTTGTAGCGCGACGCTTCAGGGGCCCCGCACCATCCGGATCCGGACCGATCTGCCCGATCAAGCGCTGCGCCGCATCCCACAGATAAACGGTCGTGTCCGCGGCCCCCGGCATTGGGCCATCGACGGAAATCACATTGTCGAAGGCGTCATAGTCATAACTGGTGGTCGAACTCAGCGATCCGTTTCCGGCGCTCGCCGTGACCTGAGTCGGCAGAAGATTAAGGCCACCATTACCAGTGCCATAGGTGATCGCCACTCTGGTTTCGGCAGCCGAACCCGGACAGGTCGCAGCGGTAGCGCATGAGGTTATTCCGGTCAGCTTCCAGACCGGCGTGGCGGCATCGACCAGTTGTCCGGCGGCGTTGCGAACCTTGGCGTAAAGCGCCGTATAACTGTAATTTATCTCGGGCCGAGGTTGGCCTGCCGAAGCCGCTGGGCGTTGCTCTTTCACCACTTCGCCGTGGTCGGAGCCGTAGGTGTAGTCCGTCCGATTCCCCCGCGCGTCGATGACGTAAAGTGGCTTCATGCAGTATTTCAGTGATGCGGCCGTACAACTGATATCATAGGTCGATGTTGTGACGATGTCCGCGATCGGTGAGCCGGGCTTTGCCTTGATCCGCGTTTCCACGAGCCGCCCGAGCGTATCATAGGTGGAGAGAAGCTGATTCCCTTCGGGGAAGATCGTCTTAGTCAGCCGCTTGGCGGCATCATATTCATAGGTCGTCGTGTGACCGAGCGGATCGGTCTTCGACTCCACCCGCGCCGCATCGACCGCTACATGCCATGTCTGGGTCACCCCGTTCGGGCCGACGCGCGTTACATCCAGGCCGTTGCCTGTAAGAACATAGGTATAAGTGTCGGTGACGCCGGCACGGGTCAGTGTGTGAACCTTACCGTCGCCATAATAGGTGATCGAGACATTGGGATTACCCGTCGCATTCTCGTCCACCTCTTCCGGGCCATTGAGGCCGAGCCGCACGCGGAACTCGTCGCTGATTGGGGCATTGAAACGGCGGTCGACAAGCCCGGTATTGTCAGTCGTTTCGCTGATCGTGAGGCTCGGCCAGGTCTGGGTCAGCCCGGTGCAGCTGTCGGCGAGCGGATCGCAATAATCGATGCTGTTGTCGATCGCGGTGACGCCGACCAATTGATTGAACTGGGCACCTGGCGTTTGCGACGCATAGGTCGCTTTCAGCATATGACCGGTGTTGGTCGTGATCGACTGCGCGCGCTGATATGTCGTTGTGACGCAATTGGGGCCCCCGAGTATGCCGCCCGGCCCAACCATGCAGCCTGTATTTACCTGCTGGGTTTTGTAGTTCCAGGTCTTCGTCTCCCCGTTCGGCTTGGTCACTTTCCACAAAAGCGCTATCGTCTTGTTCGTTGTCGAAGGCGCTATCATCCCGACCGATCCAACCTTGGATCGAACAAACTCATAGGCAGTTCCGTCTGGGGCAGTATATCTGAAGTTGCTGGAAAGACTTCCAGGATCGAGGTCAACCAGAGTTGCACCGTTCGCCAGTTCAGGCTGAAAGATACCATTGCCGTCAGCAACGAACCGAATCGAACGGTTCTCGACAAAGACGATCATCTGGAAGTTGGTGCCGATAACCAGATTGGTAAAGGTCGAAGAATCGACACCTCCCGACCAGACATCGGCAAAATTCAGGCTACCGATGCCGATGCTCTTGGATTGGGTCAAAAATTTTCCGGTAGCGAGATCCACGCCGTTGGAATCAGGAAGGGGTCGAACCGGCGTCGGAGCCGGCAGCGTCTGCCCCAGTGCTGGCGTGATGACGCCCGCCGCCAGGATCGTGCTGACCGACAATGCCATACGCCATGCGCGTGACGGGCGCGCAGCAGCACCCACAGAACAACCGTTCATGGAAATCTCCAGTTCGTGCGGTAATTTGGAAAAACTATCGCGACGCCGAGCGCGTCACGCTTCGAACCCGGGTCAGGGAGCGCCCGTCACCTTAACGTTCCGGCGGTTGTCCGCCCGGTCGAGCGTGTAATTCGCCACCACGCCATTGTTCACGGTACCCGAATGCTCGACCTTCACCAGCCGACCCTTCGCGTCATATGTGTATGTGATTGTCTCGGACGCGCTGGCCATCGCGCCAGCGGCGCACGCCGCCAGAACGGCGACCAGCAATGCAACTCGGTAGCGTGCCATGATGCCCCACCAATACGCGCCGGAATTGTCCGGCACATAGAAGTGTGCACCGCCGATCTCACATAGCAAGCGTTTTACAGGCGATAGACCCAGAGTGGATGAGTTTGTTGGCGAATGAGCCGTTCACCACACGGGAAGTGTCACCACGGAGCAACATAAGCGGGAATAATCGATCCAATCACGGGATGCCACGAAAGTGGTGCGATCAAGTCCTTGAGCTTGCTCAATTTGCTGGATAGCCTCGCTGAATGAAACGGGGGCACCGTTTCCAGTCAAGGGGATTTATCCAGATGATTCAGCCGAATATCGGCGTGCGTTCGGCACGCGTCCGTTCGTGGCTCCTCGCTTCGGCGGGCACTTTGTCGCTGGTGCTGGGCGGCACCGCCCATGCCCAGAATGCCGGGCCCGGCGACATGGTCAACGTGCCATACGACGCTCGGCTACCCACCTCGGTACTGGATCCCAGCATCGTCGTGTCCCCGCCGAACACGCCAGACGGCGCCGTTGATACCGGCGTCAACGGCGTTGGCGGAATGATTATTGACCAGCAGAACGGCTTTATCGGCACTTGCACCGGTACCTTGATCAACCCGCGCACGGTACTCTTCGCCGCGCACTGCGTGAATGAAAGTCCTAATGGCGGCACCATGAACCCCTGGGGTTATGGCACCGGCGAAGGTCAGTTGCCGATCGGCTTCGGTTTCCAGGCCAACAACAACGCCGCGGGTAATTCGGCATTCGGAAAGTGGCTGTACGGCGTTGCCGGTGGCCCGTCATATCAGACCCGCGTCGCCGACTACATGTATAACGTCAACCAAGTCCTGTATAATCCCGATTCCGTCCTCCTCGGCGAGGGTAATAATTTCCTCCAGGGCGACGTCGCGCTGGCATCGCTCGACACTCCGGCAGCAAATGTGCCGACCTGGGCGATCCTCTTGTCCGCCCTGCCTGCCCCGGACGCGATCGACGATGCCACCGGCACCGGGTACCATGTTACGATCACTGGCTACGGCACGACCGGCACAGGCCCAACCGGCGCTACTACGCCGGGAGGCTATCGCCGACGCGTCGCGGAGAACTATGTCGGCCTGCTCGGTTCGCTCGACGACATCGATATTTTCACGTCCGGTTCGCCCAGCGGCCTGCCACAGAATCTGTATCAGACTGATTTCGACAGCCCCGGCCACTCCAGCTCAGTCGATTATAATTTGTTCAAGGACAATGCGCTTCCCAATGAAGGCACCACCGGACCAGGTGACTCGGGTGGGCCACTCATTCTCGATCGCGCTTTCGCCAAGCAGCTCGTGATTGCCGTCCTGTCCGGTGGCAGTACTTTCAGCGGGCAACGCTCCGGCGGCTATGGCACCCTGTCCTTCTATCAACCACTCTATCTGTTCTGGGATTATATCGCAGCCAATAATCCATACCGTTATGTCGGCGCGAAAGCGGGGGATGGTGCGTGGACCGATCCGACGCACTGGGTCACCAAGCTGGATCCGGCCTACAACGTCCTGGTCGACGGCCAACTGGTCAACGGCATCCCGACAACCCTCGGGAACGGCATCAACGGCACATCGGGCAAGTTCGGCCATATCTGCATCCAGCAGCCCGCCTTTGGGGTGGATGACTGCCTCGATATCAATACGGGCATCGAATATGTCGACGGCCAACCGATCAATACGGGGAGCCCGCAGCCGCAACAGCCGGGCACGCTATTGCCGGCCGCGACTCTGGCCAACGGCTTGCCCGGCGCGAGCAATTTCGTGCCCAACAATATCGATCCCAACGCCGCGACGCAGACCAATGCGCGCTATTTCGACGTGACTTTGTCGGCTGCCGGCACGAC
>NZ_JBOHHW010000085.1:0-11700 GCF_050725575.1 Sphingomonas sp. | reverse complement strand
GGCACGGTCTCGGCGGTCAACGCCGACAGCTACGACCCCGACGGCAAGATCATTCCGCAGATCTACACCGCGCTGACCCGGCGCGAGCGCCATGAAGAACTGATCGATTATGCGATCGAGGGTGCAGTGCAGCAGGTCAAGCGCGCGTTCGACATTGCCGGCGGCAAGGGCGCGATCAACATCAACGTGTTGTGGGAAATGGGCGGGGCGCAGCGCATCTTGCACGGCGTGCTCGAACGCACCCGCGGCATGGTCGCGGGCGTCACCTGCGGCGCTGGCATGCCCTATAAGCTGAGCGAGATCGCGGCCTCGTACGAGGTCAGCTATCTACCGATCATCAGCTCGGGCCGGGCGTTCCGCGCCTTGTGGAAGCGCGCCTATTCCAAGGCGTCGGAATGGCTCGCGGCAGTGGTCTATGAGGATCCCTGGCTCGCCGGCGGTCATAACGGCCTGTCCAATGCCGAGGACCCGCTGAAACCGCAGGACCCCTATCCGCGCGTCAAGGAATTGCGCGAGGTGATGCGCGAAGGCGGCATTTCCGATGAAGTGCCGATCGTGATGGCCGGCGGCGTATGGTTCCTGCGCGACTGGTCGAACTGGATCGACAATCCCGAACTCGGCAGCATCGCCTTTCAGTTCGGCACGCGGCCGCTGCTGACGCAGGAAAGCCCGATCCCGGATGGCTGGAAGGCCAAGCTGATGGATATCGAGGAAGGCGAAGTGCTGCTGCACCGCTTCTCGCCGACCGGCTTCTATTCCAGCGCGGTGCGGAACCCGTTCCTGCGCAGCCTCGAGGCGCGTTCGGAGCGCCAGATTGCCTTTTCGACGCAGGAAGCAGGCGATCACACCTTCCAGCTCGATGTCGGGGTGAAGGGCCGGAATTTCTGGGTCACGCGCAACGACCTGCTGCGTGCGCGGCAATGGTTCGGTGAGGGCTTCACCGATGCGCTGAAGACCCCGGACAATACATTGGTGTTCGTGTCGCCGGAGGAAAAGGGCGTGATCCGCAAGGACCAGGCCGATTGCATGGGCTGCCTCAGCCAGTGCGCTTTCTCATCCTGGTCGGACACCGAGACCAACTCGACCGGCCGGCTCGCCGATCCGCGCTCCTTTTGCATTCAGAAGACGCTGCAGGACATCGCGCATGGCGGCCCGATCGAGCAGAATTTGATGTTCGCCGGGCACGGCGCGTATAATTTCAAGAAGGATCCCTTCTATTCGAACGGCTTCGTGCCGACGGTGAAGCAGCTGGTTGACCGGATATTGACCGGGGATTGAGCGCGGCACGATCACGCGAGGCCGGGGCTATTTTGGCACTATAAGTGCCGAAACATTGCTTGTCGCGAAAGGCGCGCCCTCCGTTCTAATCCGTCCTTAACTCTTGCCGCATAGACCCTTGCCGACCCCGCCTGTGCGGGCCAACAGGGAACGCATTGATGAGGCATGATTCGGTTCGATCGGGAGGCGGTATGGCACCAGCCGTGCCATCGATCGCCCGGCTCAACCGCCTCTACGACCGCGTCACCTCGCTGGTCACGCTTGGCGCGTGGGAGTGCGATCTCGACACGTCCGCGCTGACCTGGACCAACGGCGTCTATCAACTGTTCGGCCTGTCGCCGCTGATCGCACCCGACCGCGCGGCAATTGTCGATCTCTATCACCAGGAATCGCGGCGCGAGATGGAGGCATTGCGGGCCGAGGCGATCGCGACCGGGCGCGGCTTCGCGCTCGATGCCCATATCCAGACGGTCTCGGGCGTCGAGCGCTGGATGCGCCTGACCACCGATGTCGAACATGAGCGCGGCCGGGCGCGGCGACTCTATGGCGCCAAGCAAGACATCACCGAGGATCGCGTGCGGACCGAGCGGCTACGCCGCCTGGCCGAACGCGACTCGCTGACCGGCCTCGCCAATCGCGGCATGTTCCAGACCAACTTCTACGACCTCCCCGATACGCTGCTGCGCGCACGTGGCGTGTCGGCGCTGGTGCTGATCGATCTCGATGACTTCAAGCTGATCAATGACCGGCTGGGCCATTCCGCCGGCGACGATTGCCTGCGCCAGGTCGCGGCGCGGCTGAAACAGCTGTTCGCCGATGCGCAGATGGTTGCGCGGATTGGTGGCGATGAGTTCGCCGTGCTGTTACGCGGCATTCACGAGCGCGACGAGCTCGGCCATCGGTTGGAACAGGTCCTCGCGGCGCTGCGCCGGCCGGTGCTCTGCCACGGTGAGCCGGTGGCGATGAGTGCATCGGCCGGCGCCACGCTGATCGACCATATGGCGGTTCATGACCCGGCGCTGCGGTTCGCCGAAGCGGATTCGGCGCTGTATCTCGCCAAGGGGCAAGGCCGGAACCGGGTGCGCGTGTTTGTGCCGGATCCCGGTGCGGGGATGCGGCCCGAATGGGCCGCGATGCATCCGGCGATGTGCTTGCCGCTGGGTGTTCGCTAGCCCGGCCGGGGCTGTGGCGGATTCAGCTCCGCCGCCTTTGCCTTCAAAGGAGGCATCGCAGGCGAGGGCAGCTCATGAAATTCGCCAATGGAGCCGTGTCAGGCCCAGCCTTCCAGTACCTGATCGGGCGGGCGGTGCCCGTCGGCCCACATGCGGATATTGGCGATGACCTTTTCGCCGGTCGCAAGGCGGCCCTCATATGTGGCGGAGCCCATATGCGGCAGCATCACGACATTGGGCAAAGCCAGCAGGCGCGGATCGATCTCCGGCTCATGCGCCCAGACGTCGAGCCCGGCCCCGGCGAGGCGGCCGCCTTCGAGCGCATCGACCAGGGCGGCCTCATCGACGATGCCGCCGCGCGCGGCGTTGATCAGATAGACGTGCGACCGCATCAATCCCATGCGGCGCGCATCGATCAGATTCTCGCTTGCCGGATTGCGCGGGGTGTGGATGGTCAGGATGTCGATGCTGCCGAGCATCGCGTCGAGCGATTCATGCCAGGTCGCGGCCAGCTGAGCCTCGATCATAGCGGGCAGGCGGTGGCGATTATGGTAATGGATCGACAGGCCGAACGCGCGGGCGCGGGCGGCGACCGCTTGGCCGATTCGGCCCATGCCGATAATGCCCAGCGCCTTGCCGCCGATGCGGTGGCCGAGCATTCCGCCCGGGCTCCAGCCCTTCCATTGCCCCGACCGGACCAGCTTCTCGCCCTCGGCCAGCCGGCGCGGCACCGACAGGATCAGCGCCATGGTCATGTCGGCGGTA
The DNA here is from genome assembly GCF_050725575.1 of Sphingomonas sp. GTDB lineage: Bacteria > Pseudomonadota > Alphaproteobacteria > Sphingomonadales > Sphingomonadaceae > Sphingomonas. The sequence continues at coordinate 8,485 of NZ_JBOHHW010000085.1, read as the reverse complement.
TCCTCCGTCAGTACGCCGGGCGTGTTGGTGACGATGATGTCGCGCGCGCGCGCTGCCTTCAGATCGATATGGTTCACGCCCGCGCCGAAATTGGCGATCAGCTTCAGCCGCTCGCCCGCGCCCGCGATCAGCTCGGCATCGATCTCGTCGGTCACGGTCGGGACCAGCACGTCGCTGTCGGCCATCGCCGCGGCGAGCTGCTCGCGCGTCATTGGCGCGTCGCTGCGATTGTTGGTCGTGTCGAACAGCTGCTCCATCCGATCCATGATGGTGTCGGACAGTTCGCGGGTCACGACGACCCGGGGTTTCGACACTTTAGCGGACGGGCGTCTCATTTCGGGCATGAATCCGGCTTGGCGAAGCCCTTGGCCTACGTCAACGGTGGTTGAACCGCCTCTTGCGAACAGAGTAAATGATTCGTGCAGCGGGGGACAGGGAAGAGTTATGCGTAACAATGCGAGGATCATGCTCGCTTTAGCGGCGATCGGGCTGGCCATGTCGGGCCTGGCGCCGGCATTGGCCGGGCTGATCCAGAAGAAGCCGCCTTATTTCGCGTCGATCTCGGCGGGCAAGGCGCGCATGCGCACAGGCCCCGCGCGGACCTATCCGGCGAGCTGGCTCTATCAGCGCGCCGACCTGCCGGTGAAGGTGATCGACGTGTACGAACGCGGCGCCTGGCTCAAGATCGAGGACCCGTCGGGCACGCAGGGCTGGATGATGGGCACGCTGATCAGCGAAACCCGGACCGGCCTGATCATGGGCACGATCGCCGAACTGCGCGATTCGCCGCGCTTTGGTGGCAAGATCACCTGGCGCGCGGCGCCCGGCGTGGTTGGCCGGCTGAGCAAATGCGCGCGCGGCTGGTGCTATTTCGATGTGCGCGGGCGCGGCGGCTATGTCGAGGCGAACCGGCTCTGGGGCGTCGAGCCCGGCGAGTCGCTGAACTGACGTGATGATGCGCATCGTCACCGACGACCTGACTCACCCCGATGTGGTCGCGCTGGTCGAACTGCATCTCAAATCCGCGTTCGAGAACTCTCCGCCGGGCAGCGTCTTCGCGCTCGACCTGAGCGGCCTGAAGGATCCGGCGGTGACCTTGTGGACAGCATGGGAAGACGATGCGCTGCTCGGCATGGGCGCGCTCAAGCGGCTCGATGCCGGTCATGGCGAATTGAAATCGATGCGCACCGCGCCAGCGCATCTGCGGCGCGGCGTGGCGGCGGCGATGCTCGATCATCTGATCGCCGCGGCCCGCGCGCGGTACTATCGTCGGCTGAGCCTGGAGACCGGCAACAACGCGCCGTTCGCGCCGGCAAGGGCGCTGTACGAGCGTGCAGGCTTTGTCGAATGCGGCCCGTTCGCCGATTATACCGATGCGAGTTTCAGCCAATATTACACGCTGGCTCTCGATCCGGATGCATAGGCTGTGATGATAGTCCTTATGGTGAACAGGCCGGCGAGATGTGCTATGTAAGCCGGTACGTTCTGTGCATCCAATTGGATGGAGCCATGAGTAAAAGAAGAGCGTTGCTCGCGATATTGGCCTGGGCCCTGATCGGATATGCCGCGATCGTGATCAGCTTGCCGGCAGCGGCTCATGTCGGTGCGCCGCATTGGCTGGTGATGGCCGTTGCGATCGCTCTCCCCGCTCTGCTGGCGAAGACTGGCGAACGCATATGGCGCCGTTCGACTTAGCCGAAGCCCGTCCAGCAGTGTCATCGACGCGCCGGGGCGGAATTGCTGCCTAGTTCATCAGCTCCACCGCCAGCGCCGTCGCTTCGCCGCCACCGATGCACAAAGACGCCAGGCCGCGCTTCTGGCCCGAGGCCTGCAGTGCCGAGAGCAAGGTTGCGAGGATTCGCGCACCGCTCGCACCGATCGGGTGACCGAGCGCACAGGCACCGCCATTGATGTTGAGCTTGTCGTGCGGCAGACCGAGATCGCGCATCGCGATCATCGCCACCACGGCGAACGCCTCGTTGACCTCGAACAGATCGACATCGTCGGCCGACCAGCCAGCCTTCTCCAGCGCCTTGCGCATCGCGAAGACCGGAGCCGTCGTGAAGAGCGACGGGGCGTGAGCATGCGCCGCCTGGCTGACGATCCGTGCGATCGGATCGAGGCCAAGCCGTTCCGCGACGCTCGCACGGGTCAGCACCAGCGCAGCCGCGCCGTCGGAGATTGACGAGGCGTTGGCGGCGGTGATCGTGCCGTCCTTCGAGAAAGCGGGGCGCAAGGTCGGGATCTTGGACGGATCGCCCTTTTCCGGCTGCTCGTCGAGCGTGACGGTCACGCTGCCCTTGCGGCCGGCGACCTCGACTGGGACGATCTCGCGATCGAAGCCGCCCGAGCGCTGCGCCTTTTGCGCGCGTTCCAGCGAGGCGACGGCGAAGTCGTCCTGCTGTGCGCGGGTGAACTGATATTCCGCCGCGGTGTCTTCAGCGAAATTGCCCATCAGCTTGCCCGGCTCATAGGCGTCCTCGAGCCCGTCGAGATACATATGGTCCATCAGCCGATCATGGCCGATCCGCGCACCGCCGCGATGGCGCAGCGAGAGATAGGGGGCGTTGGTCATGCTCTCCATGCCGCCTGCGACGATCAGGTCGGCGGAACCGGCGGCAAGCGCATCGGCGGCGAGCATCGTCGCCATCATGCCGCTGCCGCACATCTTGTTGACCGTCGTCGCCTCGATATGATTGGGCAGGCCGGCCTTCAGCGCGGCCTGGCGCGCCGGTGCCTGGCCGAGCCCGGCGGGCAGCACGCAGCCCATATAGATGCGCTCGATCGCGTCGCCCGACAGGCCGGCGCGCTCGACCGCGCCGCCGACGGCCGCCGCGCCCAACTCGGTCGCGGTCGCGCCGGACAGCGCGCCCTGAAAGCTGCCCATCGGGGTGCGGGCATAGGACAGGATGACGATCGGATCGGCGGACATGAGCGGTGCTCCGGTGCGGAAGATGTTGCGGGCGATCTAGTCGCGGTGGCGGCGGTTTACAAATGCGCGGCGGATGTTTGGGTGTGCCGGCTGCCGCAAGTTCAGGGTGACGACAGGAATAGGGCAGCCTATCGCCATGCTTATGGAAGATACGCTCATCACCGCGCTCAAATGGTTCGCCTCGGGCAGCGGCGTGATCGCGGCACTGATGGTGTCGCTCGATTCCGGACGCCGCGTGACCGGCTGGGGGTTCGTGCTGTTCGTCGCATCGAGCATCGCCTGGATGGCGGGCGCGACGCTGACCAGTGACTGGGCGCTGGGCAGCCAGAATATCGCCCTGTTCGCGATCAACATCTTCGGCGTCTATCGCTACCTGATCCGCAAGAAGGTCGATGGCTGAGCTCTGGTTCTGGCCGCTCGCGCTCGGGATATTCGGCGCGGTGATCGGCAGCTTTATCGCAACCCTGGTGATCCGCTGGCCGCAGGACCGGTCGGTGATGGCGGGGCGGTCGCGTTGCGACCGTTGCGACGGGGCGCTTGGCCCGCGGGACCTGATCCCGCTGGTCAGCGCCGCACTGGCGCGGGGCAAATGCCGGCGCTGCGCCGCGGCGATCGACCCGCTTCATTGGCAGATCGAACTGATCGCGCTTGCAATCGGCGCAATTGCAGGGCTGGCGGTAAGCAGTCCGATCGCCGTGGCGGGTGCCGTGTTCGGGTGGCTGCTGCTGACGCTGGCGGCGCTCGACATCACCGAATTCTGGCTGCCCGACCGCTTGACGATCACGCTGGCGCTTGCCGGTCTTGCCACTGGCTTGCTCGGCATCGATCCGCCGCTGATCGACCGGCTGATCGGCGGTGCAGCCGGGTTCGGCTCACTCTGGCTGATCGGCGCTGCCTATAAGCGATTGCGCGGTCGCGAAGGACTGGGCGGGGGTGACCCCAAGCTGCTTGGCGCGATTGGCTTGTGGCTGGGGTGGCAAATGCTGCCGGCGGTGCTGCTGCTGGCCAGCATGACCGGTCTTGCCATTGCCCTGACCGCCAGGCTCATCGGGCAGGGCGGGAAGCTCGATGACCGCATGCCGTTCGGCGCACTGCTCGCGATCGCGGCTTACCCGGCATGGCTGTTCCTGCTAGGCTATCGGCCATGATCGCGATCGCTCTCCTGATGCTGCTCGCCGCCGGTTCGGCCGACAAACAGCCCAAGCAGGCACCGCCGCCGCCACCCGTATCGGTCGACGGATTGCCGATTGGCGGCATCCCGCAGCAGACTCTGCCCGCGACCGGCTGCGCGGCCTTTCTGTGGAGCGTCGGCCAGACCCGCGCTCTCGTCGCGATGGCCAGCGCCGAGCCTGGCTCGGTCCGCCTTTCGCTCGATGGCCAGCAGATCGAGGTGCCGCGCACCGCGCAGCAGGGCGCCGGCGGTTTCGGCTTTTCGGGCGTCACGGAATATGAGAGCGGCGGGGTGAAGGCGGTGCTCGACATGACCATCGCGACGCGCGGCGACCTGAAGGACGGTGCGACCGTGCCCGAGGCGACGCTACGGATCGAGCGCGTTGGCAAGGACAGCATCATCCTTCCCGTGATGGGCTTGATCGGTTGCGTTTAAAGACTGATAAGTAGCCGGCCGTGCCGATGGCGGCGGGGCGAGGGACAGGATCCCCGGGGAGAGAATGATGTCCGATTTGAAGGCGATCCTGGCCGGTCAGCGCGCAGCGTTCATGGAGCAGCTTCCGGTCTCGACCGCCACCCGCAAGGATCGTCTGAAGCGCGCTGCGGCGATGATCGGCGAGAATGCCGAGCGTTTCTGCGATGCCTTGAGCGAGGATTTCGGACATCGCAGCCGCGAACAATCCATGCTGACCGATATCGCCAGCTCGGTTGCGCCGATCAATCATGCGATCAAGTCGCTCGACAAATGGGCCAGGCCGGAACGGCGCCCGGTCCAGTTCCCGCTTGGCCTGCTGGGCGCAAAGGCGTGGATCGAATATCAGCCCAAGGGTGTGATCGGGATCATCGCGCCGTGGAATTTCCCGGTAAACCTGGTGATGTCGCCGCTCGCCGGGGTGCTCGCGGCGGGCAACCGCGCGATGGTCAAGACCAGCGAGTTCACGCCGCGCGTCGCCGCATTGTTCGAAGAGGTGGTCGGCCAGTATTTCCCGCCTGAGGAACTGGCGTTCGTGTCGGGCGGGCCGGATGTCGGCAAGGCGTTTGCCGAACTGCCCTTCGACCATCTGATCTTCACCGGCGCGACCGCGATCGGCAAGCATATCCTGCATGCCGCGGCCGACAATCTCGTGCCGGTAACGCTTGAGCTTGGCGGCAAATCGCCGGTGATCGTCGGCAAGTCGGCCGACCTGAAACAAGCGACCGAGCGCGTCGCGCTGGGCAAGATGCTCAACGCCGGGCAGATCTGCCTCGCGCCCGATTACATGCTGGTCGAGGCCGATCAGGAAGCGGCGGTGGTCGGAGGCCTGAAAGCGGCGGCATCGTCGATGTACCCGAGCCTGCTTGCCAATGCCGATTATACCGCAATCATCAACGACCGGCATTTCAAGCGGATCGGCGATCTGCTCGACGATGCGCGCGCCAAAGGCGCGACGGTCGAGGCGGTCAATCCGGCAAATGAGGATTTCGGTGCATCCAATGCGCGAAAGATGCCGCTGCATATCGTCACCAACGTGACCGACGACATGGCGGTGATGCAGGAGGAAATCTTTGGACCCGTGTTGCCGATCCGCCGTTATGACGGGATCGATGACGCGATCGAACAGGTCAACCGGCGCGACCGGCCGCTTGGCCTCTATTATTTCGGCAGCGACGCGGGCGAGCGCCGCCGCGTGCTCGACCGCACCATCGCTGGCGGCGTGACGCTTGATGACGTAATCTTCCATATCTCGATGGAGGAATTGCCGTTCGGCGGCATCGGGCCGTCGGGCATGGGCGCCTATCACGGGCATGACGGCTTCAAGACATTCAGCCATGCCAAGAGCGTGTACAAGCAGGCCAGGCTCGACGTGGCCAAGCTGGCCGGGCTCAAGCCGCCCTATGGCAAGGCGACGATGGCATCGGTGAAGCGGCAGATGAAGGGGTGATATCCCGCAACGCGGCCTGACCCGTTGCGATCACCTTTTCCCGTTCGACAATAAGAAAGAGCGTGCGGCATTCATCCGCCACGGGAATGATATGCCCGATCCTGTGTGATGGTTGAATCGCTGCCGGCGATACGGCGGCGGGGAGATATGGGACACCGGTCGTGTCATATCTTTTCTGTCGCGTCTCGGTGACGGATTTAGATAATATTGTTTTATATCATATTGTTATGACGAAGATGCGTATCCCTTGGACCGCTGCTCGGCGGCTCAACAGCGATCGCGCCTGCGTTGCAGCCAGCGGCGCTCGGCCGGTTCCGGTTCAAGGCTGAGCGCGCCATCATAGGCGGTTCGGGCCGCGTCGTGATGGCCGAGCCGGGCGAGCAGGTCGGCGCGTACCGCGTGATAGGGCAGGAAGTCGATCAGGCCGGGAAGGGCGAGTGTGTCGACCTCCTCGAGCGCCGCTGCTGCACCCCTGACCTGCGCCACCGCCACCGCACGATTGAGCCTGGTCACCGGATCGTCGCGCACGGCGATCAGCGCGTCATAGATGGTCAGGATTGCGGGCCAGGGCGGCGGATCGTCCAGCGATGTGCGGGTGCACCATTCGGCGTGGATCAGGGCCGCCAGTATGCGTGGCCGCGCCGCATCGCGTGCGAGGGCGCGAGCGAGATAGAGGCGGGCCTCGCCGATCAATGTCGGGTCCCATTGTGCCGGATCCTGCTCATCGAGCGGCACCATCACGCCGTGGGTATCGGTGCGCGCCGGTCGTCGCGCTTCGGCGAAGCGCACCGTTGCGGCAAGCGCCAGCACATCGGGGTCGTGCGGAATCAGGGTGGCAAGCGTTGCGGTGACTTGCAGCATTTCCGCTGCATAATCGGCATGGCGGCCATCGCCCGCGGCGTCGGCATGGGCCCGGGCATAGGCGATTTCGATCGTGCTCAGCACCGCATCGATCCGGTCCGGCCAGGCTCGCGGCCCGGGCACTTCGAAGCTGATCCCGGCATCGGCGATCTTGCGCTTGGCGCGCACCAGCCGCTGCGCCAGCGTCGTCTCGCTGGTCAGGAACGCCTGCGCGATCTCGAGCGTGGTCAAGCCGCAGACGAGTTTCAGCGTCAGTGCCGCCCGCGCCTCGGGATGGATTGCCGGATGACAACAGACGAAGATCAGCCGCAGCCGTTCGTCGGGAATGAGTGCGGAATCCGCCATCAGCAATTCCTCCGCCGTTGGCTCGGGATCGGGCGGGGGCAGGGCGGCGCCGGCGCGGATCGCGTGTCGGCGCACCATGTCCAGCGCAACCCGGTCAGCGACGCGGTACAGCCACGCCGCCGGATCGCGCGGCGCTTCGATCGCCCAGGCGGTGACGGCGCGGGCGCAGGCTTCGGCGAAAGCCTCCTCCGCGATATCGAGATCGCGGAACCGGGCCGCAAGCGCCGCGAGGATCCGCCCCTTATGCGCCCGCGCGGCCCGGTCCAGCATGATGGTCAATGCACGATCAGCGGGCGCACCTCGATCGCGCCATCAAGCCGCAGCGGCACTTTCTTGGCAATCTCCAGCGCGGCATCGAGATCGGGCGCCTCGATCACATAATAGCCGCCAAGCTGTTCGCGGGTTTCGGCAAAGGGGCCGTCATGGATCACCTGCTTGCCGCCGGTGGTGCGCACGGTCGTCGCGGTGGCAACAGGCTGAAGGCCCGCGCCGTCCACCTGCCTGTCGCCCAGCTCGTCGACCAGCGCCATGTGCTTGTCGATGATCGCCTTCATCTCGGGCGAGTCGGCGCCGTCGCCATATCCGCTCTCGTCCTCATAGATCAGCAGCATGTAGTGCATCGTTCATCTCCCCGGTCGCGTGACTGCGATCGTACCTTGGAGACGGGCGAGGGGGAGCGGATTCGACAGGCGCCGAAAATTTATTTGCCGTTATGCCAATCCGGAGAAATCGGGCGCGCGGCGCTGCGCAAAGGCGGTGAAGGCTTCCCGCGCTTCAGCGGTGGTGAGGCGTTCCAGGAACAATTTGCCCTCCACTTCCATCTGCGCGGTGATCGCGTCGGTGTCGCGCATCAGCCTTTTGGTCGCGACCAGCGCGCCGAGCGGTTGTCTGGTCAGGCGCTCGGCCACCGCGCGGGCGGTTTCCTGCAAGGCCGCGAGCGGCACGACGCTGTTGGCCAGGCCCCAGGCCACGGCGTCATGAGCGCCCACCGGTTCACCAAGCGCGAACATCGAGAAAGCCCGGACATGGCCGATGCGCCGGGTCAGCAACAGGCTCGATGCCGCTTCCGGCACCAGCGCCAGGCTGACAAACGGGGTGGTAAGCTGCGCATCCTCGGCCAGCACGACATGGTCGCAGTGCAGCAGCATCGTGGTGCCGACACCGACCGCGCGGCCCTGCACGGCAGCGATCAGCGGCTTGGTGGCGGTGGCGATCGCGTGGAGGAAGCGCCCCACATTGCGCGAGCCTTCACCGC
>NZ_JBOHHW010000084.1:0-12324 GCF_050725575.1 Sphingomonas sp. | reverse complement strand
CAGCGGCGCGACAATTGGGTCACCAACACCGCCTCCCCCACTCTCGCCGATCGCAAGCTTGAAGGCTATCGCGACCTCGCCGGCCGGTTGCTGATCGGCTATGAAAGCGGCGACTTCTCCGCCCTGCTCAATGTCCATGCGCGCGATCTCGACGCCACGCCGCGGCTGTTCCGCGCCGGCGGATTCCGCCCGGGCAGCAATGATTTCAACACCGGCTTCGACATCAAGCGCATCTCGCTTGACGGCCTGACGAGCCAGAATTTGAACGCCTTCGGCACCAATCTGAAACTCAATTACACATTCGACGGCGTCGGCACGCTGCACACCATCACTGCCTTCGAGAAGGTCAAGGTGCAGAGCACCGGCGATGTCGATGGCGGCAGCTGCTACGCCTTCATCCCCGGCTGTACGCTCGGCACGATCAATGTCGGCGGCTTCCCGGTCAACACCGGCGGCACCACCAAGCCGGAGGAATTCAGCCAGGAACTGCGCTTCGAAACCGAGGACTTCAACGGCCTGCGCGGCCAGATCGGCGCGTATTATTTCCACCAGAAGCTGATCTATAACGAGACCGCCTATGACGGCACCGGCGCGCTCACGCAGAATGTCCTGCACGATAACAAGAACGAGAATTTCGGCCTGTTCGCCTCGATCGAATATGCCGCGACCGATGCGCTGACACTGCGCGCCGGGGTGCGCTATTCGAAGGACAACAAGACCGATTGGGTCGGGGGCCTCGCCGCTTTCCCGGGTCAGCCGTTACCGATCACGACCAAGGTCAAGGGCGACAATGTCTCCTGGGACGCCAGCGCCAACTACAAGGTCGATGACCGCGTCAGCATCTATGCGCGCTTCGCCACCGGCTATCTCGGCCCGGCGATTTCGGACCGCGTCAATTTCGGCGACTTCCCGACCACTGCACCGAAGCAGACCACGATTTCGGGCGAAGCCGGTATCAAGACGCAATTCAGCAGCCGGGTGCGTTTCGACCTGACCGGCTATTACTTCCGCACCAAGGATTTTCAGGTCACCGCCGTGGGCGGAAACAACAACTCCGCCAAGCTGCTGACGGTCGACAAGGCGGTCGGCTATGGTCTTGAGGCGGAACTCAACGCACGACCGGTCGACCCGCTCGTGCTGACCGCCGGCCTGAGCTACAATTTCACCGAAATGCGCGACCCGACCCAGTCGGTTGCAGTGTGCGGCGGTGGCTGCACCGTCACCAACGCGCTCAATGGCGCCGGCCGGGCGATCCTCGATGGCAACGACCTGCCCCAGGCGCCACGCTGGATCGCCAACTGGACGGTGCGCTACGGCATCCCGCTCGCCAATGGGGATGAGATCTTCGCGTTCACCGACTGGGCCTATCGCAGCAAGATCAATTATTTCCTCTACACTGCGAAGGAGTTTCGCGGAAAATCGTCGCTCGAGGGCGGCCTGCGCATCGGCTACAAGACGGCGGGCGGCATCGAGGTCGCGGCCTTTGCCCGCAACATCACCAACCAGATCCGCGCGGTCAGCGCGATCGACTTCAACAATCTGACCGCCATGGTCAACGACCCGCGGATCATCGGCGGTTCGGTGAAGTTCAGCTTCTGATCGATTGCCCCCTGTCCGCTATGCCGGACAGGGAGCCTATCGACCGGAACGTGAATTCATAAACCACGTCTCGACAGAGCGTCCGGGACTGGTGATCCGTTGCCATTCGCGGGAGGGGCAGTTTCGATAATGTCCGCCATCATGAAGTCGCCGCCGCAGCTCCCCGTGATACACCACACATTTGAGACGCCGCTGATTGCAACCGGCGGAAAGCTCGCCAGGTCTGCCTCTGCTGTTTTAGCAAGATAGATGGAGGCTCGCGCAAACGGGCGCTCTTTCCGGAGAGTGTCAACCCAAGCCCGGACGGCATCCTGTTCATCGGATGCGCGTACCTGCGACACATGGGTCGTGCCCCTGAATTCGCAAACGAAAGTGAAGAGACGGGCGGCCATGTGGGTAGCCTAATGGGCCCGATCAAACTCTACTACTCGCTCTTTAGCCGTCAGTCCGCATTTCTGCCCAAAAAACACGACGGTCCGCTCTCGACTACACCGCTCACTGCAGCAGCAGTGCGAATAGCCGAGAGCGGTAGGGAGCAGCCCATCCGCTGCTCACGATCGAACGGGACAGACCGCCATCCCGAACGCTATTTCAGCGGCAGAAACAGTTCCACGATCACTTCATGAGCCGGCACCTCCGGGATGGAGGACAATTGCCGCCGGCAATAGATTGGGAAGTCACGCGCTTCCTCGCCACTGTCCGGGAGCCAGTCACGATAAAGGTACAGCGCGGCGGGCTCGAGATTGTGGGTATTGCCGGGATAGCGCAGCACCGCGCAGCGTCCGCCGGGGATCACGCCCGCCTTTATCTGCTCGCCGTTGACCTCGATCGGCTGGTCGGTCCCGCAACAGATGTCCATGCTGTAGTCGGCCGGGATTACGGGCTCCCGTTCGGAACGAAAGATCGTAAAAGTAGGGCTTGTTTCGGGCGACAGGCCGGCAGCCTTGCGCCAGGCAATGAACCGCTGAATCGTGTCGCCGAGCGTCGCCCGGTCACCGCGATGCTCCATGATTGCTACCGGCGTCGGGGGCACGTCGCGGATCGTCACATCGTCTGGGGTAAAGATAATCTGCATGAGCTTGCTCCTCGCATTGTCCAGAGGCCCGAAGGCCGCAAGCCACGGCACCCAGTCGGGCGATTTCCGGAACGACGAAGGCGATTGCCCGAACCGTTGCCGAAAGGCGCGGGCGAAGGCATCCGGTGCGTCGTAACCGGCATCCATCGCGATGTCCGTGACGCTTTGGGCGTCCAGATGGGCCAGCTGGTGCGAAGCGCGCTTCATACGAGCAAGCTGGACATAGCGGTGCACGGACACCTCGAAAGTTGCCGTAAACTGCCGGTGGAAATGAAATTTCGAGAAAGCGGCGATTCGGCTCACCGTGTCCAGGTCCAGATCACTGTCAAGATGCTGGTCGATATGATCCAGCACCCGCAGCATCCGGGCATGATAGTTCTGAAACGCTGCCGTCATCGTCTCTTCCTCCGTGGCGGCACCAGCTAGTCGCTATTGGCCATGGCCCGCTCGACCGATCTTGCGGTTTGACATGGATCAGCCGGAAACTTCCCATGGCCGCTACAGGCTCGTCCGATCTGCAGATGAATCGCGAGAAACGGGTCGTCAGCCGTTAGTCCGCATTTTTTCAGCAGCTTTAGCCAGCCTGTTCTTTGTGGCGCGATGCCTTCTCGCGGTTCCCACAAGTCCGCATGCTACACCAACGGCGTCTTCCTCCTCGTGATGTATCAACGAAAAGCCAACCACAGCGAGGGCAGGAGTGGAGCTTTTCGCGCGGTAGGATGAAGAATGCCTCGATCGAAACCATGGCCAGGAAGGCGGTGACGGCATTGGGATCCTGCCACTGCAGAGTGGTGAGCGCCGGCCTTGTATCGTTCAGTTCAACCGGCCCGGCGGAAAGCCCGTTCGCAGCCCGAAGAAACAGCAAGCCGAGTGCCTCTGATGACGGCGAGATGCCGGTGGCGCGCGCCTCGAAAATTGCGAACGACGCTTCCCTTATTTCCCGGACGCGTTCCACAAGCACATCGCTTGCGACTCCAGCCACAGCTTCTGCTTGAACCTCATTGGCAAGACCCGTGGCACGGAGCCAGTTTCCGACGTCCCGGGCGGATTTTAGAAGCTCATTGTCACGCGCGGGAACTCGCCTGTCAAAGACCGCGTTCGCGAGGTCCAGGGCAGGATGCCCGCCGACGAAATGCTCCGGCACCCACTCTGTGTACGCATCAATCGACATGGAACCTAACCGCTATATCCGTGTTATGAGGTTATATACGAACTAACCGCTTTCAAGCAGATATCCGGTTTTGGCGAGCTGGGACAGCAAAGATACGGTGTGAACCAGACTGGTCGAACCGGCATGTCACAGGAGAGACATATGCTGGACGTTCAGAAAACCAGGCATCGCACGGTCAATGTGGATGGGGTGAACCTGTTCTACCGCGAGGCGGGGCGGCGCGGCGCGCCCGGCGTGCTGCTTCTCCATGGTCAACCTTGCTCATCATACAGCTTTCGCAACGTCATCGGCCCGCTGGCCGAGGTGGCGCGAGTCGTTGCACCCGACCTGCCGGGGTTCGGCTTTACCGAAGCTCCCGACGATTATGAGTACACATTCGATGCGATGGCGCGGACGATCGATGCTTTAACGCATGAGGTCGGGCTGGAGCGGTTCTTCCTTTACGTCCACGACTTCGGCGCGCCCGTCGCCTATTATCCGGCGCTGGCGCGCCCCGATCGTGTGCTCGGGCTGATCATCCAGAACGGCAATGCGCATCAGGAAGGCCTCGGACCGGACTGGGACGGAAACAAGACCTACTGGGCGGATCCTACTCCCGGGAACCGCGAGAAACTCCCGGAGTGGCTGAACTATGAAGGCGTGCGACACACATATGTCGGCGACATACCGGATCGGATCAAGCCGGCCATCGCGCCTGAGTGCTGGCATCTCGACTGGGAGCGGATGAACCGGCCGGGGCTTGTCGAGATACAGTTCCGTATCTTCGCCGATTATGGCCGCTACGTCGCTCGTTTCCCGGAGATCTCGGCCTATCATCGCAATCATCAGCCGCCCGCGCTGCTGCTCTGGGGCCGGCACGACCCGTATTTCGAGATCGAGGAAGTCCTTGCCTATGCCCGCGAACTCGATCGGCTGGACATGCATATCTACGACGGAACACACCTTCTGCTCGAGACGCACCATCAGGAATGCACGGCGCTGATGCGTGAGTTCATCGTGAATGTGCAGACCGGCGCAGGTGGTTGCGCCTGAGTTCAAGTTCCAAAATGAGCTTGGGGAGCGCGCACCGGCATTTGCATAGCCCGCCAAGTTTGTGATCCTGGATGCCCGTTTGGGGGGCAAGTGTCGCACGCTTCCGATCCAGAAAACCTGCCGAGAAAAAAATTGCAGGGCGATGTCGATTTCCGACAAGCTCGCTCGTCGTTCCGATGAGACGCCAAAGGGGCCGGCTCAAACCAGGAGACAGACAATGCGTGTGATGGTGTTCGTGAAAGCCACTGAGAACAGCGAGCAGGGCATGGCGCCCACGCCCGAGATGATGGAAGCGTTCGAAGCGATGGACCGGTTCACCGAGGAGCTGGTCCAGGCCGGGGTCTTTGTGGCCGCCGCCGGCCTCAAGCCCAGCGCGCAGGGCAAGCGCATTGTCTGTGAAGGTCCCGGCCGCACGGTCATCGACGGTCCATTCGCCGAGGCCCGCGAGTTGGTCGCCGGCTTCTCGATCTGGGAAGTCAGGGACATGGACGAGGCCGTGGCCTGGGCGAAGCGCAGTCCCAATTGCATGCCGGGCCGCAGCGAAATCGAGATCCGGCCATTCTTCGAGGCGGCGGATCTGGCCGGGTTCGTGACACCCGAGGAACTCGCAACGCCTCGAGACGGCGAGCGCGGGAAACTCGGCGTCGCCTGATACCTTGGGCCGCAGGCGGCGTGTCTCGCCTGCCGCCTTTTCAATCTCGTTGGTGCCCATGACTGCTTTCTCGAAGCATCATGCCATCATCGGAGTGCTACCATGACCATTACCATTACCGCCTTTGAACGATCGCCCGACGGCGGCAAGGGACTGGCGCGCGATACGCGCGTTCGCTGGGCGCTCGAAGAAGCCGGCCAGCCTTACCAGGTTCGGCTCGTCTCCTTCGCCGAGATGAAGGAACCCGCGCATCTGGCGCTCCATCCTTTCGGCCAGATTCCCACCTATGAGGAAGGCGATCTCTCCCTGTTCGAGACGGGCGCGATCGTCTTTCACATCGCGGAGCAGCATGCGGGCCTTCTACCGGAGGATCGCAACGCCCGCGCGCGCGCGATCACGTGGATGTTTGCCGCGCTCAACACCGTGGAGTCGCCGATTCTCGAACTCGTGACCGTCAGGATTTTGGAAGGGGACAAGCCCTGGAGCAAGGAGCGCCTGCCATTGATCATCGACCGTATCCGGGACCGGCTGGACAAACTTTCCGCTCGCCTGGGCGATGCCGACTGGCTCGATCATGCGTTCAGCGCGGGCGATCTTTTGATGGTATCAGTGTTGCTCCGACTGAGAATGTCGGGCGTCCTGGACGAATATCCGAACCTGGCTGCCTATGTCGCTCGCGGCGAAGCGCGGCCCGCCTATAAACGGGCTTTTGCCGCGCAACTGGCGGTAAACGCCCCGTCGACCGGCTGAAGGATTCGTTCGCAAGCTGTGATCGCGCGCGGTTGCCTGAATCAGCCCGCTTTCTGGCTGATCTGCATGAAGCCCATAGAAAAGGCCGCTGTCCGTATCTCGGACAGCGGCCCAATGTACTCCGGTCGCCGGGTGGCGATCGGTTATTTCTTCTCGTCCGTGGCCTTGTCGTCCTTGGCAGCCTTATCTGCCTTCGGCTCCCAGAGTTTCAGGCCTTTGGCCTTTTTGCCGAACTCTGCCTGATCCGACGGCGAGATATTGGCCCTGCCGGCCATGATACCCATGCCGATCTTGCACTTCACGAAATAGGTCTCGTCGGGTTCGATCTCGAGATTGAGGACGTCCGTCTTCTCCCCCTCGGTGCGATACGCATGCTTGCCGGGTTCGGCCATATGGACCCAATATTTGCCTGAGCCGAGCCGGGCGATCTGCTGTTCGGCCGCTCCCTCGCCTTCACGCACGGTGCAGCCAAGCGCCGCTCCCATCAGCGATCCGGGGCGATAGAACACGATCATCCCCTTGCCGGCGGCAGGCGTGCCGATCGTGCCAGATTTGGTGGCGATCGCCGCGGTGGCCGCGGCGGCAGCATCCTGGGCAATGGCGGGAACCGCCATCCCCGCCACGGCGACGGCGAGCATCAGCGACGCGATATTCTTCTTCATTCAGACTTCCCCTCTTGGCTGGAAACAGATGCCGGCACCACGGTCGGTGCTGGTGTTGGTGTTGCAGGAGACGGCGTTGGGATGATCGCGGGTTTCGGCTCCGCCGATACAGGGACCGTCATAGGACCGGGCTCCGCGGGCGGCGCCACCATCGGCCCCGAGCCGGCGCATTGCGGTGTCGGTGATACCTGGATGTCGACCGGCTTGCTCAGCCGGGCATGGGCGAGCGTCCTGGCGGGGATGATCGTTTCCCCGCCCTTCAGGAACAGCAGCGGGGTGGCAATGACGCCCACCGCGATCGTCGCTGCCATCAACGTGCCGGTCTTGTCTTGCCCCGCCCCGCCCAGCTTGAGCCCGCGTAGCCCGACCTTCGTGTCGCCGCATTGCAGATAGCGTGCGGCAAGGATCAATTCGCCCGCCTTGCCCAATCCTGTCGCCCTGGCGGCATGAACGACCTGTCCCTCACCGACAATGCCTGCCGGAAGCACGACCTTGCCGTCGACCGTTATCGGGACGAGCGATCGGATCGCGAACATCTGGTCGATCTTGCTGGTCTTCGAGCTCAACGCATCGACGATCTCGAAAGTGAACGTCGTGTTGGCCGGAACACGGACAAAGCCTTCCGCGACCGGGCTCGGCTCCGGCGCTGCGACGGCGGCCGGTATAGCCTCGGTTACCTGCGCGCCGGCAACGGATGGCATTACTGCCAACCCGGCCCCCAGCCACGATAAAATAGACGACGCCCCCGTCATACAGATCCCCCTGGAGGCTCTTCTGACAAGGCGAGGGCAGAAGCACAAGCACGATTACCGCCCCGCAGATCATGGCGCAGATGTCTCCATTCCCGGGTCAAAAATGCTCCCGAGGCATTTTCCGCTGGGGATGCCAGCCCCACGCCCCTACCGGGATGACCGGACCCGCTGTTTTCCCCGCTGATCCGGATCGAATCCAATCGCATCGTGACTCACGGCGATTTTTATGGGAACGTTCACAACACCGATCGTGAACGTTATTTCCCTGCTCCGGTTCACCCGTTAAGGCATGAAGCCCCTTCCCCAGGATATCACCCCATGCAGCTTTCCCGCCGTGCGCTTCTCCAATCCGGTGCGATGGTCGCCGGATTCGCTCTCGCCCCACGCGCGGCGCTGGCGCAATCGGACCGGATCGAGAGCCTGATCGCGCGCATGACCCTGGCGGAAAAGGCCGGCCAGCTCAGCTGCTTCAGCGACCTGCTCCGCGCGCCCGGCATCGTGTTCAATCCCGGCGCGGCGTCGGGCAATACCGCAGCACAACTCGCCAACATCCGCGCCGGCCGCGTCGGCATGTTGTTCAACGGCACCGGCGTCGCCGGCGGGCGCACCATGCAGCGCATGGCGCTGGAAGAAACCCGGCTCGGTATTCCGCTGATCTTCGGCGCCGATGTCATCCATGGATTGCGCACGATCTTCCCGATCCCGCTCGCCGAGGCCGGATCGTTCGACCCCGATCTGGCGGAACGCACCGCGCGCGGCGCGGCGCTCGAATCCACTGCGCTTGGCATTCACTGGACTTTCGCGCCAATGGTCGATGTCGCACGCGATCAGCGCTGGGGCCGCGTCGCCGAGGGTTCGGGCGAGGACACCTGCCTCGGCCAGGCCATGGCCGCCGCCCGCGTGCGCGGCTTCCAGGGCAAGGATCTGCGCGACCCCACACGCATGCTCGCCTGTCCCAAGCATTTCGCCGCTTATGGCGCGGTCGCCGCCGGCATGGATTACAACAGCGTCGACATCTCGATGGAGGCGCTGCGCGAAATCCATTTCCCGCCGTTCGAGAGCAGCTTTGCGGCCGGTGCGGTCACCACCATGTCTGCGTTCAACGACATCAATGGCGTGCCCGCGACCGGCAATCACTGGCTGCTGACCGATCTGCTGCGCGGTGAATGGGCATTCAAGGGCGTGGTCGTATCCGACTGGACCGCGGACGAGGAGCTGATCGCGCACGGCTATGCCGCCGATGGCCGCGACGCCGCGAAAAAGGCGTTCCTGGCGGGTGTCGACATGAGCATGTCGAGCAACCTCTACAATCTCCATCTGCCCGCGCTGGTCGAGGCCGGCGAAGTGCCGGTCGCTGCGGTCGATGCTTCGGTCCGCCGCGTGCTTCAGCTCAAGGATTCGATCGGCCTGTTCGACAATCCCTATCGTTCGATGGACGCCAAGGCCGAACGCACTCAGGTCACCAGCCCGGCGCTGCGCAAATTGTCGCGCGAGTCCGGTGCACGCTCGATCACGCTGCTCAAGAATGACGGCGGGCTCCTGCCGCTCAAATCCAATCCCGGCCGCATCGCCCTGATCGGCCCGTTCGGTGACGACCGCGACAATGTCGTCGGCATGTGGGCCTTCATGGCGGAGAAGACGATCAACGTCGATCTGGCGAGCGGTATCCGCGCGAAACTCGCCGATCCAAAGCTGCTCGACGTGGTCAAGGGCAGCGATGTCGAAGCCCCCTTGCCCGGCGGCATCGAGGCAGCGGTCGCCGCGGCGCGCGCCGCCGACGTGGTGCTGCTCGCAATCGGCGAGACGCAGAACATGTCGGGCGAGGCGCAGTCGCGCACCGCGATCATCGTGCCTCCCGCGCAGCAGGCGCTGGCCGAAGCGGTCGCGGCCACCGGCAAGCCGGTGATCGTCCTGCTCCGCCATGGCCGCGCCCTGGCACTGTCGGGCGCGGTCAAGGATGCGCCCGCGATCCTCGCCACCTGGTTCCTCGGCAGCGAAGCCGGCAATGCCATTGCCGACATATTGTTCGGCACGGTCAACCCGTCGGCAAAGCTGCCGGTCAGCTTCCCGCACGACAGCGGCCAGGAGCCCTATTTCTACGGCCACAAAACCACTGGCCGCCCCGCCGCCGGCACGCCGGGTGAGGAATATAAGGCGCGCTACCGTGAGACCAGCAATGACGCGCTGTACCCGTTCGGGCATGGCCTCAGTTACACCAGCTTCGCGCTCTCAGGCTTGCAGGTCGGCGGGCCACTGACGTCGAACGGCACACTGGTCGTCACCGCGTCGATCGCCAATACCGGCAAGGTCGCAGGCGCCGAAGTGGTGCAGCTTTACATCCGCGACCGCGTCGCCAGCCGCACCCGCCCGGTGCGCGAACTGAAGCGCTTCGACCGCATCACGCTCGCGCCGGGGGAAACGAAACAGCTCCGCTTCACGCTCACCGCGGCCGACCTGCGCTTCTGGGCCGGGGACAAATGGACGGTCGAGCCGGGCGCGTTCGATATCTGGCTCGGCACCTCGTCGGTCGGCGGGCTGAAGGGTGGCTTCGAACTGGTTTAGAACTGTTTCCGCGCCGGACGATCAGGACGTCCCGCGCCGGCGCTGCACCATGGTGCGCCCTCGTCACAGCCTGCACGCCTTCCCGTAACTCAAACTGCGGCACTCCCGGCTCGCGCCTGGCGCTTATGCTTCGTCGCCCGGCACCTTGGCGTGGGCCTCCGACGCCGCGCGTCCGGGGTCCATAAGATGCATTTTTCATCATCCTCTTTTTATCTAGATTGTTATGTGATATTACAGTTTTTGTAAGTCCCCTTTACAAAAGCCGGGACCGGGAGAGGATGGATGGGAAAGACTTCCAATATCAGGCAGATGCCGCCGATCGCGGTGCTCCGCGAATCGCCCGACCGCCTCGGCCTGCGCATCACCATGGTGCAGATTGCGGTCTATTCTCACCTCGCCCCCGAGCTTGCCGAACTGGGCCTGACGAGCCCCTCGCGCCTCACTGCGCTCAACCACATCAACGCCAATCCCGGCTGCAACCAGTCCGATCTCGCAACTTTTACCGGCCTCTCGCGCGCCAGCGTCAAGACCATGATCGATCAGCTCGAACATGCCGGTCTGGTCGATCGTCTGGGTTCGGAGGACGCGCGAATGAACGCGCTTCACCTGACCGGACAAGGCCGCGTCGCGCTGGCGTCAGCGCTCGAACGCACCGCGATCAACGAGGAAAAGATCTTCGGTGAACTGTCCCCCGCCGAACAGGCGACGCTCAAGCAGCTGCTTGAGAAGGTCATCCGCCACGCCGCCGAACTTGATCGCTCAACCAGCTGAAAAATTGGAAAAAGAGGAGGATGAACCATGAAGCATTGTCTCAAGATCGCGTTGCTGGCGTCGCTGGCATGGCCAGTTCATGCCCAGGCACAAGCCACGTCCCAGAACCAGGCTGAACCTCAAACCGAGCCCCAGCCCGATGCGAGCGCCGAGGCCGCACCCGATGAAGGCGAGATCATCGTCACCGCGCGCCGCACCGGAGAAAATCTGCAAGACGTGCCCGTCGCGGTGACTGCCTTCTCGACCGCGGCGCTGGAACAGCGCGGGGTCGACACGCTCGACCAGATCGCCAAATACACGCCGAACATCCGCTTTGACGGTGCCGCCGCGCTGTCCGGCGGCAATTACAACGCCACGGTATTCGTGCGCGGCGTCGGGCAGAATGACTTCGCCATCTTTTCCGATCCCGGCGTCGGCTTCTATGTCGACGATGTCTATTATGCCCGCTCGATCGGTGGCATCATGGATGCCGTCGACATCGAAAGCGTTCAGGTGCTGCGTGGTCCGCAGGGCACATTGTTCGGCAAGAACACCATTGGCGGCGCGGTCCTGATCACCACCGCGAAACCCGATCCCAGCGAGATCTCGGGCCGGATCGAGGCGACCACCGGCAGCTATAACCGGCTCGACGTGAAGGGGATGATCAACCTGCCGTTGATCAAGGATGTGCTTGCGTTGCGCGTGTCAGGCGCGATGCTCAACCGCGACGGCTATGTGAAGCGCCTGTTCGACGGCGATACCCAGGGCGACCGCAATGCCGACATGATCCGCGCCAAGCTGCGCTATCAGCCCAATGACGTGCTCACGATCGATATCGGCGGCGATTATACCCGCGCGCGCGAGACATCGGCCCCGTCCGACCTGCTCGCGGTCGGCAATGCACCGGGCATCACCGGTCAGCCTTTCCTGGTCAATTATAACCGCTTCGTCGCGCCGACCCTCGGCATCATCGCGCCGAATGGCCAGCCGACGCTCAACCCCAGCTTCATCACCACAAGCCCGTTCGAAACCTGGGCCGGCGGTCCCAACCGCAACGATCTCGATCTCTGGGGTGTGCAGGGCACCGTCGCCTATGATCTGGGCAGCGCGACGCTCAAATCGATCACTGCCTATCGCGACATGAAAGCCTATTTCGCCCGCGACGGAGACAATACGCCCTTCGTCTTCCGCCAGACTACCAACGACGATCGGCAATGGCAGCTCAGCCAGGAGCTCCAGCTCGCCGGCAAAGCTTTCGGTGACCGGGTCAGCTATGTCCTTGGCGCTTTCTATTTCAAGGAGAAGGCGTCGGATATCGC
>NZ_JBOHHW010000083.1:0-12779 GCF_050725575.1 Sphingomonas sp. | reverse complement strand
GCCCAAACGCAAATAGGGGCCGGCATTGCTGCCGACCCCCTGTCGCCGGACTTCGATCCGCTTGGCAGTCCCGAAAGAATGCCCGCGCCTTCTGGTTTCGGCGGCACGCTCCCCCTGCGCCGCGAACGGCTGCAGGCTTTGCGGTTCGGTCACCGGGGCCGGGAGCGAGGATCTTGCGATCTTCAGCTACCCCGGCCTCGGCGGCCAGCTCAAGTCAGGGCCGAAGCCCTGTCTCTCGCCTCGGCCACTCTCTGCCCGGATCCGTCTCGCTTGTCCCGAAGGGCCAGCGCGCGCTCATCCGGCTTCCTGCAGCCAACGCCCTTCTCCATCGCGGGGACTAAGAAGGACGCCTGGAATGCCTGCCTCGTCTCCTTTCGACCGCCACCGTTTTCACGGTCTTGCTCGATCGGCGCGGGGGACCTGCATCCCGCCGACATCGCCAGTGGTTTCCTTGCGGCACCTGTTCGCTCTCTCGGCATAAGCTCCTGATGTTTCTGCGATTTCTCGCTTCCGCATCCCTTGCTTACAGTCATGATGCTGTCATTAAATCCGAGTCGCACCAATAGAAAAACGACCGTCCGCGGCTGTGGATAACGTGGATAACGTGGATCGATTCGCGCAACGGCCCAGCGGCACATGAACGGATCGTTGTTTTGGGTTCATGCAACCTGAGTTAGAAACGGAGCGTTACGCACCCGGTATTGATCCAGATAAAGGGAAAATCATATGCGCAGTTTCATCATGGCACTCACCGCTGCCTCGCTCGTCATCCCCGCAACGATGGCCTTCCCCTCCGCTCAGGCGGAAGCACGCAAGCGGAACCACGAATATCGCGAATGGCGTGGTCGTGACGGCCGTACCTATTGCCGCAAGCCCAACGGCACCACCGGGCTGATCGTCGGCGGCGTCGCCGGCGCACTGGTCGGCCGCACCATCGACACGCGTGGCGACCGCACGGTCGGCACACTGGGCGGCGCGGTTGCCGGCGGCCTGCTCGGCCGCGAAATCGACCGCGGCAGCAGCAAGCGCCGTTGCCGCTAAGCTTTGACGCTACCACTTAAGGGGCGCGGCGTGATGCCGCGCCCCTTTTGGTATCTGCAAAGGATCTCACGACATGACGACGCGCAGCGGATCGGCCCGGTACGAGGGCTTCGGCAAAGACGGCAAAGGCCATGTTTCGACTCAGTCGGGGGTACTTTCGGACACGCCCTATGCCTTCAACACCCGCTTCGGTGACGAGCCCGGCACCAATCCCGAGGAACTGATCGCTGCCGCCCATGCCAGCTGCTTTACCATGGCATTGAGCTTCGCGCTCGCCCGTGCCGGGTTCAGCGACGGTACGATTGAGACCAGCGCGAAAGTGACGCTCGACAAGGACGGAGACGGATTTTCGATCACCAAATCGGAACTCGACCTGAAAGCGACCATCGCCGGGATCGACGCGGACCAGTTCGCCGCGATCGCCGCCGACGCCAAGGCGAATTGCCCGGTGTCGAAAGTGCTCAATGCGGAGATTTCGCTGACGCACAGCCTGAACGGCTGACCCGCATACCCTGCCCGTTGTCGGGGCGATGAACGGCGTGTAGTTTACCATTCACGCAACCCGGCGGCGGGACGGGCGTTCTACCCGCATCGTTCACAACGAAGGAGACGCATCATGCGCATCGCACTTCTAGCCGCGCTTGCGGCGATCGCCCTGCCCGCCATCCCGGCGACCGCACAGGACAGCCCCCGCGAAGCCGATCGCGAATATCGCAGGGACGTTCGTGACGCGCAGCGCGACTATCGCCGCGACCGGCGCGACGCCGATTCGCGCCGCGACCTCCGCGACGCCCGCCAGGACTATCGCGAGGATGTTCGCGACGCGCGCCGGGACCGCAACCGTTCCGTGCGCGACTGGCGCCAGTACCGCAATTATGATTACAACCGCTACGAACGCGGCCAGCGCACTTATTATGCCGACCAATATTATCGCGACGGCCGTTATTATCAGCCGCGCCGGCTGGGCCGCAACGACCGCATCTATCGCGGCAGCAACGGTCGCTATTATTGCCGCCGCAACGACGGCACGACCGGCCTGATCATCGGCGGCATTGCCGGCGGCCTGCTTGGCAATTCGATCGCCAGCGGCGGATCGAAGACGCTTGGTACGCTGCTCGGCGGTGGTGCGGGCGCGGTGCTCGGCCAGTCGATCGACCGCGGCCAGGTCAGCTGCCGCTAAATACGGGATCGCCCAAAAAACGACGGGGCCCGGTGAGCGATCACCGGGCCCTTTTCGTATCCGTTCGGGCAGGAAGGATCAGAGCAGGCCGCCGCCGACGAACAGGCGGATCGCGCAGATGATCACCAGAATGATGTTCAAATTGCGCCCCACCTTGCTCGTCGACAACGCGCCGAGCGCGATGCCGACGATCCCGATCGGGATGGTCAGCCAGTTGAGCCAGCCGAGAAACGGAATGAAGCCGACCAGCGTGAGGATGAGGACCAGCAGGCCGACCAGGATCGAGACGATATTAAACATGCACCGAACATGGCGGTGAGGCGGTCGCCGCGCAAGTGGTGATCGATCCGGCCTTCCCGCGGCACCCCCGCCGTCAACCGCCGGCCATCAACCCTCAGCCGCCGATCCGGCGTCCCCAACGCAATCTTAACCCATTTTCGGGCATGCTTGCCGCCTGTGCGGGAGTGTCTGATGGTTCGCAGTCGATATGTTGGAGCGATAGTTCTTGTCCTGCCCGTGGCGCTTGCCGCGTGCGGACCGCGTGAGGGCGACGGCAATCTCGATTCGCTCGACCAGGAGTTGATCGACGGCAATGCGGCGGGCAATACCCGTGATCCGGCGCTGATGAGCGCATTGCAGGATCAGATCATGGTCGATCCGGCATTGACGCAACAGGCCAATAACGACGCTGTCCGCCCGCCGGCGCAGCCCTATTCCGGCGCGGTCCCCGCCGACGGCATCGCCGCCGGCGCGCGCGGAACGCGGAGCGCCGCGACCAGCGAGACGCTGAAATCGACACCCGCGCCAACAACCGGGTCCTGCCCGCAGTGCGACGCGGCGCGCGAATCGCTGACGCTCGGTGCGCTTGCCGCACGCCAGAAGAATGGCGGCACGGCAAGCTGCGCGACCAACCTGCGCTATTCGACGCGTTGGGCGCAGCGCATGCCTACTGACGTGCCGCTTTATCCCGATGCACGGGTCAGCGAAGCCGCCGGCACTGAAACCGGCAATTGCACGGTGCGCGCGGTCAGCTTTGCGACGTCCGCGCCGCTGCAGACCGTGCTCGACTGGTATTATACCCGCACCACCAATGCCGGCTATTCGGCCGAGCATCAGGCCAATGGCGACGAACATGTCCTGGGCGGCACGCGCACCCGCGACGACGGCGCCTTTGCATTGTTCCTGACCAAGCGCCGCGATGGCGGTACCGATGTCGATATCGTGGCGAACAACGGGCGCTGACCGCCTGACTATTCACTCCCGCCGTTCGCCCTGAGCCTGTCGAAGGGCGGGTCTCACGCGCGAACGTCTCGATTGCGGAGAGATGGGCTTCGACAGCCCCGGATCCAGTCCGGGGCCGAACGGTATTTGTGTAAACTCATCACACGCCGCCACAACATTTCTCTTTCCGCGCCATCCGCGCTAACGGAGGCGCCATGAATTCCCTTCTTCTTGTCATGGCCGGCGGCGCGGTCGGTTCCGGCGCGCGATTCCTCACCGGGCGCGCAACGCTTGCCTGGTTCGGCCCATCCTTTCCCTGGGGCACGCTTGCCGTGAACCTGATCGGCGGATTCCTGATGGGTGCGCTGGTCGGCTCGCTCGCCCGCGCCGCTGTCCCCGGCGAGAATTGGCGCTTGCTGATCGGCGTCGGCGTGCTTGGCGGCTTCACCACCTTTTCGGCCTTTTCGCTTGATACGGTCGCCATGCTTCAGCGTGGCGACTTCGGCATGGCCGCGCTTTATATCCTGGCATCGGTGATCGGCTCGATCGTCGCGCTGTTCGCCGGACTTTCGCTCATAAGGGCAGTCGCATGAGCGATACGAAAAAAGCCGCCGGCAATGAGGCCGAGGTGCGCCAGTTCAATGTCGGCGCCGACGATGACGGCATCAGGCTCGACCGCTGGTTCAAGCGGCATTTGCCCGACACCAGCTTCACCACTGTCGCGAAATGGGCGCGCACCGGGCAGCTGCGCGTCGATGGCGCGCGCGCCACGCCGGGCGACCGCATCGCCGCCGGCCAGGCGATCCGCGTGCCCCCGGCCGAACCGGTTCGCGCCGATGCGCCGCAAAAGCGCGAGCGCCCGCCGCTCACCGACGAGCAGGCCGATTATATCCGCGAAATGGTCATCCACCGCGACAAGCAGGCGATCGTCCTCAACAAGCCGGCCGGCCTCGCCACGCAGGGCGGGACCAAGACGCACGAACATGTCGACGGCCTGCTCGACGGGCTGCTGTTCGATGGCGAGAGCCGCCCGAAACTGGTCCACCGCCTCGACAAGGACACATCGGGCGCATTGCTCATTGCGCGCACCACGCGCGCGGCGGCATTCTTCGCCAAGTCCTTCTCCTCGCGCAGCGCGAAGAAAGTCTATTGGGCGCTGGTCGTCGGCGTACCCTCAATCGAGGACGGCATGATCGAGCTGCCGATCGCCAAGCAACCCGGCAGCGGCGGCGAGAAGATGCATGTCGATGAGGCCGAGGGCAGCCCGGCGCGCACCCGCTACCGCGTGATCGAGCGGGCCGGCAACAACACTGCCTGGCTTGAGCTTATTCCCTATACGGGCCGAACACATCAGCTGCGCGTGCATCTCTCGGCGATCGGCCACCCGATCGTCGGCGACGGCAAATATGGCGGCCAGGCCGCGTTCCTGACCGGCGGGATCAGCCGCAAGATGCATCTCCATTCGCGGCGCATCCGGATCGATCATCCCGATGGCGGCGAGATCGAGGTGCAGGCCGAATTGCCGACGCATTTCGCCGAAAGCCTGAAGCATCTCGGCTTCGACGAGATGCTCGGTAACATGATGCCGCTCGATACGCCGCCGCCGCCAAGCAAAGCGGTCAAGAAGCAGCAGGCCAAGCAGCACGCGAAGAACCTGCGCAAGGACCGCAAGGGCGAACGCCGCCGCCGCGGCAGCCGCGACTAGCCCGTGCATCCCAATCCGGTATTTCGGCCCGGCGATGACGACGCCATGCTCGACTGGGCGGTGTCGATCGGTTTCGCGCATATCTTCGCGGTCACGCCCGCCGGGCCGATGATGGTGCATGCGCCGATCGTCGCGACCGGCGCGCGGCAGCTGCGTTTCCATGTCTCGCGCGCCAATCGCGTGGCGCCGCACCTCGACGGCGCGCAGGTCCTGCTCAGCATCGTCGGCGCCGATGGCTATATCACGCCCAACTGGTACGCGAATCCGATGCCGGAAGTGCCGACCTGGAATTATACCGCAGTCGAGATCGACGGCATCGCCGGCGTGGCCGATGAAGCGGCGCTGATCGAACAGGTCGATATCCTCGCCGCGCTGCACGAGCCGCGCATCATCCCGGAAAACCCCTGGACCCGCGACAAGCTCGACGCGGCGCGCCAGCGTGCGATGCTGCGCGCGATCGTCGCGTTCGACGTCACGGTGGACGCGGTGCGCGGCACGCACAAGCTGAGCCAGAACAAGTCCGCCGCCGACCGCGCTCGCGTGATCGCCGGCCTGAAGCGCAGCGGCAACATCGCGCTGGCCGGGGTGATGGAGGCATGAACCGGCTCGCCCTGTTCGATTGCGACGGCACTTTGGTCGATAGCCAGGCCGGCATCTGCCAGTCGATGGAAGAAGCGTTCGCGACGCACCGCCTGGTCCCGCCCGACCGCAACGCGATCCGCCGCATCGTCGGCCTCAGCCTGGTCGAGGCGATGCGCGCATTATTGCCGCACGCCGATGACGCGCAGCACCGCGCGATGGCGGACGATTACAAGGCGGCGTTCTTTCGCTTGCGCACCTCGGGCGCGCTCGCCGGCGAACCCTTGTTCGACGGGATGATCGCGGCGCTCGACGACCTTGCGGCGGCGGGCTGGGTTTTCGGGGTAGCGACCGGCAAGTCCGATCGCGGCCTGATTCGCGTGCTTGACGAACATGGCATCAGGGCGCGTTTCGTCACCTTGCAGACCGCCGACCGTCACCCATCCAAACCCCACCCCTCGATGATCGAAACCGCGATCGCCGAGGCCGGCGCCTCGCCCGAAACGACAGTGATGATCGGCGACACCAGTTATGACATGATGATGGCGCGCGCCGGGAATGTGCGCGCACTGGGGGTGGCCTGGGGCTATCACCCGCCGGAAGAACTGACCGCAGCGGGCGCACATGCCATCGCGCAGACGGTCGCGGCGCTGCCGGCGCAGATGGAGGCACTATGACCGATCCCGAAACCACCGCGCGCAACCGCTATTTCGTCATTGCCGGATCGCGCATCGCCGGCGTCGCGGGCGCCTTGCTCGGGCTTGTGCTGATTGGCCAGGCCCAGACTCTCGAACAGAAGATCCTCGGCACGGCGATCGTGCTGTCAGCGCTGCTGATGATCGCGATCGTGCCCCGCGCGCTCGCGCGCCGTTGGCGCACGCCGCCGCAGAACTGATCCACTCATGAAGCGCTTCTGGACCAATGTGGCGATCGACGCCGGAGGCGTGATCACGCTCGACAGCAAGCCGGTGCGCACGCCCGGCCGGGCACTGCTCGCCATCCCCTTTGCCGCGCTTGCCGAAGCGGTGGCCGATGAATGGCGCGCCGTGACTGGTGAGATCGATCCCCGCGCAATGCCGCTGACCGGCCTCGCCAACGCTGCGATCGAACGCATCGGCCCGGATCCGGCAAGCTTCGCCGCCGGGCTCGCCATGTTCGCCGAAAGCGACCTGCTTTGCTACCGCGCGGAGGAGCCGCCGGCGCTGGTCGAGCGCCAGGCACATTATTGGGATCCGCTGCTCGCTTGGGCACGCACGCGCTACGACATATATTTCGAGGTGATCGCGGGGATCATGCATCGCCCGCAGCCGCCGCTCACGACTTCCCGTCTGACTGACGCCATCAACGCGCGAACCGCGTGGGAGCTGGCGGGGCTGGCACCGATCATCACGATCGGCGGCTCGCTGATCGCCGGCCTCGCCCTGATCGAGCACGCGGCGACCGCAGAAGAAATATGGCGGGCGATCGAGCTCGATGAGGACTGGCAGGCCGAGCAATGGGGCCGCGACGACCTGTCGCTTGCCGCGCTTGAATCGCGGCGGCGCGATTTCGATGCCGGGGTTCGGTTTCTCGAACTGATCTGACACCAGCTTCATCGTCCGGGCCCCGTCGGCGAAAAAAACCGAAACTGTACATTGCGCAACATCGCGCACCTCGATAATGCACATTTATGCCCGATTCCCTTACTCCCGACCAACGTCGCGCGCAGATCATGCACAAACTGGCAGAAAATGATCGCGTGATCGCGCGCGATCTCGCCGAGGAATTCGGCACGTCCGAGGATTCCGTGCGGCGGGATTTGCGCGATCTGGCTGCGGCCGGCCTGTGCAAGCGCATCTATGGCGGCGCGCTTTCCCTGTCGCCGGCGCAAGGGCGGTTTGCCGAGCGCGTCGATACCCAATTGGCCGCGAAAAATGCGCTGGCATGGGCAGCACTGCCGCTGATCGAAAACGGGCAGACATTGTTCATCGACTCGGGCAGCACCAATCTGATGCTCGCCGATATCCTGCCGCGGGACCTGAACCTGACCATCGTCACCAATTCGGTGTCGATCGCCACGACATTGCTTCGTCGACCGGGGATTTCGCTGTTCCTGATCGGGGGGCAGGTCGATCCCGACATCGATGGTGCGGTCGGGGCGCAGGCGATCGACCAAATCGGCCTGTTCAGGCCCGACCTGTCGATTATCGGCGTGTGCGCGCTCGATCCGATCTATGGCGCCGCGGCGTTCGATCCGCGCGATGCGGATTTCAAACGCGCGGCGGTGGCGGGCGCCAACCGGATCGCGATGCTGTCCACGGCGGACAAGCTCGGCACCACGGCACCGCATCGCATCATGCCGGTGAAGAACATTGACCATCTCGTCGTCGAATTCGGATCGCCCGGCGATATCTGCACGGCGTTTGCCGCGCAGGGCACGACCATCACAACCGCCCGGCCAAGCTGACCCTCACGCCTCCCCGGACCGCATCACGGCCGCCAACTCCTCCTCGTTCGGAACCCCCGCCCATGACCAAAACGCCATGATCGAAACGGCTGACCGCCCCGCCACGCGCCTGGCGACAAGACTGGCATTTCTGGTCGCTGGCTTCGTCATGGCGTGCTGGGCGCCGCTGGTTCCCGCGGCAAAGATGCGTGCCGGGGTGAACGAGGCCGAACTCGGCCTGCTGCTGTTGTGTCTCGGCATCGGCTCGATCCTCGCCATGCCGGTCACCGGCATCGTCAGCGCGCGGGTCGGCAGCCGCCCGATGATCATCCTTGGCGGGATCGGGATCAGCCTTGTCCTGCCGCTGCTCGTGATCGCGAACTCGCCCGCGCTCCTCGCCACCGCCCTGCTGCTGTTCGGCGCATCGCTGGGGACGATCGACGTGGCGGCGAACGCGCATGCGGTGGAGGTCGAGAAAGCCGCCGGCACGCCATTGATGTCGGGTTTCCACGCGCTGTTCAGCGTCGGCGGATTTGCCGGCGCCGGGCTGATGACGTTGTTGCTTTCGCTGTCGGTGTCGCCGTTGCTCGCCACGATCATTGCCGCGTTGTTGGCGTTGGCGGCGCTCGGCTATGCCGGCCCCCGATTATTGCGCGCACGCCCGGCGGTCGAAGACAATAGCTTCGTGCTGCCGCGCGGCGTCGTCCTGCTGCTGGCGGCGCTGGCCGCCGTGACCTTCCTCGCCGAGGGGGCCTTGCTTGACTGGAGCGCGCTGCTGATCGACGCAAAGGCCCTCACCGCGCCGTCACTGGCCGGTCTTGGCTATATGCTGTTTTCCATCGCGATGACGATCGGCCGGTTCAGCGGTGACGCGATCGTCACGCGCCTGGGCGGCAGGCGCGTGCTCCGGATCGGCGGACTGGTCGCCGTGCTCGGCTTCGTCGTCCTGCTGACCATCCCGGTCGGCCCTGTCGCGATGGGCGGTTTCGTCCTGATCGGGCTGGGGGCCTCGAACATCGTGCCGGTATTGTTCAGCGCCGCGGGCAAGCAACAGGCCATGCCGGCCGGAATGGCGATCGCCGCCATCACCACCACGGGCTATGCCGGGATCCTCGCCGGACCAGCGGTGATGGGCTTCGTCGCGCATCTCACCAGCCTGGCGACCGCTTTCTGGATGCTGGCCGCCCTGCTTTGCCTGGTCCCGCTCTTCGCCACGCGGGTCTCGAAGTCGTAGCGCGGCGCATCCAAATACACACCAACGATCTGATATTTAACTATATTGTATAAAATACGCCGGGACAGCGACGGGAGATATGGGACATTACTGGTGTGCCATATCTCCCGCCGACGTTCCTTCGAGCCGTGCCGCCGGCGGCGATTCAACCCTCATACGGGATCGGGCATATCATCGCGTGCCGGACATATCCGGTGCGCTCTTTCTCAGTGTTGGAAAACAGGATTGCCGCGGAGGCCCACGCGATGGTCCGGACATGACTGCGGCGCGAAGACGTGAGTCTTCGCGCCGCAGCCCGATGTCAGTCGATCTTAGTTGCAGACCCGGACGTCGATGCGCTCGCCCGAATAATCGTCCCAGCGGGTTTCGACATGGCAGCTGCCATAGCCGCGCTGGTCACGATAGCGATCATAGCCATTATAACCGTTGTTGCGGTCATAAGCGCGCCGATCATCATAGCGACGGTCGTCATAACGGTCATAGCCATCGACCTGGTAATAGCCGTCATTGCGATAATCGCGGTCGCGGTTGCGACGGTCTTTATTGCTGCTCGATATGATCGCCGCACCGATGGCGAGACCGGCGATACCGGCGATGATGGCAGTACCGGTATTGTCGTGGCCGCGACGATGGCCACCGTAACGCTGCGCCTCAGCAGGCGAGGCAACGGTCAGGGCCGTCGCGCCAAGCGCGAGAGCGAGCGTTGCTTTGGTGAACAGGGTCGTCATTGCTTCTACTCCTCAAGAGCAGCGCCGATGGCGACCGATTCGGGCGCCTTATCGTGCAGCTTGACGATGTATCTGCACGAGTCGCCGTGAACGGATGTGGAATGCGTCTTGCAGCATCCATTCATCCATAGCCCGTCCCCGGCGTTAGTTCAGCGGAGTAATTTGCGAATAAAGCCAATGATTCCCGTCTGGCGCGACCGTTTCAATCGTTCTGCTGCCAGGATCGTCTTCACGCACTCGAAACATTGTTCGACATCATCATTGACCAGGACATAGTCATAACCGTCCCAATGGCTGACTTCGTTCGCCGCGCGATCCATGCGGGCGTTGATCACCGTCATCGAATCGGTCGCGCGCTTTTCCAGCCGGTCGCGCAGGATCGGCATCGACGGCGGCAGGATGAACACGCGCACCACGTCGCCGCCGGCCAGCTGATGGAGCTGCTGCGCGCCCTGCCAGTCGATATCGAACAATATGTCCCGCCCCTGTTCGAGCACGTGCCAGACCTGCGCCTTGGGCGTGCCGTAGCGATGGTCGAAGACATGCGCCCATTCGAGGAATTCGTGGTTCGCCGCCATTTCGCGAAATGTCTCGAGATCGACGAAATGATAATCCACGCCGTCAACTTCGCCGGGGCGCGGCGGGCGGGTGGTGTAGGACACCGACATGCTGAGTTCGGGCTCAGCGGCGAGCAGCTTGCGCGCGATGGTCGACTTGCCGGCGCCGGACGGCGACGACAGGACGAACAGCACGCCGCGACGCTTGAACCCGTGCGGGTCGTCCGTGGAATCGATCGGCTTTGCGGAAGACGGCATGGGCGCTAATGGCGGCGCAATGGGACAGGCGTCAAGTCACGCGCGATCCGATCGCGACAAAAGCCGGCTCGACCGGCGCTGGCTGATCGCGACCGGCGCGATCATCATCGCCGCCGCGGCGATCCTGCTGGTGGTGGGCCGCACCCCGATCTGCACCTGCGGCACGATCCGCTTATGGGAAGGTGCGGTGAGCTCGCCCGAGAACAGCCAGCAACTCAGCGACTGGTATTCGCTCAGCCATTTCATCCACGGGCTGATCTTCTACGGGCTGACCTGGGCCGTGCTGCGTCGCCAGCCGGTCGGGATGCGGCTGGCGATCGCGGCGCTGATCGAATCGGGCTGGGAGCTGCTCGAAAACTCGCCGATCATCATCGACCGCTACCGCGCCGCGACCATCGCGATCGGCTATAGCGGCGATTCAGTGCTCAACTCGGTATCCGACATCGCGTTCATGGCGTTCGGCTTTCTCGTCGCGCGCAAATTGCCCTGGTGGGGCAGCTTCGCGCTCGCTGTCGCGCTTGAGCTGATCGCCCTGTACGCGATTCGCGACAATCTGACGCTCAATGTCTGGATGTTGGTCGCCCCGAACGACGCAGTCCGGGCCTGGCAGGCGGCCGGCTGATCAGACGATCCGGCCCTTCGCCTTATGCCGGTCATAGGCCTTTTTCGCGACATAGGCGCCGCCCAGCGCAAGCCCGATCGGCCCCAGCCGGGTGATCACGCGGCTTGCGACCAGGCCGATCGCGGCACCCTTCAGCCCGCCCTGCCCGTCGCGACGGTCGATTTCCGCACCAAGCAGCGCGCCGATCAGACCGCGGATCATGCCGCTTTCTCCGACGGGCCGAACGCCTTTTCCTTCAGCTCCGCCGCGCCGCGCAGCACCGCCCAGCCGACCGCATAGGTGACCGCCAGCGGCAACACGACTTTCAGCACATTCGCCGTGATCGCACCGTAGATCGCGCCGTCCGCGGCACTATCGTCGCCGCTCATCGAATCGATCGCGCCGCCGATCAATGCGCCAATGGTCGTTGCACCCATATCATCGTCTCCGTGGTTCGCCGGCTAAGCGCTTGAGGGAGACGGGAGTTCCATTAGCCCCTCCCCGGCACGGGGAGGGATGAGATCACACCATATCTTCCGGCCGCACCAGCCGATCAAACGTCTCGCCATCCACCAGCCCAAGCGCCAGACCAGCCTCCTTCAGCGTCAACCCCTCGGCATGGGCGTGCTTGGCGATCTTGGCGGCATTGTCATAGCCGATCTCGGGCGCCAGCGCGGTGACCAGCATCAGCGAGCGATCGACCAGTTCCGCGATCCGCCCGCGGTTCGGCTCCAGCCCCTCGACGCAGCGTTCGGCGAAGCTCGCCATGCCAACGCTGAGCAGGTCGATCGACCGCAACAAATTGGCGCCGATCAGCGGCTTGAACACGTTGAGTTCGAGATGCCCCTGCAGGCCGCCGACCGTGATCGCGAGATGATTGCCGATCACCTGGCCCGCGACCATGGTCAGCATCTCGCACTGCGTCGGATTGACCTTGCCGGGCATGATCGAACTGCCTGGTTCGTTAGCGGGAAGGTCGATCTCGCCCAGACCGGACCGCGGCCCCGATCCGAGCAGCCGGATATCATTGGCGATCTTGGTCAGCGCGACCGACAGCGTGTTGAGCGTGCCGGAGAAATGCACGATCGGATCGTTCGAGGCGAGCGCCTCGAACTTGTTCTCAGCGGTGCGGAACGGCAGGCCAGTGATGTTGGCGATTTCCGCGGCGATCTCGACATCGAATCCGGCCGGCGCATTCAGCCCGGTACCAACCGCCGTGCCGCCCTGCGCAAGCACGGTCATGCCGTGCA
>NZ_JBOHHW010000082.1:0-13100 GCF_050725575.1 Sphingomonas sp. | reverse complement strand
ACGCTACCCCCAACACTGCCGCCCGCTCCGCTCCGAAGCGCAACGCGCTCGAAAAGACCTATGACAAGGCCGCCAAGGCGATCGACAAGGGCCGCAAGTCCGCGCTGAAGACCGCACGCTCGACCGCCGACAGCCTGGAGGCTAACCCGCTGGCGCTGCTGGCCGGTGGCATTGCACTCGGCGCCGTGGTCGGTGCACTGGTGCCGCGCAGCGAGCGCGAGGGCAAGCTGCTGGCGCCGGTCGGCAAGCGCATCACCGACACCGCCGGGGCGGCAGCCAAGGCGGCGCGCGATGCCGGCAAGGCGGAACTGGATTCGCTCGGGCTGAACAAAGCGGCGGCGCGCGATCAGGCAGGCAAGTTGCTCGGCGGCGTGGTGAAGGCGCTGGCGACGGCGGGTGCCGCCGCGGCTCAGACCGCGAAAGACAAAAAGAAATAGCCTCTCGACCGGGATGGTGTGTCGGTCACAAGGCCACCCTCCCGCTCCCGCCGGCACGCCAGACCAGCTTTGTCACGACCGTTGCGGCCATTGAGCATGGCCCCTAAGGACATGCGCGACTCCTCTCCCTGGACACGCATATCATGAGCAAACTCCACCTCGTCTTCGGCGGCCGCGTCAGCGACCCGCGCACTCTCGACTTCGACGACCTCGACTCGATCGAAATCGTCGGCGTGTTCCCCGACTATAAGAGCGCCGAAAAAGCCTGGCGCTCGGCCGCACAGCGGACCGTTGACGATGCCGAGATGAAATTTGTCGTGGTGCATCTGCACCGGCTGCTCGAACCGGACCTGATGTCGCCCCCGGCGGCGTAGGTCGTCACGCCCGCTGGATCGGACGAGATCCAGCGGTCGCGTTCACATCAGGCGCGGCGATACTGCCATTTGAGCAGCGGGCGCGCCAGCGCGACACCGGCGGCAAGGCCGCCAAGCGGTTCGATGATCGTGACCGACAATTCGAAGCTCCGTGCAAGGAGCGAGAAGACGACCTGGATGCCGAGCCAGACGCCGGCCAGCATCGCGATCTGCACCCCGCGGCTCTGGCCGTGCCCGATCGGGATCGCGCGCGGCACGCCGTAGAGCATGAAATAGGCGCCGATGATTGCGAACACGGCCGGATCGAGCCCGGCGCTGGGCATCATCGAGCCGGGCGTCAGCACGAGGCGGGCGAGCGCGCCGGCATAGGCGCCGGCCACGAAGAGAATGCCCAGCCCGACCGGCCGCAACGCCTTTTCGACATAACGGCCGGCGATCAGCAGGAAGATCAGGTTGAAGGTCGCCGAGAGGAAATCGCGCGCCAGAAACGCCGAGGCAAGCGGCGACAACCAGGACCGAACCGGGTCGTCGCGCCAGCCGCCGGTGACGAAATTCTGCGGGATGAAACCGTACGTTATCGACGCTTCGGCCAGGCCCACCACGGCGAAGGCGAACAGCAGTACGAAGACCGAAAACGCAATCAGCGCATCGGTGAAGCGTCCGCGCGGAAGATCGATCCCGTTCAGATGAATTCGATCTTCGACACGACGTACCAGCGGTCGCCCGACGGCACGGTCACTTCGACCTCTTCATCGACCTTGCGGCCGATCAGCCCGCGCCCGAGCGGCGAGTTGTACGAGATCCGCCCGCCCTTGGCATCGGCCTCGGTCTGGCCGACGATCTGGTACTTCACCGGCTTCTCGTCTTCGTCGAGCAGAGTCACGGTCGCGCCGAACACGACCTTGTCGCCCGACAATTCCTTCGGGTCGATGACCTGCGCACGGGACAATTTATCCTCGATATCGCTGATCGAGGCTTCGATCTGGCCCTGCCGCTCCTTGGCGGCATGATATTCGGCATTTTCGGAAAGGTCGCCATGCGCGCGCGCTTCCTCGATCGCGTCGACGATCTGAGGGCGCTCCGCCTTAAGCCGTTTCAGGTCCGCATTGAGCTTCTCATAGCCCTCTTGCAGCATCGGCATCTTTTCGACGGTAGCCATCCCTTACAGTCCTTCGTCTTCAAAAATTCCCCGTTGGCCGACCCTGATGGGCCCGCCCGCACGTTGTTCTCATGTGGGGAATTAGTTGTGCGAGTGCGAATAATAGGATTGCAGAGGCCGTACTTCAAGGTCGTGTGTCGCAAGGGCCACAATCGCCTGTGCCGCTTCGACACTTGCCGGCGCCGTGGTGAAGTGCGGAATCTTCTGCACCAGCGCCGCCGCGCGGATCGGCTGCGAATCCTTGAGCGATTGCCAGCCCTCGGTGGTGTTGAACACCAGGTCGATATCGCCGTCCTTCATGCGGTCGACGATATGCGGCCGCCCCTGCGCCACCTTGTTGATCCGCTCGACCGGCACGCCGTTGGCTTCAAGGAAGGTCGCGGTGCCGTCGGTGGCGATGATCCGAAAACCCTGCGCGGCAAGCAGCTTGGCGGCGGGCAGGATGACCGGCTTGTCGCCTGGCTTGACGCTGATGAACACATTGCCCGAACTGGGTAGCACCGTCCCCGCCCCAAGCTCGGCCTTGGCAAAGGCGATCGCAAAATTGCTATCGATTCCCATGACTTCACCGGTGGACTTCATTTCCGGCGAGAGGACAGGATCGACCCCGGGGAAACGGTTGAACGGGAACACCGCCTCCTTGACCGCGAAATAATCGATGTGGCGATCGATCTTGGGCAGGTCGGCGAGCTTCTCGCCCGCCATCACCCGCGCCGCGATCTTGGCAACCGGCGCGCCGATTGCCTTGGCGACGAACGGTACGGTGCGGCTGGCGCGCGGATTGACTTCGATCAGATAGACCAGGCCGTCCTTGACCGCGAACTGGATGTTCATCAGCCCGACCACCGACAGCGCATGCGCCAGCGCGATCGTCTGGCGCTCGATTTCGGCAATGACCGCGTCCGACAGGCTGTAGGGCGGGATCGAACAGGCGCTGTCGCCGGAATGGACCCCGGCTTCCTCGATATGCTGGAGCACGCCGGCAACCGTCACATCGGTGCCGTCACAGATCGCGTCGACATCGACCTCGACCGCATCACGCAGATATTGATCGATCAGCACGGGCGAGTCGCCCGACACCTGCACCGCGGTCTGGATGTAATCGTCGAGCTGAACCGGCGAATCGACGATCTCCATCGCCCGCCCGCCAAGGACGTAGCTTGGCCGCATCAGCACCGGGTAGCCGATCCGCTCGGCGACCGCGATCGCCTCGTCACGGCTGCGCGCGATGCCGTTGGCCGGCTGGCGCAGGCCAAGCTTGGTGACGAGCGCGGAGAAACGCTCGCGGTCCTCTGCAAGATCGATCGCGTCCGGGCTGGTGCCGAGGATCGGGATGCCGGCCTGTTCCAGCGCATGCGCGAGATTGAGCGGGGTCTGGCCGCCGAACTGGACGATCACCCCGACCAGCGTTCCCTTTTTCTGCTCGACATGAAGGATCTCGAGCACATCCTCGGCGGTCAGCGGTTCGAAATAGAGCCGGTCCGAGGTGTCGTAATCGGTCGACACTGTTTCCGGGTTGCAGTTGACCATGATGGTCTCATAGCCCGCCTCTTCCAGCGCGAAGCAGGCGTGGCAGCAGCAATAGTCGAACTCGATCCCCTGCCCGATCCGGTTCGGACCGCCGCCAAGGATGACGACCTTCTTGCGGTCGCTCGGCTGGCTTTCGCATTCGGGCTCGCCAAAGCTCGGCGCTTCGTAGGACGAGTACATATAGGGCGTTTTGGCGTCGAACTCGGCGGCGCAGGTGTCGATGCGCTTGAACACCGGCCGCACGCCGAGCTTGTGGCGCAATGCGCGCACTTCGTCCTCGGTCACGCCGCCGGTCATCGCCTTGACCGCTTCATGGATCAGGCCCGAGCTGCGCGCGATGCCGCGCTCGCTGCCGCCGCGCAGATTGGCCGATTTGAGCGCGAGATAAGCCAGACGCTTGTCGCTGAAGCCCATTGATTTGAGCTTGCGCAGGCCGGCCGCGTCGCGCGGCAGGCCCTGTGTGCAGACCTGCTCCTCGGCGGCGATGATCTCGGCGATGCGCTCCAGGAACCAGGGATCGTATTTGGCGATCGCATGCACTTCGGCGACGGTGAAGCCCTCGCGCAGCGCCTGTGCCGCGACCAGCAGCCGGTCAGGCGTGGCGCGCGCCAATGCCGCCTCGATTTCCGCACGCGGTGCGCCCTGCAGCGCCTCGACCATGTTGAAGCCGCTCAGGCCGGTTTCCAGGCCGCGCAGCGCCTTCTGCATCGATTCATGGATGTTGCGGCCGATCGCCATCACTTCGCCGACCGACTTCATCGCGGTCGACAGGATCGGCTCGGCGCCCTTGAACTTTTCGAACGCGAAGCGCGGGATCTTGGTCACGACATAGTCGATCGTCGGCTCGAACGAAGCCGGGGTCGCACCGGTAATGTCGTTCATGATCTCATCGAGCGTATAGCCGACCGCAAGCTTGGCCGCGACCTTGGCGATCGGGAAGCCGGTCGCCTTGGAAGCCAGCGCCGAGGAGCGCGACACGCGCGGGTTCATCTCGATCACGATCAGGCGGCCATCCTTCGGATTGACCGCGAACTGCACGTTCGAGCCGCCGGTCTCGACGCCGATTTCACGCAGGCACGCGATGCTCGCGTTGCGCATGATCTGATATTCCTTGTCGGTCAGCGTCAGCGCCGGCGCGACAGTGATGGAATCGCCGGTATGGACGCCCATCGGATCGATATTCTCGATCGAGCAGATGATGATGCAATTGTCGTTGCGGTCGCGCACGACCTCCATCTCATATTCTTTCCAGCCGAGCAGTGATTCCTCGATCAGCACCTCAGTGGTCGGCGATGCGTCGAGGCCCTTGCGGACGATTTCCTCGAATTCCTCGCGATTATAGGCGATGCCGCCGCCGGAGCCGCCCATGGTGAAGCTTGGGCGGATGATCGCCGGCAACCCGGTGCGCTCGAGGCCCGCAAGGGCCTCATCGATCGTGTGCGCGATCGCCGAGCGTGCGCTTTCAAGGCCGATGCGGTCCATCGCCTCGCGGAATTTCTGCCGGTCCTCGGCCTTGTCGATCGCCTCGGCATCGGCGCCGATCATCTGCACGCCGTATTTCTCCAGCGTGCCGTCGTTGAACAGTGCCAGCGCGGTGTTGAGCGCGGTCTGCCCGCCCATCGTCGGCAGGACGGCGTCGGGGCGTTCCTTGGCGATGATCTTGGCGACGATCTCCGGCGTGATCGGCTCGACATAGGTCGCATCCGCCAGCTCGGGATCAGTCATGATCGTCGCCGGGTTCGAATTGACCAGGATGATGCGATAGCCCTCCTCGCGCAGCGCCTTGATCGCCTGCGTGCCGGAATAATCGAACTCGCACGCCTGGCCGATCACGATCGGACCAGCGCCAATGACGAGGATGGAGGAGATGTCGGTGCGTTTTGGCATTAAAAGTGCTTGCTTCCGAGTTCTATCAGCTTTTCGAATGCTGATTTATCCAACCTAATCGTTTGAGACAGTTTGCCGGGCTTTTCTCTAGTAGCTCGTCCGTAAGTGTCGATCTGGATGAATTTTTCTTTCCCACAGTCGACGAGACGAACGATCGCCGAACTCACCTCATCATGAGGAGTCGCCTTATCCAGGTGCTCCACATCGAACTTCCTAACGGTCGCCATGGTTCACCTCGCCAAGCATCCCAACAAACCGCTCGAACAGATACAGGCTGTCCTGCGGTCCCGGGCTCGCTTCGGGATGATATTGCACGCTGAACGCGGGCCGGTCGGTCAATTCGAACCCGGCATTGCTGCCGTCGAACAGCGACACATGCGTTTCGCGCGCCGTTGCGGGCAGCGTTTCGCCGACCACTGCGAAGCCGTGGTTCATCGAGGTGATCTCGACCGCGCCGTCGCTGAGCCGCTTGACCGGATGGTTGGCGCCGCGGTGCCCCTGGAACATCTTGGTCGTCTCCGCCCCGACCGCGAGGCCGAGCAGCTGATGACCGAGGCAGATGCCGAACAGCGGGATGCGGGTTTCGAGCAGCTGCTGGATGACCGGCACGGCGTACTCGCCGGTCGCGGCGGGATCGCCCGGGCCGTTCGACAGGAAGATGCCGTCGGGCTTGAGCGCCATGACCTGATCGAAGGTTGCGGTGGCGGGCAGGACGCTGACCTTCGCCCCGGCCTGGACCAGATTGCGGTAGATGTTGCGCTTGGCGCCGTAGTCGATCGCCACGACATGCGGGCGGGCCGTGTCGCCGGGGGCGTCGCCATAGCCGAAGCCAAGCCGCCAGATGCCGCCGTCCCAACCATAATGCGTCTCGGTGGTGACCTCGATCGCCAGGTCCATGCCCTCAAGGCCGGGCCAGGCGCGCGCCATCTCGAGCAGTTTCGGAATGTCGAACTCGCCCGTCGCGGAATGCGCGATCACGCCGTTCGGTGCACCACCGGTGCGGATGCGGCGCGTGAGCGCGCGCGTATCGATCCCGGCCAGACCGATCCGGTCATGCGTCTTCATCCAGCTGTCGAGCCGCTCGACCGAGCGGAAATTGGACGGCTCGGTCACATCCTCGCGCACGATGATGCCGAGCGCATGCGGGTCGTTCGCCTCGATATCCTCGGGGTTGGCGCCGACATTGCCGATATGCGGAAAGGTGAAGGTGATGATCTGTCCGGCAAAGGAGGGATCGGTCATCACCTCCTGATAACCGGTCATCGCGGTATGGAAACACACTTCACCGACCGCAGCGCCTTCCGCGCCGAAGCCTCGGCCCCATGCGACGTCTCCGGATGCGAGGACCAACACCCCCGTGGCTCCTTCAGGCGCAGCAATAGGTTTGGCGTCGGCCATCGTGGCGGGCACTCCATGGGGTTTCAATGTCGCTAAGGGGCGGGAGCTAGAGGCGCGAACCCGATGCGTCAATCTGTTAAAGACATGACGGTTCGGCTAGGCGTCGAGATTGCCTTCGAAGGACGTTAAAATGATTCGCGACGACATCAAGACCGCGCTCGTCACCGCCATGAAGGGCGGGGACAAGGCCGGCACCGCCACACTCCGCCTCGTCCAGTCGCAGATCAAGAATCGCGACATCGAAGCGCGGGTCGGCAAGGCGCCAGAAAGCGACGATGCGCTGGTCGTCGAAGTGCTGCAGAAAATGGTCAAGCAGCGCCGCGAATCGATCGACATGTTCGTCAAAGGCGGCCGCCAGGAGCTTGCCGACGGCGAAGCGGCGGAAATCGCGGTGATCGAGGCGTTCCTGCCGCAGCAGATGAGCGAAACCGACACGACCGCCGCGATCGAGGCGATCAAGGCGGAGCTCGGCGCGAGCGGCATGAAGGATATGGGCCGCGTGATGGCGAAACTGAAGGCGCGCCATGCGACGACGCTGGACATGAGCAAGGCGAGCGGGCTGGTGAAGGCGGCGCTGAGCTGAGATGCGCAACGACGCCCTTCTTCCTCCCCTCCCGCAAGCGGGAGGGGATCGAGGGGTGGGCCCCCGGTTTCGGCTGGGAAGGCCGACCGCGAGGGCGCGAGACCTACGCAA
This sequence comes from Sphingomonas sp., assembly GCF_050725575.1. GTDB lineage: Bacteria > Pseudomonadota > Alphaproteobacteria > Sphingomonadales > Sphingomonadaceae > Sphingomonas. The sequence goes on along the minus strand of NZ_JBOHHW010000082.1, from coordinate 5,621 downwards.
CAATGCGACGCTGCATGAGCGGAAGTTGTGGCAGCAACTCAAGAGCGGACGATTGAATGGCCTCAAATTCAGCCGCCAGCTACCAATCGCGGGATATTTCGGCGATTTTGTCTGTCGATCATGTAAACTGGTAGTTGAATTAGATGGCAGCCAGCATCTGGAAGCTGATACTCGGGATGCCGAGCGGACTGCAGCGATTGAGGCGGCCGGTTATCGGGTCATTCGGTTCTGGAACAATGATCTGACCGCGAACATGGAGGGCGTTCTGGAAGCGATCGCGAATGCTGCGATCCAGGTTGATCGCGAGCCCACCCCTGCCCCTCCCGCGAGCGGGAGGGGATAGAAAGGTGACCCTCACCCCGCAATTTCTCGACGAACTCCGCGCCCGCACCCTTTTGTCCGCGCTGATCGGGCGCACCACCAAGCTGCAAAAGGCCGGCAAGGAATATCGTGCCTGCTGCCCGTTCCATAACGAGAAGACGCCAAGCTTCTACGTCAACGACGACAAGGGCTTTTATCACTGCTTCGGCTGCTCGGCGCATGGCGACGCGATCAAATGGCTGACCGACCAGCGCGGCCTGCCCTTCATGGATGCGGTGAAGGAACTCGCCCAGGCAGCGGGCATGGAATTGCCGGCGATGGACCGGCAATCGGCGGAAAAGGCCGAGCGCGCCAAGGGACTGCATGAGGTCTGCGCCGATGCCGCAAGCTGGTTCACCGACCAGTTGAACGGCATTGCCGGCACCGAAGCACGCGCCGTGCTGGAACGGCGCGGCATCAAGGCCTCGACCGCCAAGGAGTTCGCACTCGGCTTTGCACCCGATTCGCGCGGGAAACTCAAGGACGCGCTTAAGGATTATGGCGACCCGTTGCTGGTCGAATCCGGCCTGCTGATCTCGGTCGAGGGCAAGGAGTCGTACGATCGTTTTCGCGGGCGGCTGATGATTCCGATCCGCGACCCACGCGGTCGCACCGTCGCGTTCGGCGGGCGGATCATCGGGGATGGCGAGCCGAAATATCTCAACTCGCCCGAGACGCCGTTGTTCGACAAGGGCCGCACGCTCTACAATCTCGACAGGGCCGCAGCCGCCAGCCGCAAGGCCGGCCGGATTCTGGTCGTCGAGGGCTATATGGACGTCATCGCCCTCGCCCAGGCCGGCTTTGGTGAAGCGGTAGCCCCGCTCGGCACCGCGCTGACCGAAGCGCAGCTCGAACGGCTATGGCGTCTCTCGGATGTGCCGATCCTGTGTTTCGATGGTGATTCGGCCGGGCAGAAGGCGGCAATCCGCGCCGCCAACCGGGCGATGCCGATGCTTGGGCCGGGCCGCAGCCTTGCCTTCGTCACGCTGCCGCAGGGCCAGGACCCGGATGATCTGGTCCGCGCCAAGGGTCCCGCCGCGTTCGAGGCGCTGGTCCAGGCGGCCGAACCGCTGGTCGATCGGCTATGGACTCATGAACGCGACGCGGAGCCGCTCGACACGCCGGAACAGAAAGCCGGCTTCAAGCGCCGTTTCACTGATCTGGCCAATGCGATCGCCGATCAGGATGTCCGCACTGAATATCTCGCCGAATTCCGCCGCCGCTTCGACAAGATGTACGAGAAGGAGCGCAAGGAATGGGCGCCCCGCCCGCCCTTCGTGCCGGGCAAGCGCGGCGGTCCGCGGGACAAATGGAAACCGCCGATCGGGCCAGTCACGGATTATGCGAAAAGCGTCGGCGCCACCGGCATCGACCGCATCCTCGCCAAGGCGATCCTGGCCGGGCTGATCCGCCATCCGGCCGAAATTGCACGCCATATGGAAGTGCTGGGATCGCTCAAACTGGCCGATGATGCACTCGCCAAATTGTTCGAGGCGGTGGTGAATCTGGCGATTAAAGATGCAAATAATGGCGGGGCGCTTGATAGCGAGGGCCTTCTCACCATATTGGCCTCATCTGAATTTGATATAATCGCGCATGATCTTCTGCGGGCCGACCAATTATCGTGTTCGTTTACGCAAAAGGATGCCGAGCCACAACGGGCCCGCGACGACCTCGACGAGGCAATCGCGATCCTGGTGTCTCGGCCCGAAGTGGACGCAGCACTGGCCGAGGCGACGGCGACGATGAAGGCGCACTATTCGGATGCAACGTTCGATTGGGACGGAGCGTTCGAAAAGCAGGTCGCGCTGGTGAAGGAACAACAGGCGCTTGACGCTCGGCTTGCAAATCTAGTGCAAGCGAACGAAGACGCCAGAGCTTTTAGTACCGAGGGCAATGAATGACTGATACGACCGAGACGACCGATGCGCCGTTGATCGATCTGAACGACGCGTCGATCAAGAAGCTGGTCGCACGCGCCAAGAAGCGTGGGTACATCACGTACGAGCAGCTCAACGAGGCGCTGCCGCAGGATCAGATGTCATCCGATCAGCTCGAGGATGTCATGTCCGCGCTGAACGAGATGGGCGTCAACATCGTCGAAAATGACGAAGCCGGCGAGGATGGCGAGGACAACGAGCAGGCCGAGGACGAGGTCGAATCGGTCGATACGGCCGAGGAAAGCGCGCCCTCGCTCGATGTGAAGAAGAAAGAGGTCATCGATCGTACCGACGATCCGGTGCGGATGTACCTGCGCGAGATGGGCGCAGTCGAGTTGCTCAGCCGCGAGGGCGAAATCGCCATCGCCAAGCGGATCGAGGCCGGCCGCGACACGATGATCCTTGGTCTGTGCGAAAGCCCGATCACCTTCAACGCGATCATCGACTGGTCGAACGCGCTTAACGAAGGCACGATGCAGCTGCGCGAGATCCTCGATCTCGATGCCATGCTGTCGAAGGACCCGGCCCCCGAATCGCTGACCGACGATGAGGACGGCGAAGGCTCGGGCGAGATTTCCGAAAAGACCGCCGGTCCGTCCTTCAAGGAGGAAGATGAGCCTGAAGAGGCACCCGCCGACGAGGATGAGGATTCGATGACCGAGCGGCGCACGCCGCGTCCGTCGGACGATGAGGAAGAGGACAACACCCTCAGCCTCGCGCAGATGGAAGAACAGCTGAAGCCGCAGGCGCTTGAACGCTTTGCGAGCATCACTGCGCTGTATAAGAAATTCTCGAAGGTGCAGCAGCAGCGCCTCGAGGCGATGGGCGCCGGCGGCGAGCTGTCGGCCGCGGACGAGCGTAAATATCACAAGCTGCGCGAAGATCTCACCGCGGAAGTGGAGAGCGTCCAGTTCCACAACGCCAAGATCGAATATCTCGTCGATCAGCTCTATGCCTTCAACCGGCGCCTGACCGCGCTGGGCGGGCAGATGCTGCGCCTTGCAGAGCGTCACAAGGTGCCGCGCAAGGACTTCCTCGACCGCTATATCGGCCATGAGCTGGACGAGCAGTGGATCGCCGGGCTCGGCAAGCTCGACAAGAAATGGACTGCGTTCGTCGAGAACGAGAACGACGCCGTCGACCGGATTCGCATGGAGATCGCCGAGATCAGCCAGGCGACGGGCATGTCGCTCGCCGAGTTCCGCCGCATCGTCAACATGGTGCAGAAGGGCGAGCGCGAGGCGCGTATCGCCAAGAAGGAAATGGTCGAGGCCAACCTGCGCCTCGTGATTTCGATCGCCAAGAAATACACCAATCGCGGGCTGCAGTTCCTGGATCTGATCCAGGAGGGCAATATCGGCCTGATGAAGGCGGTGGATAAGTTCGAATATCGCCGCGGCTACAAGTTCAGCACTTATGCGACCTGGTGGATTCGTCAGGCGATCACGCGTTCGATCGCCGATCAGGCGCGCACCATCCGTATTCCGGTGCACATGATCGAGACGATCAACAAGCTGGTGCGGACCAGCCGCCAGTTCCTCCACGAGCAGGGCCGCGAGCCCACACCCGAGGAAATGGCCGAACGGCTGTCGATGCCGCTCGAAAAGGTCCGCAAGGTGATGAAGATCGCCAAGGAGCCGATCTCCCTCGAAACGCCGATCGGCGACGAGGAGGATTCGCATCTCGGCGATTTCATCGAGGACAAGAATGCGATCATCCCGGTCGATGCGGCGATCCAGGCCAACCTCAAGGAAACCGTCACGCGGGTCCTGGCGAGCCTGACCCCGCGCGAGGAACGCGTGCTGCGCATGCGCTTCGGCATCGGCATGAACACCGATCACACGCTGGAAGAAGTCGGCCAGCAGTTCAGCGTGACGCGCGAGCGTATTCGCCAGATCGAGGCCAAGGCGCTGCGCAAGCTCAAGCATCCGAGCCGGTCGCGAAAAATGCGCAGCTTCCTCGACCAGTAAGACTCGGGGACGGCGGATGAGCCAAGAGCCCATCCGCCGCCGCGCCGGTCGCCATCCGCAAACGGCCCGAATGAATCGTGGCACACCGCAATCATGCCGGTGTCGGTCACTCTGTCGATGATGTCCTGGCGACCCGCGCGAGGCGGGGCACGGTCGCTCACCCTTTCAAAACAGGCGCAGATCGCAGATCAGGGCGCTTATGATCGGTGAGACAGAGTGCGCCCCGGCGGAAGGGGACCATTCTTCCGCCGGGACCGGGCACGCCTCCGGAGGGTGGCGACGTACCGCTCTTTTCCATCGGGAGCGCGGGACCTGCTATCCCGACGGAAAACCTTAAATCTTGGTGGGTGGTATTTGACGTGCCCCGCTTCCCCTCCTGTCTTGATCGAGTTTTAGCGGTGCCTATTTACCATTGAGCCACCGGAGAATGGTTCCGAATCGCGTGATTCACGCCGGCGGGACATTGAAATCGCGGCAAATTCGGCGTGAATTTGGTCCGTTTCGGAGGTGTTGCCCGGTAACCATGTAAAATACTCAACCGGAGTGGATTATTAGCCTTGCACTTGCGGCTTTAAAGGTGGCTTGTTCAGGTTCCCAAGAAAGGGAGCAATGACATGACCGCATCCGCCCAAATCATTCCGCTCGACCCGCCTCGCGATCATATCGTTACTGCGTCTGATCTCGTGCGTCACTTTGGAGTCTGGCAGGAGCGAGCGATCCGCTCGCCGGTCTATATCCTGCATCGCGGCCGGCCGCGGCTGATCCTGACATCGATCGACGTGATGGATGCCCTTTGCGCGCCGCATGCGATCGGTGCCGGCGGTAATGATCCGGGGAGCGCCGCGTTGCTCGACTCGGTCGATGACATGGTCATTCTTGCCGACCAGGATTTGCGCGTGACCGCCGCAAGCCGATCGGCACGCGCGTATTTCGGCACTGCGGTCGATCCTGGCCATGCCATCGACGCGCTCGGCCCCGACGCCGCGCGACAGTTTCTCGCCGAGGCAATCCACCGTGTTGCGGCATCGGGCCTGACCGAGTCGCTCGATCTGCCGTCGATCCGCTACGGCAATCGCAGCCTGACCATTTCGATCCAGCCGCACCCGGGCGGTGTTGCGCTGTTCGTCCACGACGTCACCATTGCCAGCGACCTGCGCGACGCCGAGGCGGAACGCCATGCCACCAGCGAGACGATCGCCGCCATCCCCGGCATCGCCAGCGCGCGAATCAATCTGCGTGGCTATCTCGACCACCCCGAAGCACCGCTTGCCAAGCTTTCCGGGCTCTCGATCGATGCATTGTCGAGCGTTCGCTTCGTCACCCTGCTCGACATCGCCTCGCGAGTCGGAGT
>NZ_JBOHHW010000081.1:0-14363 GCF_050725575.1 Sphingomonas sp. | reverse complement strand
AGCCAGGAGAGGTAAGTCGCATAGCCCGGGATGACCCGGCGGCCCTGATAGATTTGCAGCACGATCTCATCGACCGTGCCGGCCAGTGCGTCGAGCCCCTTGGGGTCGCCATTGGCGCTCCAGTCGAGCAATCCGGTGATGCCCAGCCGGCAATCGGCTGGCAAGCGCCGCCGCAGGTCGGCCAGGAACACCGCATAATTGTCGAGATGGCGGGTACGGGCATCGAAATCGATCTGGATTCCGGCCACGTGATTGCCGGCGGCGCGCCACCGGGCAAGTTGCGCATTTACCTGCTGATAGATTTGCGGCGACCAGGCCAGCGTTTCGACCCGCACCACCATCCATATCTCACGGCCGATGATATGCGGCACCGCAGGACGTTGCTGCACTAGCCGCACCGGGTTACTTGCCTCGACCTGCCCTTGCAGCAGGTAGATTCGTTTCGCCCGCTTCAGCACCGGTTGCGGCTTGACCCCGGCCCATAGCCAGAACGCATCATAATGGTGCGCATCGACCGTCTCAGCCGGAACCGGTGATTGCGACACGCTCGCCGCAGCAAGCAGAAGCAGGATGATCGCTCCGCGGATCATCGATTACCAATAATATCGTATGTCCTGCGCCCAGCTCGAAGACGGATAGTCCTTCTTCAATCGGGTGAACCAGGCCTTGCGCTGCGCGCGCGGCACGTCGGTTCCGCCGCATTCGTTGCGGCCGTTCGGCGCGTAACAATTGACTGCACGATACAGCGCATAGGCTTTGCCGCGCGCCGGTGCCTGCGGGTCGGCGATAATCGATTTATAGACTTCCAGTCGCGAATAGGGCTGGCCCGGGAATAGCGATTGCGTCCCGCCCAGCTGGTCGGCGGGTGGCTGGCGATCGAATTCGGACTGATCGAAATTGTTCGCCCGCATGAATTCGGCCAGGCACAGACGCGCCGTCACATCGCGCGGCGCCTTCGCCAGCGCCATCATGGTCTGCCGGAAAGGCACGCAGCCATAATCCCCCAAATTATCGGATTTCAGGAAGACTCCCAGTGGCGGATCATCCGTCGCGGCAAAATCATAAAGGCTGCCCCCTGCCCGCGCATTGGCCGGCACGGATTTCAGGTCGTCGAGAAAGTCCTGATACAATCCATGCCCCATTTCCTTGTACAATAATGTCGCAAGCGCCACGCCGCGTTCGTGGCGTGCGATACTGCCGTCCCTGGCCTGGCGACGGAGCAATTGCGGCCCGGCGATGTTTTTCAGCAATATCTCGCGGATATCAGGCGTTCGCACCGCAGATTCCGGGGCGAAGATACGCTCGAGGCTTGCGGCACGTTCATCGTGCAGCGCCAGCGCGAGTTCGAGCGCGGGACGCTGGAACGGCAATGTCGCGCCCGGCAGCATCTCAACCCAGAAACCGCGCGCGTTGCGATCCCGGTTTTGCTCCAGCGCCATGCCACGCAGCATCTGGCGGCTGAACTGGAGATAGTCGAACCCGCGCTGCCGCGCCGCATCCGGAATGAGCCGCAAGACGTCGGCAGGACGATTGTCGACGAACAACGCATAGGCGGCGAGCAGATAGTCGAACAGCGCCGGATTGCCCGAAAAATGCGCACGCTGCGCTTGCAGTTCATCAAGCGTGAGCGGCGTGTTACAGCATTCTGTGGGCCGGTCGCTATCGAGGCTGCGCATCCGCGCGAGATCGATCACGGTGAGCAGGATCGGATCGGTTACATTGTCTGTCGTGAGAAGCGGCAGGAGCTTGTTGTCCACTTCCTGCGCAAGGTCCGCCGAATCGATGCCGCGTTTCTCTGGCGCCAATCTGAACAGCGCGACATATTCCGCCGCCAGCTTTTCGGTTCTTCCCCCCAGCCAATAGACTCGTCGCAACAAGCCCCGCGCCGAGCTGCTGTAGCGTCCCTGCGGATAGGCGCGGAGATAGTCACGCAGATTGGCCTCGGCCGCATCGATGACCGCGGCCTGAGGTGGGAATCCCGCTTTAGGGGAGCCATATTCGTCAAAGGCATCGACCTGGGCACGGTTCACTTCGACGCGCGCCAGCATATAGCGTGCCGTCTCCGCGATCCATGACTGGTCCGCCCCACTCAGGCCCCGGAACGCCGTGGCGGCGGCGTCATAGTCTCCTGCGTAAAAGGCCGCCGCGCCAGTCAAATAGCGCTCGAACAGTTTTCCGCGTGGCGACTGGACACCCTGAGCGATCGGCGGCGCTCCGGCCGCGCCCGCGCAGTTTGGTTGCAACGCGCGCCGGGCACGGATCAGTTCGTCCCGATCACGCTGCGGGACCTTACGCTCCGCCTCGACCGCCGCCACGAAATCATCGGTGCCAAAATGATTGCTCAGGCAGCGCGATCCCTCACCATTGGCATAATTGAGATTGGCGGTCGTTTCCGGGCCGGAATAATTATAGCCCGCAAACATCGGCCACTCGAACAAGGCGCCCGGTTTCGTTGCGGATTCCGGCGGGGTCACACCTTGTTTCGGAGCGCCTCGACCGATCAGGAGTACCAAATTCACCCGCGTATCGTTGCCGGGCGACAGGATCGCCATATTGTCGCAGCCAGTCATGTCCCGATGCTTCAGCTTCCAGGAGGTCGAGCATCCGAAATCACCGCTCGCCATTGCCGGCGCGGACCAGCCTAGCGCAGCAAGCAGCAGGACAAGCGACAGGTAAATCCGGGACATGACAAATCTCTTCGCAGCCGATGGCCTCTTCTATCGACATCAACCTAAAGGTCGAGACATACAGCGTCCACGATGCACACCCCACACCCCCGCAACCCTGCCGGCGCCTGAACGATCGGATGCCGATCAAAATCGCCCTGTTCCGCAGCATGGTGATCGGCGACCGCCGGCTGACGCGCGAGGCGTTGCTGCGTATCGCCGAGGCTGTCGGCGGTGCCGACGCCCGCACGGTGATCGCCACCGGCAATCTCCTGTTCCGCTCGCGCAAGAGCGTCAGCCGGCTGGAGCAAGAACTGGAGGCGGCCTGTGCCGAGGAATATGGCCGCGCGACCGAGATTGTCGTCAAGACAGCAGAGGAATGGCGCGCGATGCTCGCTGCCAATCCGTTCGAGGCCGAGGCGAGTGAAAAGCCGGCGCATCTGATCCTCTGGGCGATGCGCGATCCGCTGCCCGATCACGGCGTGGAGCAGCTGCGCCGGCGCGCTCAGGGTGCCGAGCGGATCGAGCGGATCGCGAGCGGCGATTTCTATTGCTGGTTCGGCGCCGACGACATGGCGGGTTCGAAAATGATCGCCGGCTTCGGCCTGAAATCGCTCGGCGCGGTCGGCACCAACCGCAACTGGAGCACCGCAACCAAAATCAGCGCGGCACTCGACGAGATGGCGAAGCCGGGCTGACTGACCCGCCGGTCGGAAGGATCGGCACGCTTCCCCAATGGACGGTCACAGGCGTCGATTCACTTTGGGTGGCAAAGAGAGCAGTGTCGCACTGAACGATCTCCGATCGCTCGCTTACGCTCTTTCTCATCATGAAAATGACCACAGGATATGCCCCTGTTCCGGGCTGAACGGGCGGGCGGCCGACCCCTGTTATCTGCCGTCCCACCCCTGTTATCTCAATAACAGGGGTGGGACGTCTCAAGCCATTGAACAGGAACGAAGAAATCTCGTCCAAAATCCAACGCCACCCCTGTTATCGCGTGATGTTTTTTTATTTTCAGGAACAGGGGTGACTGGCGCGATCGGACTCAGGCTGGCGCGAGCGACAGACCCAGGGTCGATGCATTGCGTACCGCCTCTGCCCGATCTTCCGCACCCAGTTTGCGCATCACATTCTTGAGATGCCATTTGACCGTTTCGGGCGTCAGATGGAGCCGCCGCGCAATCTCCTTGTTCGAATCGCCATTGCCGACCGCGGTCAGCACATCGATCTCGCGTGAAGTAAGGATGGAGAAGACAGTGATGCCGGTCAGGCTCGCATCATTGGCGGATGCCCTGGTAGATGCGCGCGCCTCGCCAACCTGCTGGACCAGCGACAGAAAGGAATTGGGCGCATAGCCACCATTCGCCAACTGCGCCATCGCGCCGACCCCGGTGACCTCCAGCACATCCTGGATGGTACGGCGAAAACCGCTCTGCGCGGCATGGTTGAGCAGGTTGATCGTGTCGAGGTCGACCAGCCGGTCGCACCGCCCGCTCAGCTGCGGCAGCACCATGAACAGGGCCGCCTTCAGCTTCAGTTCGGTGTCGTTGGTCTGCTCGGCCAATTGCGCGAGCCGGTCGGCGACCTGGTTGAGGCGCGGCCGGTCGCTGGCGTCGATCGCGGCATAGACCCGCACCTCGGCGAGGATCGCAAATACCCGCGCATCGAGCGACAGCGGCCGCGCAATCGCCGCTTCCTCCAGCTCGATCGGCAGAAGCGCGTCGGCGTCCATTGTCTGCGGCAGGCCAAGCCGGGCGCGCTCGACGATGCTGCTCGCCTGCAACCGGCGCCAGCCGCGTTCATAGCCGAGCAGCTCGATATGCTCGATCAGCGACGCCGCCTCGGCGCGCAGCCCCTGCTGCGCCGCGATCCGCACCGACACGAGATAGGCATGGATCACCGCTTCGTGGAAACAGGCCTCATCGACAATTGGCATCCGTCCGTCGAGAACAGCGGCGGCGGCCGGCAGGTTATCGCGCTCATACAGGCTGCGCGCCAGGAACGGGGCGAGCAGCGCCGACGAGGCGGAGTGCGGCCCGGCCAGCCGGTCGGACAGATCATGGCCGGTGCGAAAGGTCCGCTCGGCTTCGTCGAGCTGTCCCTGCGCGCGAAAGCAGGAGCCGATGATCGCGTGGCGATAGGCGGTCGGGAAAATCTGCTCGTCGCGCTGCGCATAAAGCTGGGCCGGTCGCACCATGTCGTGCACCAGCCGGTGATCGCCGCGATGCAGCTCGCAATAGGCCGCGGCATTGCGCACCGCGCGCTCGACAAAGCTGCCCTCGTCCCGGGTCGCCTCGAGGAACGACTGCCCCTGGCTCACGGCGGCATCGAGCCGGTCCTCACACACTGCGAGGAAGATCGTCTCGATCCCGGCCAGTTCATGCTGGAACGCCATGCGCGCCGCATCGTCCGGCAATTGCCCGACGCGCGTCCGCAGATCGTCGAGCAAGGGCCGCGCCTGCGGCCTGAGGCACAATGTCAGCGCCCAGGCCTCGGCAAGGCGCAGCGGAATGCGATCCTCGATCACTGCCGCCGGCAGCCGCGCGATCCAGCCGAGCAGCGGCAGCACGTCGGACCGCTCCAGCATCGGCATCGCCGCCTGCGCAATCAGTTCGGCTGCGCCTTCGGCATCACCGCCCTCGAACGCATGGCCAATCGCCTCGGCCAGCCGGCCCTGCCCGGCAAACCAGCGGCTCGCTTTGTCATGCAGCTGCGGCAGCGCACCCGGGTCGTTGCGGGTCAGCTGCGCAAGCAGGAATTCACGGAACACCGGATGAATGCGGAACCAGGCGCCGTCATCGTCCAACTGCTGGACGAACAGATTCTGCTCCGCCAGCCAGTGCAGCATGTCCTCGGCCTCGGCCATCCCGGTCAAGGCACGGCACAGACTCGCGCTGACCGTTTCGACGATCGCGGAATGCGTCAGGAAGCGGCGATAGGCCGGGGTGAGATAATGCAGGATATTCTCGTCGAGATAATCGCTCAGCCAGTGCGCACTGTGCCGGGTCAGGCCGATGTCGAACAGCGCGTCATGATTATTGCGCAGCGCTGCCGATCCGATCCGCAAGCCGGTCACCCAGCCGCCCATCGCCTTGTTGAGGATAAGGATCTCGCTTTCGTCGAGCCCAACCCCCGACCCGGTGAGCAACTCACACGCCTCATCGTCGCGCAGGCGCAGATCCTCGACCCCGACCCGCAGCACCATGCCGCGATGATTGAGATGCGCCAGCGGCAGCGCCGGCTGAGTCTGATAGATCAGCACGATGTGCAGATTGGCCGGGCAGTGCAGCAGCAGATAGTTGAGGAACTGCAGGATGCGCGGATCGGTCAGCCGGTCGACATCGTCGAGGAACAGCGCGAACGGCGCAGCGCTGTCATGGATCGCATTGATCAGGCGCGTCGCGATCGACACTGGCGGGACCAGCGCATTGTGGATCCAGCCCTCCCCGCCCACACCAAGTGCCGGTGAGGCCAGCGCCGACCGGACCGCTTCCATGATATAGGAAATCGCCCGGGCGGATTCGTCGTCCTCATAATCGAACGAGACCCAGCCCGCCCGACACCCCAGCGCCGCCAGGGCATGATACCAGTCACCACCCAGCGTCGATTTGCCATAGCCGCTCGGCGCATGGACCAGACAAAGGCTGTGATCGTGCAGCGCTGCCAACCTCAGGCGGTGGCGATCGAGCGCCACCGGATGCGCCGGTCGCAGTGGCGGCGCCAGTTTGCTTTTGGTGAACAGCATCGCATCAGGCGGCGTGACGAGAGGATCACCATCATCTCGCGTGTCGATCAACAGTCGCGGCCGCGAACTTGCCATCACTCTCCTGCTCCGACGATAACCTGCCCAGCCCGGCCCCATCTGGCAAGTGTTGTTCGGGTCTTGGGGGTTACGCCCCCCCGCCGTCCCCCCCATCGCATCGATTGTGGTCGGCGCCCCCTCGCGCCTAGCCTCTGCTCAAGATGAAAGCGCTCAACGAGGCGCGATCTTAGGGAGAGTGATGATGACGAAGCTCCACCTGATGGGCGGTTGCGCGCTGGTTGCCATGTCGATGGCATGGTCGGTCCCGGCTCTGGCGCAGGATAGCACTCCCGTTTCACCGACCCCTGCACCCTCCACCGAAGCTGTCGCCGAACAGGATAGCGGCGGGCTCGGCGACATCGTCGTGACCGCGCAGAAGCGCGCGCAGAACCTGCAGGACGTCCCCGCTGCCATCTCGGCGATCAATGCCGAGGCGCTGCAGGCACGCGGCATCACTGAGACCTCTGACCTGATGGGCGCCATCCCCAGCCTGCAGGTGACGACGCCCTATGGCCGCACCCAGCCCAATTTCGCGCTGCGCGGCATCTCGGTCGCCAATGAATTCTCCGCCTCGACCGCCTCGCCAGTCGGTGTCTACGTCGATGAAGTCTATCAGAGCTTCCGCGCCAGCCATGGCCAGCAACTCTATGATATTGACCGGGTCGAAGTGCTGCGCGGCCCGCAGGGCACGCTGTACGGCCGCAACACCACTGGCGGCGCGATCAGCTTCTTCACCCGCAAGCCCGAACTGTCCGGCTATAATGGCTATGTCACGGTCGGTTACGGCAATTACGACACCAAAACTGCTCAGGCCGCGGTCGAGGCAACCCTGGTCCCCGACACGCTCGGCATCCGCATCGCCGGCACCTGGGCGAAGGGCGATGGCTGGCAGTACAATCCGGCGCAGAACCGCCATGTCGGCACCACGGATTCGGTCGGCGGGCGCATTTCGCTGCGCTGGAAACCGAGCGACCGGCTCGACGTCAATCTCAAGCTCTATGTCGCGACCGACAAACCGCTCGGCGCCAATGCTTACGGCATGGGTCAGCTCGATGGCGGGCGCGATGCGCTGGGCTATTCGCGCTTCGACCCGGCGCAGAATGGCGGCCGCGCGCTCGGCCGGGACGAGGTCGCGGCCAATACCGGCGGTACGCTCTACACCAACTCCAAGGGCGTTGCGCTCAACATCAGCTATGAGCTGACCGACAACCTCACCGTCACCTCAATCACTGGCTACGACAAGGGCAAATACCGCAACGCCCCGACCGATTGCGACGGGTCACCAAACGATCTCTGCTCGATCCGCTATTATTCGGAGAGCGAGAATTTCAACCAGGACCTTCGTTTCAACTATTCAGGTGGTAAATTCGATATCGTCGCCGGGCTCTATTACGGCAAGGACACGGTCAAGACGACCAATGAGCCGGACTTCTTCGGTGTGCTGCGCCCGCTGCTGCTCAGCCTCGGCGTTCCCGGCAACAGCAACAATGCCGCGATCGGCACGCCCGATGCGATCCGCTATATCCCCGGCTTCCTCGCCAATCCCGCGCTGCGGCCCGGCGATGCGGGATTTTGCGACCGGATCGAGATCAACCCCAATGGCTTCCTCGATGCCCGCTCGCTGGTCGCGCTGCAGACTGACATTGCGCTCAACAATTCGGGCGGCGGCGGTTTCGGCGGAGCTTATTCCGCCGCGTGCCGGACCGCCGGCGCGCCGCCCTTCGGGCCGATCCTCGGGCGCCAGCGCTATGATGTCCAGCGCCCGTCCAAGGCGATCTATGGCGATGTGACCTGGAAGGCGACCGATCGCCTGACCGTCGCTGTCGGCCTGCGCTATACCTGGGATCAGGTGAACTATCTCAACGGCAGCACGATCCTCTACGACCTGTCGGGCACCACGCCGGTCGCCAACCTGATCCCCTACAGCCAGACCTATAACCCCAATCTCGCCCCGCTCGAGCAGCGCGAAAAGGCCAACCGCCTGACCGGCCGCGCCAATATCAGCTATGAATTCGCCGACGACATCATGGGCTATGCCCAGTTCAGCCGCGGCTATCGCAGCGGCAGCTTCAACGGCCTCGCTTATCAGGGCACCAATCAGGTCTATTATATCAAGCCGGAAAAAGTGAACGCCTATGAAGGCGGCCTGAAGATGCGCTTCTTCGACCGCCGCGTGCAGCTCAACCTGGCCGGCTTCTATTACGACTATGCCAATCATCAGGTGACTCAGGTGGTCGGCGCCACCACTTTCACGCGCAGCGCCAATGGCCGCCTGTACGGCGGTGAGGCCGAACTGAGCGTGAAGGCGCTCGACAATCTCCGCTTCGATGCCGCACTCGGCCTGCTCAACAGCAAATATCAGGGCAATGTGCTCAACCCGGCGGATCCGAGCAGCCCGACGCGCAACGTCAACGGCAATCCCTTCCCCAACGCGCCGAGCACCACCTTCACCGCCGGGTTCGAATGGGACGTGGTCGACACCGGCAAGCACAAGGTCACGCTGCGCGGCGACACCAGTTACATGGGCAAATATTATTTCGACCCGTTCGGCGACTATGGCCAGAGCCCATGCGACCGCCCCGGTGCGCCGGGCAATATTCGCCCGGCCGGCACCGGGATTACCTGCGGCAATCCGGGCTACTGGCTGTTCAACGGCCGCCTCACCTATGAACTCGACAAGAAATTCTCGGTCAGCGTGTGGGGCAAAAACCTGACCAACAAATATTACTACACCTATGGTCTCAACATCGACGTGTTCGGCCTCGATTATCTCAATCGCGGCATGCCGCGGACTTACGGCGTCGAAGCCTCGATGAAATTCTGATCCCGACATTCGCGGGCGGTACGCTTCTCCCTGGCCGCCCGCGAATAACCGCCACACGCATTTCAGGCCGTTCCATGCAGCGTTTCACTGACAGGATCATTCTCATCACCGGCGCGGCACGCGGCATCGGCCGCGCCGCGGCCGAAGAGTTCGCGCGCGAAGGCGGCGTGGTGATCGCGACCGATATCGACCTGGACGAGCTGTCGGCGGCGGTCCGTGCGATGACTGAACAGGGCCTGCGCGTCGCCGGCCTGCATCAGGACGTGGCCGACGAGGACCAATGGACCGTGATCGTTGACGGGGTGGTCGCGCAGCATGGCCGGATCGATGTGCTGGTCAATAATGCCGGCGCCGGCTTCCTCAAATCGATCGAGGACACCAGCGGCGCGGACTGGCGGCGGCTGATGGCGATCAATCTCGAAAGCGTGTTCTACGGCACGCGCGCCGGCATCGCCGCGATGAAGCAGCGCGGCGGGGTGATCGTCAATGTCGCGTCGATCGCCGCCAATGTCGCCGAGCCGATGTTCCCCGCCTATAATGCGACCAAGGGCGGCGTTTCGATGTTCACCAAGGCGGCCGCGGTGGACTGCGCGCGCAAGCGCTATCCGATACGGATCAACTCGCTCCATCCGGGCTATGCCGACACCAAGCTGGTCAGCGATGCGATCACTGCGCTGGGTGACGATGCAGCGGCCTTTGCCGAAGGGGTGGCCGCCGCCATCCCGCTCGGCCGCCTCGCCACCCCGACCGAGATTGCCCGCCCGCTGCTGTTCCTCGCCAGCGACGACGCTTCGTACATGGTCGGCAGCGAACTGATCGTCGATGGAGGCTATATTGCGGTCTGATTTCATCTCGAAGGAGGCACTGCGATGAGCAAGTTCGACCTGACCGGCCGCAAGGCACTGATCACCGGCGGCGCGACCGGCATTGGCGCCGGCACGGCTCAGGCGCTGGCCGTGGCGGGTGCGGCAGTCGCGATCCTCGACATCAACGAGGCCGCCGGCCATGCGACCGCGAACGAACTGCGCGCCACCGGCGCTACCGCCAGCTTCGTCAAGCTCGATGTCTGTTCCGACGCCGGATGGGAAGCTGCGATCCCGCAAGTGGTCGCCGACCTGGGTGGGCTCGACATCCTGATCAACAATGCCGGGATCGAGATCTCGTCGCTGCTGATCGATCAGTCGGCCGACGATCTGCGCCGGATGTGCGACGTCAACATCGTCGGTACCGCACTTGGCATCAAGCATGGCTTCCGCGCGATGAAACCCGGTGGTGCGGCCGGCCAAGGCGGTGCGATCGTCAACATTGCCTCGGTCGCGGCGACCATCCCCTTCCCCGGCATTGGCGGCTATTCGGCAACCAAATCGGCGGTCGATCGCATCACCCGCATCGCCGCGGTCGAATCCGGCAAGCTCGGTTACGGCGTGCGCGTCAATTGCGTCTTTCCCGGCCTGGTGCCGACCGCCATGGGCAGCAAGCTCGCCGTCGACATGGCCGAGATTGGCCTGTGGCCCAGCGCCGAAGCGGCGGTCGGCGACGTGATCGGCCTGACGCCGCTCGGCCGGCTCGGCGAGGTCGCCGACATGGCCGATGTCATCGTCTTTCTATGCAGCGACGCCGCTCGCTTCATCACCGGCACTGGCCTGTCGGTCGATGGCGGGATGGGCAGCTGAAACATTCACCACCGGATCAGGAGCAGGGGATCCCATGAGCAGCAGCAAACCAGTCATCGTCTATGGCGCGTCGGGCTATACCGGCCGCCTGGTGTGCGAATATCTGCGCGAACTGAATATCCCCTTCATCGCCGCCGGCCGCGACCGGAAGCGCATCCAGGAGGTGATGGACAAGGTGCCGGGGATCGAAAGCGCGGACTATGAAGTGGCTGAGGTCGAGCATTCGGTCGCGGCGCTCACCAAGCTGTTCAAGGGCGCCAGCGTGGTGTGCAACATGGTCGGCCCGTTCATCAAATATGGTCCCGAAGTGGTCGAGGCCTGCCTCGCTGCCGGCTGCCATTACATGGACACCACCGGCGAACAGGACTGGATGATCGAGGCGCAGGAGAAATGGGGCGCGAAGTTCGCTGCCAAGGGCCTGCTGCTCTCCCCCTGCATCGCGCAGATGTACACCACCGGCGAGATCGCGGCGAACATCGCGCTCGAAACGCCCGGGCTCGACACGCTTGACATGCTGGTGCTGTGGAAGGGCTTCCCGACCTATGCCTCGACCCAGACGATCTTCACAATCCTCAAGGCAAAATGGTTTTATCTCGAACAGAATCAATATGTTCAATGGCCGATCACCTCAACCTTCGAAGTCAATGTGCCGGGCCAGCACCTCAACACGCTCGCTTTGCCCTGGGGTGGCACCTCGCACCCGATCTGGTTCAAGAACGACCCGCGTGTCGCCAATGTGAAGGTCGCCGGCGGCGTGTTCGCGCGCGAAGTGATGGAGGGCGTGGTGGCGATGACCAAGATGGTCGAAACCGACATCCTGCCTTTGCCCTTCGCCGAACAGGAAGCCGCACTCGCCAAGATGGCGGATTCGGTCCAGGCGGACATGCCGCCACGCGAGAATCCACGGCTCAACACCACGATCGATTCCGTTCATGCCTCCGGCCCGCTCGGCCGCGCGCATGTCGTGATTCACGGCAATTGCAACTATAAGCAGACCGGATTGCTGCAGGCCTGGGCGGCCTATTCGCTGCTCCAGCAACCGCCGCGCCGCGCCGGCTTCGCCTCGGCCTGCCAGGCATTCGGCCATCGCGAGTTGCTCGGTGTGCTGCGCAGCTTCGGGCTGGTGATGAAGCCGATCACCACCATTCACGACTGACCGGGCGGAGACACAGATGCGGCTGGTCGACTATCTCGACAAGGGTGCCTCGTTGGGCGGCGAGGCGCCGTGCCTGACCATGGGCGACACCAGCCTGTCCTATGGCGAGGTGCAGGCACTGACTCACCGTATCGCGCGCGGCCTCGACCGCTCGGGGATCACGCCGGGCGAGCATGTGGCGATCCTGTCGGGCAATGATCCGGTCGCCTTCGCATCGGTCTTCGCGATCTCGCGCGCCGCCTGTGTCTGGTGCCCGATCAACCCGCGCAACGAAGCCGCCGAGAACGCCTTCGTGCTCGACGCTTTCGACTGCGTCGCGCTGATCTTCCACAGCAAATTCGCCGGCCTGGTCGACGAACTGCGCGCCTCGCTGCCCAAGCTGCGCCTGCTCGTGTGCCTCGATGCCTTGCAGCCATTCGCGCCGTCACTGGCGCAGTGGCTCGACGGCGTGGATGATGCCCCGTTCAACGCTGTGCCGGTCAGCGACCTGGCAATGATCCCCGGCACCGGCGGCACCACCGGCAGCCCCAAGGGCGTGATGCTCTCCAATCAGAATCTCGAGACGATGACCGCCCTCACCCTGATGGGCTATCCGTTCGAAGGGCGACCGGTCTATCTCGCCATGGCGCCGCTCACTCATGCGGCGGGCGTGCTTGCTTTCCCGATTCTCGTTCTTGGCGGCGAGGTGGTGATCATGCCCTATCCCGATATCGGTATGTTCCTGACGCTCGCCGGACAGCACCGCGCGACCCACACCTTCCTGCCGCCGACCCTGATCTACATGCTGATCGACCATCCCGCGCTCGCCGAAACCGACCTCAGCGCGATGCAATGCTTCTGGTACGGCGCGGCGCCGATCTCCGCCGCACGGCTTGAAGAAGCGATCGACAAGATCGGCCCGGTGATGGCGCAACTGTTCGGCCAGACCGAGGCACCGATGATGATCTCGATGATGCACCCGCGCGATCATTTCAACAAAGATGGCAGCATCGCCCGCCACCGCCTCTCCTCGGCCGGACGACCCGGCCCGCTGGTGCAGGTCGAGATGATGGATGCAGGCGGCAAGCTCCTGCCCCGCGGCGAGCGCGGCGAGATCGTGGTGCGCAGCCGGCTGGTGATGGACGGCTATTACAAGGATCCGCAGGCGACCCGCGCCGCGAGCCGCGACGGTTGGCACCGCACCGGGGATATCGGCTATCTCGACCCGGACAATTTCCTGTTCATTGTCGACCGCGCCAAGGACATGATCATCACCGGCGGCTTCAACGTCTATTCGGCCGAGGTCGAACAGGCGCTGCTGCGCCATCCGGCGGTACAGGACTGCGCCGTGTTCGGCCTGCCCGACCCCAAATGGGGCGAGCGCGTCTGTGCCGTCGTGCAGCTGCGCCAAGGCCAGAGCGCCGATGGCGACGAGATACTGGCGAGCGTGAAAGCCGGCATCGGCAGCGTGAAGACGCCCAAGTCGATTGAGATCTGGCCCGACCTGCCCCGCTCGAAAGTGGGCAAAGTGCTCAAGCGGGAAATCCGCGCCCAGGTGCTGGCGGCGGGAAAGCCTTCAGATGGATGAGAGGCAGCCATCCCTTCATGATCAGGAACGCTCGGTTCACCCCGGCGTTGATAGGCGGCACAATCTGTCCTGATTGAGGAGCCGATCATGTCCGCAACCCTGTTCGCCATGATCTCGGTCTCACTGGACGGCTTCATTGAGGATGAGGCTAAGGCAATCGACTGGATGACCGAGGATCGTTCGATCGATGCGCTTCACACTCAAAACCTTCGCGAGATTGAGGCGATGGTATTCGGTCGCACAGCACATGCAGCCATTGCCGGCTATTGGCAGCAGGCTGAGGCAGGATCGATGGCAATGACGCCGGACCTCGTGGCTCAAACGGAGCGGATGACGTCCCTGCCCAAATATGTCCTTACGCATGGCCCCGAACAGACGGGATGGGCGAATAGCCATGCTGTGGACATCGACAGGATCAAGCAAATCAAGGCTCAATCGGTGCAACCCGTTGCCGTTTTCGCTGGAGCAGGAGCGATCCAGTCGGTGTTGACCGCCGGTTTGATCGATGAGCTGAGATTGATTGTGTACCCGGTGTCTATCGGCGGAGGCACGCCGCTGTTTCCTCGCGACAGGGCTCACCGGCAATTCGAATTGACAAGAGTCGAGCAGTTCGAGTCCGGCGCCATCCTTCAATGCTATCGTCTGCTATAGACCGTCGCCCATGACCAGAGC
>NZ_JBOHHW010000080.1:0-15157 GCF_050725575.1 Sphingomonas sp. | reverse complement strand
ATGGGTCAGGGCCGATGAAATGCAGCCAGCGGTGAAGCGCTTCGCTCACCCTTTTGGCTGCATCGGGATCAGTCAGGCCGATATGTACCACATTTTGGCGGCCCAGTGCCACGGCCAATATGGTGCGTGGCACCGGCAGAACCAAGCCCCTCCGATCGCTGCCTTCTTCGTCATTGCCGACGCGCCAGGCCTGATCGAGTTTGCGGTTGCCGTCGGTGCCCGCGTCGGACGCGTGCAGCAGCAGATGGAGCTTGCCCGAGCGCGCCGCGGTCTCGATCTTGTCGGAGCCCGAGAACAGGCCGCCGGACCGTGATTCGAGCCCGAGCCGGTCGAGCGCCGCGCGTTTCAGCGCTGCCTCGATCTTGGCGGGCAAATCGTCGGGGATAGCGATCGGACCGGTCTTGAAGGCGCGCGCGAACGCTCCCTTCAACTTGCCCTTCTTGATCGCCGTTTCGAGTTCGGCCCTGGTCACGCCGATCCATGCGCCGCGTCCCGGCGCCTTGGCACGTACATCGGGTAGCACATCGCCGTCCGGCGACAGCGCAAGCCGCACCAGCGCATGACGCGGCGCGCGGTCGCCCAGTAGGATGCAGCGGCGAATCGGATCGGTGGCGGTCATACGCACGCCTCCACCCGCAGTACCGCGAACCCCGGAACCGTTCCGGGGCAGTGAGGGAATGTCTGTAGCCCTAGCGCGTCATTGTGAGGGAACCGCATGCGCGTCCTCCCTCGACGGTGCCGATGAGGGAGTGTCACGATCGGCGATCAACTGACCGCCCGCACCGTAATTCTCCGTCGACACTTCTTCGATAACGACCTGCACCGCAGCCGGGTTCTTGCCGAGGCGCGAGACCAGGGATGCGGTGACGTCGGCGACGATCCCCGCTTTCTGATCGCGCGTCGCGGTTCCCGATATGCGGATGCTGACGAATGGCATTACGCTTCACTCTCCTCCGATGCGTCGGCAGCAGGCGCTGCTTCCTCATCGTCAAACCAGTGCGCGCGGGCGGCCATGATGATTTCATTGCCCTGTTCTTCCGACAGGCCATATTCGCCGAGCACGCCACCCTTGTCTTCGGGGCGCTTGTTCTCGGTCTCGGCGCGGCGGCGCTGTTCCTGGCGCTTCTTCTGCACCAGTTCATCGGTCGCCAGATCGGCGAGATCGTCGAGCGTCAGGATGCCGGCCTTACCCAGCGTAACGAGCATCGCTTCGTTGAGATGCGGCATGGTGGACAGATCGTCCGACACGCCGAGTTCGCGGCGCAGCGTGCGATTGGCTTCCTCGCGGCGTTCGAGCGCCTCGGTCGCGCGGCTCTGCAACTCGGCGGCGAGATCCTCGTCAAACCCTTCGATCGAAGCGATTTCGTCGGCCTCTACATAAGCCACTTCTTCCAGCGCGCCAAAACCTTCGGCGACCAGCAACTGGGCGAGCGTCTCGTCGACGTCGAGCTCGGTCTGGAACATCTCGGTGCGCTCGGCGAATTCCTTCTGGCGCTTCTCCGATGCGTCGGCCTCGGTCAGGATGTCGATCGCCTTGCCGGTCAGCTGGCTGGCGAGACGGACATTCTGGCCGCGACGGCCGATCGCGAGCGACAGCTGGTCGTCGGGCACGACGACCTCGATGCGGTCCTCTTCCTCGTCGATCACCACGCGCGACACCGATGCCGGCTGCAGTGCGTTGACGACGAAAGTCGCGGTGTCGGGCGACCAGGGGATGATGTCGATCTTCTCGCCCTGCATTTCCTGCACGACGGCCTGCACGCGGCTGCCCTTCATGCCGACGCAGGCGCCGACCGGGTCGATGCTGGAATCATGCGAGATCACGCCGATCTTGGCGCGGCTGCCCGGGTCTCGCGCGGCCGCCTTGATCTCGATGATGCCGTCATAGATTTCCGGCACTTCCTGCGCGAACAGCTTCTTCATGAAGTCGGGATGCGCGCGGCTCAGGAAGATCTGCGGGCCGCGATTTTCGCGGCGCACATTGAGAATCAGCGAGCGGATGCGGTCGTTGACGCGCACCACTTCGCGCGGAATCTGCGCGTCGCGGCGGATCACGCCTTCGGCGCGGCCGAGATCGACCACCACGTGACCGAACTCGACGCGCTTGACCACACCGGTGATGATCTCGCCCATGCGGTCCTTGAATTCTTCGAACTGGCGCTCGCGCTCGGCGTCGCGGACCTTCTGGAAGATCACTTGCTTGGCGGCCTGTGCAGCGATGCGGCCGAACTCGATCGGGGGTAGCGGATCGACAATATAGTCGCCGACCACCGCACCGGGCTGGAGCTTCTGCGCTTCCTTCAGATTGACCTGCTTGAAATAATCATCGACCGCCTCGACCACTTCGACGACGCGCCACAGGCGAAGGTCGCCGGTGTTCGCGTCGAGCTTTGCGCGAATGTCATTCTCTGCGCCGTAGCGCGCGCGGGCGGCGCGTTGAATCGCGTCTTCCATCGCCTCGATCACGATTGCGCGATCGATCATCTTCTCGGTCGCGACAGCATTCGCGATCGCGATCAATTCTGCCTTGTTGGCGGAAACGGCAGTGGCCATCAATCTTGCCCTTCACTGGTGTTGGTATCGGCGGCTTCGAGCGCGCCGTCATTGTCGGTAAAGTCTTCGAATTCTTCTTCTTCCGCACCCTCGGCCGAAAGCGGCCTGGTCGCGGCGAGCAGCCGGTCGGTGAACAGCAATTTCGCGTCGGCGACCTGATCGAACCCGATGGTCATCGGCGCATGCTTGTTCACGTCGATCGTAATGCGGTCGCCCTCGACACCGGCGAGATTGCCGGTCAGTTGCTTGCGGCCCTCAACCGGCGCGGTCAGCACGATGCGTGCCTCATGTCCGGTCCAGTCGGCGAAATCGGCGAGTCGTGTCAGCGGGCGGTCAATCCCCGGCGACGAGACTTCGAGGCGATATTCGCTTTCGATCGGATCGGCTTCGTCGAGCAGGTCGGAGATGCGGCGCGACAGGTCGGCGCAATCGTCGATCGTCAGCTGGCGCGTGTCGGGACGCTCGGCCATCACCTGCAGGGTGATGTCGCCGGCACCGCCGAACAATTTCACGCGCACCAGGTCGAAACCCAAAGCCTGGGCCTCGGGTTCGATCAGTGCCGTCAATTTGGCGATATCCGCCATCTGCTCTCCGAATGAATACGTCTCAGCGCCGCCGCGAGCCGGAGCCCGCAGCCTCTTCATCAATCAACGATGTAGAGAAAGCGCGAGTGCGATATAGGCTGATCGCACAAGGCTGGCAAGCGGGCCGCGCATTCCACTGCGCTGCACCGCATTGTCCCGCCCAGCCGACGGACCGGAGAGACGATATGCGCCTGCTGTTTCTGAGCCTGCCGATATTGCTGATCGCCTGCAGCGCGAACCAGGCCGCCCCGGCCGCGGGCGGCGACCTGCCCTTCGCCAAGACCGTGGTGGCCGATTTCGACTCGCCCTGGGCGATGACCTTCCTGCCCGACGGGCGCGTACTGGTGACCGAAAAGGCCGGGCAGCTGAAACTGGTCTCGGCCGATGGCAAGCAGGCAACGACCGTGGCCGGCACCCTGCCGGTCGACAGCGCGGGACAGGGCGGGTTGATGGACGTCGTTCTCTCGCCTGGATTCGCACAGGACCGACTGGTCTATTTCAGCTTTTCGCAAACAGGACCGGGCGGCAAGGGCGTGGCGCTGGCGCGGGGCACGCTGGCCGCCGATGCGAGCAGGCTTGAGGATGTCGCGGTGATCTTCCGTGCGCATCCTTATGTCGAGGGCGATGGCCATTATTCGGGCCGCATCGCTTTTTCGCCTGACGGCCAATATCTCTTCTTCACCAATGGCGAACGGCAGAAATTCGACCCCGCGCAAGATCCAAAGGCGACGCTCGGCAAGGTGCTGCGCCTGACCCTCGACGGCAAGCCGGCGCCGGGCAATCCGCTTGCCGCACAGGGCTTCGATCCGGCGATCTGGTCCTATGGCCATCGCAATCTGCTCGGCATTGCGTTCGATTCGGCCGGCAATCTGTGGGAGCAGGAAATGGGGCCGAAGGGCGGCGACGAGGTCAACCTGATCGTCGCGGGCAAGAATTACGGCTACCCCAAAGTCTCGAACGGCAGCCATTATGACGGCCGCGACATTCCCGATCACAAGCCCGGCGACGGTTTTGAAGCACCCAAAATCTGGTGGAACCCATCGATCTCGCCCGGCGGGCTGATGATCTATTCGGGCGATCTGTTCCCGGCATGGAAGGGCGATGCGTTTATCGGCGGCCTGTCGGCCCAGGCGCTGTTGCGGGTCGATCTCGACGGCACCAATGCGAAAAAGGGTGATCAATGGGACATGGGCGCACGCATCCGTGAGGTCGAACAGGGGCCCGATGGCGCGATCTGGGTGCTGGAGGACGGCAGCGATGGATCACAGGGCCGGCTGATCAAGCTGACGCCGAAAAGCTAGAGCCTTGGGGCAGGTGGCAGGAGATATGTTACACCGAATGTTGCATATCTCAGGTCGCCATTTCCGATGGGCGGCTCAAAATAATATAACTATATCAAATACTTGATATGATTTGGAGGATTCTCGGCCGGCGCTCTCAGTCCCGTGCCACCATATAATTCATTCGTGCCGCCGCGATCGGCTTGGCGGGGTCGTCCTGCCAGGCTGTTGCCTCGACATTGGCGACGCGATTGCCGAGCCGGGTGACGACGCCCTGTGCGCGGGTCGGCTTGTCGCGCCCGCCGCGCATGAAATCGACCGTGACGTTGATCGGCTTGATCCGCCCACCTCCCTCGGCCGCCAGCGCGTGCTGGAGCGCAGCGATCGCGGCCATTTCCATCAGGCCGCTGATCGCGCCGCCATGCAGGAAGCCGGGGCGCCCCAGTACGTCGTCGCCGAACGGCATGATCAGCACCGGCGCTGCATCACTCAAGTCGAGATCGACGGTCAGGCCGAGCAGATCGGCATAGGGCGGCAGCATCAGCGATAGCCCTCCGGCGCCATGAAGGTGCCCGCGACATGCGCGAGTGGATCGGTCGAATCGCCGTCATGCGCGGTGCCCCGGACGAAGGCGATCGAACGGGTCAGGCGATAGCATTCGCCGCGCCCGATCACGGTCTTGCCGGGCGTTGCGGGGCGTAGATAGTCGACCCGCAGGTCAAGCGTCGCATGCGGGCGAAAACCGTTGAGCTTGAGCCACACCGCCATGCTCGTCGCCATGTCCATCATCGACAGGATCGGGCCGGAGGCGATCACGCCGCTCGTCGGATCGCCGATCTGCTCCTCGCTATAAGGTAGAGCGAGTTCGACCCAGTCGGGGCCATGCGCGTGATAATGCAAGCCAAGGCGGCGGCCATGGCCGCCGGCGCCGTTGCGCAGGAAACGTTCTGGATCGAAAACAAAGCCTGAAACAGTCATGCCTCGCGCTCTACACGGCAGCGCGATCAAGGCAAGCCGGGCCGGATTCGGGCGTTGCGGGAGCCGCGGGCCGCGTCTAGCGTTAGGTTGCAAAACAAAACGAGGAGAGACGGGTGCATCCCAGCATTCATGGAGCCGCGACACCTGACAAGGCGGCGCTGATCGTTGCGGAGACCGGCGAGACGATCAGCTTCGCCGAGCTCGATCGCCGCTCCAATCGCGTCGCGCAGCTGTTTCGCGCGTGCGGGCTGGAGATCGGTGACACGATTGCGCTGTTCCTCGACAATATTCCCGAATTCTATGACATTACCTGGGGCGCCCAGCGTTCCGGCCTTTTCTATGTCTGCATCCCGTCGAAGCTGACCGCGCCCGAGGTCGAGTATATCCTGCGCGATTCGGGGGCGAAGCTGCTTATCGCCTCTGCGGCACAGGCCGATGTGGCTGAAAAGCTCAATCTTGCCGACTGTGTCGGCCTTGCGATCGGCGGCGTAACGGGGTGGAAAGACTGGGCGGCGGCGGTCGCGGCGATGCCCGATACGCCGATCGCCGACGAGCGTGCCGGGGTCGACATGCTCTATTCTTCGGGCACGACCGGGCGGCCCAAGGGCGTGCGCGTCGCATTGCCCGAGGATCCGGGGATTGCGACCCCCAATGTGCTGGCGACGCTGGCGCAAGCGCTTTACGGCCTTGGTCCGGACACGGTCTATCTCAGCCCCGCCCCGCTCTATCATGCCGCCCCCTTGCGCTGGTCGATGACCGCGATGCGGCTTGGCGGCACTGTTGTGATGATGCGGCATTTCACGCCGGAAGCCGCGCTTGCCGCAATAGAACGCTACGGCGTCACCGCGAGCCAATGGGTGCCGACCCATTTCGTGCGCATGCTCAAGCTCGATCAGGCCGACCGCGCGCGCTATGATCTGTCGACGCTAAAGGTCGCGATCCACGCCGCTGCGCCGTGCCCGGTCCCGGTCAAGCAAGCGATGATCGACTGGTGGGGGCCGGTGCTGTTCGAATATTATGCCGGGTCGGAGGGCAATGGCCTGACCACGATCAATTCGGCCGAATGGCTCGCCCATCCCGGATCGGTCGGCACGGCGGCTTATGGCACACTGCACATCTGCAACGAATCCGGCGAGGAACTCGGGTCCGACGAGGAGGGGCTGATCTATTTCGAGGGCGGCGGCGCGTTCGAATATCACAACGACCCGGCCAAGACCGCCGAGGCGCGCAATGCGCAGGGCTGGACCACGCTCGGCGATATCGGGCGGATCGATGCCGACGGCTTTCTCTATCTCACCGACCGCAAGAGCTTCATGATCATCTCTGGCGGGGTGAACATCTATCCGCAGGAAATCGAGAATCGCCTGATCACCCATCCGCGCGTCGCCGATGTCGCGGTGATCGGCGGGCCTGACGCGGAAATGGGCGAGCGGGTGATCGCGGTGGTGCAGCCGCTCGACATGGCCGAGGCCGGGCCCGATTTCGCCGCGGAGCTGACCGCCTGGTGCCGCGCCGAACTGTCGGGGGTGAAGACTCCGCGCCAGATCGATTTTGCGGCGGAACTGCCGCGCCACGCGACGGGGAAATTGTATAAACGGCTGCTGCGCGATCGCTATTGGGGTGAGAGCGGCAGCCGGATCGTGTGAGATCAGGCCGTTTGTGTTGAGCAGGGATCAAATCTGATGAATGACCGCGTATCGATCACCGTGACCGATCATATCGCCGATGTCCGGCTGACTCGCGCCGACAAGATGAACGCGATCGACCCGGCGATGTTTCAGGGCATTGCCGACGCGATCGATCGACTTGCCGGCATGGACGATGTGCGTGTCGCGATCCTGTCGGGCGAGGGGCGCGGTTTCTGCGCCGGTCTCGACATGGGCAGCATGGCGAGCGGCGGTTCGGGGCTCGAATTGTCATCGCGTCCCTGGGATGGCGCCAATCTCGTGCAGCAGGTGTCGGTCGGCTGGCGGAAATTACCCATGCCGGTGATCGCCGCGGTCCACGGCGTCGCGCTTGGTGGTGGTTTCCAGATCATGTCGGGCGCCGATATCCGCATCGCCGCGCCGGGCACGCGCTTCGCGATCCGCGAACTGCATTGGGGCCTAGTCCCCGACATGGGCGGCTTTCCGCTGTGGCGCAGCCTGGTGCGTGACGATGTGCTGCGTGAACTGACCTATACGGCGCGGGAATTCGGCCCTGACGACGCGCTCCGCCATGGCTTCATCTCGCACATCTCCAACAACCCGCACGCCGCCGCGATGACACTTGCGACCGAGATCGCCTCGCGCAACCCGCACGCGGTGCGCGGCGCGAAACGGCTGTGCAACATGGCGCACGATGCTGATCCGACGGCGATGCTCGAGGCCGAGACGGTCGAGCAGCTGAAGGTGATACGCCAGCCCAACCAGGTTGAGGCAGTGATGGCCAATATGGAAAAGCGCGCGCCGGTTTTCCGGGATTAAGGTCGCTCCTCGCTTAATCAGGCAGAGGCTTCAATATCCCGTAAGGATCGTCGCCAGCCGCCAGCTTCACTTCGTCGATCAGCCAGTCGCGTAGTGCACGGACCTTCGTCTGGTTCCGTTTATGCTCCGGATAGACGAGCCAGAATCCATTGCGATAGGTCGCACAATGCTCGAACGGCTGCACCAGCAGCCCGGCATCGATTGCCGTCTGGAACATCGGCGGGCTGACGATCGCGACACCGTGCCCGGCAATTGCGGCATGTCCGTCCAGCACTTGCGATTCGAAACGGATGCCGGTGCGCGACCGGCCATTCGAGTCAAGGTCGGCCAGCGAGTCGAACCATAGGTCCCACCAGTCATCGTCGGGCGACAGACGCGCGATCGTGAGCAAATCAGCGGGTGTCGTGAGCGGATGCGCTGCCAGGAAAGACGGGCTCGCCAGCGGCGTTATCGGCATGCGCATGAGAAAATGCGAGACAAGCCCGGTCGATCGGGATGGGGCGGGCATGCCGCGAATCGCAACGTCGAATTCGCTCGACGCCAGATCGACCATCTCGTCGGAAACCTCGAGGCGCACTGACAAATCGGGGCGGATGGCGTGGAAACTCCCCAGCCGCCCGGACAGCCAGTTGGTTGAGAAGGTGCGCGGCGCGGTGATGGCAAGGACCGAGTCATTCTCCGCACCAGCGATCGCAAACGCCTCGTCGAGCATCGTGAAGGCGCCGGTCACGCGGGGTGCGATGCGGCGGCCGAGATCGGTCAGCGCCATGCCGCGCCCCTTGCGGGCGAACAGGGCCGCACCAAGCCGCTCCTCAAGCAGCTTCATTTGATAGCTCACCGCGGCCTGGGTCAGTGCAAGCTCTTCGGCGGCCCGGCTGAAATTCTCATGTCGCGATGCAGCTTCGAAGACGCGGATGGCGGCAAGAGGGGGTAAGCGATGCATTGCGCACATATAAGCCGAACTTGTATATCTTGTCCATCGCTTTGTTGGTGTCCGGAACGCGATCGCGTCAAAAGAATGCATCGTTCACGACAACAAGGGTTCCTGCCATGCTAAAGATACTTCTCCCCGCTCTGCTCCTTTCCGCTGGCGTGCCGGATGCTGCATTCGCCCGTGATGCGCAGCCGGACGTCCACGTCTCCTATCGCGATCTCGACCTGCGCAGTCCGGCAGGAATCGCGCAGCTCGATCGGCGGATATCCCGCGCAATCGATGCGGTTTGCCCCGTTCCCACCGGTACCGAACTGCAGCGCAAGCTGGCGATCTACAAGTGCCGCAGAGTTAAGGCGGCTGAGGTCGCGGGGCAGCGTGCCGGGGCTCTGGCCAGCGCTACGCAAGCCAGTGTGTCGATCGCTGCGACACGCTGAAATCGGCCAGCCCGATACTGACCCGCAACCATGCGGCGGCGGTCGATCGCCGTCCGCATGGTTGCTTATGGATATACAAGCCAAGCTGATGTTTTTGACTGGTCTGGCTGATGTCCGGCGCGCTTCGGTCTCGATCGCTTCACCCGCGCCGGATACGATGCGCCTCAAGCCCCGCGCGAAAATCGGCGGCAAGGGTGGTTGCGTTCACACCCCCACTCATCACGATCACCGTGTCGCAGGTCGCAATCGGTTCATCATGCTGGAACGCGGCTGAGAGCAGATGCCAGCTGCGCGTGCCGATATCGCCGACTCCGGTCGCGATCTCGACATCGCTGGGGAAATGCCCCTCGGCGAGATAGTTGATCTCGACCTTGGCGACGAGCCAGCGATGGCCGTGCCAGCCCGACAGGTTCATCGCCTTGTTGAAGCGCACTCGACCGCTCTCGAACAACGCCGCCATCGCGACATTGTTGATATGGCCGAGCACGTCCAGGTCCTGGAATCGGGTCTGGATCGCTTCGCTATGCGGGTAGCTGGCGGGGTCGAGCCGCCATGGTTCTGGTCGTGCGATTGGTCGTCTCCCCCTGCCGTCCGCGCCGCACGCTATCGAAACGCCGTCTCAGGGCAGCGTTTTCAATGTCGCGCGACGCGACCGCAGACGCCATAGCGCGCGGCTCAGCGCGGCGCCATGCGGATCGCACCATCCAGGCGCACATCCTCGCCATTGAAATAGCTGTTCTCGATCATGGTCAGCGCGAGATGAGCATATTCCGGTGCGTTGCCGAGCCGCTTGGGAAACGGCACGCTGGCGGCGAGCGCATCTTTCACCGGTTGTGGCGCTGCATGCAGCAACGGCGTGTTGAAGATGCCGGGCAGGATGGTGTTGACGCGAATGCCTTCGCCCATCAGGTCGCGCGCGATTGGCAGGGTCATGCCGACCACGCCGCCCTTCGACGCCGAATAGGCGGCCTGACCGACCTGGCCGTCCTCGGCGGCGACGCTCGCGGTCATCACGATCGCGCCGCGCTCGCCATCCCCGCCCGGCTCGAGCGTCAGCATGCCGGCGGCCGATTTGGCGACGCAGCGGAACGTGCCGACCAGGTTGATCTGGATGAGCCAGTCAAACGCGGCGAGCGGGAAATGCTTGATGCTGCCGTCTTCCTTCGACCGGCTCGCGGTCTTCACGGCATTGCCGGTGCCGGCGCAGCAGACGAGGACGCTCTCCTGGCCGTGTGCGGCACGCGCCTTGGCAAAGCCCGCGTCGACGCTCTCATCAGAGGTTACGTTCACCTCGCAGAAGATGCCGCCGATATCGGCCGCGACCTTCTCGCCCTTTTCAGCCTGCATATCGAAGATCGCGACCTTGACGCCTTTGGCGGCGAGCGCTCGCGCGGTCGCTTCGCCCAGGCCCGAGGAGCCACCGGTGACGACGGCGGCCATGGTGTTGTCGAGTTTCATGATGGTCCTCTCTCTTGTTCAGGACGTCATGCTGAACTTGTTTCAGCATCCAAGCGCGGCCAGGCGATCCACAGACTATGTCCGTTTGGCGGATGACCGCGCATGGACCCTGAAACGAGTTCAGGGTGACAATTCTTGCTGGTTAAAGCCGTTCGACGATCGTCACATTGGCGATCCCGCCGCCTTCGCACATCGTCTGCAGGCCATAGCGCTTGCCGCGCGTGCGCAGTGCGTTGACCAAAGTCGCCATCAGCTTGGTGCCCGAGGCGCCCAGCGGATGGCCGAGCGCGATCGCGCCGCCATTGACATTGAGCTTGGCCGGATCGGCGCCGACATGCTTCAGCCAGGCGAGCGGTACCGGCGCGAATGCCTCATTGACCTCGTACAGATCGATGTCGTCGATCTTCATGCCGGCGCGCTTCAGCGCCTTGTCGGTCGCAAACAAGGGTTCCTCAAGCATGATCACCGGGTCGCCGCCGGTCACCGTCAGATTGACGATACGCGCGATCGGGGTCAGGCCATGCTCCTTCAGCGCGGCTTCGCTGACGATCAGCACCGCGCTTGCCCCGTCACAAATCTGGCTGGCATTGGCGGCGGAGATCGCACCGCCTTCCTGCAGCAGCTTCACCGAGCCGATCGATTCGAGCGTCGCGTCAAAGCGGATGCCCTCATCGCGGCGATGGCTTTCAATGCCTTCCGGCGTCTCGACATCGATCGCGACGATCTCGCGCTCGAACGCGCCGCTTTCCGTCGCGGCGATCGCGCGCTTGTGGCTCTCCAGTGCGAATGTATCGAGCTGCTCGCGGTTGAAGCCATGCTTCTTGACGATCATCTCCGCGCCCATGAACTGGCTGAACAGGATGCCGGGATATTTTTCCTCGAGCCGCGGCGATTTGTAATTGCCCAGCCCCTCTTTCATGTGGAGCATCGCGGTCGATCCCATCGGTACGCGCGTCATGCTTTCGACGCCGGCGGCGATAACCACGTCCTGAGTGCCGGACATCACCGCCTGGGCGGCGAACTGGATCGACTGTTGCGATGACCCGCATTGCCGGTCGATCGACACGGCGGGGACGCTGTCGGGCAGGTTCTTTGCGGCGAGCACCGCGTTGCGGCCGATCTGGCCGGCCTGTTGCCCGCCCTGGCTGACACAGCCCATGATCACGTCATCGACCACCGCGCCGTCGAGTCCTGTGCGTTCGATCAGCTGGTCGAGAACATGCGCCGCCATGTCGACCGGATGCGTACCGGCAAGCTTGCCCCCTCGCCTGCCGCCTGCGGTCCGCACTGCATCCACGATATATGCCTCGGCCATCCGACTCTCCTATAAGTCCCGATTTGCAACCTCTCTTGCCCAAACCGGCGTCCTCGGCAAGGGTTGCGCGACCAGTGCCAATGCCGAAGCGGAGAGTCCTCAATGAAAGTGTCCGAAGCCGTAGCGGCACGCCGTTCAGTGCGCGGTTTCCTCGACACGCCGGTCGATCTCGAGTCGCTGCGCGGGATTGTGACCAGGGCGGCGCGCGCCGCGACCGGCGGCAATCTGCAGCCATGGCATATCGACCTGATCAGCGGCGCACCGCTTGCCGAACTGAAGGCGATCGTCGCGGCCAAGCTGGTTGCGGGCGAAACCGAGGAGCCGGCGTACCAGATCTACCCGGCGCCGCTCACCGCGCCTTATCGCGACCGCCGCTTCGCGGTCGGCGAGGCGATGTATGGCGAAGTCGGCATTCCGCGTGAGGACAAGATGGCGCGGCGCATGTGGTTCGCGCGCAATTTTCAATTCTTCGGCGCCCCCGCCGCGCTGTTCTGCACCGTCGATCGGCAGATGGGGCCGCCGCAATGGGCCGATCTCGGCATGTATCTGCAAAATGTGATGCTGCTCGCAGTCGAGGCCGGTCTCGCCACCTGTCCGCAGGAATGCTGGGCGGTCTATCCGGAGACGATCACCTCGTTCCTCGGCACACCGGCCGAGCGCATGCTCTTTTGCGGTATGGCGATCGGCTATGAAGATACAGAAGAGCCCGCGAACCGCTTGCGCAGTTCACGGGCTCCTGAGGAAGAATGGTTGACGGTCAGGTCCTAGCTCCCACCCCGCAGGGGGAGGAGTTTAAGGGCTAACCTGCCGGCGAACGGCGTCCGCCGCCTGAATGCTGGCGACGCGGGCCGCCGCCTGCGGGGCGGCCGGCATTGCCGCCGGGGCGACCCGGACCGCCGGGACGATGCCCGCCGTTCGGCCGGCCGGCACCTTCCTGACGGCCGCCATTCGGACGACCCGCACCCTCGGGACGGCCACCACCCGGACGGGCGGCACCCTCGGCGCGCTGGCCGGTCGGGCGCGCGGCATGCGTCGCACGGGGCGGAGCGCGGTGGCGGCCCGAATCGTCGCGGCGGCGTTCGTCATCGGCGCCGGCCGGGCGGTTGGCCTTGATCTTCGCCGCCTCGGCCATGAAGCCCTCGGGCAGTTCCATCACGTTCGGCTTGACCCGCGTCAGCTTCTCGATGTCGCGCAGATAGGGCCGCTCGTCGCTGGCGCAGAAGCTGATCGCCACGCCGCTCGCGCCGGCGCGTGCGGTGCGGCCGATGCGGTGGACATATTGCTCGGGCACATTGGGCAGTTCGAAATTGAACACATGGCTGACGCCCGACACATCGATGCCGCGTGCGGCGATGTCGGTCGCGACCAGCACCTTGGCCTTGCCTGCCTTGAACTCGGCCAGTGCACGCTCGCGCTGCGGCTGGCTCTTGTTGCCGTGAATCGCATTGGCGAGGACGCCGGCATGGCCAAGCAGCTTCACGACGCGGTCGGCGCCGTGCTTGGTGCGGGTGAAGACCAATGCCCGCTCGACCGCCTCATCACGCAACAGGATGGTCAGCAGCGCCTGCTTCTCAGCCTGGTTGATGAAGGTGACATGCTGATCGACGCGTTCCGCGGTGGTCGATACCGGCGCGACCTTCACGGTCGCCGGATCGTTGAGGAACTGGTTGGCCAGCTCGCGGATCGCATTGGGCATGGTGGCGGAGAAGAACAAGGTCTGACGCTGCTTGGGCAGCATGCGGACGATCTTGCGCAGCGCATGGATGAAGCCCAGGTCGAGCATCTGGTCGGCCTCGTCGAGGACGAGGATTTCCAGCGTCGCCAGGCTGACGAAGCGCTGTTCGATCAGGTCGAGCAGACGGCCCGGTGTGGCGACGAGAATGTCGACGCCGCGCGCCATGTCCTGGCGATTCTTGTTGATGCTGGTGCCGCCGAACACGGTTGCGACCGACATTTTGGAAAACTTGCCGTAATCGCGCGCGCTGTCAGCGATCTGGCTGGCCAGTTCGCGCGTCGGGGCGAGCACCAGCATGCGGCAATGCGTCGGCAGGACGCGCTTTTCCTCGTTGACGAGGCGCTGGATCGACGGGAGCACGAACGCGGCGGTCTTGCCGGTGCCGGTCTGCGCGATGCCGAGCAGGTCGCGGCCCTCGAGCAAGGTCGGGATCGACTGCTTCTGGATCGGGGTGGGGGTGGTGTAGCCCTTTGCTTCGAGAGCGCGGACCAGGGGTTCGGCAAGGCCGAGATGTGCGAAAGACATGGAATAAAAGCCTGAATCGGCCATGACGCACGTCCGGCGGACGCACGAATGGCGGGGGGAGAATGACACCCCGCGTGAAAAGGGAAGCCCGTTAAAAACGACCGAGGCGGAGCCTGGACCTGTTCAGGTCCGATCACGCTGCATGACGCCTCGATGGGCGCTATGTAAATGCTGCGGTGCAAAATGTCAATCCGGATCGACTGGCGGGAGCGACCTGGAGGGACGCAACATCCGAGGTTTAACGAGGCTCGGCGACAGGCATTCAACCAAAGTCCGAGGACATAACGAATATTGGACGAGGACGGCGCCAGGATCATCCTCAGAAGAACGTCGGAATCAGCGGCGATGTCAAAGAGCGGGACGAGAATGCCCGGGCGGCGTCTCGTCCGACCGGCCGGCGGCCCGGTTGATCAGACCGAGCCGCACTGCCTTCAGAATCATCAATGGCCGCATCTGCGGTCAAGGAAAGGCGGAGACCGTCCAGGAGAAGTTCACACCCGTACCTCCCGGAGCGTTTTTCACTTTAATCGTGAAGCCCGACGTCGACACACTGGTCACCGATATAGTTCCCAAATCATTGGTCGGAATATTGGTGAAGGCGATACGAATATCGGCGGCATTGGGAGCAAAATCCAGAGCCAGGCTGAAGCTGACCGCCACGGACGTGGATGCCGCGTTAATCGTCCCGCTTCCTTCGCTCTGGGTGGCCACGCCGAAATTATCCCGGACAGTGGAAAAATTACTCTTTGTCGCGCCGATGGCTACCGTGTTGGGGCTAGGGCTCAGACTCAATCGGCTGTTGGGCGGCTGATCGTCAGCGAGGTTGAGGCGTAGCGTAGGATGTACGGTTTTTCTGCAGGTTTTCCCGTTGGCTCGAGATCACCAAAGAAAGCGAC
>NZ_JBOHHW010000079.1:0-15187 GCF_050725575.1 Sphingomonas sp. | reverse complement strand
GTAAAGACTCATGGCCCGCTTTTTCATCGATCGCCCGATCTTCGCGTGGGTGATCGCCATCATCCTGATGCTTGCGGGCATATTGGCGATCCGCACCCTGCCGATTGCCCAGTTCCCGACGATCGCGCCGCCCGCCGTCTCGATCACCGCGACCTACCCGGGCGCCGATGCCCAGACGCTCGAGAACACGACGACGCAGATCATCGAGCAGCAGATGAAGGGGATCGACAACCTTCGCTATTTCTCGTCGTCATCGAGCTCCAACGGCATCGTGACGATCACGCTGACGTTCGAACAGGGCACTGACCCCGACATCGCGCAGGTGCAGGTCCAGAACAAGCTGCAGGCGGCAACACCGCTTCTGCCGCAGGAAGTCCAGTTGCAGGGCATCCAGGTCGCCAAGGCGACCGCCAACTTCCTGCTCTTCATCGGGCTGTATTCCGAGGACGGGTCGCACAGCGATATCGACCTGGCCGATTATGCCGTCTCCCGGCTGCAGGATCCGATGAGCCGTGTGAACGGCGTCGGCGACACGCAGGTGTTCGGCGCGCAATATGCCATGCGCATCTGGGTCGATCCGCTGAAGCTCAATTCCTATCAGCTGACCATGAGCGATGTGACGACCGCGGTGCGGGCGCAGAACGCGCAGGTATCGGCCGGCCAGATCGGCGCGCAGCCTGCCCCGAAGGAGCAGATGCTCAACGCGACCGTATCGGTCCAGTCGCGGCTGACCACCCCGGAACAGTTCGCCGCGATCAACCTGAAGAGCAGCGCCGACGGTTCGGTCGTCCGGCTCGGCGATGTCGCCCGGGTCGAAATCGGCGCGGAAAACTATGGCGCCTCGGCCAAGTATAACGGCAAGCCCGCGGCCGGCATCGGCATCAAGCTGGCGCCGGGCGCCAATGCGCTTGCGACGGTCACCGCCGTGCAGGCGCGCGTGGCAGAGGTCGCCAAGCAATTCCCGGCCGATGTCAAAGTGGTCTATCCATACGATACGACGCCGTTCGTCCGGCTGTCGGTCAAGCAGGTGGTGGAGACGCTGGTCGAGGCGGTGGTGCTCGTCTTCCTGGTGATGTTCCTGTTCCTGCAGAATTTTCGCGCCACGCTGATCCCGACCATCGCGGTGCCGGTGGTGTTGCTCGGCACCTTCGCCGTGATGGCGGTTGCCGGCTATTCGATCAACACGCTCACTCTGTTTGGCATGGTGCTGGCGATCGGGCTATTGGTCGACGACGCGATCGTGGTGGTCGAGAATGTCGAACGCCTGATCACCACCGAGCATCTGTCGCCCAAGGAAGCGGCGCGCAAGTCGATGGACGAGATCACCAGCGCGCTGGTCGGCATCGCGCTGGTGCTGTCGGCGGTGTTCCTGCCGATGGCGTTCTTCGGCGGATCGACCGGCGTAATCTATCGCCAGTTCTCGATCACCATCGTCGCCGCGATGGTCCTGTCGATCATGGTCGCGCTGATCCTGACGCCGGCCCTGTGCGCGACGATCCTGAAGCCGCATGATCCCAAAAAGAGCGAAGGCAATGGCCTGCTCGCGCGCTTCTTCCGCTGGTTCAACGACAAGTTCGAACGCGGCCAGAACAAATATGAAGGCGGCGTCAAGGGCATGGCGCGCGGCTGGAAGCGCTCGATGCTGGTGTACCTGCTGATCGCGGTCGGCATGTCGGTGCTGTTCATGCGCCTGCCGACGAGCTTCCTGCCCGATGAAGATCAGGGCATGATGCTGGCGCTGGTCCAGGGTCCGTCCGGATCGACCAGCAGCCGCACCGAAAAGGCGCTGGATGCCGTGCGCGACCATTTGATGACCGCTGAAAAGGCCAATGTCGACGGCGTGTTCACCGTCAACGGGTTCAGCTTTGCGGGATCCGGCCAGAATAGCGGCATCGTGTTCGTCCGGCTGAAGCCCTGGGACGAGCGTCCGGGCGCCGAAAACAAGGCGCAGACGATTGCGCAACGCGCCATGGGGACGCTCTCGCAGTTCAAGGATGCGATGATCTTCACCATCGTGCCCCCGGCAGTGCCGGAACTGGGCAATGCGACGGGGTTCGACATGCAGCTGATCGATACTGGCGGGATCGGCCATGAGAAGCTCGTCGCCGCGCGCAACATGATGATGGGCATGGCGATGCAGGACAAGCGCCTGGTCGGCGTGCGTCCCAATTCGCTCGACGACGCGCCCCAGCTCAAGGTCGATGTCGACCAGAACAAGGCGCGTGCGCTTGGGCTTGATCTGGCCGATATCAACAGCACCATCGCGACCGCCTGGGGCAGTTCCTATATCAACGACTTCATCGATCGCGGCCGGGTCAAGCGCGTCTATGTCCAGGCGGACGAGCCCTATCGCATGGCGCCGGAGGACATCGACAAATTCTTCGTACGCGGCGCGAGCGGCACGATGGCGCCCTTCTCGGCCTTCTCGACGCTGAACTGGGTGCAGGCGCCGTCGCAGCTTACCCGTTATAACGGTCAGCCGGCGATGGAACTGCTCGGCACCGCGGCGCCCGGCTATTCGTCGGGCGATGCGATCAAGGCGATGGAGGAAATCCACGCCAAGTTGCCCCCCGGGACCAGCTATGAATGGTCCGGACTGTCCTATGAGGAGCAGCTCTCCGGCGGCCAGGCGCCTGCGCTCTATGCCCTGTCGCTGCTGATCGTCTTCCTGTGCCTTGCCGCGCTCTATGAAAGCTGGTCGGTGCCGGTATCGGTCATGCTGGTCGTGCCGCTCGGCGTGCTCGGTGCGTTGCTCGCCGCGGCGATCACCGGCCTCAACAACGACATCTATCTGCAGGTCGGCTTGATCACGACGATCGGCGTGTCAGCGAAGAACGCGATCCTGATCGTGGAGTTCGCCGAGGAACGCATGCGCGAAGGCATGAACGCGTTCGACGCGGCGGTTGCCGCGGCCAGGCTGCGCTTGCGCCCGATCCTGATGACCAGCCTCGCCTTTGTCTTCGGCGTGATGCCGCTGGCGATCTCGACCGGCGCCGGCGCGGGCGGGCAGAATGCGATCGGCCGCGCCGTGGTCGGCGGGATGCTCTCGGCCACCATACTCGGCATCTTCTTCGTACCGATGTTCTTCGTCGTCGTCCTGCGCCTGTTCGGCCATGGCGGCGAGAAGACGTCCAAGGATGCCGACCCCGACACCAATGCCCCCTCCCCGGCACCGCAGGAAGCCTGACCCGTGACCCTTCGTTCCCACACCCTCGCCGCGCTCGCCGCAAGCGTCGCTCTGGCCGGTTGCAATCTGGCGCCGAAATATATCCGCCCGGTCGGCGCGGTGCCCGCCGCCCTGCCGCAGGGCGGGGTCTATCCGACCGCGCCGACCGATGCGCCGGACGTGACCAAGATCGGCTGGCGCGACTTCTTCGTCGAGGACCGGCTGCGGCAAGTCATTGCACTGGGTCTCGACAATAATCGCGACCTGCGGCTGGCCGCCGCCAATGTGCTCCAGGCGCGTGCGCAGTACCGCGTGCAGCGCGCCGACCAGTTGCCGTCGATCAACGCCAACGGCCAGGCGACCTATACCAACACCGCCGGGCAGGCAGCGAACTTTGGCGGGGTGGCTGGTGCGTCGGCCAGCGACATTTCGACCTATTCGGCAAATGTCGGCTTCTCGGCATTCGAGCTCGACCTGTTCGGACGGATCCGCAACCTGACCAAGGCGGCGCAGGAGCGCTATTTCGCCAGCGAGGAAGCGCAGCGTTCGACCCGGATCACGCTGATCGCCGAAATCGCCTCGGCCTGGTTGACCCTGGCGTCGGACCAGGACCAGTTGCGCCTGTCGCAGGAGACGCTGAAGGCGTTCGAGCAGACCTTGTCGCTGACCCGCGCGCAGTTCCGCATCGGCGTCGCATCCGAGCTGGAATCCCGCCAGGCGGAAACCAATTACCAGTCCGCCCGCAATGATATCGCCGTCCTGACCACCCGGGTCGCGCAGGACCAGAATGCGCTCAACCTGCTGGTCGGCACCACGGTCGAGGCGAACCTGCTCCCGGCCGGGCTCGGCGATGGCGATGCGATGGTCCAGGCACTGCCGGGCAATCTGTCGTCGGAACTGCTGCTGCGGCGCCCCGATGTGCTGGAGGCGGAGCACCAGTTGATCGCGCAGAACGCCAATATCGGCGCGGCGCGTGCGGCGTTCTTCCCGAGCATCTCGCTCACCGCGACGCTGGGGACGATCAGTCCGGCGCTTTCCGGCCTGTTCGGCAGCGGCACCGGCACCTACAATGTCGCACCGGCCATTTCACTGCCGCTGTTCGATGCCGGCCGCAACCGGGGTAATCTGCGCGCCGCCGAAGCAGCCCAGAAGGGCGCCGTGGCGACATATGAGAAGACCATCCAGACTGCGTTCCGCGAAGTCGCCGACGCGCTGGCGCAGCGCGGGACGATCGACGAGCAAGTCTCGGCGCAGGCGGCACGTGCGGAAGCGGCGCGAGTCGCCGCCAGACTGTCCCAGGCACGCTACACGGCGGGGATCGATTCGTTCCTGGTGTCACTGGATGCGCAGCGCACATCCTATGCCGCTCAGCAGCAGCTGGTCACCACCCGGCTCAACCGCGGTACCAACCTGGTGGAACTGTACCGGTCGCTCGGCGGCGGGCTCTGACCCGCCCCGGCGTCCGGGCCGGGCCGTTCAGGCCGGATCGACCGTCATCAGCGCATCGGCATATTTGAACGAGCCGGGATCGTAGAGATCGCTCGTCACGAACGGGCGATCGGTCAGCGCAAGCTCGCTGAGCCCGGTGAGCTTGAAGGTGCCGACCTTATATTCCTTGGGCGGCTTGCCCTCGCGATCGACCACCACGCCGTCGACGAACAGATCGCCATGCTTGGTGTAGATGACGTGCGGGGCCATCGTCATGCTGACGCGGTTATAGGTCAGCCCGATGCAGCGCTTGCGCACGATCGCTTCGAAAATGGTCGGCACGGGACCCTGCGGCGCGGCCTCGGGGCCGTCATGTTCCGGATACTTCATGTTCGCACCTTAGCACAATATGCTGCATTGCAGCAAGAGATGTCTGACAAATGCGCGAAGGTTGCGTCGCGGCGAACAAACACTATTCGGAACCGGTGAAAGACGGCCTTCCCCTGCCCCGCCGCTACGCCGCGATCGCCGCGATTTCGTGCGGCACGGCGCTGGTCATCATCGATGGCGGCGTCGCCAATGTCGCACTGCCGACCATCGCCCGCGACCTGAAGGTCGACAGTTCCTCGATCGTCACCGTGGTCACCGTCTATCAGCTCGTGCTGGTCATGCTGCTGCTGCCGCTTGCCGGGCTCGGCGACCGCATCGGCCTGAAGCGCATGTACCAATATGGCCAGCTGATCTTCACCGTCGCGACGATCCTGTGCTTTTTCGCCAAGAGCCTGCCTTTCCTGCTGATCGTGCGCGCGGCGCAGGCGCTGGGCGCGGCCGCGGCGCTCAGCGTTTCGTCGGCGCTGATTCGGTCGATCTATCCTTCGAAGCAACTTGGCCGCGGACTCGGCATCAACTCGGTCGTGGTGTCGAGCGCCGCGGCGGCCGCGCCGACGCTTGGCGGGCTGGTGCTGGCGATCGCGCCCTGGCCCTGGGTGTTCGCCAGCGCGGTGCCCTTTGCGCTTGCCTCGCTCGCGCTGGGCCGTGCCCTGCCCGATCCAAAGCCGCGACCCGAACCGTTCGACGTACTCGGCGGCGTGATGTGCGCCGCGATGTTCGGGCTGATCATCGGCGGACTGGAGACCGGCGTCCACGGCGACAGCCCGATCATCTCGGGCGCGATCGTGCTGACCGGCGCGCTGGTCGGCGTGCTGTTCGTGCGGCGCGAACGCGGTGAGGCGCAGCCGATCCTGCCGATCGACCTGCTCTCGCGGCCCGTGCTCGCGCTGTCGGTGGTCGGCGCCTTCACGGCCTTTATCGCCTCGATGACCCTGCTTATCTCGACGCCGTTCCGGCTGCATGAATATGGCTTCACTGCCGCCGCGATCGGTGCGGCGATCGCGCCCTGGCCGCTGACCAACATGATCGTCGCGCCGCTTGCCGGCTGGCTGTCCGACCGCATCCCGGCGGGCCTGCTTGGCGGCATCGGCATGGCGATCTCGATCACCGCGCTGCTGCTGATCGCCTTCATGCCCGCGGACCCGAGCTATTTCGACGTGGCGTGGCGCATGGCGCTGTGCGGATCGGGCTTCGGCACTTTCCTGCCGCCCAATGCGCGCCTGATCATCGGCAGCGCACCGCGCGAGCGCGCCGCCGCGGCGGGCGGGCTGGTGTCAACCGTGCGCCTGGTCGGGCAGACAACCGGCGCGACATTGGTCGCGGCGCTCCTTGCGCTGGGCATCGGTGCCGGGATGGCACCGCCGCTGTTCGCCGCCGGCCTCGCCCTGATCGCCGGGCTGTGCAGCATCGCACGGCTGCGCCCCTCGATCCGCAATCCGCAGCGTGAGGAAACGCAGGACGTTCAACCGGCCAGCACGGTGAAATAGCGTCGCCGGATGCGGCGCTGTGGCGCATTCAATGAGAATGACGGCCAATGAGAATGACGGCAGTCGAGCCAGCCCTGCTGATGGGCGTTTCGTTTCGCGATGAGGAAGTCCGTCGCTAGCCGACGACAAGGGCGCGGGAGAGTGCCTCCTCTTGCCATAAGAAGCGTATAACGGGCCGGGGGGCTTGCGGCAAGCCCCCGGTCATGCGCCATGAACGCCACCCAGCTCAAGACATGGGAGTAGCGAAATGCGTGTTCTATTAACGACTTATGGGTCGCGCGGGGACGTCGAGCCGATGGCGGGACTCGCAGTCGAGTTGCGCGCTCTGGGCGTTGAGGTGCTGGTGTGTGCGCCGCCGGACCAGGATTTTGTCGACCTGCTAAACCGCGCCGGCTTGCCCTTGATACCGGCCTTTTCTTCGGTGCGTGAATGGGTGACCAAGGCGCTGGAGAACAAGGCGGCGGTCGATCTGCCGGCACGTGCCGCCGAGATCGTCGCGGCGCAATTCGACGCGATTGCCCCGGCTGCCCAGGGGTGTGACCTGATCCTGGCAGCCGGTCTGTTCCCATCCACCGCGGCGGCGCGGTCAGTGGCCGAGCAACTGGGCATCCGCTATGTCTACGCAACCTATTGCCCGCACTGGCTGCCCTCGGCGCATCACCGGCCGCACGCCTATCCGGGCCACCCCGTTCCGGCGGACGTGACCGACAACCGGGTGCTGTGGGACCGGGATATCCAGACCATGAATGCGGTGTTCGGCGGCGGGGTCAACGCGCACCGCAAATGGATCGGTTTGCCGCCGGTGGACAATGTTCGCGATCATGTCTTTACCGACCGCCCCTGGCTGGCGTCGGACCCGGTCCTGAGCTCGTGGCAGCAGACCGACCTGCGCGACGTCGTGCAGACCGGCGCGTGGATCCTGCCCGACGACCGCCCGCTGCCGGCCGAGTTGCTGGCGTTCCTCGATGCCGGCGCCCCGCCGGTTTATGTCGGCTTCGGCAGCATGCCGATGAGCGCGGCACGAGAGGCCGGCCGGGTCGCCG
Source organism: Sphingomonas sp. (assembly GCF_050725575.1). GTDB lineage: Bacteria > Pseudomonadota > Alphaproteobacteria > Sphingomonadales > Sphingomonadaceae > Sphingomonas. The sequence goes on along the minus strand of NZ_JBOHHW010000079.1, from coordinate 7,673 downwards.
TGGAGGCGATCCGCGCACAGGGGCGCCGCGTGATTCTTCTGCAAGGCTGGGCGGATCTGGCGCTCACCGACGACCGCGATGACTGCTTCGTCACCGGAGAGGTCAATCAACAGCTGCTGTTCCGCCGGGTGGCGGCCGTCGTGCATCATGGCGGTGCCGGCACCACGACGGCAGCGGCGCGAGCGGGCGCACCTCAGCTGGTCGTGCCGCAGATCGGGGATCAGCCCTATTGGGCCCGCAGGGTGTCCGAACTGGGCATCGGTGCCGGACATGACGGACCAGCGCCGACCTTCGAATCCTTCTCGGCCGCGCTCAAGACGGCGCTGGCGCCCAAAACCGGCGCGCGAGCGACCGCCATATCGGGCACGATCCGCACCGATGGAGCAGCAGTGACCGCGAAACTGCTGCTCGACCTGATCAGCCGCTAAAGCCTTCCGATTCCCACCGGGTCGCCCCGAAAGCGACCCGGCGGGTTCGGCTCAGAACACCGCCTTGGCCGTCGGCTCGCCCATCATCGCCTGGCGCACCAGCGGGATCGGCGGGCCGCCATATTTCAGGAACTCGTCATGGAATGATTTCCATGCCTTGCGCCCGCCGCGCGTCGCGACCCAATCGTCGCGCAGCTTGCGGATCAGCAGCTTGCCCATGGTGTAGTTGAGATAGGCCGGATCATAGGTGCCGCGTGCTGATTGCTGCTTGGCATTGCCCTCATCCTGATAGCATTCGTCGACGAACATCTTGCGCGACTGTTCCTGCGTCATGCCGCGCGCGTGGAGGCCGATCGCCGACAGATACCGGCAATTGCGCAGCAGCGCGTTGGATAGCTGCCCGATATGCGTTTCCGGATCGCCGTCATTCAGGCCGGCATCCCACATCATTTCCTCGGCATAATGCGCCCAGCCTTCGGCAAAGGCATAGCCGACGAACAGCCGCCCGAAGAGCGAGGGCGAGGCATTGGCGTGGCGGAATTGCAGGAAATGGCCCGGCATGACTTCGTGCACCGAGGTGAACAACAGATCCATCTTGCCCGGCACGAAGCCGTCCTGCTCGGCCTTGCTCCAGCTCGGATCGGGCGGCGAGATGTAATAGACCGACGGAATGCCCTTCTCGAACGGTCCCGGCGGATCGATGTAAGCGGAGTTCTGCCGGTTATAGGGCGGGCTTTCCTCGACCAGAGCCTGTTCGTTGTCGGGGATCGAGACGATGTCCTTGTCGATCACGAATGCCCTGAGCAGCGGGATCTGCTTGCGCGCCTCCGCGACCGGCCCGCCCTCGGGCTTGTTGGCGTTCATCTTCGCCATGCAGGCGATGATCGTCGCGCCCGGCGCGAACTGGGCGCAGGCCGCTTTCAGTGCATCCTGGTTGCGCTTGAGATCAGCGCGCCCCGCCGCCTCGAGCTGGTCGAGCGGCACATCGACGCCCTCAGTCATCTTGATCATGCGCGAGAATTTGTCCGCACCGAGCGCGAAATCCTGCGTCGCGGTCGCCTTCTGGCCGTCGAGCCAGCTGCCGAGCTCCTTCATCGCCTTCGACGCCGGGCCGGCCGCCTCGTCGAACTGTTTCTGCAGTGCTGCATCCTGCACGCCGGCAAAGGCCTTTTTCGCGTCTCCGGTGTAATAATCGGCAAAGCCGTTAAAGCCCGCGACGCCGTAATTGATGAAGCTGAGCGGCATCGGCGTTTTCAGATTGGCGCGGATATTCGCCGCCGCCGCCGGGACCTTTTGCAGGAAGGCGATCATCGCCTTCATCCGCGTCGGCGCATCGGCATAATTGCGGGCGATATAGACATTGGGATCAAGCCCGGCGCCGATATACCAGGCGGGATTGGTGTGCGGCTGATCCGCATCCTCGAGCCAGAATAATTTCCCCTCTGCCACGCCGACCAGGTAATCGCGCTCGAATGCGTCCTGCTTGCTCAGCTTCGCCGCGTCGAAGGCACGTGCCTTGACGATCGCATCGCGCAGGAAATCGCCCTGCCGCTTCAGTCCCGCCGCACTCCAGTCGCCCAGCCCGCCGTCGAAATCATGCTTCCCCTGATAGACCGCATTGGCCGGATCGATCCTGAACCAGCCCTCGATAAAGGCGTCGCGAAACCCTGCCCAATTGGCGGTCGGTAGAGTCAGCTCAGTGGTCGTATTGCTCACCGTCGTGGTCGACGGCGCACAGGCCGCAAGCGCGAGGACGGCAATCCCCGCCAGCAATTTCAGTCGCATGGAAATCCTCTCGAGTCGTCGTTGCCGCGATGCTGGCAGGTTGCGATCGCGCGCGCCAGCCCGCCGAACTGCCCGCCGGAACTGCCCCATAGGTCGGCTCGTTCAGGGCATCCCACCCGCGCATCCGGAGTGTTTGCCATGCCCTATATCAAGACCCGCGGCGGTACCGACCTGTATGTGAAGGATTGGGGCAGCGGTCGCCCGGTGATCCTGATCCATGGCTGGCCGCTCTCAGCCGACAGCTGGGATGCGCAGGCTCTGGCATTGGCCGATGCCGGCTTCCGCGCGATCGCCTATGACCGGCGCGGTTTCGGGCGCTCGGGCCAGCCATGGGGCGGCTATGACTATGATATGCTCGCCGACGACCTCGCTGACGTCATGGCGGCAACCGGCGCCGATGATGACGCGGTGCTGGTCGGGTTCTCGATGGGCGGTGGCGAAGTCGCGCGGTATATGAGCCGCCATGACGGCAAGGGCGTGGTCGGCGCCGGCCTGATCTCCTCGGTCGTACCCTATATGCTCAAGACCGACGACAACCCGCACGGGGTGCCCGAGGATCAGCTCCAGGCGATCGGCGACGGCATCCGCAAGGACCGCTACGCCTTCTTCGCGACCTTCTTCAAACAATTTTTCGGGGTCGGCCTGGTCTCCAGCCCGGTCAGTCAGGAAATCCTCGACTGGGCGTGGCAGGTCACCCAGCTGGCGGGCCTGAAGCCGATCCTCGCCTGTGCAGACTCGTTTGGCCATACCGATTTCCGGGCGGACCTGCAGGCGTTCCATGTTCCGACATTGGTCCTTCACGGTACTGCCGATCAAACCGTCCCGATCGACGCCACCGGGCGTGAGGCGGCAAAGGGCATCGCCGGGGCGCAGCTGGTCGAATATGACGGCGCGCCGCACGGGCTGACCATCACGGAAAGCGATCGATTCACCCGGGACTTGCTCACATTCCTTGGCAAATAGAAGATAATTCTTGCTTCTAATCCAGCACTTGTGATCAACAGTTATCAAGATACCTCAAAATCAGCCACGCGCTGAGCACCCGGGAGATTTTTGATGGTCCGCAGCTTTGGCCTGGCGATAACCCTGATCACGGCTGTCGCCGGACTGAGTGGGTGCGGTAGCGCGCCGGATGGCTCGAGCGGTACCAAGGGCAAGGCGGAACCCATCCCGGCGGCTTTCGACACCGCGGCCGGCATACTCTCGGCGCAGGGATGGCGGCTGGCCGACTGTGTCGCGATCGCCGACGACAAGCAGAAGCTCGCTTGTTACGCGGCACTGGGCTTCAAGGAGCCCGGCGACGTCGGCAAGGTCGAGGCGCTCGCCGGGCGGATGGATATTCTGGCCGGCAAGCGCTGGCAAATCACCGCACCCAGCCCGGGCGGCAGCGACAGTTTCCAGGGAACCGCGGTGCTGACCCTTGCCGGGCTGGCGAACCAAGGCCCGATGGCGTTTCGCAATAGCCGCATCACGCTGCGCTGCCCCGCAAACTGGGGCAGCTCGAGCAATATGAAATGGGCGGCTTCGGTCGACCTGCCTTTCGACGCCGCCTATGATTCGAACGGCAAGGATCGCGGGACCATGGCGATCGACATCGACGGAAAGCCCTTCAAGGCGGTGCAATTCTCGCGCAGCAGCTTCAATGTGGAGGCCGATAGCGCCGAGGCCTTTCGCGATGCGATCATTGCCGGAAAGAGTTTTGCGCTGACGCTGGCGACGGTGGACGGCAAATCGGGGGCGATGAAGACCGAGTTGCCGGCGGGCGGTGAGTCACTCAAGGCCTATTTCGACAAATTCTGTCCGGCCAAGGGCTAAAGCTTCGGGCGAGCCATTGCGCTGGTGACGCTGTGGCAATGCGGTTTTTTTTCCGACAATCAGAAAGAGCGCGCCGGAATCAGTCCGGCGAGCGATGACATGCCCGATCCCGTGCCAGGGTTGAATCGCCGCCGGCGACCGGGCCGAACGGACCGGCCATGGAGAAAGGCGACGGGAGATATGGGACACCGGTCGTGTCCGATATCTCGGGCTGCCGCTTCAACGGAATTTCATATAATATCGTTATATATCAGACATTAACCCGGCACACAGGTCAGCGCACCGGCCGAGCGTCGCCTGCCCCTAGGGCTGCATCGGCAAGATGACATCGTCGGGGTGCGCGACGTTCAGTTTCTTGCGCACCAGTTCATCCACCATGTCCGGGTCGGCCTTTTTCGGGTCAAGCAAACCGACCCGGTTCTGCCACTCCGCCCGCTTCTGCTTGAGTGCGGCGAGTTCGACATCGCGCTTGCTCAACTGACGCTTGATATCGCCATAAGCGCGCGCGCCATTGGGACCGAGCACAGCGTAAGTCCCGAATATCGCCATCACGATCAATAGAACCGCCGGGCCAAGGGCCCGGCGGAGCATGAGGCGTAAGGGAGAACGCTTTGTCATTGCGTGATTCTTACTGCACGCGACTCGGGGATCAAGCTTTAATTTACCATGTTACCCGCGCAGTACGCCGCGCCCGGCATAAAGGCCGGCATCGCCCAGCTCTTCCTCGATACGGATCAGCTGGTTGTACTTGGCCAACCGGTCTGAACGCGCGAGGCTGCCGGTCTTGATCTGACCGCAATTGGTCGCGACCGCGAGGTCGGCGATGGTCGAATCCTCGGTCTCGCCCGAACGGTGCGACATGACCGCGGTATAGCCGGCGCGATTGGCCATCGACACGGCCTCCAGCGTCTCGGTCAGTGTCCCGATCTGGTTGACCTTGACCAGCAGCGAGTTGGCCAGGCCATCGGCAATGCCCTGCTTCAGGCGCTTGGGATTGGTCACGAACAGATCGTCGCCGACCAGCTGAACCTTCTTGCCGACCAGGTCGGTCAGCGCCTTCCAGCCTTCGAAATCATCCTCGGCCATGCCGTCCTCGATCGAGAAGATCGGATAGCGCCGGGTCAGATCCGCAAGATATTCGGCCATCTCATGGCTCGACAGGATCTTGTTCTCGCCGGAAATGTCGTACTTGCCGTTCTTGAAGAACTCGGTCGCGGCGCAGTCGAGTGCGATCATCACATCGTCGCCCGGGGTGTAGCCCGCCTTTTCGATCGACGTCATGATGAAGTCGAGCGCATCGCTGGTGCTGGCGATGTTCGGCGCGAAGCCGCCCTCATCGCCGACCGAGGTCGCCAGGCCCTTGTCGTGCAGGCCCTTTTTCAGCGTGTGGAAGATTTCCGATCCACAGCGCACCGCTTCAAACAGCGAGTCCGCACCCACGGGGACGATCATGAATTCCTGAAAATCGATCGGATTATCAGCATGTTCACCGCCATTGATGATATTCATCATCGGCACCGGCAGGACATGAGCGGCGACGCCGCCGACATAGCGATAAAGCGGCAGGCCGCGTGCGTCGGCAGCGGCCTTGGCGGTCGCCAGGCTCACGCCGAGGATCGCGTTGGCGCCGAGCCGTGCCTTGTTCGGCGTACCGTCGAGCTCGATCATCGCCCGGTCGACATCGGCCTGGTCTTCGGCATCGATGCCCAGCACGACCGACGCGATCTCCGAATTGACCGCATCGACCGCCGCCTGCACGCCCTTGCCGAGCCAGCGGCTCTTGTCGCCGTCGCGCTTCTCCACGGCTTCGTGCGCACCGGTCGAGGCGCCCGATGGCACTGCTGCGCGGCCGAAGCTGCCGTCCTCAAGCATGACATCGACTTCGACCGTCGGATTGCCGCGGCTGTCGATGATCTGGCGGGCATGTATGTCGATGATTGCGGTCACGGAACGATCCTTCTAATCGTGGGCGGGCGCCAAGGTTGCGGTGGATGCGGGCCGAGCCTCTATCGGCTAACGGCGCGGGCGGCAATTCGCGGGTGGTCGATGGAACCGGAAGCCATGCTGGCCGGTTGATCGGCACGAGTAATCGAGAAAGGGTTCACATGGCCGAAGACGCTCCCAAGGCTCCGAAACCGGCCACGCCGGTCAAGAAGGCTGCCACGACCGCGACGCCCCGGGCGAAAGCGCTGAACGGTGCCGCCGCGGCCAAGTCGCCCCCCAAGCCCAAGCCCGCAAAACCCCTGAAAGGCCCGACCGTGGACCCCATCGAAAATCCGAAGACCGCCGCCGGCAAGGCCGCGAACGACACCAGCCCGATCTCTGCGCAGGCATTGAAGGACGGCGCGGCCAAGTTCACCAAGGACGCCGGCACCAAAGCGCGCAGCTATGCCGAGGACGGCAAGGCGCGCGCGGGCGGTGCGCTCGACGAGTTGTCGAAGATGATCAACGATGCCGCCGGTACGGTCGATGAGAAGCTCGGCGCGCAATATGGCCAATATGCGCGCACCGCGGCCGAAGCGGTGTCGGGCTTTTCCGAATCGCTGAAGGCAAAGGAAATCGACGATCTGATCGCCGATGCGCGCGGCTTTGTGAAGAAAAGCCCGGTGGTCGCGATTGGCACGGCGGCGGCAATCGGCTTCGTCCTGGTGCGCCTGATCAAATCTGGGATCGACGCTGCAGATCGTACGACCGACGATAAGGCTTAGTTCCGGGCTTGGTCGGGGCGGTTTTTGCGGGTTTCAGGGGGTAGCATGGACGATCAACCGCCGCCCGACGAGAACAGCATCGCGGGGCTGTTTTCGCGGTTAATCGACGACGCCGAACGGTTCGTACGGGCCGAGATCCGGCTGTACCGCGCGCAATTGTTCGATCGCATCGGCGACGCCAAAGCCGCAATCCTGCTCGGCGTGACCGCCTTCCTGCTCGCGCAGAGCGCCTTTATCGCGCTGTTCGTCGGGCTGGTGCTGATCCTGGCGCGCGCAATCGGCCCGGCCTGGGCGATTGTCATCGTTATCGGGTCGGGACTGGTCGTCGCCGGTGTGCTGGTGAAGATCGCCATCGACAAGATCCGCAAGGTCACCGCGATCAAGGATCATGCGGAATGAGCGCCGATACCGGAACCGACGAGCCGGATCTCGCTTTCGCAAAGAAGCGCTCGGCGGAAGCACGCGAAAGACTCGCCGGCACGCTGGTCGAACTGCAGGCACGCCTCAACCCCAAGGCGCTGGCACGCGAAGCGATCCAGGAGTTGAAGGAAGCGGGGCAGGAAATGGCGCGTGAAGGCCTGGAGGCAGCGAAACGCCACCCCCTGACGCTGGCGGGCGCGGCGACCGCGGTCGGAGTCTTCCTGGCGCGCAAGCCGCTGTCGAAGCTGATCAGCGAATTCGGCGAAAGCCAGGTAGAGACGAGCACTCGCGAGGCCGGGGCCGGCGCCGATGCAACCCCTGCCCCGCCGACGAGTTTGACCAAGGAACGGGCCCGCGCCCGTGGCAAGAGGACAAAGACATGACCGACGCGACCCCCAACACTGCCGCCCGCTCCGCTCCGAAGCGCAACGCGCTCGAAAAGACCTATGACAAGGCCGCCAAGGCGATCGACAAGGGCCGCAAGTCCGCGCTGAAGACCGCACGCTCGACCGCCGAC
>NZ_JBOHHW010000078.1:0-15263 GCF_050725575.1 Sphingomonas sp. | reverse complement strand
TTGCCCAGCGGCTTGCCGAAATCGAGGGTGCTGAAGCGCCGGTTGCGGGTGAAATCGGAGAAGCCGGCGCTGGCGCTCAATTCCCAGCGCGGCGAGAATTTCCAGCGCGCGCCGAGCAGCGCATTGGCTTCCTCGCCGGCCGTAACGCCCCATTTGCCCGGGCCGAAGTTCAGCGAATTGCGCTGGAACTGGGGCAGCGCAACCGTCGGATTGGGGTTGGCCACGGTCTGTACCGGCTTGGTCGCATAGCGATAAATGCCCGGCTCGCCCGCCTTGCCGTAAATCCGCTCGACATCGAAATTGAAGGTCAGCGTGTCGGTCGGCTTGAAGTCGAACGCGCCGGCCAGCAGGTAGCGATGCCCGTCGGCATTATCGATGCCGGCATCAATGCGCGAATAGGCCGCATTGAGCCGCGCGCCGAACACGCCATTGCCCCAGCTATTGCCGTAATCGACGGCACCACCGATCGCGCCGCGCGAGCTGCCGTTCACCTTGAAGCCGAATTTTTCGGTCTCGGTCGGGCGCTTCATCACCATGTTGATGATGCCCGACGGCGCGGTAAAGCCGTAATAGAGCGCGGATGCACCCTTCAACGCCTCGACCCGCTCCTTGTCCTCGAGCGGCAGGCCGACGATGTTGATCACCGGCAGAATGCCATTGAGGCGGTAATTGCCGCGATTTTCGACATCGATTCCGCGGATCGCAAGGTTGCTGTAGACCAGGGACGAGATCTGCGAGACCGACACGCCGGCCGAGTTGCGCAGTGCATCGAGCACCGAGGCCGATTGCTGCTGGTCGAGCAGTTCGCGCGGAATGACGCTGACGGTCAGCGGCACATCGAGCTGGCGCGCACCACGAAAGCTGCCGACCTGTACTGCCTGAGTGCCGGTCCGGTCAGCGGTGACGACGATATCCTCAAGCTGCGTGCCGTCGTCGGGCACCTCCTCCACGGCGGCCGGTGCCTGTTGGTCGGCGGGTGCCGCGGGTTGTGGTTCGGTCTGCGCCCAGGCGGACACCGGCAGCATCAAAGTGGCAGCACCACCGAGCAGGATCGCTTTACAGATCGGCTTCATCTTACTTCCCCTTATTCTAAATTGTTATTTATAAGAGTGACGGGCTGTTTGCCTCTTTCACTCAAAACCCTCATGACTAACGCGATTACTCCAACGACACGTGCGATTTTTCCGCACTGTTACATGCGAGAATGGAATGAATGACCGGAGCCGCCGCTTGCTTCCGCCGATGGGGGCGCTGCACAGTTTCCTGATTGCGGCGCGCCATGAGAGCTTCTCGCGCGCGGCCGACGAGATCGGCCTGACGCAGAGCGCGATCAGCCGCCAGATCGCGACGCTGGAGGACTGGCTGCAGGTCACTTTGTTCACCCGCATCGGCCGCCGCGTCACGCTGAGCGCTGACGGGCGCGCCTATCTGGAGGCGATCGCGCCGGCGCTGGCGGCGATCCGCGTCGCCACGTCGCGCGTCATTGCGCGGCCCGACGACAATGCGCTGAGCATCGCCACCTTGCCCGGCTTCGGCATGCGCTGGCTGGCGCCGCGGCTGGGTGGGCTGACCCGCGAAGTGCCCGAGCTGGTGATCAATGTCGCCGCGCGCGTGCATGAATTCGACCTCGAAGCCGATGGCTTCGATGCTATGATCCATTTCGGCGCACCCGACTGGCACGGCATGGAGCATGACCTGCTGTTCCAGGAACAATCGATCGCCGTCATTGCGCCCGCCCTGCTTGCCGACCTGCAAATGGCGACCCCGGCCGATCTGCTGAAACTGCCCTTGCTGGTGCAGACCGAACGGCGCGGTGCATGGCGGCGCTGGTTCGATGCTGCCGGGATCAAGGATGCGCTGCCCGGCGACGGCCCGGTGTTCGAACATTTCCTGATGGTCGCACAAGCCGCTGCCGGCGGGGCGGGCGCCGCGCTGCTGCCGCGCTTCATGATCGAGCCCGAGCTGGAATCGGGCGCGCTGGTGCCGCTGTTCGACCACCGGCTGGAGGATGAGGGCGCCTATTATCTGGTCTATCCGGCCGACCGGCTCAAGCGCCCGGTCTTTGCCCGGTTCCGTGCCTGGATCGTGGAGCAGGCCGCCAGCGCGAGGGGATAGGCGCCGACTCATGCGGCCACTCCGACGGCACCCGGCGACCAGCGGACGGTGGCGCCGCGATCAGCGCCGAGCAGCTGGCTGGCGTCGGTCACCAGGGCGATCTCGCCGTCGACGACCTGGGCGGTCGCCATCACCGCACGGAAACCCAGCAGATCCTCCGAGCAGATCAGATGCGGCGTCGCGGCGGGCGCGGCATTGGGCGACAGCGTGACCGGGCGGGCCTGTCGCGACTGGGCGACGGTCGCGATCTGGTCGCGGTCGCAATGCATTTGCGGCCCGGCGTCGAACACATCGACATAGCCTTCATAGCGGAACCCTTCGCTGCGCAGCATTGAGCGGGCAGGCATGGAATTGCGGTGCGGCTTGCCGATCACCTCGCGCGCGTCGGGTGGTAGCAATTCGATATAGAGCGGGTGCTTGGGCAAAAGCTCGGCAATGAAATCCGCGCCGCGCGTCGCGCTGAGCAGGTCGGCGGTGGCGAAATCCATGCTGAAGAAGCGCGCGCCGACCGCGTTCCAGAACGGGTTCTCGCCGCGATCGTCCTGCCAGCCGCGCATCTCGCCCATCAGCAGCGGCGCGAACAGATCAGGGCGGATCGCGACGAGCATATAGCGCGAGCGCGCCAGCAATCGCCCGGCGCCCGTGCCCTTCAGCGACGGGTGGATCGCCAGCGTGCCGACCTCGGTCGTGCCGGTATAGTCATTGGCTAGCGCGAGCATTTCGACATTGCAGCTGACATCGACCGCCTGGCTGCGCTGTACCAGCCGGAGCCGTTTGTAGGAGAAGAAGCCATAGGGTGACCCGACATGCGGGTAGAGCGCCGAGGTGCCCTGGACCGTGCCGTCGCCGGCATCGAGGACGAGCAGATATTGCGTCTGGGCACGATCGAGCTGGCCGCGAAAGCTTGCCACCGAGCGCTCGATCTTTTCGCCGAGCACGGCGCGGTCGGCCGGCAATGTCGTCATGCCCGAGCCCAGGCTTTCGGCGAGCGCGACCACGCCGTCCAGGTCGCGGGTTTCGGCGGGGCGAACGAAACGCATCATGCCGCCTCCACCGTGGCGCGCGGCGCAGGCGCGCGCTTGCGGCTGCGTGCACGGCGTGAAGCCCATAGCCACAGCCCGGTGCCGGACAGACCAGCAAGTGACAGCGCGGAGAGCAGCAGCAACAGCCGCGTCGCCAGGCCGCCGAACAGGCCGGTGTGGACGGTGTAGATCCAGTCGACGATCTCGCTGCCTGCGGGCAGCGCGCCGGCGACATAATGGCCGAGATCAGCGCCGCTATAGGCGTTGTAATAAACCTGTTTCGCGCCGTCCGGCCGTACCGTCAGATCGCTGTCGAGATAGATGGCAACGACATGGCCGCCGCTCGAAAAGCGGATCTGGCGCAGCGGGGTCGCACCATATTCGGCGCGCGCGCGGGCAATCAGGCGATCGACCGGCAGCGGCGCGGCCCCCACTACGGCAGCGACCTTTGGCGCGGGACGCTGCGTGACGGTGCCGAACAGGCCAAGCACGCCGCGCACTTCGTCCTTCCACACCATCATTGCGCCGGTGCCGGCGGAGACGATCAGCAACAGGGCCGCCGCGCCACCCCAGGCGCGGTGCAAGGTCCGCCAGCGCCGGTCGCTATTGCCGCGCCACAGGATTCGAAAGCCGCTCCGCAAGCGCGCAAGGCCGGGCCACCAGACGATCGGTCCGGTAATCGCCATGAACAGCAGGGCAAGCCCCTCGATGCCGATGATGATCTCGCCGGTATCGCCGGCGAGCAATGTGTGATGCACCGCGAACAGCCATTCGGTCGGCCAGGCGGTGCGCGTACCGTCGCGCAGGATATGATTGCGGAACGGATCGACCGCGATGAGCCGCAGCGCCCTGGTATGCGGATCGGTCAGCTTGAACAGCGCGGCGCCATCGGCCCAGCGCGAGAGTTCGATACGGTTGACGGTCGCGTCGGGATGCGCCGTTTGGACCATGTCGAGCATCTGCTGGACCGGCACGCGCGATGCGGCCGGCGTGACGACGATTGCGGGGTGGATGATGCGGTCAATCTCGTCGCGAAAGACCATGGTCGCCCCGGTCAGCCCCTGAATCAGCAACAGGATGCCGACCGTCAGGCCAGTCCAGCGATGCAGTTTCAGAAAGACGGGGCGCAATCGCTTCACCGCGCGCTCCCATAGGCCTTGACCAGCCGGTAGAGGAATTCGCGTGCGTCATAGAGCGACTTGACGCGGACCCGTTCGTTCAGGCCGTGCACGCCATTCCCGTCCGGGTCGACGAACACGCCCGACACGCCATAGGTCGGGATGCCCGCGGCGTTGAGGAAGCGGCCATCGGTCGCGCCGGTGCTGAGCGTCGGGATGACCGGCACGCCGGGCCAGATCTCGCCGGCGATCTTCTCGATCGGATCCATCACGGCGCGGGTCAGCGGCGGGGCGGGGCTTTGCGGTCCGGGCGCGGCGGCCGGCTTCAGCGCGACCTTGGAATCAGCGACCTGCTCGACCAGTTGCCGCTCGATCGACGCGATATCCTCGCCCGGCATGATACGGCAATTGACATTGGCCTGGGCATGTTGCGGCTGGGCGTTTTCGGCATGGCCACCCTGGATCAGAGTCGAAATGCAGGTCGTGCGCAGGAACGCGTTCCAATAGGGCGAGCCGGCGGCGATGCGCGCATAGGTCGCCGCATCGGCGGTACCGAACCCGACTGCCGCCATGTCGGTGCGGACCTGCCCGGCATAGGACGGCGCGGACCGGGCGAAGAAGCCCTTGGTGCCGTCGACGACATGGACCGGGAATTTATACGCCCCGATCCGCACCAACGCCGCAGCGAGCCGCACGATGGCATTGTCGTCGGTCGGCCGCGCGCTGTGCCCACCCGGCGCGACCGCGGTCAGCGTGAAATCCTGATAGACTTTCTCGCCGGTCTGGACCCCGAACGACATCGGCTTGCCCGCCTCATCGAGCAGGCCCTTGCCGCCCTCATTGAGCGCGAAGCCGGCCTTGAGCGCGTCCGGATCGGTCTTGAGCAGATACTCGACGCCGTCGAAGTGCGAATCGGTTTCCTCGCCGCAGGTCAGCGCGAGCTTGATCGTGCGGCGCGGACGGAAATTTTCTTCGCGGTAGCGAATCAGCGCGTCGACATATGACGCCGCCATCGCCTTGTCGTCGATCGCGCCGCGGGCATAGAAATAGCCATTTTCCTCGACCAGCTTGAACGGGTCGCGCTGCCAGTCGGAGCGTTTCGCCTCGACCACATCGATATGCGCGACGAGCAGGATCGCCGGCGCCTTGGCATCGGTGCCGATAATGCGGCCGACCAGATTGCCCTGTTTCGGAAAGGCATCGGGAATGACGACGCGGAAGGCGTCGGGTGCATATCCTGCCGCGACCAGCCGGGCGCGCATGCGCTCGGCGGCGAGCGTGCAACTGCCGTTCGACAGTGACGTGTCGGTCTCGATCAGCTCCTGGTACAAGGCACGGAAGCGGGCCTGGCCGGAATCGGCGGGCGTCGCCGCAATGCCCGGTGTCGCGCCCAGCATGGCGGCCATGACCAATGCGACTCGTGCCACCCGGTGATCGAAACGTCGCGCCATCGCCCTTTTCTCCCTTGCCGTCGCGAACGACGGGCCGCGCCCTTCACAGGCGTCGATGGGGAAAGGGTATGCGGCTATCCTGTCACGGTGCTGTCACGTTCCGGCCGACCGACGAATTGACCGGAAAGTAGGACATTTTAGCAGCAATTAACTGGTGGCGGGCGCGATCGGCACGCGGACTTCGACGCGCAGGCCCGGTCCGGCGGCGCGATCGGTCAGCATGACGGTGGCGCCGATCGCCTCCGCCAGCGCCTGGACGATCGCGAGTCCCAGGCCGCTGCCCGGATGCGCCTGATCGCGGTCGAGCCGGCGGAAGCGGGTGAAGACCAAAGGGCGGTCTGCCGGCGGAATGCCGGGGCCGTTGTCCTCCACTACGACCAGCGCAGCCCCACCTTCACGCGCGACCGACACCAGCACCTCGCCATCGGCGGGCGTGTAGCGAATCGCATTGTCGACCAGATTGCCGACCAGTTCACCAGCGAGATCGCCGATCGTCACGACCTGCAGCGCCGGCACCGCCGCATCGAATTGCAGGTCGATCGCGGATTTCAGTGCGCGCGGTGCGTGTTCTTCGGCAACCCCGCGGACGACGGCAACGATATCGGTCGGCCGGGCGCTGCTCATCGCCGCTTCACGCGACCCCTCGGCCCGGGCCAGAGCGAGTAGCTGAGTGAGCAGGCGCTGCAGCCGGGTCGTCGCGGCGTCGATATCCACAGCGGACTGGCGCGCCGGTCCGGGCGGCAGTTCGACGGTCGATTTCAGCAAGTCGATATGCGTGCGCAGGATGGTCAGCGGGGTGCGCATCTGGTGCGACGCATCGGCCGTGAAGCGGCGGATGCCCTGCACCGCATTGTCGAGCCGCGCGAGCAGGCTGTTGACCGCCGCGATCAGGCTGCGCAGTTCGTTGGGCACATGGTCGAGCGGGAGGGGGTCGAAATCCGCCTTGCGCCGCCCCTCCATATGGCGGCGGATCGTCTCGAGCGGGCGCAACCCCCAATGCACCGCGATCGGCAGCAGCAGCACGAGCAGGCCGAGCAGCAGCAATTCGAGAATGGCGAGCGCGCCGAGCATACGGTCGCGCAAGGCGCGCCGCGCATCGAGCGTCTCGGCGACCTCGACGATCACCAGCGAGCGCACGCGCGGCACCTGGCGCGCCATCGCTGCGATGCGGATCGGGAATTCGCGGAACCGGGCATATTCATAGACGATCGCGCCGTCATCGGCCGGCGGCCGCTTCACATGCGGCAGATCGGGATAGCCGGTGATCAGTTCCTTGCCCGCCCGCACGCTGTAATAGACATTGTCGCGCGCGTCGTTCTCCAGCATGCCGAGCGCCGATGGCGGGATGTCGAGCGTGACCTGGTCATCCTCCAGCGCCAGCGTTTCGGCGATCGCCCGCGCCGATGCGCCGAGGATGCGGTCATTCACCCCTTCGACGATATTGTTGATGGTCAGCGCGCCGCCGAGACCAAGCAGCAGCGCGAGCGCGGCCATCGGCAGGCCGAGCCCGAGCAGCATGCGCCGCGTCAGCGAGGTCGCCCGGACCAGCGCCAAAACCTAGTCCTCTTCCATCAGATAACCGAGCCCGCGCAAGGTGCGGATGGTCGGCCCGTGCGGTTCGAGCTTCTTGCGCAGCCGCGCGATGTAAACCTCGATCGCATTGGGGGCGACCGCCTCGTCATAGCCGAACACTTCCGCCGCCAGCCGGTCCTTCGACACGACCTGGCCGACGCGCGAGATCAGCCGTTCGAGCAGCACCCATTCACGGCGGCGCAACTCCAGGTCGCGGCCGTCGATTGCAGCGGTGTGGTGCGAGCGGTCGAATTCGAGCCGGCCGACGCGGATCACCGGCGAGGGATCGACCTGTGGCCGGCGCAGCAGCGCGCGCAACCGCGCGGCGAGTTCCTTGGGCTCGAACGGCTTGAGCAGATAATCGTCGGCGCCGAGATCGAGTCCGCGCACCCGGTCTTCGATCGCGTCGCGCGCGGTGAGCATCAGCACCGGCGCCTTGCACTGCCGCGCGCGCAGGATCTTCAGCACCTCGAAGCCGGACATGTCGGGCAGGCCGACATCGAGCGTGATCACCGCATAGGGTTCGTCGGCGGCCATCATCAGTCCCGACGCGCCGTCGAATGCCGGATCGACCGAATAGCCCTCCGCCGTCAATGTCGCGGTCAGGCCGCGGGACAGCGCCGCGTCGTCCTCGATAAGCAGAACTCTCGCCAAGATGGAATTCCGTGTGACAGCCGGATGAAAGGTTGGCCGTGTTCCTGTACCACCAAGCAAATAGAAAACGGAGCGAGGGTGCAAGGGTGAGTTCGAACCGGTGGCAGCGATTGGTGAGGCGGGCGATGCTGGCGCTGCTCGGCTGGACCATGCTTGCAGCGGCGACGCCGATCCCGCGCGGCTATCCCCGGTCCTATCGTGAGATCGCCGCCAATGCCGCGTCGGAACGCGCACTGCTGGTCTATTCGACGATCAACGGCGCCGACGTGGCGGACCTGCTCGCCGAGTTCCGCAAGGCCTATCCGGCTATCCGGCTTGAGTATCGCGAACTCTCCTCGGCCGGCCTGTACAGGACCTTTATCGAGGAAGTGCGCGCCGGGCGGCCCAGCGCCGATCTGCTGTGGAGCGCGGCAATGGATCTCCAGACCAAGCTGGTCAATGACGGCTACGCCCAGGCCTATGCCTCACCGGAAAAACCCTATCTGCCGCCCTGGGCGATCTGGAAGAACCAGGCCTATGGTGTGACCGCCGAGCCGATCACGATCGTGTATAATCGCAAGCTCGTACCGCCGGCTGATGTGCCGCGCACTCATACCGACCTGATCCGCCTGTTGCGAGCCAAGCGGGCCTTTTATCTCGGCCGGGTGGCGACCTATGACCCGGTCCGCTCCAGCGTCGGCTATCTTTATATGAGCCAGGACCTGCAGCTGAACCGCGACACCAGCGCGCTGATGAAGGCGTTTGGCGAGACGCGCGTGCGCCTGTTCGATTCCTCGGCAAGCATGCTCGACGCGATCGCTTCGGGGCGCCAGCTGATCGGCTATAATGTGATCGGATCCTATGCGCTCGAACGTCAGGCGCATAACCCGGCAATCGGGGTGGTGATGCCGAGCGATTATACTTTGGTTACCTCGCGGGTCGCCTTGATCGCGCGCGAGGCGCGGCATCCCAATGCGGCCAAGCTGTTTCTCGATTTCCTGCTGTCCCGGCGTGGGCAATTCCTGTTGTCGCGCCGCTACATCACGCCAGCGCGCGCCGATGTGCCGTCGCATGCCGGCGCGCGCGCGCCGGCGGAAATCGCAAGGGCGATCCGCGTCGGGCCGGCGCTGATCGCCAATCTCGACCAGATCAAGCGCCGGCATTTCGCCACCGAATGGGCCGCCGCACTCGCCACACTCCGTCCTTGAGGATCCGCGCATGACCATTTTCGATCCGTTGTCACGGCGCCGCTTCGGTGCGCTTGCGCTTGGCGGCGGGGCCGCATTGCCGCTGTCGGGCATGCTCGGCGGCGCGGCGAACGCACGCACGCCCGGTCCACTGGTTGGCCCGGTCGCCCGGCCTGGCCCGGTAACCGACGGGCTGCCGCGCAGCACGCCCGAGGCGAAAGGTGTGTCGTCGGCCGTGATCGGCACATTTCTCGACGATGTCGCCGGAGCTGGTCTCGAACTGCACAGCTTCATGCTTGCGCGCGGCGGATCGGTCGTCGCGGAGGGCTGGTGGTGGCCCTATGAACGGCAGCGCGTCCACATGACGCATTCGCTGACCAAGAGCGCAATGGTGTGCGGCGTTGCGCTGGCGCTCGACGAGAAGCGCTTTGCGCTCGACAACAAGGTTGTGTCATTCTTCCCGGAACATGTCCCCGCCGATGCCAGCGACAATCTGCGCGCGATGACGGTCGAGAATCTGCTCACCATGCAGACCGGTCATGATCGCGAGACATCGGGGTCGGAATGGCGGCCGATCAAAACCAGCTGGATCGCCGAGTTCATGAAGATCCCGGTGGTGTTCAAGCCCGGGACCAAAACGGTCTATACCAGTGCGGCAAGCTATATGCTGTCGGCGATCGTGACCAAGACGACGGGCATGAAGCTGGCCGATTATATCCGGCCCAAGTTGCTCGATCCGATGGGCATCACCGATTTCCAATGGGACGTCAGCCCCGAAGGCGTCAGCCCGGGCGGCAATGGCCTTAGCTGGACCACAGCGGATTCGCTGAAACTGGGTATGCTCTACGCGCAAAAGGGGCGGTGGAACGGGCGGCAATTGCTCTCCGCCGCCTGGGTCGAGGCGGCGTCGCGCCATCATTCCGACGATGAGGAAGGGCCGTATGGCTATCAATGGTGGATCGGCCCGGACCAGTCTTATTTCGGGCTCGGCAAGTTCACCCAGATGTCGATCGTCTTCCCGCAATATGACGCGGTGCTCGCGATCTTTTCGGCGATCAACAAGAGCCGGATGCTCAAGCCCTTTATCTGGAAACATTTTCCCGCTGCCTTTACTGACAACAGGCCGCCGGTGCCCGGCGCCGCGGCAGCGCTGCGCAAGCGGACCCAGGCGCTGCAATTGCTTCCACCGCTGGCAGCGTCATCCTCGCCCGCAGCGGCGCAGATCACCGGACGCGATTTTACGCTCGCGGCCAATGACCAGGCGGCGCGGAAGGTGAGGTTCGATATCGGCACGGACCGTGTGCGCTATCAGCTGACCGACGCTCGCGGCACGCATTCGATCACTGCCGGGCTGGGCGAGTGGCTCGAGCAGGAAACGACGATGACCGGCGCGGCGCTGCATCATGAATATGAGCCGGAACGGATGCGCGTTCTCTCGCGCGCGAGCTGGATCGACGGCCGGACACTCGAAATGACCTGGCAGTTCATCGAGACGGTGTTCCGTGACACCGTCACGTGCCGGTTTCAGGGTAACACGGTCGTGATCGATCGCGGCGTGAACATGAATTCTGGCGAGCTGAAACTGCCGAGCCTGACCGGAACCCGCGCACCTGCGGCGTGACAGCGCTGCCCCTGCCGCGCGGTACGCGTGACAGGGGCAGTCGTCGGCCGATCAGAATTCAGCGGTGACGCCGAAGGTGAAGATACGACCGCTGGTGGTATATACCTCGGTACGGATGGCCTGGAGGTCAGCGTACTGCACGATCGGCTGGTCGGTAAGATTGATCCCTTCGACCACAAAGCGGATTTTCGGCGTGACGTTGTAATGCGCCTGGAAGTCGATGTTGTGAGTACCTTTCATGGCGTCGCCGACATTGCCGATGCCGTTGGCGCTGAGACCGCCACTCCCGACCAGATACCGGCTGCGATAGGCATCGGACACGCGCACGCCCCAATCCCTATCCTCATAATAGAGCGTCGCGTTGGCGGCCCATTTTGACAGGTCGAACAACGGCAATGTGACAAAGGTGGTCGTGTTGTAGATCACCTTCTGATGGCCATCGAACCAGGTACCGTTCACCACCGCACCGAGATGGCTGAGCGGCCCGGGCAGGAAGGTGAAATCATGCTGGAATGCCGCTTCGATCCCCTTGATGTCCGCGCCTGGGCCATTGACCGATTGCGTCAAGTCGAACGGCGTATTGGCATCCTCGCCTGGAATCAGCAGCGACAATGGCAGGCCGGTCTGACCATAGGGGATTTGCTTGGTCGAAGAGGTAATGAAGCTGTCCATTTTCTTGTAGAAGAAGCCGATCGACGCAAAGCCTCTACGGCCCATATAATATTCGACCGATCCTTCTATCGATGTCGCCTTATAGGGCTTCAGGGATGGGTTGCCGAGGCTCACGCTGCCGCCGTTCGGCCGGGTGGTGATCGAACTCGCCGCGGCCAGATCGTTCAGCTTCGGGCGGTTGACGTTGCGGCTGGCGCTGAGCCGGACCACCACATCATCGACCACATCCAGCGCGAGGTTGACGGCGGGCAGCCAGCCATGGCTGTTGGTCTGGACGACCACCGGAATGAGCGTCGTCACGCCGCTCACCATTGCGCTGAGATGGCCTGAAGAGGTCAGATCGGTCGAATAATAGCGCACGCCCGCATTGGCACGCAGCGGCATTCCACCAATCTGAGTTTCGAGATCGACCTGAGTAAAGCCGCTCCAGGTTTTTTCATCGACGTTATAGTCAGTGCCGGCCTGCAGGTTCTTGGTACTCAGATCACGGGGATCGCCGATATAATCATACACGCCGTCCACATCGCCGACGATGTAGGGCAGCAGTGTATTCACCCCGACCACTTGTTTCAGATCGTTCGGGATGGGGATGTCGGCCGGAACATTGTGAAACACCTTGTTATTATACTGATAACCGCTGTTGCTGAAATGCTTGAAGTCAGTGCCAGTCTTGAAGGTAAGGGCGTCATTCAGCTCGTAGATCGCATCGAGCTTGGCGTTGGCGTACTTGCTGGTGATCGAATTCTCCTGCGTGTCGAGACGCTGGAGTGCCCAGTTGTTCGGATTGGTCAGGTCGACGCCATAGGTATTGACCGGAATGGCCGGCCGATTATCAAAACTGAAAGCCATGTTCTTGGCCTCCATGAACACTTTGTCGAACTCCGGCTGGCGGAAATCGGATTCCTCGTAACCGCCCAGCGCGGTAAGGGTCAGCCGGTCGGTCACCTTCCAACTCATGTTCGCCACGCCCTGATAGAAATCGGTGTGGTTGTTGATGATATGATGTTCGGATCGCTGGTCGATGCCGGTATAGCTCGCCGCCCGTAACGTATTGCCGTCGATCGCCGCCGACTGGATGACTTGGCCGCCATTCACTGTGCCGCCGGTCAGCGCGTTGGAACCGGCGCTCGCCAGCGCGTAATCGTCGCGGTGGTCAGTCAGCCGGCCGTAAAGCAGATCGACATCGATCTTGAAGCGATCGCCGGGATGATATTGCAGCGCTGACGTGATGCCCAGCCGCTTGCGGTCTGTATACCAGGACGAGGGCGATTCCGCCTGGGGCGCGACGATCGTGCCCGATTGCAATTTCTGCGCCGTCGCCGCGTCGATGTTCGGGCCGATATTGGCAGGACTATACGTGACCGTACCCCAGCCCCAGTTGCGATAGCCATATTCGTTGCTCTTGATCTGGCTATACGCGACCGAGACGAGCGCCCCGAAATCGCCCCAGTGCCCCGATGCGAGGCCGACGAGGCGCGGCGTCACGCTCTTGGTATTGCTGTTGGTCTGGCCCTTGGCCGAAACGACGAACTTGCTGCCGCTATAATCGAACGGCTTGGCAGTGTTGAGTTCCACCGTGCCGGCGATGCCGCCTTCGTCCTGCTCGGCGGCATAGGATTTCTGCACCGAGATGCGGTTGAACAGCTCGGATGCGAACAGGCTGAAATCGAAGGAGCGCGTCCGGCTGGTGGCGCCGCGATTGTCCATGCCCGAAGAGGTATTGCCGAGCACTTCCATGCCGTTCAACTGAGTCCGGGTGAAGTCCGGCCCGAGCCCACGCAGCGTGATCTGCCGCCCTTCGCCCGAATCACGAGTGATGGTGATGCCGGGGATGCGTTGCAGCGATTCGGCGAGATTCAGATCGGGAAAGGAAGCGATATCCTGCGCCATGATATCGTCCTCCGATCCCACCGCGCGGCGCTTCAGATCCTGCGCGAGTTGAAGGCTGTGGCGATAGCCCGAAACGATGATGTCGCTGTCGTCGCTCACCTCGGCCGCCTGAACCGGTGCGGCAACTGGCGCTTCGACGGGCGTCGGGGCCTCGCGAACAACCCGCGCGGGACGGCGCGGAGCGGGCACGGCACCGGGTTTGAGCACCGCGACGCTGCCGCTAATCGAGGCCGACAAATTGGTGCCGCGCAACAACAGGTCGAGCGCCTCGCGAACGCTGTGCGCGCCGCGAACGCCGGCGGTGCGGCGGCGGGCCACGGCGTCGGGCGCCGCAACCACCTGCACACCGGTCACGCGTGAAAATTGCGAGATCGCCGTGCGCAGATCCGATGCGGCGATGTCAAACTGCATCTGCCGTGCGAATGTCGCGTCGGCCGGATGGGCCTGGGCCGTGGCCGGCGCGGCAAGTGCCACAGCCAGCGCGATCAATGAAATTCCCTTTGTACGATCCATGATGGTCCTCCGCTTGGGCGCTCATGCGCGCCCTGACGGAAGACGGGTTCGCCACCCGGATCGGACAAAAGAATTTTGTTACATTTCAATGTCATCGGAATGACGATCGCAAGATTCAGCCGCCCGTCGCGACGAGCCGCAAGCGATCGCCGTCGGGCACGACGGTGAAGCCGTATGCGGCGCCAAGCGCGCCCAGCAATTGCCGAGAATCGTCGAGCTTGAAGCGCCCGGTCAGCGCAATCCCGGCAAGCGCGGGCGGCGGATCCATGACCAGCGGTCCGTCACGACGGTTAAGCGCATCGACCAGATCGCCGAGCCGCATATCGTCGGTATCGACCCAATCCTGCCGCCAGTCCTGCTGCGTCGCGTCGAAGCGCGTCGGCGCGCGCGCCTTGCCGTTGGTGAAACGCGAGCGCCACCCAGCCGGCACATCTAAGCTATAGGCCCCCATAGCGGCACCACCGAACCGAACACGCCCACGATAGACCGAAAGCTTCACTTCACCGCGCGTGACATCGAGGTCGAACGCCGTACCGAGCACGCGCGTCGCCGAACTGCCGGCATGGACGACGAACGGCCGCACGTTTTCATGCGCAATGTCGAAATAGGCCTCGCCCCGGTTGAGCGCGACCAGTCGCTGCCGTTGGTCGAGCGTCACGTCGAGGCTGGTCGCGCCGTTGAGATGAAGCGTCGATCCGTCAGCGAGCGTGACGTCGCGCTGTTGCCCGCGCTGCGTCTCGTAATGCGCGACGATCGCTGCGGACGTCCCCTTGAACCATCCGTTCGACCAGGTGCCTGCGCCGACCATCGCCACAATGACGGCGGCGCCGAGCGTAGCAGCCGTGCGCCGCCGCGCGGCGCGCATCGCCCGGATATCGCCATCTGAGAGCCGGCCGAACCCGACGGCTTGCTCGAGCGCTTCGGTGAGCGCCGGATCGTCGAGCGTCTCCCGGACTTCGGCGGCAAGCGATGGCGACGCAGCCGGCGCGTCGTCGTGCAGTACCCAGCGGGCAGCGTCACGGAGAGCGGTGCGGCGGCTCATCGGCGTGCCCCCCCGGGCAAACCGCGGCGTTCCAGCGCAGCGCGGAGATCGGCCAACGCCCGGCTGCAATGTTTCTCCACCGCAGCAATGCTGAAGTCCAGATCGGCAGCAATCATCGCCGCCGGGATGTCGTCGAGCCGCCGGCGCAGAAACACTTCGCGGCGCAGTGGCGGCATTACCTTGAGCGCCCCCACCAGTATCTCGATGCGTTGCCGGTAATCGAGAATCTCTTCGGCGCCCGGCAGCGGGCATGCGATGCCATCGGCCAGTTCGCCGGCCGGTGGCTGGGCCTGGCGGCGGCGCAGATGGTCGAAGATGAGATTGCGCGCGACAGCGAAGCAAAAGGCACCGACATCCGTCACCGGACGCGACCGGCGATAGCTGTAAAGCCGGACATAGGTTTCCTGGACGATATCCTCGCCTTCGC
>NZ_JBOHHW010000077.1:0-15488 GCF_050725575.1 Sphingomonas sp. | reverse complement strand
TGGTGGGGCCGACGCATCTTCATCTTCTCCGCCGGGATCGCCCAGACGCCTTCCTCGAAGTCGAACTCCGACCATTCCGCCTGGCGCAGCTCGCCCGGGCGTACAAAGAGGTGTGGCGCTAGCCTCAGAGCGACGTGGGTTACGCGATATCCGTCGAACCCATCGATCGCGCACATCAGCTCGCCCACTTCTGCCGGCTTCGTAAGTGCGGCCAGATGCTTCACCTTTGGCGCGGTCAGCGCGCCGCGCAGATCGGCGCACACATCACGTTCCGCGCGGGCCGTAGCGACCGCATAGCGGAACACCTGACTGCAAGTGCCGCGCAGGCGGCGTGCCGTTTCGTAATGGCCCTTGGCTTCAATACCGCGCAGAACCTCGTACACCTCATGGGCAGAGATGCGGTTGATCGGACGTGTTCCAAGCTTGGGATAGGCGAAGTCGAGCAGCCAGCGCTGCTTCTGCAACGTGATTTCCGCGCGGCCCTCGCGCTCACATTTGCTGTACCATTCCTCGGCCACGACCTGGAACGTGATCTGCTCGGCAAGCTTGGCGGCCAGCTCTTCCTCCCGAGCAGTGGAAACCGGGTTCTTCCCGTCGGCGAGAATCTTCCTGACGGAATCGCGCTTGGCCCGAGCGTCCGCAAGGCTCACATCGGGGAATACGCCTAGAGCCATCGTCTGCTGCTTGCCGCCCCACCGATAGGCCAGCCGCCAGTAGCGCTGCCCAGAGGGCTGAACGAACAGATAAAGGCCGCCAGAATCGCTGACCTTGTACGGACGCTCCTTGCCCTTGAAGGAGCGGACTTCCAATGCGGTGAGAGCCATGTTGGTATCTCCCATTGTTGGCACCCGGAAATACCAACAATGATGCCAACATCGGTTCTGGATGCAGTGGCACGTCGCGGGTCTTCCCGAGCCAGTTTATGGCAGAAAACCGTGATTTTTTCAAGCTTTCGGGATCGTTTAGGACCCCCTGAAAAGGGGGCCCTGGTGCCCAGAAGAGGACTCGAACCTCCACGACCTTGCGATCGCCAGCACCTGAAGCTGGTGCGTCTACCAATTCCGCCATCTGGGCACGGGGTAGGCGGGGGGCTCTAGTGGAGCGGTGGCGGCCTTGTCAACACGCCACCTGATGCGGCAAGGGGATCGGCATACGCCACGGCATCTATGGGCAGGATTTTATGAGCATGAACGGCAAGCTGGTGACGCTGATCGGCGGCGGTGGGTTCCTGGGGCGCTATGTCGCGCAGGAATTGCTCGCGGCCGGCGCGCGGGTGCGAATCGCCCAGCGCGACCCGCGCCAGGCGCTGTTCCTGAAACCGCAGGGAGGATTGGGCCAGACGCAGTTCGCCGCGGTCGACGTGACCAGGCCGGAAAGCGTAGCCCGCGCGATCCAGGGGTCGGACGCGGTGGTCAATCTGGTCGGCATATTGTCGGGCGATTTCGATGCGGTGCAGGTGCGCGGCGCGCGCCATATTGCCGAGGCGGCTGCCGCGGCGAGCGTCGATACCCTGGTGCATCTCTCGGCGCTGGGGGCGGATGCCGAATCGCCTTCCACCTATGGCCGGACCAAGGCCGAAGGCGAAGCCGCAGTGCGCGCCGCCTTTCCGGGTGCAACCATCCTGCGTCCGTCGCTGATGTTCGGACGCGAGGATCAGTTCGTCAATCGCTTCGCAGGCATGATCGCAAGCGCGCCGGTGGTGCCGGTGCTTCGTGCAGGCGTGAAATTCCAGCCGCTCTATGTCGTCGATGCGGCGCAGGCAGTGGTACGGGCATTGGCCGAGCCGGCCGGATTCGCGGGCAAGGTCTTCGAGCTGGGCGGCCCCGATGTGATCACCATGGGCGGCCTGATCCGCTGGATCGCGGGCGCGATCGGCCGCGATCCGACGATCATCGAGCTGCCCGACTTTGCCGGGGCGGCGATCGCGACCTTCGGATTCCTGCCGCTCGCGCCGATCACACGCGACCAGTGGCTCATGCTGCTGCGCGATAATGTCGTGACCGCAGGCGGTAGCGGCCTGGCCGCGTTCGGTATCGAACCGACTCCGCTGGCCGCGGTCGCGCCCGGCTGGCTGGTGCGCTATCGCCGGCAGGGGCGCTTCGGCGTCCGGGCCGAAGCTGCCTGAAGTCCTAATATTTCTCCGAATCACAGGAACAGTGCGGCGGGTGCCGCGCCAAGGGGGTATCCCGCGTGAACGATCTGATCATTATCATCCTGCTCGGCATCGTCGAGGGGGTGACCGAGTTCCTGCCCGTGTCCTCGACCGGCCATCTCATCCTGGCGGGGGCACTGCTCGGCTTACCTCAAGCCGACGCGACCTTCGACATCGTCATTCAGCTGGGCGCGATCCTTGCGGTCTTGGTCCTGTTCTGGGGCCGGTTCATGAAGGTGGCACGCGGGCTGTTGGCGCGCGACCCGGCGGCGATCCGTTTTACGCGCAACGTGCTGCTTGGCTTCCTGCCCTCCGCCATCGTGGGCGCGATCGCCTATAAATCGATCAAGGCCGTGCTGGAGGCGCCGGTGATCGGGCCGATGGTGGTGGCAATCGCGCTGATCGTGGGCGGCGTGTTGATCTTACTGATCGAACGGCTCGCCAAGACCATCAAGACCCGGTCGGTCGAGGACATGCCGTGGCGCACCGCACTGATCATCGGCGTGGTGCAATGCCTGTCGATGATCCCTGGCGTCAGCCGCTCGGGCGCAACCATCATGGGCGCACTGACCCTCGGCGTGGACCGCGAGACGGCGGCCGAATACAGCTTCTTCCTTGCCATCCCGACGATGCTGGGGGCCACCACGCTGGCGCTCTACAAGGGCCGGTTCGAGCTGGGCAATGCCCATCTGACCGCGATCGCGATCGGTTTTGTGGTGTCATTCCTGGTCGCGTTGGCGGTGATTCGCTGGTTCGTCACCTTCGTCGGCAAGCATGGTTTTGCGCCGTTCGCCTGGTACCGGATCATCGCCGGCAGCATCGCCTTGATCGCGCTACTGGCACATTAAATCCGATCCGGCCATAATTTGGCAGCCAACAGTAACGGAAAACGGTCACTTTCTCTTCATGGCTGCTTAATAGGTAAGTATAGCTTACCTATAAGTCGATTTTCCCGTGACTTTAGCCGTTTCTGCGGCTAAGACGCGCCTCGTTGAATGAGCGAGGCCGATGACCGAAACCATGCTGAAATTCGTGGGAACGCCACAGGCTTTTCCCGGCAAACGTGCGCCCAAGCTGCGCGCGGAGGATTTCCGCGAGATCGCCGACCGCTATGCGCCGCCCGCCGCCGAGGATCAGGCCGGGCGCTGCTCACAATGCGGTGTACCCTATTGTTCGGTGCATTGCCCGTTGCACAACCACATCCCCGACTGGCTGCGCCTGACCGCCGAAGGTCGACTGCGCGAGGCCTTTGAGCTGAGCAATTCGACCTCCACCATGCCGGAGATCTGCGGCCGCATCTGCCCGCAGGACCGGCTGTGCGAAGGCAATTGCGTGATCGAATTCTCCGGCCACGGCGCGGTGACGATCGGATCAGTCGAGAAGTTCATCACCGACACCGCCTGGGAGGAAGGCTGGGTTGAACCGCTGACGGTCGGTGCCCCGCGCGGGCAGTCGGTCGGCATCATCGGCGCCGGGCCGGCGGGGCTCAGCGCAGCGGAATATCTGCGCGGTTATGGCTATGACGTCCATGTCTATGACCGCTACGACCGCGCCGGCGGGCTGCTCACCTATGGCATTCCCGGCTTCAAGCTGGAAAAGCATGTCGTCATCCGCCGCGTCGACAGGCTGAAAGAGGGCGGCATCGTCTTCCACGATAATTTCGAGGTCGGCCGCGATGCGAGCATGACCGAATTGCGCCAGCGCCATGACAGCGTGCTGATCGCAACCGGCGTCTATCAACCGCGCGCGATCAAGGCGCCCGGCGTCGGCAGCGAGGGCGTGATCGAGGCGCTCGATTTCCTCACCGCGTCGAACCGCAAGGGTTTCGGCGATGCCGTGCCCGCGTTCGATGACGGCTCGCTCGACGCGGCGGGCAAGCATGTCGTGGTGATCGGCGGCGGCGACACCGCGATGGATTGCGTGCGCACGGCGGTGCGCCAGGGCGCTGCCTCGGTGAAGTGCCTCTATCGCCGCGACCGCGCCAATATGCCGGGATCGCAGCGCGAAGTCGCCAATGCCGAGGAAGAGGGCGTCGAATTCGTCTGGCTTTCCGCACCCGAAGCATTCCTGTCGGGTGACCGGGTTACTGGCGTGAAGGCCAGCCGGATGCGGCTCGGCGCACCCGACGCGAGTGGCCGGCGCGCGCCCGAAATCGATCCGGAGGGCGGCTTCGACGTGCCCGCCGATCTGGTGATCAAGGCGCTTGGCTTCGACGCCGAGGATCTGCCGCATCTGTTCGGCGCGCCCGAGCTCGGCGTGACGCGCTGGGGCACGGTGCTGGTCGACAACAAGACGCTGATGACCAGCCTCGACGGCGTGTTCGCGGCCGGCGACATCGTGCGCGGCGCGAGCCTGGTGGTATGGGCGATCCGCGACGGGCGCGATGTGTCGGCGGCGATGCATAAGTGGCTGAAGGCCAAGGCGGCAGGTGAACGGAAAGCGGCATGACCGGCATGCTGAAATCCGCATTGCTGTTCGCGCTTATGGCGCCCGCGCCTCTCGCTGCACAAACGACGCCGAGTGCCGCGCCGGTTCCAGCCCCGCCTTCAAGCGAACAACCGCTGCTTGCCCCGATCGATACCGAACGCCTCGCCGCCGCGCGGCCGGTGATCGAGCGTATCTGGCCGCTCGGCACCTATGAACGGCTGATGCGCACGACGCTGGATCAGACCGTCGGCAACATGATGTCGGGCATGTACGGCATGAAGATGGACGACATCGCCGCGACCATGCCCGATGACGAGAAGGCAAAGGACGCCGCGCGCAAGGGCAAGACCCTGGGCGAAGCGATGAAGGCCGACGATCCCTATTTCGAGGAACGGATGCGTATCTCGATGCGAGTCATGGCCGACGAAATGTCGCGGATCATGACCGACGCCGAACCCGAGGTGCGCGAGGCGCTGACCAAATCCTATGCCCGGCGTTTCACCGTTGCCGAACTGGGCGATCTCGACCGTTTCTTCGCGACTCCGACCGGCACCGCCTATGCCCGCGATTCGATGCTGCTGATGATGGGTCCCGACATGATGCACGCGATGCAAGCCTTCGCGCCGCGCATGATGAAGGAAATGCCGGCAATGACGGCCAAGATCGAGGCCGCGACCAAGCACTTACCGCCGGCGCGCGGGAAGAAGAAATGACCCCTGGGATCGAACGCCTGGCCCGCATGGGCATGCACGTCACCGAATTCGGGAGCGGCGCTTGCGGCACGGGGCTGAAGTCCAGCGTGGCGAGCAAGAGGATTTCCCAGTGAGGCCCGCGTTGCTTGGGCCGCTGTTCGCGATCGCCTTACATTCATCCGCGTTCGCCGCGACGGATGTGCCGCCGCCGATTCCACCCAATACCGTCGCGCTGGCCAAAGCGCGCGAACTTTTGGCCGTGATGAACGTCAGCGCGTACATCCAGTATTTCTCGCCGGAAGCGCGCGAGCGCATGATTGGTCGACTGGTCGACGCATCAATCGACGGCCAGCCACATGGCGCATCGGCGGACTATGCCCAGCTGTTGCACGGCACATTCGCGCTCCAGATCCGGGACAAGACACGCGAGCTGCTGCCGGAATATCTTGAAGAGGTTGCGGAAATGTTTGCCCGATTACAGTCTCGCGACGAAATCGACGGCGCGATCGCTTTTTACAAATCGTCGATTGGAAAGCGGCATGCCAGCGCATTGTTCGCCACGATGCTCAATGCCCCGCAATTCGAAAATCGGGTGGTCGCGGCATTACTGAACGATGCGCCAATGACCGCCGGGAAGGTGATGCGGAGCGAGGAAACCATGCACAAGATCAATGCGAAGCGGGGCGACAAGTGACCATGGCCGACACGCCTTTCGAATCCGAACGCGAACGCCTTGCCCGTGACGGCATGTACCGACCTGAATTTGAGGGCGACGCGTGCGGCGTCGGCCTGGTCGCGGCGACCGATGGCAGCGCCTCGCGGCGCGTGGTGCAGTCGGCGATCGATGCATTGAAGGCAGTGTGGCACCGCGGCGCGGTCGATGCGGACGGCATGACCGGCGACGGCGCGGGCCTGCATGTCGACCTGCCGCTCAAATTCTTCGACGATGCCGTGGTCGCCTCGGGGCACAAGGTGCTGCCGAACCGGCTCGCGGTCGGCATGATCTTCCTGCCGCGCACCGATCTCGGCGCGCAGGAGGCGTGCCGCACGATCGTCGAGAGCGTGATCATCGAGGAAGGCTATTCGATCTATGGCTGGCGCCAGGTGCCGGTCGATGTCTCGGTGATCGGGCAAAAGGCGCAGGCGACGCGGCCCGAGATCGAGCAGATCATGATCGCCGGCCCGCCCTTGCCGCAAGGCGGCAAAGAACAAAATGGGCCCGATGAGGCCAGCGCCGCCGAGTTCGAGAAGAACCTCTATCTCGTTCGTCGCCGGATCGAGAAGCGCGTCATCGCCGCGCAGATCCAGGGCTTCTATATCTGTTCGCTGTCATGCCGCTCGATCATCTATAAAGGCCTGTTCCTCGCGGAATCGCTGTCGGTCTTCTATCCCGACTTGCAGGATCAGCGCTTCGAGAGCCGGGTCGCGATCTTCCATCAGCGTTATTCGACCAATACCTTTCCGCAATGGTGGCTGGCGCAGCCGTTCCGCTGCCTCGCACATAATGGCGAGATCAACACGATCCGCGGCAACAAGAACTGGATGCTGAGCCACGAGATCCGCATGGCGAGCCTCGCGTTCGGTGACAATTCGGAGGATATCAAGCCGGTCATCCCGGCCGGCGCGTCGGATACCGCGGCGCTCGACGCGGTGTTCGAGGCAATCTGCCGTTCCGGCCGCGACGCGCCGACCGCCAAGCTGATGCTGGTGCCCGAAGCCTGGCTGGGCAAGGACGAGATGCCCAAGGCGCATCTCGATATGTACAAATATCTCGCCAGTGTGATGGAGCCATGGGACGGCCCCGCCGCACTCGCCATGACCGATGGCCGCTGGGCAGTTGCCGGCATGGATCGCAATGCGCTGCGCCCACTGCGCTATACTCGCACCTCCGACGGACTGCTGATCGTCGGATCGGAAAGCGGCATGGTCGTGGTCCCTGAATCGACCATTATCGAAAAGGGCCGGCTCGGGCCGGGCCAGATGATCGCGATCGACCTCGACAAGGGCGAGCTGCTCAAGGATCGCGAGGTCAAGGACCGGCTGGCGGCCGAGGCTGATTACAGTGCGATGATCGGCAATTTTACTGCGGTCGACGACCTGCCCGCCCCGCCGGCCGAGGCGACGGTCCGCTTCAGCCGCGCCGAGCTGACCCGGCGCCAGGTTGCGGCCGGCCAGACCCTGGAGGATATGGAGCTGATCCTGTCGCCAATGGTCGAGGGCGCGAAAGAAGCGGTCGGATCGATGGGCGACGATACACCGCTTGCGGTCATTTCCGACAAGCCGCGACTGATCAGCCAGTTTTTCCGGCAGAATTTCAGCCAGGTGACCAATCCGCCGATCGACTCCTTGCGCGAACGTCATGTGATGTCGCTCAAGACGCGCTTCGGCAATCTCGCCAATATCCTTGATACCGAGGACCGGCGCGACGGCGTGCTGGTGCTTGAATCGCCGGTACTGACCGGCACCGACTGGGCCCGGCTCAAGGCTTATTTCGGATCGGCGGTGGCCGAGATCGACTGCACCTTCGAGACCGGCGGCAAACCGGAGACGCTGCGCACGGCGATCGCGCGGATTCGCGCCGAGGCGGAACAGGCAGTGCGCGAAGGCAAGAGCGAGCTGTTCCTCTCCGACATGAATATCGGCCCCGACCGGATCGGCATCGCCGGCGTGCTGGCGGCAGCGGCAGTGCATACGCATCTCGTGCGCAAGGGCTTGCGCTCCTATGCCAGTGTCAACATCCAGACCGCCGAATGCCTCGACACGCATTATTATGCCGTGCTGATCGGCGTCGGCGCGACCACGGTGCACGCTTATCTGACCGAGGCATCGATCGTCGACCGGCACGAACGCGGCCTGTTTGGCGACCTCAGCCTCCAGGATTGCTTCAAGCGACACCGCAAGGCGATCGACGAAGGGCTGCTCAAGATCATGTCGAAGATGGGGATCGCCGTGATCTCCAGCTATCGCGGCGGCTATAATTTCGAAGCGGTGGGCCTCAGCCGTGCGCTGGTCAACGACCTGTTCCCTGGCATGCCGGCGAAGATCTCGGGCGAAGGCTATGCCTCGCTTCACCTCAACGCAGTGCTGCGACACGAAGCGGCGTTCGATCCGGCGGTCGCGACATTGCCGATCGGCGGCTTCTATCGCCAGCGCCACACGGGCGAAGCGCATGCCTATTCGGCGCAGCTGATGCATTTGCTGCAATCGGCGGTCGGCAACGACAGCTATTCGACCTATCTACAATTCTCGCGCGGTGTGGAGGCGCTGCCACCAATCTATCTGCGCGACCTGCTGCAGTTCAATTTTCCCGATGAAGGCGTGGCCGTAGACCAGGTCGAGGCGATCACCGAGATCCGCAAGCGCTTCGTCACGCCGGGCATGAGCCTCGGCGCGCTCGGGCCGGAGGCACATGAGACGCTGGCGATCGCGATGAACCGGATCGGCGCCAAGGCGGTGTCCGGCGAGGGCGGCGAGGACAAGGCGCGCTACACGCCTTATGCCAATGGCGATAACGCCAACTCGGGCGTTAAGCAGATCGCTTCGGGCCGGTTCGGCGTCACCGCCGAATATCTCGGCGCATGCGAGGAGATCGAGATCAAGGTCGCACAGGGCGCCAAGCCCGGCGAGGGCGGGCAGTTGCCCGGCTTCAAGGTGACCGAGTTCATCGCCAAGCTGCGCCACGCGACGCCGGGCGTGACGCTCATTTCGCCGCCGCCGCATCACGACATCTATTCGATCGAGGATCTGGCGCAGCTCATCTACGACCTGAAGCAGATCAATCCGCGCGCACGGGTGTGCGTGAAACTGGTCAGCTCGGCCGGAATCGGCACCGTGGCAGCGGGCGTGGCCAAGGCGCATGCCGATGTCATTCTGGTCTCCGGCCATGTCGGCGGCACTGGCGCCAGCCCGCAGACGAGCATCAAATATGCCGGCACGCCGTGGGAAATGGGGCTGAGCGAGGTCAACCAGACGCTGACGCTCAATGGTCTGCGCGGGCGGATCAAGCTGCGCACCGATGGCGGGCTGAAGACCGGACGCGACGTGGTGATCGCCGCGATCCTTGGCGCCGAGGAATTCGGCATCGGCACTCTCAGCCTCGTCGCGATGGGCTGCATCATGGTCAGGCAGTGCCATTCCAACACCTGCCCGGTCGGTGTGTGCGTGCAGGACGAGCGTCTCCGCGCGAAGTTCACCGGCACGCCGGAGAAAGTCATCAACCTGATGACCTTCATCGCCGAGGAAGTACGCGACATCCTTGCCCGGCTCGGCTTCCGCAGCCTGGACGACGTGATCGGGCGGACCGAATTGCTGCGCCAGACCAGCCGCGGCGCCGAGCATCTCGACGATCTCGATCTCAACCCGATCCTCGCCAAGGTCGATGCGCCGGACGATCAGCGCCGCTTCTCGCTGACCACCTTCCGCAACGAGGTGCCCGACAGCCTCGATGCGCAGATGATCAAGGACGCTGCCGCGGTTTTCTCGCGCGGCGAAAAGATGCAGCTGACCTATTCGGTGCGCAACACCCACCGCGCAGTCGGTACGCGGCTGTCGAGCGAGATCACCGCCAAGTTCGGCATGTCGACGCTCGCCGACGGGCATGTCCATGTCCGGTTGCGCGGGTCGGCCGGCCAGTCATTGGGCGCATTCCTGTGCAAGGGCGTGACGCTGGAAGTGTTCGGCGATGCCAATGACTATGTCGGCAAGGGCCTGTCCGGCGGCAAGATCGTCGTCCGACCCGTGGTCAGCTCACCACTGGTCAGCCAGCAGAACACGATCATCGGCAACACCGTCCTCTACGGCGCGACCTCGGGCAGCTTGCTTGCCGCGGGCCAGGCGGGTGAACGCTTTGCGGTGCGCAATTCGGGCGCGACCGTGGTGGTCGAGGGCTGCGGCGCCAATGGCTGCGAATATATGACCGGCGGCGTGGCAGTCGTGCTCGGCGCGGTCGGTACCAATTTCGGCGCGGGCATGACCGGCGGCATGGCCTTTATCTATGACGAGGACGGCAGCTTCGCACGCCGCGCAAACCCGGAAAGCATCACCTGGCAGCGGCTGTCGTCGATGCATTGGGAATCGGTGCTGCTCAATCTAGTCCGCGCGCATCATGCCGCGACCGATTCCAAATGGTCGGGCAGCCTGCTCGATGATTGGGGCCGGGTGGTCGACCGTTTCTGGCAAGTCGTGCCGAAGGAGATGCTGACCCGGCTGAGCCACCCGCTTGATGACAGTGTGGAGATGGTGGCGGCAGAATAAGCGGGGTCGCGTTCAATCGCCCGCTATGCTATGGATATCGTTGGTATTCGAGTCGATGGTGTCCGCGATGAGACTGACCCTGTTGCTTTCCTTTGGGCTTGTCATGGCCACGCCGGCCCTGGCCCAGAATCGCGCGCCTGATCCGGAGCGTGCCGTAGACAAGATGGCGCACACCTTGTCGGACCCCACCGTTCAGGATGGAATCGCCGGCATCATAGGCGATCTGGCGAACGCCTTTCTCGACACGCGGGTCGGTCCGCTCGCACGCTATACCGATCCGCAGGATGATGTTCGCTCGGACGATACGCTGGGTACGCTGGTCAGGCGCGACGACCCCGCATTCGATCGAGATCTCCACGATCGGACGCGCAGTGCCGTTGCCGCCGCGGGGACGATGGCAGGCGACGCTGCAACCATGAGCAGCGAGTTGCGCGCCACTGCCAATCGCCTGCGCCGCGTGCTGAAGTCAGCCCGTAGCGGAGAGAAAAGCCGATCTTCGTCCGACAACTGACGTCAACCGCTGGACGTCCCTGCGCCTCGCGTTAAGTAGGCAGGGATGTGGCAACTCCATCAATTCCCTCTATGTCCCTTTTCCCGCAAGGTCCGGCTCCTGCTCGGCGAGAAGAGCGTCGGTTACGATCTCGTGCGCGAATCGCCTTGGGAGCGGCGTGACGAATTTCTCGACATGAACCCGGCCGGCCAGGTCCCGGTGATGATCGACCCTGCACGAAAGATCCTGCTGATGGATTCGATGGCGATCTGCGAATATCTCGAAGAGACGGTCGAGAAGTCAGCGATGATCAATGGCACGGCGGTCAATCGCGCCGAGATTCGCCGGCTGGTCGCGTGGTTCGACACGCAATTCTTCGCCGACATCACTGCCCCCCTGCTCCGCGAACGGATGGAAAAGCGGCTGGTGACCAAGGAATCGCCCGATTCCAAGGTGCTGCGCGAGGCGATGAAGGCAGCAGTGCGGCATCTCGATTATACCGATTATCTGCTCGACCATCACAATTGGATGGCGGGATCGACGATGAGCCTCGCCGACCTGGCGGCAGCGGCCCAGATTTCGGTGACCGATTATCTCGGCGGAATCGACTGGAAGAACCATGAACAGACCGCGCGCTGGTATCGCGGGCTGAAGAGCCGGCCGAGCTTCCGTCCCTTGCTGTCGGAGCGGATGGAGGGAATCACCCCGCCGAAACATTATGACGATGTGGACTTCGATCTCTGATGCACGCGACGCATGACCCGGCGGCGGCCGCCACGCCCACGATCGGCTTCGACGATTTCCTGGCGGTCGATATCCGCATCGGGACGATCGTCGAGGCGCTGCCTTTTCCCGAAGCCCGTAAGCCGGCCTACAGGCTGGCGATCGATTTCGGTCCGACAATCGGGATCAAGCGGTCCTCGGCGCGAATCACCGAGCACTATACGCTGGAGGAACTGCCCGGACGCCAGGTCGCGGCGGTGGTCAATTTCCCGTCGCGCCAGATCGGCCCGATGATGTCCGAGGTGCTGACATTGGGCTTCCCCGATGCTGACGGGAAAGTGGTATTGTTCAGCCCGAGCGTCGCGGTGCCGAATGGCGGGCGGCTCTTCTGATTTCATCCGCATTGGGACGGCCGGCTGGTCGATCCCCAAAGCCATGGCCGAAAAATTCCCCGGCAACGGCAGCCATCTCGAACGCTATGCGGCACAATTGAATGCGGTGGAAATCAACTCAAGCTTCTACCGACCGCACCGCCGCACTACCTATGAACGCTGGGCGGCGAGCGTGCCGGCCCATTTCCGCTTTGCAATCAAGCTGCCTAGAACGATCACGCATGAGCGGCGATTGGCGGACAGCGACGATCTGAGCGAACAATTTGCCAGCGAGGTCGCCGGCCTGGCTGGAAAGCGCGGCCCGGTGCTCGTGCAATTGCCGCCAAGCCTGATCTTCGACGCGGCGATCGCCGACGCGTTCTTCTCCTCCATCAATTCGATATTGGGTGGCGCGGTGGTGTGCGAGCCCAGGCATAGGAGTTGGTTTGAGGCGACTGCCGACGACCTGTTCATCGCCCGCGGGATCGCACGCGTTGCCGCGGATCCGGCCAGAACCGAACAAGCCGAAATACCCGGCGGCCGGTCCGACCTTCGCTACACCCGTCTGCATGGCTCACCACGCATCTATTGGTCACCTTATGACGATGCCGCGGTCGCCCGCCATGCCGAAGCGGCACGAGACGCCAGCGTGGAAAGCTGGACAATCTACGACAATACCGCGAGCGGCGCAGCAACGGCCAACGCGATCGAAATGCGGAATCTGATCGATCGTTGAAGAAGGAGCAGCCTGTCCTACCCTGCCATACTCCGCGAAGCCTGTTCGAACATGTCCTTCGACAGCCCAGGCGTCGCGACGATCCGCTCCAGTTCCGCCCGCATCATCGTCGCGCGCCCCTCGTCGAAGCGGCGCCAACGGCCGAGCGGCGGGATCAGCTTGGCCGCGGTCTGCGGGTTGAGCTTGTCGAGTGCGATCAGCTGGTCGGCGACGAAGCGATAGCCTTCGCCCGACGCCTGGTTGAACGCGCGCTGGTTGACGCTAAACGCCCCGACCAGGGCACGGGCGCGGTTGGGGTTGGCGAGCGTGAAGTCGCGGTGACGCACCAGCTCGGCGACCATCGCCGGCGTGTCGTCGCGTGCCGACAGCGCCTGAGTTGAGAACCATTTGTCGAGCACCAGCGCATTGTCGCTGTAGCGATTGTAGAAGATGTCGAGCGCGGCGATGCGTTCGGGTGCATTGCCGCTGACCAATGTGGTGAGCGCGCCCTGCCGGTCAGTCATATTGTCCGCCGCCTCGAACTGGCCGAAGGCAAGGCTCGCCGCATCGGCTGCGCCACTGGCGGCGATATAGCCAAGCGCGACGGTCTTCAGGCGGCGCTGCCCCTTGGCCGAAGGCGAATATTCGAACTTCGCAGCGCGCGTGCCGTCATAGGCCGCACGCCACTGCGCCTCGAGCGCTCGCCCGAGATCGCGGCGCAGTGCCTCGCGTGCGCGAAAGATCGCCTCGGGATCTACCAGCGTCATCTGATCGCCGATGAAGCTGTCGGACGGCAGCAGCACGGCTTCGGCGATAAAAGCCGAATCGAGCTGTGGATCCTGCAGCGTATTGGCGACCGCCGCGATCACCGCGGCATGGTCAGCCTGCCCATGTTTCGCACCCCCGACCAGCGTATCGAGCATCAATTGCTGCATCGCTTCGTAGCGCGCAAAGGGATCGTCGTCATGTGCCGAGAGAAAAGCGAGATCGGCGGCCGAGCGGTCGGTCTCGACGATCACCGGCGCGGAAAAGCCGCGATTGATCGACAGGACCGGGCGTTCGGTCACGGTCTCGAAGCTGATCTGCTCCTCCGCATCCGACAGCAGGATGAGCTGTTCCGACCCGATCGGTTGCGCGGTCTCGGCGCCGAACAGCTTGAGCTTGAGCGGCAAGACCATCGGTGCCTTGTCGGGCTGGCCGGGCGTCGGCGGCATGCGTTGCGCGAGCTTCAGCACCGCACGACCACTGCCGGGTTCATGGGTCAGCGAGGCGGAGACACGCGGCGTGCCGGCCTGAGAATACCATAGCCGGAACTGCGCCAGGTCGATGCCCCCGCCCTCCTCCATGCACGCGACGAAATCCTCGCAGGTCGCCGCCGTGCCGTCGAAGCGGTCGAAATAGAGATCGGTCGCGGCGCGGAATTTCTTCGCGCCGAGCATCGTCGCCATCATGCGGATGACCTCGGCGCCCTTGTTGTAGATCGTCGCGGTGTAGAAATTCGAGATTTCGAGATAGGCGTCGGGGCGGATCGGATGCGCCAGCGGACCCGAATCTTCCGGAAACTGCGCAGCGCGAAGCCCGCGGACATCCTCGATCCGCTTGACCGCCGCCGATCCCTGATCGGCCGAGAAGCTCTGATCGCGAAAGACCGTGAAGCCTTCCTTCAGCGAGAGCTGGAACCAGTCGCGACAGGTGACGCGGTTGCCCGACCAATTGTGGAAATATTCATGCGCGACGACGGCTGCGATCGCGTCGAAATCATAATCGGTCGCAGTCTCCGCATCGGCCAGAATGTAGCGCGAGTTGAAGATGTTGAGGCCCTTATTCTCCATCGCGCCGAAATTGAAATCGTCGACCGCGACAATGTTGAACACGTCGAGGTCATATTCGCGGCCATAGACATCCTCGTCCCATTTCATCGAGGTCTTCAACGCCTCGATCGCATGCGCGGTCTTGGGCAGATCGGCGGGACGCACCCAGATGCCAAGCGCCACTTCGCGGCCCGAGCGCGTGACGAAGGTCGCGCGATTGGCGACCAGGTCGCCCGCGACCATCGCGAACAGATAGCAGGGCTTGGGATAAGGATCGTGCCACTCGGCCCAGTGCCGCCCGTCGCCGAGATCGCCCGCGCCGACCGGGTCGCCATTGGCGAGCAGCACCGGGAAGCGCGTCTTGTCCGCCGCCATCCGCACCTTGTAGCGAGTCAGCACATCGGGCCGGTCGGGGAAGAAGGTGATACGGCGGAACCCTTCCGCCTCGCACTGGGTGCACAGATTGCCGCCCGAGGCATAGAGCCCCATCAGCTGCGTGTTGCGATCGGGCGCGATCTCGACCTCGGTTTCGATCACGTGATCGGATCCCAATAGCGGGATCACCAGCGCATCGTCCTCAATCCGCCAGTCGTTGATCGCGATGCCGTCGACCTTGACCGACAGCGGCGTCTGCCCGGCGCCGTCGAGCACCAGCGGCCGGTCGTGTGCGCTGGTCCGCACCACGTTGAGCGTCGCCCGGACCCGGGTCGAGCCCGGATCGAGATCAAGGTCGAGCGCGATCTCGGGCACCTGCCAATCGGGCGGGCGATAATCCTCACGGCGGGTGACGGCGGGATGGGCGGTGGCGGTCTGAACGTCTAGCATCCGTGCCGATCTACAGGACGTAGCAAGGG
>NZ_JBOHHW010000076.1:0-15882 GCF_050725575.1 Sphingomonas sp. | reverse complement strand
CGGCTGAACATTGGCAAAGGCGCAGCCGAACAATTGCTTGGCGCGCTCGATCGCCAGCGTCTCGACTTCGTCCGACGGATGGCAGCCCTGATAATAGCGCTTGCCGGGATAGCCCTCGGCATATTTGTTGGTGAACACCGACCCCTGCGCCTGCAGCACGGCCTTGGAGACGATATTCTCCGACGCGATCAGCTCGATCTGAGTCTGTTCGCGGGTCAGCTCATGTTCGATCCCGGCGAACACCGCCGGGTCGGCATCGGCCAGGCCGCGGGTGAAGAAGCCATCGGGCTGGACATCGTTCAAGGTGCGCGGATTGGTGCTCATGCGGAAGGCTCCTCGGACTGGAGATGGCCGAGTTTTGCGACCCGGTCGGTGTGGCGGCCACCGGCGAAACCAGTGGTCAGGAAAGCGGTGATGCAGGCCTTGGCCATGTCCTCGCCGGTCAGGCGTGCGCCGAGCGCAATGACATTGGCGTCGTTATGTTCGCGCGCGAGCGTGGCCGACAGCGGTTCGCCGACCAGCGCGCAGCGCACCGCCGGATGCCGGTTGACCGCGATCGAGATGCCGATGCCCGACCCGCACAAGGCGACGCCGCGTTCGGCATCGCCGCCGGCGACCGCCGCGGCGAGCTTATAGCCGAAATCGGGATAATCGACCCGCGCATCGCTGTCGGGACCAAGGTCGATCACCTCATGCCCTTCGTCGCGCAGCCAGGCGGCAAGCATGCCCTTCAGCGCGAACGCGGCATGGTCGGAAGCGATGGCGATGCGCATGAACGGTGCGCGCTCCTCTAACGGGTGAAGCGGATGCGGCGGCTCTTACGCAAAGCGTCGCTGGAACGCCACAGCGGAAAAGCCGGCTGTCATAAACAATCGCTTCCATTGGATGATCGCCAGTAGAGCGGATGAGGAAATCGGGCCAAGGTGCAAGGTGTCGGGCGCGACGGGTGCGCATGCGCAAGAGAAGGGGTTGCAGTGACCGAAAAGCGCGTTTGTTTCGATTTCGAGATCGATTTCTCGAATGGCGGCGGCATTCAGGGGCAAGGGTTCCGGCTCGATATCGCCGGGGACAACATCGGCGATGTCGATCTGTCGGCCTATATCATTCGCGACCTGCGATTGCTGATGGTCAGTGAGACCCGCATCCTCAACAAGCGGATCATCGACGAAGCGCACAAGCGCGGCGTCGCGGCGGCCATCGAGCAGCAACCGGGGGCGACGCGGATCGATCTCAGCCATATCATCGAGGCCGGGATGATCACCTACAAGGGGCTGCCGGCACCGCTGATCTGCGACCATCTGTCGCGCGAGGCGTCGCGATCCAGCTATGATGCCGGCACCGAATTCCAGATCGGCCGGATTGAGCTGGTCGGCAACACCGGCACCTATATGGACACGCCGTTTCACCGCTACGCCGATGGCTATGATCTGGCCGACCTTTCGCTTGATCGCATTGCCGCCTGCCCCGGGCTGGTGATCGACGTGTCGGGCGCGACCGGGCGTGCGATCGACTGGATGGCGCTCGCCGCGGATGACATTGCAGGCAAGGCCGTGCTGATCCGCACCAGCTGGGACCGGCACTGGCGGACCGACCAGTATTTCGAGGAGCACCCTCATCTGACCGAAGCGGCGGCGATCCATTTGCGGGATGGCGGCGCTGCCATGGTCGGGATCGATTCATTCAATATCGATGACACGACCGGGGGTACGCGTCCGGTGCACACGGTCCTGCTCGGCGCCGGCATTCCGATCATCGAGCATATGACCGGGCTCGACCGGCTGCCGGCAAGCGGCTTCACCTTTTCGGCGGTGCCGCCCAAGATTCGCGCCATGGGGACTTTCCCGGTTCGCGCCTATGCATTGGTGTAGCTGACGGCGATTGCCCCGCACCCCCGAGCCGCGCTAAGCAACTGATCTGTGACGGATTTGCCTTCAGCCGCGATCGAGCCAAAACCGGCGCTTCCGCCAGTCGATGCCGCACGTGCACGCCTGGTCGAGGTACTGGTGCGCACCGGCGATGAGGATCGGGCGGCGTTTCGCGATCTCTATTCGCTGACATCGGCGAAACTATTTGGCGTATGCCTCCGTATCTGCGGCGAACGGCAAGCGGCGGAAGATGTTTTGCACGACGTGTATCTGACGGTCTGGAAGCGTGCGGGCGCCT
The DNA here is from genome assembly GCF_050725575.1 of Sphingomonas sp. Taxonomy (GTDB): domain Bacteria; phylum Pseudomonadota; class Alphaproteobacteria; order Sphingomonadales; family Sphingomonadaceae; genus Sphingomonas. The sequence goes on along the minus strand of NZ_JBOHHW010000076.1, from coordinate 13,719 downwards.
ATGAACCGAGCCGTGCGAGCCCGATCAGCTGGCTGTCGACCATCGCGCGCAACCGCGCGATCGACTGGCGCCGTGCGCAGGCAGTCCGCCAATCCACCCCGATCGACGAAGCGCCGCCGGTCGCTGACACGGCGCCATTGGCGAGCGAGATCATGGTCGCCGATCAGGAGGCGCATCGGCTGCATCATTGCCTCGACGGGCTGGCAGCGCGGCAGCGCAGCGCGATCCGGACGGCGTTCTTCGACGGCATGACTTATGCCGAGCTGGCCGAGCGCGAGCATGTGCCGCTCGGTACGATGAAAAGCTGGGTGCGGCGCGGGCTGATGAAGCTCAAGGCGTGCCTCGAACGATGAGCGAGGATGTGATCCCGACCGGCGACGATCCCGATGTCGCCGCCGCCGAGTTGGTGCTGGGGCTGCTCGAGGGCGAGGAGCGTGCGGTCGCGCTGCGCCGCGTGCTCGCCGAACCGGGCTTCGCGCAGGAGGTGGAACGCTGGCGCCAGCATCTCGAGCCATTGTTCGAGATCTGGCCGGAGGTCGCCGCGCCGCCGGGCATGATGGAGCGTCTCGACCAGGCGCTGGACGGACCCGCCGCGCCGCGTCGGGCCGCGCTGTTGCGTACCGGCCGGTTATGGCCAGGGATCGCCATAGCATCGAGCCTGCTCGCCGCCGGCCTGTTGCTGGTCGTGCTGGTCCGGCCCACGCCGCCGGTGCCGACCGCCATGCCGCCGAAGCGGCAGCCGGTCGCCACGGCGCCGGCACGGATGCTGGTCGCTTCGATCGATCCGTCGGTCGAGGGGAAGCCGGTCACCGCGGTTTATGACCCGGTTTCGGGTGGCCTGCGCCTGACCGAGTCCGCGCTGGCCGACGCCGATCGCAGCGCCGAGCTATGGGTGATCGCGGGAGACGGCGTGCCGCATTCGCTTGGATTGCTGCATGCCAGTGGCGGCTCGACCTTCATGGTCACCGGCGACAATCGCGCGCGGCTCGTGGCGGGCGCGACGCTGGCGGTCTCGCTCGAGCCGGTAGGCGGCTCGCCGAGCGGATCGCCGACCGGGCCAGTGGTGGCAAAGGGCGTGCTGTCGCAGGTTTGACGGCCGCGGAGTCGACACTGAGAAAGAGCGTGCCGATATAAGTTCCCGGCAAGGCACGATATGCCTGATCCGGTGTCATGGTTGAATCGCCGCCGGTGCCCCGGCCGTGGAACGGGCATGGCTGTGGGGAGATATCGGACACCAGTGATGTCCCATATCTTTTTCCGCTATGATCGGTGAAAATCTATAATTAGATATATATCAACTACTTAAGAAGAAATCTCCAACGCCGTTGCTGCCCGGCCAGAAGTTGCGCGCAAGAAAATTTGCAAAAAATCGAGAAAAATTGCGTGAGCATTGCATCCGATTGCGGTGTGGTGCGTATGTACCTCGGTCTTTCCCCCAAGCGGAAGACGTGTACGGGCGCCGGTCCCCCCTCCAAAACGGCGCCTTGGCGTAGAAAGGGCCTGCCGGCGTCCCCAATGCCGGCAGGCCCTTTTATTTTGCGCACTCCGAAAAAATCACTGCAATGCCGGCAAGTTTCGCCGTCTGCGAACCACTTTCCTGGCGGTCGTTCTCGCGTGCCGCCCATCTCTCCCGCTTCGTCTCGATCGCGCCGTCGCGCATGGCGAAAAGCGTCTCGCAAAGACGCTGACTAGCAAGTCAGTTAATGTTGACAGAAGCCCAAAGCACTGCGATAGGGCGAGCGTGCCGCAAGAGCACAAGAGGCGGCGCCGTCGCCGCAAGGGAGAGATGTCATGAAGCACAGCCTGCTGCTGTCCTCGTCGCTATTGGGCATAGCCATTACCGGCCCGGCCTATGCGCAAGCCGCCGATCCGGCCGCCCCGCCAGCCACCACCGAACAGCTTGCCACCGAGACGCAAGCCGCGAATGATGGCGACATCATCGTCACCGCGACGCGCCGCAACGAGCGGCTGCGCGACGTGCCGCTGAGCATCACCGCCTTTTCGCAGAGCAAGCTCTCGGCCGAGGGCATCGTTGGTTATGAAGGGCTGGCGCGCGAGACGCCGGGCATCGTGATCAACAAGCCGACCGCCAATTTCAACAATTTCACTGCGCGCGGCATTGCCACCAATGGTTATGGCGCCGGCCTGTCGTCGACCGTCGCCATCTATCTCGACGAGCTGCCGATCTCGACCACGGGCAATTCGACCGTGATCGATCCCAATCTCTATGATGTCGAACGGGTCGAATTCCTGCGCGGGCCGCAGGGGACCCTGTTCGGCGCGGGGTCGCTGTCCGGTGCGCTGCGCATCCTGACCAAGAGCCCGGATCTCAACAAATTCGATGTGTCGGGCTCGGCCGATATCGGCCTGACCGGCTCGGATTCGGTCCGCCAGCGCTATAACGCCATGGTCAATGTGCCGCTGATCGACGATGTGCTCGGCCTGCGCGTGGTCGGATTCTATCGCCACGAGGATGGCTGGGTCGATAATCTCGACACCGGCGTGCACAATGCGAACACGCTGAAGGATTATGGCGGCCGCGCGATCCTGTTGTTCAAGCCGACCGACCGCTTATCCGCACGTTTCCTGGCCTCGTACGAAAACAGTCGTCCCGAAGATTCCGCGCTGATCACGCCACGGTTCGGTCGCGACAAGCACCGCTCGTTTCGTCCCGATGTCTATGCCGGCAAGTTGCAGAATTATAATGCGACGATCGATTATCAGTTCGACGGCGCCCGGCTGACCAGTTCGTCGACCTATTCGCACTATTATCAGGACTTCATCGTCGACATCTCCGGTGCGGTCGGCCGTCTGTTCCCCTATGGCATCGAGGCGACCGGGCCGCAAAAGACCTTCGTGCAGGAAACCCGCCTCGCCTCCGATCCGGGCGGCAAGTTAGACTGGGTGATCGGCGGCTTCTATCTGAACCGTACGCTCGACGTGACGCAGATTTTCCGTACGACCTCGGCCTTCCTCGCATCGCGTCCATTGACCGGCGCACTCGGGCCGAACGGCGATATCGTCCAGGCACTGATCTATCGCCAGAAGTCGCATGAACTGGCTGGTTTCGGCGAAGTGACCTATCGGTTCACGGATCGATTCTGGGCAACCGGCGGTATTCGCTACGGTCGCACGGACTCTCAGATTATATACCAGCCTGGAAACTTCACCTCCAATTTCCTGGGCGCCGCGCTGACCCCTAACGCGAAGGGTGCATTGAGCGGCACGACACCGACGACGACCACCTCAACTCAAGCCAAGGTCACCGGCAGCCGTCCCTCGTTCAAAGGCAGCCTGTCGTTCCGCGCCTCGGACGACGTCACCACCTATGCCTCGGTCTCGACCGGCTATCGTGCGCCGGTGCGCAACGCCAATGCCGGCCGCATCAGCGCGATCGACAAGAACGATCTGACGATCCCCGCCGGCGCCGGCTCCGACAAGCTGATCAACTATGAGCTTGGCCTCAAAGGGCGCTTCTTCGGCGGCAAGCTGATGGCCAATGTCGCGCTTTACTATATCGACTGGAAGGACATCCAGGTTCAGGCCAACCGCGTCTCGGATTCGGTGCAGTTCGCCACCAATATCGGCGGCGCCCGCAGCCGTGGCCTGGAATTCGAGATCGTCGCCAATCCGGTCAATCATTTGAGTTTCGGCGCCAATGGCTCGATCGGCGGGACGAAAATCACCAAGCTCAGCGCGTCGGAAGCGGCGATCTCCGGCGCGGTGCTTGGCGGGCGCCTTTCCGCGGCGAATTTCCAGGGCAGCATGTTTGCGCAGATCGGCTTCGACCTGTCGGCGGCGACCTCGGGCTATTTCAACGCGACGTTCCAGCATGTCGGGTCGTTCCCCAACAATTTCCCCAATGTTCCGGGCAAGCCAGGCGTGATCGCGCCGACCTTCGGCTACACCGACAGTTACGAGAACATCAATTTCAGCCTCGCGCTGAAGCGGGACAAATTGTCGGCGACACTGTATCTCGAGAACGTCCTCGACGATCACTCGATCACCTATATCCACCCCGAGGGCTTCGTCGACAGCCGCTTCGGCACGCTGCGCCCGCGCACGGTCGGCATTCGTCTCGGCTATAATCTGTAAGCTTGCGACCGGGCGTCCTGTGCCGGACGCACGGCCCTCTCAGGACCGGGGATGCCTCATGTCGGCCGATGCCGCCACTTTCCGTCAACGACGCGGCTATACCTGGTTCGTGCTGGGCATGCTGTGCTTCGTCTATGTGCTGAACTTTCTCGACCGCCAGCTGCTGTCGATCCTCGCCAAGCCGATTCAGGACGATCTCGGCGTCACCGACGGACAGCTGGGTCGGCTTGGCGGACTCTATTTCGCGCTCTTCTATTGCACCATCTCGATCCCCGTCGCCTGGCTCGCCGATCGCAGCAACCGGGTGAAAGTCGTGTCGATCGCCTGTGCGCTATGGAGCGCGGCGACGATCGCCTGCGGCCTGTCCACGACCTATCCGCAACTGGTCATGGCGCGCATGGCGGTCGGCGTGGGCGAGGCGGGGGGCGTGCCGCCGTCCTATTCGATCATCTCCGATTACTTCCCGGCCGAACGGCGCGGCATGGCGCTGTCGTTATTCAATCTCGGGCCGCCTTTGGGACAGGCTCTCGGGGTTGCGTTCGGTGCGAAGATCGCCGCCGCCTATGACTGGCGCCTCGCCTTCATCCTGCTTGGCGGGGTCGGCGTGGTGACGGCTGCTGTCTTCGCGCTCAGCGTGCGCGAACCGAAACGGGGCGCGAAGGATGTGGTCGCACCGGTTGCCGATACCGTCGCCGCGACCGCGCAAAGCTTTGGCAGCATCATCCGCATGTTCTTCGCCCGGCCGGTGCTGCGGCTGACGGCGCTGGCCTCGGGCGCGACGCAGTTCGTCACGTACGCGATGCTCAATTTCACCACTTTGTTCCTGATGCGCGAAAAGGGCATGACGCTCGATCAGATCGCGATCTGGTACGCGCTGCTGCTCGGTATCGCGGTCAGCGCGGGGATCTGGTCATCGGGCTGGCTGATCGACCGGTTCGGGCCGCGCTCGCGCCAGGCCTATGCGATCGTCCCCGCGGTCGCGCTGATGCTGGCGGTGCCGTTCTTCATCGGTTTCGTCCATGCGCCGAGCTGGCCGGTGGCGATGCTGTTCCTGATCGGGCCGACCTTCTTCAATTTCTTCTATCTCTCTCCGGCAGTCGCGGTGGTGCAGAATTCGGTCACCGCGGCGCAGCGCACCGTGTCGAGCGCGCTGCTGCTGTTCGTGATGAACATGATCGGCCTGGGGCTTGGCCCGACCTTTCTCGGCGCGATGAGCGACTGGTTCCGGGCAAGCCATCCCGACAACCCGCTGCAGCTGGCATTCTATAGCCTCATCCCCTTCTACCTTGTCGCGATCCTGCTCCATCTGATGGTGGCGCGGGCGCTGCGGCGCGAACAGGCGGCGGCGCAATGAGCCGCGACATTATTTGGAGAGCGACATGATCCCGATGCATGCCCCGATCATGGCGCTCGCCGCCAGTGCATTACTGCCAATAACGGCCACGGCTCAGACGATTGAAACCACCCACGGGGCCGTGGCCGGGACGACCACCGGCACCGTTAGCGCATTCAGGGGTATCCCCTATGCGCAAGCGCCAATCGGCCCAATGCGCTGGACGCCGCCGGTTCCCGCCGTCGCCTGGAAAGGCGTGCGCGACGCAAGCAAGTCCGGCCCGGCCTGTATCCAGCCCAAATATCCCGCGACCAGCCTGTATCGCGACGATCCCCCAACGATGAGCGAGGATTGCCTGTCGCTCAATGTCTGGGCGCCGGTCAAGTCGTCGATCGGGGCGCGCAAGGCGCCGGTAATGGTGTGGATCCATGGCGGATCATTGGCGGTCGGGTTCAACGGCAGCCCGATCTATGACGGGGCGAAAATTGCCGCGCGCGGCGTGGTGGTGGTGTCGATCAATTATCGTCTCGGCATCTTCGGCTATCTCGCGCATCCGGCGTTGAGCCAGGAATCGCCGCATCATGCCTCGGGCAATTACGGCCTGCTCGACCAGATCGAGGCGCTGAAATGGGTCAGGGCCAATGCCGCGGCGTTTGGTGGCGATCCCGATAACATTACGATCTTCGGCGAATCCGCCGGCGCGCTGAGCGTGATGGGGCTGATGACCAGCCCCTTGTCGCGCGGCCTGTTCCACAAGGCGATCGCCGAGAGCGGCTATATGATCTCGCTGCCCGAATTGACCAAAGCCAGCCACGGCCTGCCCTCGGGCGAACAGGTCGGCACTTTTGTCGGGGCGGCGCTGAAGGCACCCACGATCGCGGCGCTGCGGGCGATCGATGCGCAGACCTTGTCGACGGCGGCCGCGGCGGGTGGTTTCCTGCCGCTGCCGACGGTCGATGGCTGGGCATTGACCCGCCAGCTGGTCGACAGTTTCGACAAGGGCGAACAGGCGCGCGTGCCGGTCATTGCCGGGTTCAATGCCGGGGAATTGCGCACGCTGCGTGGCTTGGTGCCGCCGATCCCGACCGATGCGGCGATCTATGAAAAGGAAATCCGCGCGCGCTATGGCGATCTCGCCGAGCAATTCCTCAAACTCTATCCGAGCAGCCAGATCGAGGAGAGCATGCTGGAGACGCTGCGCGACGGGATTTACGGCTGGACCTCCGACCGGCTGGCGCGCAGCCAGGCGGCGATCGGCCAGGCCGGTTATCTCTATTATTTCGATCACAGCTATCCGGCCGCCGACGCGCTCAAGCTGCCCGCTTTCCATGCCGCCGAAGTGCCCTATGTGTTCGGCCTGCTGGCGGAGGCCAATGCGCTGCCCAACTGGCCGAAGATTCCGCTAAACCCGGACGAGACCGGCTTGTCGGAGGCAATGATCGGCTATTGGACCAGCTTCGCGCGGACCGGAAAGCCGAGCGCCGCGGGCGCACCGACCTGGCCGGGCATCGCCGACAAGGGTGGCTATCTGCGCTTCGCCGCGCGGCCTGAGGCGCTGTCCGGCCTGTTCACTGACCGCTTCGCGCTGCAGGAAGAGGTGGTCGCCCGCCGGCGGCGTGACGGCACTCAATCCTGGATTCAGAATCTGGGTATTGTCGCGCCGCCCTTGCCCGCTCGTACCGCCGATGCGGCGCGACCGAATTGACGACTTTACCTCAATCCGTGCAATCGCAGGACATGCTCCAACCTGGTACCCCTTCATGACTGATGCCGCCCCCAAACCTCGCCGCACCAAGGCCGAACAGCGCGAAGAGACGCTGGCGCTGATTCTCGACGCGGCCGAGGCGCTGTTCGCCGAGCATGGCTATTACGGCGTGACGTTGAAGGACGTGGCGAAGAAGGTCGGGGTCAGCTCGACGCTGATGCATTATCATTTCAACGGCAAGGAAAGCCTGTTCGACGCGGTCTGGGCGCGGGGGGCGCCGCGCTCGGTCGACGCCCGGCTCGAGGCGATGCGCGCCTATGCCGCAAAGGCCAGCGATCATCCGACCGTGGAGGGTGCGCTGCGCGCTTTTCTCGACACTGATTTCGACCTCAACATGGCGAGCGGGCTGTCCGGCCGGTACATGGGCATTCTTGGCGCGCAGGCGAACAGCGCGCCGGGCTGGGGCGCCGACAAGATGGAGTATTTCAACCCGACCGTGATGGTACTGATCGGACTGCTCAAAAAGGCGCTGCCGGGTTGCGACGAGGCGCGAATCTTCTGGGGCTATCACTTCGTCTCGGGCGCGCTGACTCATGCGATGGCGCGCACCGGACGGATCGACCGGCTGTCGAACGGCCTGTGTTCGTCGGAGGATTTCGCATCGATCAAACATTATATGGCGACTTTCATGGCCGCTGGGTTCGAGGCGATCTGCCGCCTGCCGGCCACCGATCCGGCATGATGGTCGGGCGGGCGGGGCGGCTCGCTGCCGGCATGGCGCTGACGCTGGCCGTTGCCGCCTGTTCGACCGGCGAGCGCGACGATCATAACAGTGACGTTACCGTGGTCAGGGCGGATGACGCGATACCGGTCGCGAGACCGACCTTCGTCGCACAGCCCGACCCCATTGCAACGCCGTCGCCCGATGCGACACCGAACGGCAATGCGCCGGATCCCGGCGAGCCGCCCACGCCGGAGGAAACAGTGGTGCAATAGTGATGCAAAGTCGCTGGCATCGCGCGGCAAGATCGACAAGATGCAGGGGTAATTCGGGGAGCGCATGATGGCGAAATCACTAGTACTGCTGCGCAAGCCCAAGGCCGAACAGCGCGCGGAGATGATCGAACAGATTCTCGACGCGGCCGAATATCTGTTCTCCAAACATGGCCTGTACGGCACGACGTTGAAGGAAGTGGCGCAGCGCGTCGGCGTGCATCACTCGCTGCTCAACTATTATTTCGAGGACAAGAAGGCTCTGTTCGACACGGTCTTTGCCCGGCGGGCGCCGGTCACGATCGATCGCCGCATGGCTGCGCTTGACCAGTATGAGGTGGAAGCGGCGGGCAAGCCGACCGTCGAGGGTGCGCTTCGTGCCTTTCTCGACACCGATCTCGACCTTTACATCAGTGGCGGCGAGGGCTGGAAAAACTATGCCGCGCTCGGCGCGCAGGCCAGCAACACGCCCGAGGGCGCGGCCTTGATGGACAAGCATTTCGACCCGCTCGTGCTGCGCCTGATCGGCTTGCTCAAACAGGCGCTGCCCGGCTGTCCGGAAGAAGATATCTTCTGGGGCTATCATTTCGTGACCGGTGCGCTGCTGCTGACCCTCGCGCGTACCGGTCGTATCGACAAGCTGTCGGGCGGCTTGTGCCGGTCCGACGATTTCGAGGCGGTCAAGGACCGCATGGCCAGCTTCATGGCCGGCGGCTTCATCGCCAATTGCCGGCGCCGTACGGCAGAATAGGCTCAAAAGCCGATCCTGCCGCCCGCTTCGGGCTTGCACGCGACCTCGCGGGCGAGCCGATCCACCACGCCGCGCGCATCGCTGGTCGGCGCATGGCGAAGCTGGCGCGCGACCACTGCGAAGTCGCCCGGAGTCAGTCCTGCGACCTCGCTCAGGCCAGCCGGCGCCGGCATGCCGAAGAAGCGTTCGAATGCCCGTTCGGCCCGCTCGCGTCCGAGCGGGCGCAGGTCGAGCTTGAACACGAAGCGCCGCAGCGTCGCTGGATCGAGCTTCCAGCCATGATTGGTCGCCGCCACCGCCGGCAGGGGATGACGATCGAGCCAGGTGAGCAACTCATTGACCTGGCTCACCTCCCAGCTGGTCCGCGCGGTGCTGCGGTCGAACAACAGCGAGTCCGCCTCGTCGAAAAACAGCACCGCACCGCGCTGCCGCGCCTCGGCAAAGGCGCGCGCGATGCGCACCTCGGTCTCGCCGACATAAGCGGAAAGCAGGTCGGACGCGCGCTTGGTGACGAGCGGCCGATCGAGCATCCGCGCGAGATGCTCAGCCAGCGCGGTCTTGCCGGTGCCCGGCGGACCGGTCAGCAGCAGTGATACATCAGTCACGCCGCCCGCGCCGATCCGATCGAACAATGGCCCAAGCGGCGTATCCGCCTCGTAGAGCTCAAGGTCGAGCGCGCCCGTGCCACCCGGCGGCAATTCCCCGCCGCGCAGTGCGCGCACCAATGCTTCGGCCGGGCGAACGCCGCCATCACTCTCGCCCGCCAGCCGCCCGGCGCGCGCGGCGACGCGCAGCACCGTCGCGGTTTCGGGCGCCGTGTCGAGCAACCGCTCGAACCCGCTGCCCGGCGCCACGCCTTCCTCTGTCGCGATACGGTCGAGCATGCGCCGCCCCGCCGCGCGCGACGGCAGGTCGAGCTTCAGGATGAAGCTCATCCGGCGCAGGATCGCGTCATCGACATTACCGATCGCATTGGTGGTCCAGATCACTGGCACCGGGTTCGCCTCAAGCAGCCGGTTGACGAAGATCTTGCTGCCTTCGCGCCGCGCGAACCAGTCGCCGCCGCTCGGTCGTGCATCGCCGATCAGATCCTCCATCTCGTCGAACAGCAGCACCGCGCCGGCGCGTCGGGCGAGCAGCCGCTGCGCGAGCTGCAGCGCGTTGACCCGGTCCCACCGCGTCGGCTCCTCGCCATCGTCATCGACTTCGCCGACACCGTGCAGCACCAGGCCCGCCGCCGCGGCCAGCGTGCGGGCGAGTTCAGTCTTGCCAGTGCCGGGAGGGCCGTGGATCAGGATATTGATCCCCGCTGCCTGTTCCGCCGCCACGCCGCGCAGCAACCGGACCAGCAGCGGGACGTCGGCGACATGCGCGAAGTCTTCCAGCTCCAGCCGCGCCGCCTGGCGGATGCCGACCAACGTGTCGATCATCCCCTCGTTTTGCGCCGGGGCGCGGTCGAGCAGCCGCTCGAGCATCCAGTAGATCTCGACTTCGACTTCGCCCTTGCGGTTGGCGCGAAAGCCGCCAAGCCCGAGACGCAGCAGTGCGCTCTGCCGCACGATCCGCGCGGCTTCGTTCGGGTCGGCGCCGGCCAGCTCGCCGAGCAGAGTCGGCAGGTCATGGCCATGCGTGCTCGCGATCGACATCAGCCGGCCGACGCGCGGCAGCCGGTCGCACGCCACGACCAGAGTCAGCAGCGCGCGGTCGACCGGCTCCAGCGCCAACAGATCGGCAAGGCGGTCAGTCAGCTCCAGCACATGCGGACGCGCCTCACCCGTCGGCCGCGCTGCCGCGACTGCCTTGAGCAACGCCTTCCATTTCAGCGGCGGCGGCGCCTTGTCGGGTCCCGCCTTGCCGAGTTTCGTCGCGGTCAGCCAGGCGCGGTGCGGCTCGGCCCATTGCAGGGCCGCCAGCGCCAGCGGCGCGGATGCGGACACACCGCGCCCGATCCGGAGCAACACGCTCCGGACGATTTCATGTTCTTCCATGATCTCTTTTCCGTATCACCGCCCGGACGGCGCGCGGACGCAACAAGGCGCAGCGCGAGGCCGGGTCGGTTCTTCTGTGCGGATCCGCGGCGGGTCTGCTGCCCGGCCGCGGCGCTTTACGGAAAAGCGCTTATGGCAGGGAGCGGTTGCCGCCGAACGGAACGCCGGTAATGGCGGTCTGGCTCGACATTGCATATCTCCGTTGTGCGACCATCATTGGGATGTCGCGCGCGGCGGCCCATAGCCGAAACGACCGCCGCGCGCAATGTCACCCCTATCGAATCTCGACCCGGTGCGTGCCGGTTTCGAGCTGTTCGAACACGCATCGCCGGCCGAGAAAGCGGCCGATGATGTCCGCCGCGGTCAGGCTGTGCTGGCTCGGCTTGACCGTGGTGAACGTGCCGCCGCCGGCCAGTGCGAAGGGCAACAGCAGCTGATCGGCGAGATACGGCCCGGCAAACGCGTCCGACGCCTCATAGCCCGTCATGCGCCCGGCCGCGCGCCGGGCAAGCTGTTCGGCGGGCACGCCGAGCTGGCCGAAACCGCTGACGATTTCGGTGACGTGCTCATAAGCCGCCTCGAGCAGGAGGATGTTGCCCGGCCCCTGTTCCTCGGGCAGTTGGCGCACCGCGAACGCTTCCTTGGGCCAGCCGAGCAGCTTCTTCGCGGTCGCGATCTCGCGATCGGCGACCTCGAACGGCAGGCCGGTGAACATCGCCAGCGCCGAACGCGACAGCAGTGCGCCGCGCTCGACACAATCGATCGGCCGCAGCGGCGCAGGCGCGATGTCGACCTCGATCCGGCCGCCGCCGCGCGGGTAGAAACCGTGCCGTACCAGCCGCGCTTCGACCGTCGGCCCCATGCGGTTGACGACCGGCAGAAAGGTCCGCGCGATGAAGTCGAACGGCGGCGCCATCATGTTATGCGTGCCGCCTTCAAGGATCAGCCGCGACGGCGCGCCGGCGAGGATGAGCGGCATCAGCACCGTCTGCAGCACCAGGCTGGTGCTGCCGGCAGTGCCGACCGCGAAGCGATAGTCGCCGGGCACGACCGTGCCGGGCCGGAAGACAAGCTCGCCCGATCCGACCGCCAGCCCGTCGCAGTCGCCGCCGCCGATCGTGCATGCGGCCTCGACCGCGGTGACATGCTGGCGCATCAGCCCCGGCTTCGACCGCTTGCCGCGGACATTGGTGATGTGGAACGGCGTGCCGGTGACGAGCGACAGTGCGCACGCATTGCGCACGACCTGCCCCCCGCCTTCGCCTTCCGATCCGTCGATGATGATCATGGTCAATCCGTATCCGTAAATAACAATATCGTGACGACACCGGTGCGGGTGTCGAACCAGAAGAAAGAAGCGTCCCAGGTGATGCCGTAAAACCAGTCGCTCCACGGCTTCCAGCTTGTCCAAGTGGTCGTTTCCGTGAATCTCTTGTCGAACGCTGCCGCGACGAACGCATCTGCAAGTTGGAGTGCCTCTTCGTCGGTACCGTCGAACCGGCGATAAGCGCCGCCCGAACTGATCGATCCGGCCAGTCGGCCATAGACGACAAAGGGCGCTTCCATCGCGAACTCGGTGGGCGTGATGGTCATGGTCGGCCCAACGATTTCCGGGAGGGCAGCCACAACATTGGGGTGCCGGAAAAATCGCTCGAAGAAATCATACTCATTCAGGCGATTACGCGACAGCATCCAGAACACAGCGGGAGCCGCGTTGATCTGGAACTGCGCGACACGCGCGCCGCCATTCACATGGCTGGCAACAAGAGCGCTCTGCACTGCGGTCAAACGGGAATCGAGTGGCTCGATGGCGGTAATGACCGTCCCGTCCCAATCGCGTATGAATGCGGTGAGCTCGGGGCGTTCAGCCTCCCAATTGATGGCGCGATAATCCATTATTCATTCCTCTGCGCATCCTGCGTCTCCGACACTGCCTTACGGTCGATGGCACTCAGGATCCGGGTTTGCGTTCGTCTGGCAATGATGACCGCACATGAGCGAGAAAGCGCTCATCGCAGGCACCGAAACGTAGACAGTTCGCTCTGGCAGCGGTGAGGCTGAGGAGGCTGAGCGCGCCATTCGGCCCGCCCCATACCTCATCGGCGTTTGCCTGACTCTGGCCATCGTCTTCCCAGAAACAGACCGCGCAGATTTCATAGGCTGCAGGCTGCGCGAGGGTTCTGTGCCGACAGCACGGACACGCGATCCAACGTCCTTTCATATTTCCTTGGCTGGCGGTCGCGGTGTGAAGGGCGTCGTTGCGGCTTGCCAGCAAGCCGGTGAGGCGGCTGCGACATGGCCCCGCCATGTCGCTGATCGCCGCCTCACCCCTTCACGCACACCACTTGCTTCAGTGTGTGGACGATCTCCACCAGATCGGCTTGGGCGGCCATCACGGCTTCGATCGGCTTGTAGGCGCGGGGACTTTCGTCGATCACGCCGACATCCTTGCGGCACGCTACACCCTCGGTCGCGGCGATATGCTCGGCCAGCGACACCTGCTTCTTGGCCTCGGTGCGCGACATCACGCGCCCCGCACCATGGCTGCAACTGTCGAACGACTCCGCATTGCCGAGGCCCCGGACGATGAACGATTTCGCGCCCATCGACCCCGGGATGATCCCGAGCACGCCCTTCGCCGCGCGCACCGCCCCCTTGCGGGTAACGAGCACATTCTCGCCGAAATGGTTTTCCCGCGTCACATAATTGTGATGGCAGTTGACCGCTTCCAACTCGGCGTCGAACGGCTTGGCGATCACGCCGCGGATCGCGCGGATGACGTTGGTCATCATCATGCGGCGGTTGAGCGCCGCATAATCCTGCGCCCAGCCGACCGCCTCGACATAATCGTCGA
>NZ_JBOHHW010000075.1:0-16264 GCF_050725575.1 Sphingomonas sp. | reverse complement strand
GCAGGGATATGACTACCTCTCGATCAATCCCAGAGGTTACGTTCCCCTGCTGGCGCTCGATGACGGGGCCGCCATCACCGAAAATATCGCGGTCTTGGAGTTCATCGCCGACTGCGATCCCGCCCTCGGGCCGGGCGGCCCGCTGGGCCGCACGCGGCTGCTCGAAATCCTGTCCTGGCTTTCGACCGAATTGCATGTCGCGTTCAGGCCGTTTTCGGGTTCCATCCGTGCCGCAGAGAAAGCAAGCGCGGCGGATGTCGTGGCGAAGCTTCTCGACATCGTCTCGGAACGGATCAACGAACTCTATCTGTTCGGGCCGCGCTTCACGGTCGCGGACGCCTATCTGTTCGCCATGCTGCGCTGGGCCGGCGCGTACGGCATCCCGGTTTCTCCGGAAATGCACGGCTATTTCGAGCGCATCGCCGAACGGCCCTCGGTTCAACGGGCATTGTCGGAAGAAGGCCTGCCCGACGCTCGCAAGCTGGTCGATATCGCGTCTTTTGAGGCAGCGATATGAAGGTCGTGGTGCTGGGCGCCAGCGGCCGCATCGGTCGAAAGCTGGTGGGGATGTTGCGGCGGAACGGTTGGGATGTCGTGGAGGCATCGCCGAGCTTCGGCATCGACTCCGTAACCGGTGTCGGGCTGGCCGAGGCGCTCGAGGGCGCAAGGGCCGTGGTCGACGTTTCCAATTCCCCCTCGCTCGAGGGGGCTGACGCCTTGCAATTTTTCGAGACGTCGGGCCGCAACCTTTTGGCCGCGGCGCGCGCCGCCGGCGTGCAGCACCATGTCGCACTGTCGATCGTCGGTGTCGATCGGCTGGAGAGCGGCTATTTTCGTGCAAAGCAGGTGCAAGAGCAGCTGATCAGGGCCTCGGGCCTTCCCTTCACGATCCAGCGCTCGACGCAGTTCTTCGAATTCATCCGTGATGTCGTGCAGGAGGGAACGGCGAGCGAGATCACGATATCTCCAGCACTGGTTCAGCCGGTTTCGGGCGAAGACGTGGCCGGCGCGCTGACCGCCGCCTTGTCATCTGCGCCGGCAAATGCCGTGCGCGAAATTGCCGGCGCCGAGCGATTGCGCCTCAATGAAGTCGCGGTCGAGATCGCCACCGCTTATGAGGACGGTCGCCGTATCATCGCCGATGTTCATGCGCGATATTTCGGCGCGGAACTGGGCGAACGCTCGCTTCTTCCCGGCCCCGGCGCGTCGATAGCCTCTCACGGCCTCGACGACTGGCTGCGCGACAGCCTTCAGCCGGCCTGGGCCACGATCCGCGTGACCTGAGCGGCATCGGATCGATCCCACCATCACGACCCTTATCCGGAGGCATCAATGCGCATTTCCCTGTTCGGCACTCTTCTGTTCGCCGTTGCTTTCGTTCATCCCGGCATTGCGGCCGCCGGAGACAAATCCGGGCCGGAAAAGCCGACCATTGTGCTGGTGCACGGCGCGTTCGCCGAATCGTCGAGCTGGGACTCGGTCGTCGCCCGGCTCAACAAGGACGGCTATCGGGTCATCGCTGCCGCGAACCCGCTGCGCAGCGTTGCCAGTGATGCCGCTGCGGTGTCGCGGATCGTCAAATCCGTCGATGGACCGGTTGTGCTGGTCGGCCATTCCTATGGCGGACCCGTGATCACCGAAGCGGCGGCCGGCAATGCCAATGTCACGGCACTGGTCTATGTCGCGGCCTTTGCCCCGGACGTCGGCGAGACCAGCCTTTCGCTCTCGGCAAAATTCCCCGGAAGCACGCTCGGCGCCAGCCTGACCACCGTCGCGCTGCCTGATGGTGGCGAGGATCTCTACATCCAGACCGACAAATTCCGCGCGCAATTCGCCGCCGACGTGCCGGCGGCAAAGACAGCGTTGATGGCGGCCAGCCAGCGCCCCGTCACGCTCTCCGCGCTGGGCGAACCGTCGCGGATCGCCAGCTGGAAGACGCTGCCCTCCTACGTGATCTACGGCACCGCGGACCGCAACATCCCTGCTGCCGTCATGAAGTTCATGGCCGAGCGCGCCCGCGCGCGCGACACCGTCGCCGTTACTGGCGCCTCGCATGCGCTGATGGTGTCGCACCCCGCCGAAGTCGCCGCGATGATCGAGGAAGCAGCCGGCGCGAAATAGCTCCGCCGGGCCGCGGACCATGCGCCCCTGAAAGTGAGAAGAAGAAATGCCCCAGGATAGTCTCGCGCCGGCGGTCAGTCGGGAAAAGATCATGCACGCCCTCTACGAAGCGGCGGAAATCGAACATTGTCTGATGTGCACCTACCTCTACGCCGCCTTCAGCCTGCGCGACGGGGAAGGCGAGGGGCTGACGGCGGAAGAGGCGGAGGC
Source organism: Sphingomonas sp. (assembly GCF_050725575.1). GTDB lineage: Bacteria > Pseudomonadota > Alphaproteobacteria > Sphingomonadales > Sphingomonadaceae > Sphingomonas. Next base: position 13,933 of record NZ_JBOHHW010000075.1, on the reverse strand, counting down.
GGTGGCCCGGTGGCGCCGTGCGATCTTGGGCGTGGCGATCGACGAAATGAGCCACTTGGTGGCGGTCTGGAACATCACCGCAGCGCTGGGCGGAGCGCCGCATCTTGGTCGCGCGAACTTCCCGCTCGACCCCGGATATCTGCCCGCTGGGCTGGTCGTTAGGCTGGCACCGTTCAACGAGGCGGTGATCCAGCATTTCGTCTATCTGGAACGGCCGGAAGGATCGGACGAGCCCGACGGTCCGGGCTTCGAAAGCCCCGCAAACCTGACGCGGGCGATTCCGGGGCTGCGGCTTACGCCGACCGGCTATGACTATTGCACCGTCGGCGAATTCTACGAGGAGATCAGCGGCAACCTGCGCCAGTTCGTCGACCAGATCGGCGAGGCGGCGGTGTTTTGCGGCGATCCCGCGCTTCAACTCAGTCCAGCCGAGATCCGTCTGGTCGGCGCCCGGCCGGTCATGCATCTCGAAAGTGCCCTGGCTGCAATCGAGACCATCATCATCGAAGGCGAAGGCGCACCGGCGGATCGCGACACTTCGCACTTCCAGCGGTTCAGCGCGATCCGCGAGGAGTATAAGGCGCTCAAAGCCAAGAATCCGGACTTCTCGCCTGCGCATCCCGCTGCCGTAAATCCCGTTCTGCGGCGCCCGCCACAGCCCGAAGGGCGTGTCTGGATTGAAGATGCCGATGCCATGGCGACAATCGACCTGGCAAACGCGGCTTATGCGCTGATGCTGCGTCTGCTCGCCGAGGTCTATGCGCTGCCGTCGAGCGACGATGACAAATTGCTCTATGTCGGTGCGGCGGTGGGCCTGATGCAGGCGCTCACGCCGCTCGCGGAGCGCGCCGCGCGCCTGCCGGCAGGGCCGTCCAATCCGCACTGCCATGCCGGCGTCTCGTTCACGGCCTTGCGCGATACCGCGTCGTTGCCGCCAGGGGCGAGCGCGCGGCGGTATTTTCTCGAGCGGATGGAAGAACTGGGCACAGCCGCGGACGCGATCGACCAGGCCGATCCGCGCGGCCAACGCGCCGCCAAGGTGCTGCACGATCTAGTCGGGCGGCTGCGCAATGCACCGGCACCGCAGGCAGCGGCCGTTGTGGCATCACCGACTGCGCCTGCGCCGGCTGCGCCGTCAGTCAAGGCTAGCGACGGCCTGGAGACGATCGAGGGACATGATGTCACGGTCCTGTTCAACGAGAAGCGCTGCATCCACGCCCGCTTCTGCGTCACCCAGGCGCCCGCGACCTTTCTTGCCAATGTGGCGGGCGCGTGGGTCCAGCCGGACGCCACCGAAACCGAACTGCTGTGCGGCACAATCCGGCAATGCCCGTCGGGGGCGTTGAGCTACCAGCGAAAGGACGGTCATGACGAGGCGCCGCCACCGGTAAACCTGTTGTCGCTGCGCGAGAACGGGCCCTATGCGGTGCGCGCGAGTCTCTCGATCGATGGTGAGCAAGCCGGCTTTCGGGCGACATTGTGCCGGTGCGGCGCGTCTGCCAACAAACCGTTCTGCGACAACTCGCACCTCCGGATCGGCTTCGCCGCGACCGGCGAGCCGGCCAGCGAGGATACGCCGGCACTCGCGGTGCGCGACGGTCCCTTGTCGGTCATGCCGCAGATCGACGGGCCGCTGCAGATCGACGGCAATCTGGAAATCACCAGCGGTACCGGCCGGCGGGTTTCCTGCGTTCGGAGCACCCGGCTCTGTCGGTGTGGGGGGAGCGCTAACAAGCCGTTCTGTGACGGTACGCATGCGCGCATCGGCTTTCGTTCTTCCAACTGATCAAGCGACGATCTGACTTTGGGCGTGTCGCGCCATCTTGCAATCGGCCTTCGTCACGTGTAAAATTCTACGATCGTGTAAAAATACCAGCTCATGTCACATTTGGCCGAGCTGGATCGTCAGGGCCGTACGGGATCGCGCACGAAACTGCGCGAGCCACTCGGTCAGGGAAGGTCGATCGCCTGCGCGGTTGCGCAGGCGGGTCGTTGCCAAATGCCACCAACGGGGAGGTTTCAATGAGCAAATTCAACAAGGGTCTGATGGCGCTGCTCGGCATCGCCATGTTCGTGAACGGCATCATCATGCTCTACGATCCGGAATTCTGGTATTATGCGGTGCCGACGGTGCCGGCAACCGGCCCGTTCAATCAGCATTTTCTCCGCGATATCGGCCTCATCTACGTGATGATCGGAGCCGGCTATGTGACCGGTATCTTCTTCCCCGCCCAGCGGATCTGGCTGTGGGCAGCGGCCACTGCCTGGCTCGGCCTGCACGGCTTCTTCCATCTCTGGGAAATCGGCGCCGGCATCTGCGGCGCCGACACCATCCTGAAGAACGGTCATGCCGTCTACCTGCCGGCCGTCGTCGGGCTGGTGGGGATCGCCATCGATGTCCGGGAACGACGGGCAATGAAGACTGCGTGACGAGCTCCAATGCCCTGCCACCGGCGATCATGGTCGTGCCGCGGCTCACTCAACCAAGGAAAAGAGAGATGGCAAAAAGTGCTACCTATGGCGCCCTTGCGCTGATCGTGTCGTGCTGCGTCGTCGGCCTTGCCCGGGCCGAGGACCCCGCGCCCGCAGGGCAGGCGGTGACGCCCTATCCCGCCATGCCGGACATTGCGCCGATCGGGGTGCGCGTCGACAAATATCTCCCGATCCCCGCATCGGCTCGGGGCCCGGCCATCGACCCCGCCAAGGGCTACCGGATCGAGAAGCTGGGGGAGGGCCTCTATATGATCACCGACGGCGCCTACCAGTCGATGTTCATGGTTTATGAGACCGGGGTCGTCGTGGTCGATGCGCCGCAATCCTATGCGGGCAAGATCCGCCAGGCGGTCGCCGAGGTCACCGACAAGCCGATCACCTATCTCATCTACAGCCATTCGCACATCGACCATATCGGCGGTGCAGCGACGCTCGGCGGCCATCTCGTGATCATCGCCCAGGAAGAGACCAAGCGGCTGCTCGCTCGCGCCGCCGACCCGCAGCGCCCGCTGCCGACGGTGACGTTTGACAAAAACTATACCCTGAAGCTGGGCACGCAGACGCTCGAGCTGTCCTATCCCGGCAACGGTCACGAGTCCGGCAATATCGAGATCTACGCGCCGGCCCAGAAGACCCTGATGTTCGTCGATATCGTGTTTCCGGGCTGGATGCCGTGGCGCGCCTTCGGCGTCGCCCAGGACATTCCGGGCTATTTCCAGCAGGTTCGCGACCTCGATCGTCATCCGTTCGAGAAGTTCGTCGGCGGCCATGTCAGCCGGATTGGCACGCACGCGGACGTGAAGCTGCAGATCGCCTTCGACGATGATATCCAGGCGGCCGCCGGTGCGGTGCTCAAGTCTCAGCCGTACGGGCAAGTCCTCGACCCGGCAGATGCCGCCAATCCCTGGGCGCTGGCCGACGATTATACGGCGCGCGTCGCGCGTGCCTGCGTATCGACGATGACGCCCAAGTGGAAAAACCGGCTTGCCGCCTTCGATACCTTCATCTGGGAGCAGTGCTACGCCACCGAGCAAAGCCTTCGCGTAGACTAGGGCGCTTGGCCCCTGTCCAATAAATACTACGATCGTGGAATTTTATTGGACAGGCACGCGAGTCGCATGGTAGCGGCGCTTGCGCAGATCAAGACGGACGCAATGCCGATTGGCGCGAGGGAGAAGATTGATGACGGAGCAAGTCGCTCAATATGTACGGCCCGACGTGGCGGAGTTCCTGGGGTTCCTGAACGGGCAGGAAGGGCCGCCGATGCAGGAATTGGGCGCCGAGACGGCGCGCGCGATGATCGTCGGGCTCGGCCAGGCGGCCGACGCGCCGCGCGGTGATATCGCCAAGGTCGAGGAAATCATGATTCCGGGGCCGGGGGGTGACCTCAGGCTTCGCGTCTATGACAACCGTCCGGATCGGGAAGCCGGGCCGGTAATGGTCTTTTATCACGGCGGCGGTTGGGTGATTTGCGATCTCGACACGCACGACGCTTATTGCGCCGAGGCCGCCCGGCAACTCGACATCCCGGTCGTGTCGGTCGATTATCGCCGTGCGCCGGAGCACGTCTTTCCTGCAGCGCATGACGACGCCGAAGCCGCCGCGCGCTGGGTCGCCGATCATTTCCCGTGCACCGGACTCGTGCTTGCAGGAGACAGCGCGGGCGGCAACATGGCCATCACGACCGCGCTTGCTCTCCGTGACAAGCCGGCGTCGAAACCGGTCCTTGCGATCAATCCGATCTACCCCGTCGTGACGCGGAACGGCGATTGGCAAAGCTTTCGCGACTTCGCCGAAGGCTATCTGCTGTCGGTCGATGGCATGACCTGGTTCAACAGCCTCTACGCTGCCGATCCCGCCGATCGCCGGGCATCCCCGCTCGACTTTCCGGCCGAGGGTCTCCCGCCGACGTTACTTGTGACCGCTGGGCTGGACGCGCTGCGCGACCAGGGCCGGGCTTACGCGGCAAAGCTCGTTACGGCGGGCGTTCCGACCGTCTACCGCGAAGCCGCGGGGACGGTTCACGGTTATATCTGCCTGGCACGCGGCGTTCCCAGCGCGAAGGATGACATCGATGGCGGTCTCGCGGCATTGAAGGCGCTGATCGCCGAAGTGGCGAAGTAATGGGGGCGGCGGCGCGCTCCCGTCGATGACGACGGCAGCGGCCGCCTCAACCGCCCGGTGACGGTGTCGCCGGGCGGTTGCATGACGAGCGTTCGGCCGGTGCGGGCAACCGTTGGTGTGTGTCAACACTTAGCCCGTCATCGGGCATTTCCCGCCCTTCCGCGATCGTCGATCCAGTTCGGGAAGGCTGCTCAGGGTTTATCGATGAAGGCTTGGACGAGGCGAACGATTGCACTGGGGTTCTCTTGCATGATCCAGTGACCGGAGCTCGGGATCACGCTGGCGGTCACATCGGAAGCAGCGGCGCGCATGATGTCCGCCATTTGCAGGCCGAGGCCCTTTTCTGCGCCCAACGCCAGCACCGGCATCGCCAGCTTTCCGTGAGCCGCCAGCCATGCCCGATTGTCGCTCGCATCCTGATCAAAGGCACGATATTGCTCGAACGCAGAGTGCATTGCCCCAGGGAGCGCATACAGCGCGGCATAATGGCTGCGCGATCCTTCCGTGAAGCGCGCCGGGGCGGCCGAAAATTCGTTCCAGAAGCGATCGAGATAGATGCGCTCGCGCCCCTTCACGAGCCGCTCCATGTCCGGGCCGCCAAAACGGAAATGCCAGGTCGCCGGGCTCTTTGCGATCTCGTCCCATGGGCCGATCCCCGGGATCGGCGCATCGATTACGACGAGCTTGGTCACCCGGTTGGGATATTGTTCCGCAAAGGCAAAGGCGACCATGTTGCCGATATCATGCGCAACGACATCGGATCGCACGACCTTCAGCGTGTCCATCAACGCCGCGATGTCGCTCGCCTGGCTCATCTTGGAGAAGCCGCCCGCCGGCTTCGACGATCGTCCCATGCCACGAAGATCAGGCACGATGACGGTGTGATTTCGGGCCAGGCCTGCCGCCAACGGCGCCCACATATCGCCGCTTTCGCCAAAGCCATGGAGCAGGACGACCGCCGGTCCGCTGCCGCCAATGCGCACATGCATCGTCACGCCATGCGCTTCGATGTTCCTGGTATGAAAGTCGGCCGGATAAGGCAGCTCCTGTGCACGAGCGGGCGGGGAGACCGCCAGCAAAGCAGCCGCCATGACGGCGAATGGGACCTTGTTCAAAAGGCGATCGGGCACGTTTATCTCCTCCGGCAGACCCCGTTTTGCATGGTGCCGGCGCCCCGAGACAACTATTCCAAAGCAGTAGCTTACCCCCGCAATAGTATGACACCGGCAGGCAAAACGCCCGGCGCCCGGATGCGAGCGCATGGCCAAAGCGGCCGGTTCATGGGTTCACGGCCTGTCACATCGCCTTGGCGTTCTTGCAGACTCATGCCTGCGGAGCGCGCCATTCACACCGCGGTCGATAGGGGTTACGGCATCTTCGGCAGCCGGGAACAGGAACATCATGACGTCTAAGCCAGCGCAACAGGACCAGAATTCCCCGCCCCAGCCCAGTCAACGCCGCAAGACTAACCGGCGCGAGCAGTCGCGGGCGGTCGAAACCCGCAAGGCGATACTGGACGCAGCCTTGATCGAATTTGCCGAGCGCGGTTTCGATGGAGCAAGCGTTCGCCGCATCGGCGAACGAGCCGCGGTTGACTACACGCTGATCACCTATCATTTTCGAACCAAGGACGTGTTGTGGAAGGCGTGCGCCGAATACGCCTTCGAACAGATCGAGGCGCAATGGGACGAAGCCATTCCGCCGGACTCGACGATGAGCGCGTCCGACCGGGTGCGCACCGAGTTCCGCAGCTTCCTGCGCTTCACGGTCGACCACACCGCGTTCCATCATTTCATGCTGCGCGAGAATCAGGGCGCCAGTCCGCGCCTCTCGTGGCTCATCGAGAATATTCTGCGCAAGACGCGCGAGCGCATCATGCCGCAGATCCGGGCGGCCCAGAAAGACGGGGAGTTGATCGCCGCCGACCCCGATCTGGTCTATTATATGCTGATCGGAATGACCTCCGTTCTATCGTCGTTGAGCGGCGAAATATCTCAAACCATAGGATTTTCTCTGGCCGACGAAGCGGCTGTCGAACGCTATTGGGATCTGGTCGAACGCGCCGTCTTTCAATAAAATACTACGATCGTGTAATTTTAATGGACTCCTTTGCGGAGGCTGTGTTAGCTCCTGCTCCAACATCGGCGAACGGCCGGGATGGAGAGGGCATTGGTGGATATTCCTGTCATTGTTGCAGGTGGGGGACCCGTTGGTCTCGCGACCGCATACGAGCTTCAGTCGCGCGGTATTCGCGTGCTGCTCGTCGAGCGGAACCCGACGACGACGCGCCATCCCAAGATGGATGTCACCAATGGCCGGAGCATGGAGCTGTTTCGCCGCATGGGGCTGGCGGAGGCGATCCGCGATGCCGCGGTCCCGCGCAGCAGCCCGATGGACGTGGTGTGGGTGACGCGGCTCAACGAATGGGAGCTGGCGCGTTTTTCCTATCCCGACGTCGACAACTGGCGGGAGCAAATCCGCCAGACCAATGACGGCTCGCAACCACTCGAACCCTATATGCGGCTCAGCCAGGTTGTGCTCGAGCCGACGCTCCGGGCGCTTCTTGAACAATCCCCGCTAGTCGAGGTTCGCTTTGGCTGGGCATTCGAGCGTTTCGAGGAAGATGGCGAGGGCGTCGAGGTCACATTGCGCGAGGTCGCGACCGGCCGAAGCGAGACCAGGCGGTGCGCGTTGCTGGCGGGCTGCGACGGCGGCGGCAGCCTGGTGCGCGAGGCGCTCGGCTTTCGCTGGGAGGGGGTCCATAATGTGGCGCCCTTCTACATGGTGCATTTCAGATCTGAGGCGCGCGACTTGCTCCAGCGCTTCGGCATCGCCTGGCACTATCAATCGCCGAGCGGCGCCACGCTGATTGCGCAGGACGACAGCGAGATCTGGACGTTGCACTGCATCCTGGCCGAGGGCGCCGCCGCAGAAGAGGTGGTTCCCGAGGAACTCGTCTTCGACGCGCTGGGCCGCGAGTTCCCGCTCGAAGTGATTCAGGCCAATCCCTGGTCGCCGCACCTGGTACTCGCGACGGGATATGGTCGGGGGCGGGTCTGGCTGGCCGGAGACGCGGTGCACCAGGTCATCCCGACCGGCGGCTATGGGATGAATACCGGCATCGCGGATGCCGTCGATCTCGCCTGGAAATTTGCCGCGGTCCTGGAAGGGTGGGGCGGCCCGGCGCTGCTGTCGAGTATCGAAGCCGAGCGTCGGCCGGTGGGGGCCGGCGTCGTCGAGGCGTCGGGCGGCCACATGCAGATACGGTTCGAAATCGCCAATGCCTATGATCCGGTGATCCATGAAGCGACGCCGGAGGGGGACGCCGCCCGAAAGAAATATGGCAAGCTGATTGCCTCGCTCGGCAATCTGGAAAACGAGGCACGCGGCGTCGAACTCGGCTATCGCTACCGCAATTCGCCGATCGTCTGCACCGAAGCCGACGAACCCGAATGGACGCCACGCGCCTATGTGCCAAGCACCTGGCCCGGTGCGCGCGCGCCGCACCTGTTCCTGGGCGACGGAAGCGCGCTGTTCGATCATTTTGGACCGTGGTTCACGCTCGTTCGTTTCACAGACCTGGCGGCCGACCCTTTGCTGTCCGCAGCAGAGCAGCGCGGGGTGCCCGTCAAGCTGCTCGATATTCGCGACGACCATGCGCGCGGTGTCTACGAGCGTGACTTCGTCCTTGTCCGTCCCGACCAGCACGTCGCCTGGCGCGGCAACGCCATGCCCGACGACCCGATGGCGATCATCGATCGCATCAGAGGAGCAGCGCAATGATCCCGCCCGTCGATCCGCCCATCGATCCGGTCGTCCGTGCTGATGCTCTATCGCATGTCAGCTACCAGCGCCGCGATCCGGACGGCATGGCTCGCTTTCTCGCCGACTTCGGCTTCATCCCGCTGGCCCCGGCCAGCCGCGGCCGGCAGTATTTTCGGGGCTATGGACCCGACAGCTATTGCGTCGAAGTGATCGCGGCCGAGCATGATGCGTTCATTGGCTTCGCCCTGACCGCGCGCAGCCGCGACGATCTCCACACGCTGGCACGGTTTGAGAAGCGGGACATCGCGCCGGTGGAGGGGCCGGGCGGCGGCGAGCGGGTGCGCCTGTTCGATCCGGACGGCAACAGGGTCGATTTCCTGTGGGGCGCGGAGCCGCTGCCGGCGCTTCCCGCACGGAGCGCGATCAGCGACGTCAACCTGCCGAACGCCACGCCGCGGATCAACCGGCCCGTCCGATCGGATCCGGCGCCCGCGCCGGTCTTCAGGATCGGCCATGTCGTCCTCCAGACGCAGGCCTTTCCCGACATGATGGAGTGGTACCGCCAGCGTTTCGGCTTCCTGGCATCGGATGTGGCCACGATTGCCGATGACATCCCGGTGCTGGGCTTCTTCCGGTTCGACCGCGGCGATCAGCCCGCCGATCACCATAGCCTCGCCTTGCTGGCCGGGCCGGAAGCGCGGATGCTCCATGTCTCGACCGAAACCATCGATCTCGACGCCGTCGGGCAAGGACAACAGCATCTTCGGGCGCAGGGGTGGAGCCATCATTGGGGCATCGGCCGGCACGTCCTTGGCAGTCAGATCTTCGATTATTGGAAAGACGGTGCCGGCGACGAGTGGGAGCATTATGCCGACGGGGACGTGATGACGTCCGATTACCCGACCGGTGTCCACCCGCTGACGCGCGGCGGGCTTTGGGCCTGGGGCGACGACTTGCCGGACTCGATGCGGCCACCGGGCCCGCCGCCGGCCGACGCACCCGCCGCCGTCCATGCGATGTTCGACGCGCTGGCGACACCGCCGCGGTCGTGGCTGCGCTGACAAAAGATGCCGGAGAGAATAATGGCCTCGATGATCATTCGATACGATGTAGGAAAAGGAGCGCGATGGGCCGTCGTCACCGGCGCCGCGCCGATCCATCCTGACGATCTGGTCGAGGCGCAGGACCTTGCGACCGAGGTCACAACCCTCAGCGATCTTGTCGCCGAGCTCGATGCGGGGCGGGCGCTGCCCTCAAGCCCGGTGGCCGTGCCGGCGCGCGCGATCCTCAGCCCGGTGACGGCGGATGCGACGCTCATCTGCCAGGGATTGAACTATCGCGATCACGCGGCCGAGGCGGGGCATCATCAGCGCAGGGCCAATCTGCTTTTCGCCAAGGCGAGCAGTTCGCTGTGCGGTCCCTATGCCGATATCGTGCGGCCGGCCGGTGTCGAGTTGCTCGACTATGAGGCGGAGATCGGGATTGTCCTGCGTCGATCGCTGGGGTCGGGCGCCGTGGTCGATCGCTCGAACATCGGATCGTTCGTCGCCGGCGTCGTGCTGTGCAACGACGTGTCGGCGCGGGATACGATGTTCGGCGCGTCGTTCCTGCAATGGTATCGCGGCAAGAGCTACCGCACCTTCTGTCCGACCGGCCCGGTCTTCTATTATCTCGATCAAGGCGATGTCGCCGAGACGATCGGTCAGCTCGATCTGGCGTTGAGCCGGGAAGGCGAGTTGCGCCAGGCGGCGAGCAGCGCAAGCTTCATCTATCCGCCCGAAGAAGCGCTGACCGAGATCGCGGGACTTCAGGACCTCAAGCGCGGCGACCTGCTGCTTACCGGAACGCCGGGCGGCGTCATTGCCCGCGCGACGCCCGAGGTAATCCGGATCCTGAGCACGCATCTGGTCGACGATGTCCGTCGCCGTGACGAGATCCGCGTGGCGCTTGACGCGCCGGCCTTTCTTCAGCCCGGCGAAACCTTGTGGCTGACGCTGCGCGACGCGCGGCGAAGCCTCCACCTTGGCGGGCAGCTGAGCAGAATCGTGGAGGACAATGCCCATGTTCATTGATCAGGCATGGTATGTCGCGGCCTGGGCTCGCGAAGTCGCCGACCAGGCCTTCGCGCGGCGTTTGTGCGACATTCCCATCGTGCTGTACCGGAAAGGCGACGGCACGATCGCCGCTCTCCACGACCAATGCCCGCATCGCTTCGCGCCGCTTCATCTCGGGACCGTCGAGGGCGATCGGATCCAGTGCCCCTATCACGGGCTCGTCTTCTCGAGCGAGGGGCAGTGCGTCCACAGCCCCCATGGACATGCGCCGAAAGCGGCACGGGTCCGATCCTTACCGGTCGTCGAGCGCTATTCGCTGATATGGCTCTGGTTCGGCGATCCGGACCAGGCGGATGCCGACCTCATTCCCGATTTTTCCTGCCTGGTCGATGACGGCCTGCGCACCGTCGGCGGCGTCTTCACGGTCGACGCGCATTACGAACTGATCACCGACAATCTGATGGATCTGTCGCATGTCGCCTTCCTGCACAAGAACGGGATCGGCAGCGACGCCATCGCCACCGGCAAGCATCGTGTCCAGCAGCACGGCACGACGATCTTTTCGGATCGTTGGTGCCCCGACGCGCCCGCGCCGCCGGTATGGGACGCCTTGTTCGGAAACTATGGCAAGAATGTCGACCATTGGCTCGACATGCGGTGGGACCCGCCGGGCAACATGCTGCTCAATGTCGGCGTCACGCCGGCAGGGCATCCGCGCAGCGACGGCATATCCACCCTCGGGCTCGATATATTGACGCCCGAAACGGCGACCAGGACCCATTATTTCTGGGCGATGACCCGCGATTTCGGGCAGGAGAATCCTCAGCTGGACGACCTCATCACCAGCGCCACCGAGCAGGCCTTCCTTCATGAGGATCTGCCGATGCTCGAAGCCGTCCAGACGCAGATGGGCGCTCGCACGTTCGACGAGATGAAGCCCCTTTTACTGCCCTTTGACGAAGGCGCCGTCCGCGCCCGCCGCGTGGTCGCCGCTGTGCTGCAGGCCAAGCGGGCCATCGAGAAGCCGCTGACTAAGAGAGAAATAAGCTAACAAAAACAAGAGTATATAATTGGGAGGGATGAATGAAACAGTATCTTGTGATCCTGTTGGGCACGACCGCGCTTGGCCTGTCGACACCCGCTTGGGCCGTTCAGCAAGCGCTCTCGTCCACTGGGCAAGGCGGAACGACGGACACCGCGCCGGGATGTGTTCCCAAGGCGCCCGCGCCATCCATGGCAGCGCCAGGCCCAACGGCCGGGGACGGCCGCTTGTCTTGTACCGACCAAGTGGCGTCGGCCGCGCGACCGGCCGACACCGGCAAGAACGATTCCGCGCCCGACGATATCATCGTCACCGCGCAGAAACGGTCCGAGCGATTGAGCGACGTGCCGCTCTCGATCACCGCGGCATCGGGCGACCAGCTCGCCAATGCCGGCATCACGCGCCCGGCCGATCTTGAAAAGATCGCGCCAGGACTGACCTTCAGACCCAGCACGTACGGATCGCCGGTCCTCACGATCCGGGGCATCGGATTCTATGACGTCGCGGTGGCCGTCGCGCCGACGGTCAGCGTGTACAGCGACCAGGTGCCGATCCCCTATCTGGCGATGACCGAGGGCGCGTCGTTCGACGTCGAGCGCGTTGAGATATTGAAGGGGCCGCAAGGCACGCTGTTCGGGCAGAATTCCACTGGCGGGGCGATCAACTATATTCCCGCCAAGCCGACCGACGCTCTAACGTCGGGCTTTGACCTTACCTATGGCCGTTTCAATGAGGTCGATGCGCAAGGGTTCGTCAGCGGCCCGATCTCCGGGGATCTCAAGGGACGCATCGCGGTTCGCCATGAATATGCCGACGGATGGCAGGTCAGCCAGAGCCGGCCGTCGGACCGGCTCGGGCGGCGCGATTTCACGACCGGCCGCGCGATCCTGGACTGGAGCACGAGCGGTCTGCGGCTCGAACTGATCGCCAACGGATGGATCGACAAGAGCGAGACGCAAGCCGGGCAGTTCATGCGCTACGATCCGCAGATTCCGGCGTCGGCCGGGGGCTATACCGATCTCGAGGCGGCCTTGCTTGCCATCGCACCGGCGCCGGACAAGAGCCGGATTGCCGATTGGGACCCTGGCGTCAGCCTCAGGCGCAACGACCATTTCTATCAATTCTCGCTGCGCGGCGACATCGACTTGTCGGATTCGATCACGCTGACGTCGATCAGCGCCTATTCGCACCTCAAGCAATGGGCGCCCGTCGACACCGACGGCGTTCCCGAGACAAATTTGCGGCTGACGATCGATGCGCGGATCAAGAGCTTCTCGCAGGAACTGCGCATTGCGAGCGCGAAGGGGCCGCTTCGCTGGATGATCGGCGGCAATTACAGCAATGACACGACCGACGACCGGGAAATCGGCAATATCCTGGCCAGCAACAGCGGGTTTGGACCGCTCCGGTACAGCGAATTCGCCATCGGCAACGCGCAGAAGATCGAGTCGAAGGCCGCGTTCGGCAGCATCGACTATGAATTCGTCCATGGCCTGACCCTGCAATTGTCGGGCCGCTACAACGATCAGACCAATCGGTTCCGCGGCTGCCTCTACGATAGCGGCAATGGCGACATCTCGACGGTCTTCAGCTTCGTTTCCAACCTGCTGCGCGGTTTTGCCGCCCCTGTGGTGGCGCTCCAGCCGGGTGCCTGCGCGACGCTGGGCGAGGTCGGCTATGGGACGCCCAATGTCCCTGTTCCGATCGTCGCAAAGCGGTTGTCGGAAGACAATTTTTCGTGGCGCGCCGGGCTGAACTGGAAGCCGGATCGCGACACGCTGCTCTACGCCAATGTGACCAAAGGCTATAAAGCGGGTAGTTTCCCCACCGTGCCGGGACTGTTCCCAACGCAGTTTAATCCGGTGACACAGGAATCGGTGCTCGCGTTCGAGGCCGGCTTCAAGATTGCCGCCTTCGATCGGCGGCTGCAGCTCGACGGTGCCGGCTTCTACTACAAATATAACGACAAGCAGATCGCGGGCTATGTCGGCACCGCATTCGGCAATCTGCCGAGCCTGGTGCAGATCCCGCGCTCTTCCGTGCGGGGCGGGGAGCTCAGCCTGAACTGGCGGCCGGTCGATGGGCTCAGGCTCAGTGCTGGCGCGACCTATGTTGATACACGGATCGACCGCAGCTTCATGACCAATGACCCGAACGGGACGACGATCGACGTCAAGGGCGCGTCGTTCCCGGGCACGCCGAAATGGCAGGCGAACGCAGATGTGGATTATCGCGTGCCGTTGAATGCCAAAGTTGAACTGACGATGGGCGGCAATATCAGCTATCGCTCGTCATCGCAGGCGGCGTTCGGCGGGCTGAGCGAGTTCGAAATACCCGGATATGCTACGCTCGACCTCCGGCTCGGCGTGGGCGCACCGGATTCGCGCTGGAAGGCCCAGATCTGGGGTCGAAACGTCACCAACAAATTTTACCTCACCAACGTGACCGACGTGAT
>NZ_JBOHHW010000074.1:0-17198 GCF_050725575.1 Sphingomonas sp. | reverse complement strand
ATCCCGTAAGCCTTCTGCACCTGGATCAACCGTCCAGACAGATCATAGCTGTTGCGGGTAATGCGATCCGCGCCATTCCCTCCCGTCGCGCCCAGGGTGCACGCCGAAGCGGGGAGAGCGGAGAAGCCCGCCGGGTTCATGCGCTGAGCCGTGCATTCCGGCCGCCCGGCGCTGTCGTAGCTATATTGCGTCAGCGCATAGGGCACACCGCCCGCTAAGGTCGTCGCTACCGCTTTGCGGCGATTCTGGTCATAGCCGATGGTCAGCGTCTCGTTCGCGACGAACCCCGCCCAGTCGGCATCCGTAACGCCGGCGACATTGCCCTTTTCCACGGTGCCGGGCAGTGCGAGCGCGTTGAACCCCCGCCGCTCGGCGATTGCGGGTTTCGGGCCACTGCCATCAAGGTCGGGCTGGATCGTGCCGACCAGCCTGCGTCCGCTGTCATAGCGATAGCGCATCGTATCGACCGGTCCCGATAGCGGGCCATCGACCGCGACGACATTGCCGATATCGTCATAGCCAGTCGTGGTCGTCGCGCTGACCGCGCCGGCCAGCCTCGTCACCGTGACCGGCAACAGGTTGGAGCCAACCCCGGACGAGCCTTGCTGATAGGCGGTGATCGTCTTCACCTCATCGCCGGCGCACGACGCCTGCGTCCGGCACGTCGCGACTTCGGTCAGTTTCCAGATCGGCGTCGGTGCCCGCGCGATCTGCCCGCTCGCATTCTTGTACCAGGCGTAGAGCTCGGCATAGCTGTAGCGCGTCTGCGGCCGGATGCCAGCGGCGTCGGCCGGGCGGGTTTCGGTCAATATCCCGCCATGGCGAGGGTCGTACGTATAGTCAGTCTGGTTGCCCTTGGCGTCGCGCACCCATACCGGCTTGTTGCAGGTCCTGGGGTTGTCGCAGGCCAGTGGATAATCAGCCGTCATCGTCGCGATCTCGGCCAGGCCGCTGCCGGGCTTGGGCGTCGCCGTGATGCGCAGAATATTGCCGCGCGCATCAAGCGTGTTGGTAACGCTGTTCCCTTCCGGATAAATCGTCTTCACCAGCCGCCAGGCGCTGTCATATTTATAATAGGTTTTTTGCCCGGACACGTTCACAAGCTCGAGCTTGCGCGGCGCGAAGCCATCTCCGCGATTGACGATCGTCGTCACATATTCGCCGGGCCTGTTCGGGTTTCTGCTTTCACCAATCCATTTTACACCGGCTATGCCGCCTTCACTACCGTCCTGTATTGAGGTGTACCATATATAGTCGGTCATCACCCCCTGATTTTCCATCTGGGCAACGGTGGTGCCCTGAGTGCCGCCAGGCACGCCGATGTCCGCTACGGCCCGCATGAAAATATCGGGTCTGGAGCCGTTGTTTCCATGATACCAGATGCTCAATCCGGTTCGGGGGTTCCACGAACCGGGAATGTCCGGATCGGTGATGTTGAGATGATGTTCCCTGAATTTCGTGCCGACAAGAGCGGAATCGTTGACTTGCGTGGTATCACCATCATTGTCGTGTGCCGGATAGCCGTAAGAGCTATACGGCCAACTCTTGGAAAAATTATTACAAGAAACAGTTACATCGCTACACTGGTCAATGACATTGTTCATGGCATCGATACGCGCGACGGCTCTGAATCTTTTATACCCTTCCTGGTTTAAATTTCCTGTGAACCCTTCCGCGTGATATTGGAGGAAAAATTGGTATCCGGTATTGCTCTCGATGAACTTCACATGAGGAACTATCGAACCGCCAGCTGAATTGTAACTTTTTATGTATTTTATTATTTCTCCATTGGGGCTTTCAATTCTGTCAGGTATTTTCTGTTCTCTATAATCATACTCCCCTATAATTTCCAATAGACGACCATTTGACATATTGCCGAATATTATTTTTGTCCCATCCCTGGTCGTATATATGTATTCGGACGTTGTTACGCCGTTTAACAATACCTCTCTACCTTCAAAGGAAGCGCCGTCTTTCTCATCCGGCACCCAAGGGGCGTTTAATCCATTTTGCGGCCTGAAATCATTCTTGTAAGATCCATAGGAAACTCTTGCCAGCAATGGTTCGGCTATATAGGTCTTGTATCGCAAATACAGTGTCGGAATGTCGATCTGCGGTCGGGAGGTCGAATCCTCCCCCACCGCATATTGAACGATATTGGAGAGGCCGCCGCCATCCTTTGGGCCGATCGAAAGATCCATTTGTGACCAGGCATGCCGCCCCGAGGCGTGATCCACGCCATTCCCGTCCACCAGGCCGCTTCTGATCATCCCGACGGGAAAATAGCGATCCTCACCGTCGTCTCCCGGTGCCGCGGATGGAGAAGCCGCGCTCGATGCCCGCGCCTGTCCATCGCTCTCCTTCGGCCCGCTCGCCTCATTTTGTGGAGGCGCTTCCCTGCGCAGCGCTGCAAACTGTGCTGAAGACGACAGGTCAGGCATGGTCCACGGCCCGGTCCCCCGGGAGGGTGCGACGACTTGCGCGAAACTTGATCGTTCCTTTTGGGGGCGTTCGGTAACGTCTCCATCTCTATTCGGGGTTTCGTCGTCTGCGTAAATCGATGCGACATCTCGCCGCTCTTCGCTGGACGCTTTTTCAGCCTCAGCAATTGAAGGTCCCGTCCGTCCCCATGTCGGAGTCGCAATAATAGCGCTAACGGCAAGCAGCACAACCTTGAATTGGTGGCGCATATTTCCCCCTATGGTGACAGATCTCACTGCGAGCCTTACCAATTATGATTGGCCAGCCTACCAAAATGATTGGCGATATAATGACGAAAATTAACTTCGGAACGGATCAGTGTTATTAAATATTCCAATAACACAATTCTCACTACAATATAATTCCCTCTTATCGTAAGGGTATTTTCATATTAAATGAATGGTATTAGCCTTATCTTTCGTCAACGAAATTTACATACCTGGATGCAATCTCAATCGTTATTGAGAATATTTCCCGTGCCATTCGCGGTAGTAATAGTGGCTCCGCCAGAGGGGCTTAATAGGGTAAGCCATATTGATTCAGGGGATTCGACCGCCGTATCGTCGATTGTCGAAACACTGACGGTTCTACTTGTCTCGTTCGGCGCGAAGGTGAGCGTGCCGCTCGTGTCGGTAAAGTCGATTCCGGTCGTCGCTGTGCCGTTCGCCGTCCTGTAATTTACCGAATAGCTTGAGGTCGTCGTGCCCGTCTTGGTGACGGTGAATATCATTGGGTTGCCTTCCGCGACCCCGGCTGCATTTCTGACCGCAAACGACGGCGGCGGTCCGGCAACATCATTATCGTTGATCGTGCCTGTCGCCGTCGCCGTTCCCAGCGTTGCGCCGCCGGTCGGTGCCGACAAATTCACCAGCACTGTTTCAGCAGATTCGACCGTTGCGTCATCGATCGTCACAATCTGGATCGGCTTGCTCACCTCGCCCGAAAGGAACGTCAACGTCCCCGACACTCCGGTAAAGTCGGTGCCGGATGTGGCAGTGCCGCTGGCCGTCGCGTAATTGACCGAATAAGAGGCTGTCGCTGGACCGGTCTTGGTGACGGTGAACGCCAGCGTCCCGCCTTCGGTGACCGCCATCGCGTTACCGACCGTAAATGACGGTGGGGCGGGGGTATCATTATCGAGAATATTTCCCGTGCCATTCGCGGTAGTAATAGTTGCTCCGCCAGAAGGGCTTAATAGGGTGAGCCATATTGATTCAGGGGATTCGACCGCCGTATCGTCGATTGTCGGAACACTGACGGTTCTACTTGTCTCGTTCGGCGCGAAGGTGAGCGTGCCGCTCGTGTCGGTAAAGTCGATTCCGGTCGTCGCGGTGCCGTTCGACGTCCTGTAATTTACCGAATAGCTTGAGGTCGTCGTGCCCGTCTTGGTGACGGTGAATATCATTGGGTTGCCTTCCGCGACCCCGGCTGCATTGCTGACCGCAAACGACGGCGGCGGTCCGGCAACATCATTATCGTTGATCGTGCCTGTCGCCGTCGCCGTTCCCAGCGTTGCGCCGCCGGTCGGTGCCGACAGCGTGACCGTCATCGCCTCTGCCGATTCAACCATAGTGTCGTTGATTGTCGTGACCCTGATCGTCTTCGACACTTCGCCAATGGCGAAGCTCACCGTTCCGCTTACCGCCGTGAAATCGCTCCCTGCCGCCGCCGTACCGGCAACGGTGGTCCAGCTGGCGCTGACCGCAGCCGTGATTGGCCCCGAACGAGTCACCGTGAAAACGAGATCACTGCCTTCTGTGACGGTCGGGGCATCCGCGATCGAGATCGCCGGCAGCACCGCACCGCTTACGGTATAGTTTGTCCGATTGCCCGCCGGGTCGAATGTCGTCGACATTTGCAGGCCATCATTGACCGTTCCGGTCGTCGAAGACGTTTTGAGCCGCCCAAGCTCGTCATAGGTGTAAACCACCCTCTCATCGGCGACTGCGACGCCAGCGAACGACATCGTGGCGCAGCTCGCAAACAGAGCCATGACGGCGTTCTTCACCATTCGGCGCCCCCCAATACAGCGCGGAAATTTTTTCCGGCTTCTCGCAGAGAAGCTGTCATATTGACATCTTTGTCAAGAAGCAGAATCGCGACCAGAGGTTACGCCGATGGCAGCCCGATCAAACTCTGGCCCGACGCCCTTGCCGAGGATATCGTTTCGCAACAGCGATCGATCCAAAGGTGCTTAGTCATGGAATTGTCTGTCGGTGCCGTGCAGGACGTGATCGCGCCGACCGCGCTCGGGGCGTTGCGCGTGCGGGTTGGCGGGGAAGGGACGCCGATCCTGTTCTGGCCGAGCCTGTTGATGGACGGATCGATGTGGGACGGGGTCGTCGCCAGGCTCCTCCCGCGCTACCGGGTCATCCTGGTCGATCCGCCGGGCCAGGGCGGCAGTTCGCCGCTCGGCGCGCCGTTCGATTTCCCGACCTGTGCGGATTGCATCGGGGACGTGCTCGATGTGCTGGGGATCGACCGCGCGCATTATGTCGGCAATTCCTGGGGCGCGATGATCGGCGGCACCTTTGCCGCGCGCCATCCCGAACGCATCGGGGCCGCGGTGCTCATGAACGGCACGGCGTCGCCTTGCTCCGCCCGCCAGCGGGTCGAATACCGCTTTATGAACCTGGCCGGCCGGGCGCTTGGCGGCATCCGCGGTCCGTTGCGATCGAGTGCGGTCGCCGCCTTTCTCGGGCCGACGACACTGCGCGAGCGGCCGGCGGTGGTGGCGGCGGTGCGTGCAGCACTTGCTCGGGTCGATATGAACTCGGTGCGCTGGGCGGTGGAAAGCGTTGTGCCCCGGCGGCCCGACCAGCGCGCGTTGTTCGCCACCATCCGGACGCCCGTGCTGGTGGTGGCGGGCCGCGAGGACCGGACTTTCCCGGTCGCCGAAACCCGCGCCATGGCCGACGCCATTCCGAACGCGGTCTTTCTGGAAATGCCGCATGCCGCTCATCTGGCCGGCCTGGAATGCCCCGAAGAGGTGGCGGACATGGTCAATGATTTTATCCGCTCCCTGGGACCGGACGGACGCCCGCTTTCGCCGTTGAGCTGAATCCGGGCGTCCGGATCGATGCGGACGGTGGCCCCGGTGCCCGATCTCCGATGGGAGGCGACCACCGGAGCCCTGCGCGGCCGCCGATCCCCGCGCCCCGGGGCAGAGATCAATCATATCTTATTAAGTATCTGATATACAATGAATAATGCAAAGATACTCATCGCGGCAATGGCGAAAAGATATGGAACGTTCGGTGTCCCATATCTCCCGCCGCCGTCACGTCAGCCCGGTCTTTTGACCCTGTTCCCACGGCCCATCGCCGGCGGCGATTCAACCGTCACACGGGATCGCGTATGGCGTTATGAACGATGCGAGATCATGGCGACGATCGGCGGCGGGTGATGCTGCATAGCGCCGTCGGTCGCGTCGGTCCGGATCATTCGATTGGCAATTCCGGTTGCCTTGCGTCATCGTGTCGTGCGCGCCGCTGTAACGGGATCGGCGGCAATTCCATTGGAGGGCAGAGTTGAACAGCTGGACACGACGCAAGCCGATCACCCCCGCGGGGGAACGTCACCGGGACGCGTTGCCGCCCACACTGTCCTGGCCGCATCTGGTCGCGCTGGGCGTCGGCGCGATCGTCGGCACCGGTATTCTGACGCTGATCGGTGTCGGCGCGGACCGGGCGGGGCCGGCGGTGCTGCTGTCCTTCGCCATTGCCGGCGCGGTCTGTGCCTGCGCGGCGCTGGCCTATGCCGAACTCGCCGCGATGATGCCGGCGGCGGGCAGTGCCTATAGCTATTCCTATGCCGCACTGGGCGAAGCGATCGCCTGGGTGGTGGGCTGGAGCCTGATCCTCGAATATTCGCTGGTGGTGTCGACCGTGGCGGTCGGCTGGTCGGGCTATGCCTCGCCCTTGCTCATCGGCATCGGCTTTCCGGCCGTGTTGACCCAGGGCCCGGAGCTGGGCGGGATCATCAATCTGCCGGCGGTCTTCATCATTGCCGTGGTCACTGGCCTGTTGCTGCTCGGCACGCGCGAAAGCGCGCGCGTCAACACCGTGCTGGTGCTGGTGAAGATCGCGACGCTGTCGCTGTTCGTCGCTTATGCGCTGCCGCATTTCGACGCGGCGAACCTCCAGCCGTTCATGCCCTATGGTTTCGTCTCCAGCGCCAGCGCCAGCGCCGACGGCGTGCCTCGCGGCGTCATGGCCGCGGCGGCGATCGTCTTCTTCGCCTTTTACGGCTTCGATGCGATTTCAACCGCGGCGGAGGAAACGAAGCGGCCGGAGCGCGACCTGGCGATCGGCATCATCGGCTCGATGGTCGTGTGCACGCTGATCTATCTGCTGGTCGCGGCGGCGGCGGTCGGCGCGGTGCCGTTCACGCGCTTTGCCGGCAGCCCGGAGCCGCTGGCGCTGATCCTGCGCTCGCTGAACCAGGGCGGCGTGGCGCGTGTCGTGGCGACGGCGGCGGTGATTGCCCTGCCGACCGTGCTGCTTGCCTTTCTCTATGGCCAGAGCCGCATCTTTCTCGCCATGGCGCGCGACGGCTTCCTGCCCCAGGGGCTGGCGCGCATTTCGCGGCGCGGCACCCCGACGCGGATCACGCTGATGACCGCGGTGCTGGTGGCGATCCTGGCCGGGCTGCTGCCGATCGGGGAGATTGCCGCGCTCGCCAATGCCGGCACGCTGATCGCCTTCATCGCGGTCGGCCTGTGCCTGATCGTCCTGCGCCGCAGCGCGCCCGATCTGCCGCGCCCGTTCCGTGTTCCCGCCGCCCTGGTCGTCGGCCTGGGCGCAATCGGCGGCTGCCTCTATCTGTTCCTCAGCCTGCCCGCGAAGACGCTGCTCTGGTGCCTGGTCTGGAACGCGATCGGCCTTGCGATCTACGCGCTGTACGGCCAGCGCAAGAGCGCGCTCGGCCGCAACAAGGCCGCGCCTTGAGCGGCGTCCTTTACCGGTGGCCTTCCTCGCGCTCGCGATAAAAGGCGGCCAGGACGTCGAAGGCGAGCTTGTGCTGTCCGGTCTCGGAAATGAGCCCCTTGCGGTTCCAGCCCTGCTGAAAGGCGTTCTGGCGGCGCGGCGAGCGGAAATCCTTGAGGATCCAGGGCGACAGGCCGCGCAAGGTCGGGATCTTCGCCGCCATCGCCAGGGTCTGCCGGTAATAGTCGGCCTGATATTCCTCGGAGAATTTCTGCGGCATCGCGCGCGGATCGTGGAATCCGGCCTTTGCGTCGGCGCCGAACTCCGAGAAGATCAGCGGCTTGTCGGTCGGCACGCGCCATTCGATTGCCGGCACATCGGCCAGCCGGTCGTCGCCATACCAGCCATTATAGGTGTTGATGCCCATCACATCGAGCTGGGCGGCGAGCGGGTCGCTCATCGTCATGACCGGATGGCCGCTCGCGGCCGACCGCTCGGTCAGCAGCGCTGCGCCGACCAGCCTGGTGTCGTCGAGCCGCCTGACGTCCGCGGCCAGGGTGTTCAGGAAAATGTTGCGCGCATCGGTGATCGGCGTTTCGTTGGCGATGCTCCAGATCGCGATCGATGCACGGTTGCGGTCGCGGAGAATATTCTCGGCAATCATCCGGCGTGCGGTCGCCAGCGTATCGGGGTTGGCCCACGAGATCCGCCAATAGACCGGCACTTCGCTCCACACCAGCAAGCCGAGCGCGTCGGCGGCGCGGACCATGGTTTCGTCATGCGGGTAATGCGCCAGCCGGACGAAATTGGCGTGCAGCGCCTGCTTCGCCTCGCTCAACAGCGCACGCGCGGCCGCCGGGGTGATGACCCGGGCCGGCGACACGCCCAGCTCCTCTTCATGCAGGCTGATGCCACGCAGGAAGATCGGCCGGCCGTTGAGCAGGATCTCGGAACCCCGGGTTTCGATCGTGCGAAACCCGACCTGGTCGCGCCACCGGTCATCGCCCGCTTCGATCGCGACATCGTAGAGCCTGGGCCGCTCGGGCGACCAGCGTTCCAGCGCGCGGGGCGCCGCAATGGTCGTGCGCCAATTGCCGTTGGCGTCGGTCGTTCCCGCCTGGCTGACGCCAAGCGCGGGAATGACCAGCCGGACCGGCTGTCCCGCAGCCTTTGGTCCATCCAGATGCGCATCGATCGCCAGCGTCCCGCTGCGTGTCAGCCGCACCCAGGCATCGTCGACATAGGTATTCGGTGTTTCGATCAGCCGGATCGAGCGGGTGATGCCGCCATAATTCTCCCAATCGGTGACCGGCGGCGGCACGCTGGTGTCGCTGACCGCCGAATCCACGCCGATGGTGACCTGATTGTCGCCGTCGCGGAGCAATTTGGTGACCTCGAATGCGAAGGGCGTGAAACCCCCCTCATGCTCGCCGAGCGGCGTGCCGTTCAGATAGACGCGGGTCTTGTAGTTGGCCGCGCCGAGCCGGAGAAAGACGCGTTTGCCGGCGGGGCGCGTCGCCTGGAAGTGGCGCTGATACCAGACCAGCCCCTGATAATAGCGCATCTCCGCGGCATGGGTCAGCCAGCTCGCCGGCAAGGTGGTGATCGGCGCCGAATCCATGTCGAATTCGAACATCGCGCCGTCGCCCTTGCGCATCGTGGCGCCGACATCGATGTCCGCCCAGCGGGCCTCGCTCGCGTTGGGCGCGCCGCCATGAAAGCCGGCCAGGCCGGCGCGATAGGGATCGACCGAATAATGCCAGGGACCGGAAAGGTCGGTGCCGGGCCGCAGGTCGGCAGCGACCAGCAGCGGCGTCGGCGAAGAGGGTGCCGCGCTTGCGTCGCGGGACGGGACTTGTCCTGCCGCACTGAGCGACAGGCCGATGGCGGACAGAATCGCGATGATCGACAAATGCCATCTGGCCATTTCGGTCCTCCCCATATCGACAGGCGGCATGGCGCGACCGGCCATCCTTTATGGGCCATCGCTTAGCTATTGGCTTGACCAATCGCAAGAGTTTCTCGCCTTTTGGTAAGGCCTGTGACGGAGTGCTTGTCGGACATCGTCGCTGCGGATAATAGCCAAGCCATGGCCAGAGGCGACAGCAACCGACTCTATGAGCGCGTCTCGACCGACCTGGCCGCCAGGATCACCGATGGATCCTATGAGATCGGCCAGCGGCTGCCGCCGGAGCGCCTTCTTGCGCAAACCTATTCGGTGTCGCGCCCGACCATCCGCGAAGCCATTATCGCCCTTGAGGTCGATGGCCTGGTCGAAGTGCGGATGGGGTCGGGCGTCTATGTCACCGCTCGAGTCCCGCGCGGCGGGGTGTCGGTCGAGGCTGACATGGGGCCTTTCGAGCTGCTCGAGGCGCGGCGCGCGATCGAGGGCGAGGCCTGTGCGCTGGCTGCCGCACAGATCAGCGACGAGCCACTCGCCGAGCTCGAGGCGCTGGTCGACGAAATGAACCGCAGTCCGGGCGATATCATGGCGTCCGAGGATGCCGACCGGCGGTTTCACCTCGCCATTGCCCGCGCCACCGGCAACAGCGCAATGTATATGGCGGTCGAGATGCTGTGGGACGCGCGTGCGCGCTCGCCGCAATATCGCCTGCTCAGCGACAAGGCCCATCTTGCCGGCGTGACGCCGGTGATCGAGGAGCATCGGCTGATCATCGAGGCGTTGCGCTCCCGCGATCCGGCCCGCGCGCGAAAAGCAATGATCTCGCATTTGTCGCGGGTGCTCGAATCGCTGCTGCAGGCGACTGAGGTCCATGAGCTCGAACAGGCAAAAGTACGCCTGGATGCGCAGCGCCAACGGTACATGGCCGGCGGCTAGCGTCGGTTTCGGTAAGACGGCACCAGCCCGCTCCCCCACCCGGCCACCCACAGAATAACGCTGTCGCCGGGTGGCCGCGTGGGGAGCGGGCTGGCGCCGATTCAGCTCAGCGGAAAACGACTCTCGCTATGCCGGTGTCTCCATGACACGCGCGATCTCGGGCAGGGCGGCGACCGCCACGCGGCTGATCCCCGCCTGCCCGGCATCGCTTCGATCTTGCGAGATGTCGATCGCGCGGGTCTGATAGGTCGGCTGACGCCAAGTGCGCGCTGCCTTGACGATGCCGGATATTTCCAGCGTTTGCGGCGGGTTCAGGTCATCGAACACCCAACCCGTCCTGGTCCGTGCGTCGATATCGAGCCGCTCGTCCGAGACGAGAACGCTGCGCATGTCGCCCGAGGAGTCCTGAATGCGGGAGAGCTGCTGTTTGAGATAGGCGATGACGGGTTCCGCCATGGCTGGATCGACCAGCAGATCGGGAAGGCGTGCATCGATCTCGCGCAACGCGAACTGAGTGGGGCGATCGCGGCCATTGGTATAGGCAAGCCGGACATTCTTGAGCAGCATCAGCGTCACATAGCTCTGCATCAGCTCCATGAACTCGATCTGGCGCGTGCTGTCGCTGCTATTGGCCAGCTCGAACGTCTCCCGGTTCAGCACCTCGCCGGAGACCGTATCCGCGGCCGATACGTCGACCAGCTGCTGCTCGATCTGATGCGAGGATTGCCGCGCCTGATCCGAGATGGCGGCGAACGCGGCCTGGATCAGGGCGTCGCGCCCGGTATCGAGCCCGTCGCCGTCAAGCGCATTCACTTCGCCGCCCCAAAGTGCCGCGGATGCGTCGTCGCCGATCCGGCTCTCGGGTGGCGGGCTTGCCGCCACGCGGGCGTAGAAATCCGCGATCGATGCCTGTGACTGCCGTTCGATGAGGTTTTGCTGAAGCGCGACGGCGGCCGGGACCACCACTTTCGTCACCACCACGCTGGTGCGCCGGCTTTGCGGCGGGACCTGCAGCGTGCTGACCAGCCGCCCCAGCGCGAGCGGGCCGACATAGGTATCGAGCGCATAATCCTCGACCAGGAAGAGTTGCGGCCGGGCCAGCAACCCGGCGAGACCGGCGAAGCGCTGCTCGATCGCGCCCGAGCGGATGATGGCGCCACGCCGGACATCGAACTCCGCATAGTCGTGGCGGCAGAAGAAGATATGCTCCGCCTCGGCGCCGGCGCCGTAAAAGGCCAGGTCGACGCGGCCGCCGAAATGGTCGGGCAGCGGGAAGCGCGAGACGGTCGCGACCGGGGCGATATCATATTCGCCGGTGTTGAGATCATGGCGCGCATAACGGCCGTCACGGGTGAAGAAATGGACCCGGTTGGCGTCCTCCCTGACGCCGTAAAGCTTGGTGCTGGCGCCGAGATCCGGCCCGCGGCGCGGCACGCCGTCAGTGCTCGGCTCGCGCAGCCATTCGTCAGCGGTCGGAAACGGATCCAGCGTGACCGGCCACTGCCCGGGATCGGTCGGGTGGGCGCCGCAATCGAGCCGCAGGAATTCCGATCCGCGGAACAGATAGGCGATGCCGGGAAAGCCCGGCCCGGCCCATAACGCCGAATCGACGCCGAGCTTGAAGGCGCCAGGCAGGCTGCCCGTCGCCCATCCGCTCGCGATCGGCGCAAGCGGATGAGTGATGCGGTTCTGGCGCAGGTCGTAGCCGAGGAAATCCTCGCCGCGGAACAGCCAGAGGATATCATCGGGTCCGCTCATCGCGGCGTCGAAGCTGCCCGCATCGGCATCGCCGCCGTCGCGGAACAGATCCATCTGCAGCCCGAGCGAGGTGAAGCTCGGCGCCAGTTCGAGGCGGTTGAGCAAGCGATAGGAGTCGAGCTGATCCGGCATGGCGGCGCTCAATCGACGCTGTAGATGATGTAATAGAGCGAGCCTTCGACTTGCGAGCTTGCCAGCCGCCCGACTTCACCTTGTCCCTGTTCGGCGGCGTCGATCATGATCGAGCCGAGGTGATCGTCACGCGAAACCGAGTCGAAATCCCACAGCGACAGGTTCTGCGTCGTCTCGAATTCGATCGTGACGCCGGGCGCCACCGACTGGTCGGGCCGCATATCGACGTCCTGACCAACCGGAGGCCAGAGCGCCTGCTCGCGTCCGGGCGCCGTCCCCGTGGTGATGTAGAAATTGTCGGGATCGTCACGCGCATCGTCGATCGCTTCGACCACGCCGGGCAGCGCGTGCACCGCACTGACCAGCGCATCGATCTCGGCGGGCGCGACGACCGTCGGCAAAGTGGCGAGCGCGTCGAACACGCCCGAATCGATCCCGCTGGCCGAACGGATACAGCGGATCGTCTGGATGGTTGCAATGGACATCACCCGGCCTCGTTGATCAGTGTTGCGGCCGTGTCGAAACCGCCCAGCCGGACGATGTCGGGCGCATAGGCATCGAACAGGGACTGGACCGCAGGGTCATCCATGCGCGGGAGGTCGATCGGCACCCCGTTCCATTCGACCAGCAACAGGAATTGCCAATCGAGATTGACCGGATCGTCTTCATGTTCTCGCCTTCGACGCAGCAAGCGCACGGAATCCCATTGGCCCATTCGGGTCGCTCCCTGCATAAGGGCCGGCAAATAGCGCTGTCGCGCAAACTCCTCGAAAGAATCGGCCTGAAGCTTCGAAGGGAGTGTCAGTTGGTGAATGATCGTCATCGCAGTGATTCCTTCCTGGAACAGGCGATGATCCCGGCTTCACAATGAAGCCGAGACCGTGCCGAAATAATTGTCGATGAACACCTGTTGCGGCGTGCGCAGCCGCAGGCGGCCGCCCCAGGTCCAGACCGTATAGACGAGCGAATTATCGTCGATCTGCGGGGTCACCTCGCTCAGCAGGACGACCCAGTGATTGGGAAAATATTGCAGCGCCGACCAGCTCTGCTCCTTGGGCGCAGCGTCGGAATCGGCGATCGTGCTTTCCTTGATCAAGTTGATATGGATCAGCACGGCGGTGTCGCTGCCCTCGAACATGCCGATCGAGGTCGCGTCGGGAATGCCGGGGTTGGACGCCCAGCGGCCATTGTCGGTGACGCTCGACCAGATGCCGGTCTGCCGCATCCAGTCCGCCAGCTCCTCCGGGCGAGTCATGCCGGCAAGTTCCTGATCCGGGTCGCCGGTCCATTCCGGTTGCCAGAATGCCTCGGTCGCGTTGCGGATCGCGCTCAGCATCATCCATTCGGCCTGGGACGCGATGCTGCCGCGCGACGACAGGTCGTCGAAACTGGCGGCGAGCAATTCCTCGCTGGCACTGACCGTGAAATTGCCGATCGACCCGGTGCCGGTGTTGAACAGCTCGGTCGCATAGCGCGCGACAGCGACGGGATCACGACCCATGGCCATGACCAGCAGCGCCGCCGGGCCGCACAGATTGAGTCCCGCCTGCGACAGGCTGCGATAGCCGGTACCGACATCGCCGCCGCTTGCCGGCGCGATCAGCGAGGTGAGCCGCTCGGCCACCGTCGCGCGGTCGAGTGAGGCCCAGGCGCCGGACTCTTCCGACGCCGCAAATTCGGCGATGATCGCCTGGGCGTCGTCGAACGAGCTGGACATCCGGGTATCGGCGATCCGCTGGTCGTCCATGAACGCGCCGAGCTCCTCACCATCGGTGAACCAGCCGGTATCGGTCTTGCTCGGGATTGTTTCATTGTCAGGCATTGCAGGTTTCCTTTCCTTGATTGGTCTTGGGGTTGGTTGGAGGGTGGGGAGTGATCAGATCCAGGTCAGATCGGGCGCCGGATCCGGCGCCTTGGGCAGCCGCTTGCAGATGAAGGCGAGGATCGAGATCTCGTCCCGCTCGGGCGGCGGGGGCGGCGGAGGGGGCGGCGCCGGAGACGCCGTGCCGAATATTTCCGGCCGCAGCCGGATGCCGGCGCTGACCAGCGCATGCGCGTCGATCCGCGTCGCGCGCCGGGCGATCAACGGGCTGGCGATTGGCGCGGCAACTCTCGGCGTGATCGCCAATGCGAAGCTGTTGCGCTGCAGCGCCCGGAACGCCGTCGGTGCCTCGGCGCTCGGCGCCGGGGCCACCGGCACCGTGCGCCGGGCAATCCGCGCGGCGATCCCCGGATCAACGCGCAGGTCGCGGCGCAGCGTGAGGCGCGCCGGGTCGAGCGTGAAGCGCAGATCGCGAAACGATGTGCCGCTGCTCGTGCCCTGTTCGACCACTTCGACATTGCGCACGAACACGCAGGCGGTGGCATAGGCCGGGCACTCGCCCGACGGCGGATCGGTACCGTCGCTCAGCAGCAGGTCGGGATCGCTGCTGCGCCAGATGCGCGAGGTCAGCACATCGGGGTGGAACCAGGGCCGCACCAGCGCGACCGAGCGATATTCGAACGAGACGCGCTCAATGCCGCTGCCGCCATCGTCATCCAGCACATGCTTGAGCGCGTCCGGCGCTGCATCGACCAGCGACCGCATTTCGCTCGCGTCGAGATCGAAGGTGAGCCAGCCATCCTGTTCGGCGAAATTGCGCGGTGAAAATCCGGTGGGGGCGTACTGGCTGCCGCCCGCCTCGGTGATCATGTCGATGTCGGGATTGAAGCCCTGATTCCATTCCGCCCAGCGCCGGCGCGGATCGCGGAACGCTGCGTCGCGCTCGGCCTGCAGCGCCTGTTCGATCCCGGGACGATCGCCTAATGTCTCCCAGGCGCTGGTCGCGGCATCGAGCGCGGTGCGCAGCGCCGGCTCCTCGATATCGGCCCAGTGCTGGCGTGTCGCGGGATCCTCGCTGAGCTCGCCGGTCAGCTTGTGCGCGGCATAATCTTCCCGCGCCACGATCCATGCGTCACGATATTGCCGATAGCGTTTCAGCGCCTCGCTCTCGGCCCGGCTGCCATCGGGCGCCGTCTCGTACAAGATGTCCGCCGCGGCCGGGCCGTCGCCCGACCCCGCCGCGACGTCCCCAACCTTGGCCCCGACCTTGGCCCCGACCTTGGCCCCGACCTCGGCCCGGGCGAGGACGTCGCGATACACATCCCACAGCATCTTTTCGGATGCCGTGAACACCATGTCCCTGGGCAGGAAATTGACCGTCCGGGCGAAGTCGGCGGCGGCGGCATAATCCGCCGGTGTCGCCGGCGCGGTGAGCGCCGCCAGTTCTGCCGCGGTAAACCCGAGCGGCGACAGCAACGGAAAGCTCAACATCACGCTCGCATCGGCGGCGAACACGCGTTTCGCCTTCTCGATCAGCGCCAGCTGTACGAACGCGTCCATGGTGCGTCTCCCGTCGCTTTCCTCAAATCCAGGCGTTGGCGGGAATTTCGGACGAAGGATCGGGGCTGGTCGGCAGTACATGGCATTTGAAGCCGATCAGCTGCATCCCATCGACGAACATGGTGTTGTTCTCGAACTTGAAGCCGTAATCGCGCTGCGTGTCGCCCGATCCGGACCGGTGCGAGCCGCTCCCGCCGGCGAAGAAGGGGCCGAAGGAGCAGAAGCCGCCGGCGCTGGTCGATTGCGATTTGGCGTTGTTCACAAAGTCCGTGAATTCATGACTCTCGCCAAAGCTGAGCGACAGCTTGCGCACGAAGATCGCGCTGGTGGCATAGGCCGGCAGCTTGCCGTTGGGCGGCGTGGCGCCGTCCGACAGGCGATCGCCCTTCACCACCACGTTATTCTGGTCGAAGCGCCAGAAATGGCTGGTCAGGAAGGCGGGCCGGAACCAGGGGCGGGCAATCGGGATCTGCGCGATCTCGAAGCTCATATTGACATGGCTGCTGTCGACCGTGCCGTGATATTCGCTGTGACCGCTCGATTCCGAGTGCGATCCGCCGCCGCCGATGCCGAAGAAGCTGAAGCCGCCACCGCCGCTCGACCGCGACCATTTGAAACTCGAATCCGAATGGCTGGAAAAATCGCCGGCCGAAAAGCCGAACCGCGTCCAGCCGTTCGATGTCGCGAAGCTACCGGGAACCAATGAGGTAAAGAAGAAATCACTGCCGGAAACCGGAGAGGTTAGGCGTGCTTTCTCCAGATCTTCGACATATTGCTGCTTGAGCAGCGCCATGTCGCGGCGCCCGATCTGTTCGAAAAAGGCTGCGATCTTCTCGTAATCGAACTTGTGGCCGGCGGTTTCCCAGTCGGCCATCGCCGCGCGGACCTTGTTGCGATAGATATTGGCGTTGATCGCCCAGTCATGAACAGCCCGCGCGTCCGTCGCGGTCAGGGCGTCGATCCGGCGCGCATTATATTCCAGCGCGGCCGAGTCATAGGCCGCCATCTTGCTGAAATAGGCGTTGACTAGGTCGCTCGGGACCGTCGTCTCGGTCTCTTCCTCGGTGATGATATCCTTGGTCGTGACGGTCTTTTTCAACAGGCCGTTGAGCCGCTCGATCTGCGCCACCGTCTCGGGCGGCAGCTCGACCTTCATCACCTGGCTCATCCGGAGGGTGTAGTCATAGACGTCGGACAGGGTGCCGTCGTTGTTTTGCACGGACATTCGCGCGAACTGCCCGTTGGTGCCGGCGGCGACATCGGGCACGAAATCGAGCAGCCGCGATAGGTTTTCGGCCTGCATGTATAGGCGCATCGTATCCTGCGCCATCAGCGCGTTGATCTGTTCCTGCGTGAGCTGGGGCGCGGCTGGCGGCGGCGGGGTGCCGCCCGCGGCGGCGGTGGCGGCTGCCGCGCTCGGCTGCATCGCATCGACCGCAGTCTTCTTGACGATGCCGGTCAGGCCCTGAGAGAGAAATTCCAGGTCGCTCGGTTCGACCGGAATGCCCGGCGTACACCAGCTGAAGAAATTATCCGCCGATGGCGGCACGGTATCATCGCCATTGGTCAGGACATTGTAGAGCTTGCTCATGATCGTGTTGGCAAGGACGCTGGGTTCGAGCAGGGCCATGGTAGTTCTCCTAAGACAAGATTATCTGATCTGTATTGGGCATAGGGT
>NZ_JBOHHW010000073.1:0-18354 GCF_050725575.1 Sphingomonas sp. | reverse complement strand
ATCAGCACGATCAGCATCGGCGGCACGCCGGTCAGCTTCTTCGCGGCGATCGCGGCAAGCGCGTAGAAGAATGCCGAGGCCAGCGCCATGGCGATACCGAGCAGATAGTCCGACCCGGTCTGACCCGATTGCGGCTTCGCCTGGACCAGCAACAACACGCCGCCGAACGCGACCGCGAGCCACAACAGCTTGTTCGCGGTCAGCCGCTCGCCGAACAGCAGCGCGCCCAATCCCACCAGCATGAACGGCTGGGTATTATAGACCGTGGTCGCGATCGAGATCGAGGAATGGGCATAGGCGCCGAACAGCAACAGCCAGTTGAGCACGATCGCCACGCCGCCGGCCATGGCGATCAGCACTTGCCGCAGTGACAGCGCATCGCGGCGCAACAGCCCGCGCGCCAGGCACACTGCGCTCAGCGTCACCGCGCCGAACACGCAGCGCCAGAACACGACATCGATCACTGGCTGGCCCGACATGATCACGAACCAGCCGATCGTGCCGGAAATCGTCATGGCGACCGCCATTTCGATCGTGCCGCGTGTCTGTCCGGTCATTCCGGCCTCCCATAATCCATGGTGGATTTTAGCAGGGGGTAATGCCGGTTGATATGGATATGAAAAGGCAGATTGTGGAAATTGCCTAAGATAATAAGATACGATCTACATTTCGCCTAAGGAGAGAAAGATGCTGGATGACCTGGACCGGCGCATCGTGGAATTGCTCGCGAGCAATGCGCGCCTCTCGCTCAAGGAACTCGCGCAGCGCGTCGAACTGTCGTCGCCGAGCGTGTCGGATCGTCTGCACCGGCTGGAGGATCGCGGTGTGATCCGCGCCTATACCGTCGATATCGATCCTTATGCGCTGGGCTATACGCTGCAGGCGATCGTCAGGATCAAGCCCTTTCCCGGCAAGCTGCCCGCGACGCAGCGGATGATCGAGAAAATCCCCGAATTCACTGAATGCTACAAGGTGACGGGCGACGATTGCTATATCGCCCATGTCTATCTCCAGTCGATCGGGCAGCTCGACACGATCCTCGATCGCATCGTCGATTTCGCCGAAACCAGCACATCGATCGTCAAGGCGACCCCGGTGAAACGGCGCCTGCCGCCGCTGTGAGGCAGGGGGCGTCCGCGAGGGAGATATCCGCTCTCCGATTCAAAGGAGCGACCGTGTCGGCTACAGCACACAGCCTGGCCGATAGCCGCTGGTTATGACCATAGAACACCTGCCGCATAGACAGGTGCATGAAGCGGGCCCAACCTTGCGGCCCAGAGAGACAGCAGGGAATTGCCGATGCTCAACCGTCGTTCGTTCCTGCTGGGGTCGACCGCGATGCTTGTTACAAGTGCTGCCACCGCTGCGCCGTTGCTTCAGTCCAGCCCGCTGGTGACGGAGCGGCGCCAAGCCGTGCAGGGCCCGGGCGCGCCGATCGAGATCGTCGATGACATATACGGCACCCCGCATATCCGCGCGCAATCGATCCCCGATGCGTTTTTCGGCCAGGGCTATGTCGTCGCGCGCGACCGCCTGTTCCAGATCGATCTGGCGCATCGCCGCGAACTCGGCCGCCTTGCCGAGGTATTCGGCCCGCGCTTTACCTCGCACGACGCCAATGCGCGCCTGTTCCACTATCGCGGCGACCTCGACGCCGAGCTGCGCCGCGTGCCGCCCGACATACTCGCCTGCGCGCGCGCCTATATCGCGGGGATCAACGCGCGCATCGACGAAGTGATGGCCGACCCCGCATTGCTCCCGGGCGAATACCGGATCCTCAAGATCGCGCCGATGAAATGGGACGTCCGCGACCTGGTCCTCACGCGCGAAGCGGCGGCCGGCAATGCCGATGACGAGATCCGCCGGGCACAACTCGCGGCCCTGGGGTTGCTCGACCTCGACTCCGTCGTGGCGCCACTCCGCCCGGCCTGGACCCTGCGCGTGCCCGAGGGGCTGGATGTCGCCGCGGTGAGCGAGGCCGATCTCGGCGTGCTGCTGCTCGGGCGGCTGCCGTTCGAGCCTGAGCGGCCGGTGGCGGATCCGGCCGGTTCGGCCGAGCGCGGCAATGCCGGCAGCAATGCCTGGACGGTCGCGCCGGCGCGCTCCGCCACCGGC
The DNA here is from genome assembly GCF_050725575.1 of Sphingomonas sp. Taxonomy (GTDB): domain Bacteria; phylum Pseudomonadota; class Alphaproteobacteria; order Sphingomonadales; family Sphingomonadaceae; genus Sphingomonas. Next base: position 16,239 of record NZ_JBOHHW010000073.1, on the reverse strand, counting down.
CGGCCGATCCTGGCCAATGATCCGCATCTCGGCATTAGCGGTTTCAGCCCGCGCCATGTTGCGCATCTCAGCGCGCCCGGGCTCGACGTGATCGGCGGGGGTGCGCCCGGGCTGCCGGGGATCATGCAGGGCCATACCGACCGCTTCGCCTTTGGCCGCACCAATTTCCACATCGACCAGAATGACCTGTTCGTGCTTGAGCTTCACCCCGAGGATCCCGAACGCTATAGCCATGACGGCGGCTGGAAGCGGTTCGAGCAGGTCGTGGAGTCGATCCCGGTCAAGGGCGGCGCGGCTCAAAAGATAACGCTGCGCTACTCGGTGCAGGGGCCGGTGATCTCGCACAATCCGCGGCGCCACCGTGCGACCGTGCTTGGCTCGATCATGCTGCAACCCGGCGCTAGCGGCGCCTTTGCGATGATCGCCATCAACTTGGCAAAGGACTGGACGAGCCTGCGCAAGGCCTTTGCGCTGCACCCGTCGCCGACCAATTTCCACTATGCCGATGTGGCGGGGAACACCGGCTGGCAGGTGATCGGCTTCGCGCCGGTGCGCAAGCAGGGCGACGGGTTGCTGCCGGTGCCGGGCGACGGGCGCTACGACTGGACCGGCATGCGCGACTTCGCGTCGCTGCCGAGTGAGTATAATCCCGCCAAAGGCTGGTTCGCCTCGGCCAATCAAAATAATTTGCCGGCGAACTGGCCGCGCGACCGCATCCCCGCCTTCTCGTTCCGCGATCCCTATCGCTACGACCGGATCGCGCAGGTGCTGGCGAGCCAGACCCGGCACAGCCTGGCCGACAGCGTCGCTCTGCAGCACGACACGCTGTCGACGCCGGCGCGCCTGTTCCTCGAGCATTTGCCGTTACAGCCTTCCGCAGCCGCCAAACCGGCCGTCGACATGCTGCGCGGCTGGGATGCCCGGATCGCGGCGGACAGCGGTGCCGCGGCCCTGTTCGAAATGGTCTGGCGCGAGCTTGGCACACGCATGCTTGCCGCGATCGTACCCAAGCGGGCGAAAGAGCTGGTGACGGAGATCGCACCCTCGGTGCTGCTCGACCTGCTCGCGCATCCGGACGCGCGGCTCGGCGGCGAACCGCAGGCTGCACGCGATGCGATGCTCGATGCGGCTTTGGTCGCCGCCTGGGCTCAGGCGCAGGGCCGGCTCGGTGCCGACCCCGCGACATGGCGCTACGCCACGCTGCATCAGGTGCGGCTGCGCCATCCGCTGTCGGCGATCCCCGCGATCGCCGCTGCCTTCCCGCCGATCGAAGGAGAGGGGTCGGGCGGCGACGGCTATACCGTGATGGCGCGCTGGCTTGGCTCCGGACCGGGCTGGAGCGTCGGCGGCGGCGCCAGCTATCTGCAGGTGATCGATGTCGGCGCGTGGGACCATTCGCTGATGCTGGTCCTGCCCGGCCAGTCGATTGAGCCAAAATCGCCGCATTATCGCGACATGTACAAGCCCTGGGTTGCGGGCCAGATGCAGCCAATGCCGTTCAGCCGTGACGCGGTCGAGGCGAAAGCCGCCGGGCGGACGATCCTGCGGCCGTCCTAGAGGAGTATCATTAGGGTGGCATCACCTCTCCCCGTTCGAGCTGAGCTTGTCGAAGAGCGAACGGCAGGTGGTGATCATTTGGCTCAAAGAGGCCCCAGAAGGAGGAAGATCGCCATGCTTCGCCGGATCGCTGCCTGTCTCCTGCTCGCCATGTCGCAGCTTCCCGGCGCGGCACTGGCCGACGACCGCGCGTTCGAAAAGGCGCTGACAGACTTTCGCGCGCTGCAGCGTGCCGAGATCAAGCGGTCGGGCATTGCCGGCAGCAGCTTCTATGTGGTGCGTGACGGCCGCATCGTCGTCGCCGATCATCTCGGGCTGCAGGATGCGGACGCCAAGGTGCCGGTCGATACGCAGACCATCTATCACTGGGCGTCGATCACCAAGACCATGACCGGGATCGCGATCATGCAGTTGCGTGATCGCGGGCTGCTGAGCCTCGACGATCCGATCGTCCGCTATGTGCCGGAGCTTGCCGCGGTGCATAATCCGTTCGGCGATACCGGCGCGATCACCTTGCGCCAGCTGATGAGCCACAGCGCCGGCTTTGGCGGCGCGACCTGGCGCTGGCGCGACCGTGACTGGCAGCCATTCGAGCCGAAGAGCTGGGCGCAACTGGTGGCGATGCTGCCCTATACCGAGGTGCAGTTCCGTCCCGGCACGCGGTTCAGCTATTCCAATCCCGGCATCGTCTATCTCGGCCAGGTGATCGAACGGCTCTCGGGCGAGGATTTCGAAGTCTATATCGACAAGAATATCCTCCGGCCGCTCGGCATGCGCGAAAGCTATTTCGACCGCACGCCGCCCTATCTGCTGCCGCACCGGTCGCACAGCTACTACATCCGCGACGGCAAGCGGGTGGCGGCGCCGTTTGACGCGGATACCGGCGTGACGGTGTCGAACGGCGGGCTCAATGCACCGCTGCCGGACATGGCGAAATATGTCGCGTTCCTGCTCGGCGATCCGGCGCGCCAGGCCGACTATGACCTGGTACTGAAGCGCGCCTCGCTTGAGGAAATGTGGCGGCCGCAAATCTCGGCGGGCGAGGACTTCACACAAGGACGCATGGCGACGACGACGTGGAGCGGGCTGTCCTTCTTCCTCGACCGGAGCGACGGGATCCGCGTCATCGGCCATAATGGCGACCAGAACGGCTTTCGCGCCTATCTCAGCCTGTGCCCCGACCAGCATCTCGGCAGTCTGCTTGTCTTCAACACCGAAACCCGCGGCGTGGAGAACAACGCCGCGAACCGCACCCGGCCGGAATCACGCATCGCGCTGGCGACCGACACTCTGTGTAAGGCGGTGAGCATTTCGGGGCGCTGACGAACCCGGCTATGAAGCCTCGAACCGACGTCGGCCACCTCGCCAAAGGCACCGCACCATGATCGACAGACGCACATTCACGACGGCACTGGCCACCGGCACGGCCGCTGCGTTGATTTCCTCCAGCGGAATGGCGAAAGCGGTCGCGCCGGCCAAGGCGCGCAACGTCGTTCTGGTGCATGGATTGTTTGCCGACGGATCCTGCTGGTCCGATGTGATCGCGCGATTGCAGGCGGTGAGTCTCAATGTCACGTCAGTGCAGAATCCGCTGACCACGCTGCCCGAAGCGGTGGCCGCGGCCGAGCGGGTGCTGGCGCGTCAGGATGGCCCGACGGTGCTGGTCGGGCATTCCTTTTCCGGCATGATCGTTACTGAGGCCGGCATGCATCCCAACGTCTCGGCGCTTGTCTATGTGGCGGCACGCGCGCCGGATGCCGGCGAAGATTATGCGGCACTGGCGAAGACGTTTCCCACGCCGCCGGCGACCGCCGGCATCGTCTTCGACGGCGATCAAAGCCGAGCTTCTATGCCGTCTCGACCGAGGACCGGACGATCAATCCCGATCTCGAGCGCTTCATGGCCAAACGCATGGGGGCGAAGACGATCGAGCTGAAATCCAGCCATGTGTCGCTGATCTCGCATCCCGGCGAGATCGCTCAACTGATCCTGGAAGCCGCCGGAGGGCGGTGAGGCCGCACATCAACGGCTTGATACCCAATCCCGGACATCCGCAGTGCCGGGCGCAAATCGCGTGGCGAAAATAGATGAGAAGGTAATCTTTACAGTTTAGCTTCATATATCTATATGCCCTCGCATGATGTCTCCATACGATCAGCAGGCCGCGCAGGCGGCGGCATTGGCACAGGATATTCGCGGTCTGGTCGGCAAGCTCAGGCGCCGGCTGCGCGAGCAAGCGGATGTGGGCGACCTGACGCCATCACAGACGGCCGTGCTGCTCCGCCTGGAAAAGGATGGCCCGACCACGACGTCGAGCCTCGCCCGGGCCGAAGGAATGCGCCCGCAATCGATGGGGACGGTGATCGTCGCGCTGGAAAGCGCCGGCCTGGTGCAGGGTACGCCTGATCCAAAGGATGGACGGCAGACGATTCTGTCGCTCACCGATACCTGCCGGCAATTGATCCGCGAGGGCAGGGCGGCGCGACAGGACTGGCTGTTGCGTACGATCCAGGCCCGGCTTTCGCCGCAGGAACAGGATGTGCTGACCGCAGCGGTCGCGTTGCTCGAGCGCATTGTTGATGACTGAGGCGTGTCGGTTCCCGTGAAAACGTCCATCTGCTGAAAGGGAATTCCATGGCGCTGACCAGGCTCGATCCGAATACCGCCCTTGTCATTGTCGATCTCCAGAAGGGCATCGTCGCTCTCCCGCTCGTCCATCCGATCGAGACGATCGTGGCGCGCAGCAGTGCTTTGGCGGCGGCATTTCGAACGCGCGGCCTGCCGGTCGTGCTCGTCAACGTGACCGGCGGCGCGCCGGGGCGAACCGAGCAGCCCAGGTTCAACACCGACGCCTTGCCGGCCGATTTCGCCGAGCTCGTTCCGGAACTCGACCGGCAGCCGGACGACATCGTGGTGACCAAGCGGACCTGGGGCGCTTTTGCGAGTACTGATCTGGACCGACAGCTCAAGGCGCTGGGCGTCACGCAGGTGGTCGTCACTGGCGTGGCCACCGCGACCGGCGTCGAATCGACCGCCCGCCAGGCCTATGAGCAGGGCTTCAACGTCACGCTCGCGATTGACGCGATGACGGACCAGTCGGTGGATGCACATGACTATAGCGTCCGCAACGTGTTCCCCAGGCTGGGCGAAACGGGATCGACCGATGAGGTCATCGCTTTGCTGGACAGCCGGTCATGATGTCCTGGCCCCATCTCCTGTCCTATTTCTTCGGTGGCGCCGTGCTGGCCAATGCCGTCCCGCATCTCGTCAGCGGCATGATGGGACGGCCGTTCCAGACGCCCTTCGCGACACCGCGGGGTGAGGGGCTCTCCTCATCGACGCTGAACATGGTCTGGGGCTTCGCCAATCTCGTGCTTGGCTATTTCCTTGTGTGCCGGGTGGGCTATTTCGATCTGCGCAATGCGGCGCACGCATTGGCGCTCGGGCTGGGCATGCTCCTGCTTGGCCTGATGATCGCCCGGCATTTCGGGCGCTTCAACGGCGGCAACGCGCCGGACCGCCTGTGAGCGCACCCGCCGCGCGCCGATTCCGGTCGCTGCGCGGCTTCAATTACCGGACCTGGGTCGCCGGCGCGTTCGTCTCCAATCTCGGTACCTGGGTGCAGCGCACGGCGCAGGACTGGCTGGTGCTGACCATCCTCACCAACCATAGCGCGGCGGCGGTCGGTATCGTCATGGCGCTGCAGTTCGGGCCACAGCTTCTCCTGCTCCCCTGGACCGGCTTTGCTGCCGATCATTTCGATCAGCGCAAGCTGCTGATCGCCACTCAGGCGGCGATGGGCGTGCTCGCGCTGGCGCTCGGCCTGCTTACGATCAGCGGCGCGGTGCAACTGTGGCATGTCTATGTCTTCGCCTTTCTATTCGGCAGCGCGGCCGCGTTCGACGCACCGGTGCGCCAGACCTTTGTCGCGCAACTGGTCGGCGACGCGGATCTCGCCAATGCGGTTGCGCTCAACTCGACCTCGTTCAACGCAGCGCGGATGATCGGCCCTGCCGTGTCGGGCATCGTCATCGCCGCGGTCGGCACCGGCTGGGCCTTTTTGATCAATGGCGCCTCCTTCATTGCGGTGCTGATCTCACTGGCGCTGTTGCGTGTCAGTGAGTTGCATCCCCATCCCCGGGCGATCCGCGCTCGCGGCAGCTTTACCGAGGGGTTTCGCTATGTCTGGGGCCGGGCGGACCTGAAGGCGATCCTGGTCATGCTGTTCCTGATCGGCACCTTCGGGCTCAATTTCCCGATCTTCATCTCGACCATGGCGGTTGGCGTCTTTCACGCCGATGCGCGCGGTTATGGCCTGCTCTCCTCGATCATGGCGATCGGCACCGTCACCGGTGCGCTGCTCAGCGCCGGACGCGAGCGACCGGGGTTCGGGGCGCTGTTGGCCGGCGCTGCTCTGTTTGGCCTGGGATGCACGCTGGCGGCGATCGCACCCGGCTACTGGTTTTTCGCGGCGGCGCTGGTTGTCATTGGCCTGGCCGCGCTGACCTTCACCAACACCACCAACAGCCTGATGCAGCTTTCGACTGAGCCGGCGATGCGCGGCCGTGTGATGGCGCTGCGCATCGGCATTGCGCTGGGCGGCACCCCGATCGGCGCGCCGATCGTCGGATGGGTCGCGGACCATCTCGGCCCGCGCTGGGCGCTTGGCGTCGGCGCCGCATCGGGGTTCGCGGCGGCGATCGTTGCTGTTCTTGCGTTGGGCAAGGGCTTTCACCGGCGCGACGTTTCGAGCAAATTGGCCTAATAAGGCGCCTTGGCCAGAGGGGCCCCGCTCAAGCCGGTTTTAGCCAGGAGGTAGCGATGAGCATGATGCGCGTTTTTCCCCGGACGGTTGCTTTTGCCCTGTGCGCGATGGCCGCTTCGGCTCAGGCCGCACTGCCGCCTTATTGGCAGCGCGCGAAGGAACTCACCGCCATTCTCGAAAGCTCGGATGTGGCGCGCGAACTGGATGAAGCGCCGATCACCAGGATCGAAACCACGGGCGAGGACCGTTACCGCGTATCAAGCGGCAATTGTGCGGTCGACGTCCAGTTGATCGGCACGGCAAGAAGCAATCCGGGCCCGCGCCTGTTCGACCTCCGGGTCGGCAAGCGGAAATGCGCCAAATGACGCGCGCGGCTGACTAGGGGTGGCGGTTTAGTCGATCTCTCACCCTCCTTGCAATTGCGAGTTAATCGCATTAGTGGCGCACGCCTCGGGAAGGAGAATCATCGGCTCCATCGTCGCGGTTACGCTCGCGTCATCCCTGGATCGGCCGGCCCGCCTTGCGGCCTCGGTCTCGTTCCGGTGGGATAAGTGCGAGTGTGTCCGGCGCAGTGGGGACAATGAGGAGCACCGGGACAATAAAAAGGGGACATTGATGCGCCGTTCATTTCACCTGCTGCTGGCGGGCTCTGCCTGGATACTCACGCCGGCACTGGCCCATGCTCAGCAAGTGCAGCAGGACACGGCGCCGGAAGAAGAGAATAACGACGATATCGTGGTGAAGGGCTATGGCCGGAGCGATCAGCCGACCACCGCGACCGGACTGCGCCTGACGCCAATCGAAACGCCGCAGACGATCAGCGTCATCACGCGCCAGCAGATCGACGATCAGGCACTGATCTCGATCAACGACGCGCTCGATTTCGCCGTGGGCATTTCCAAGAAAGACATTGATCGCGGCCGCAGCGCGATTTCCGCGCGCGGCTTCGAGGTGCAGAATTTCCAACTCGACGGTGCGCCGTTCGCCAATGGCAATGTCGGCTTTGGCGAGACCAGCACGGCGATCTACGAGCGCGTCGATCTAGTGCGCGGCGCGGCCGGCCTGATGCAGGGGGCGGGCGACCCGTCGGCGGTCGTCAACCTGATCCGCAAACATGCCGATGCGCGTGAATTCACTGGCCAGGTCAGTCTGGAGGGTGCGTCATGGAATCGCATCGCCGGTACCATCGATGTGCAGTCGCCGCTCAATGCCAGCGGCACAGTGCGCGCACGCGCGGTCGCCCAGGCTTACCGCCAGGACGGCTTTGTCGATCGCGAGAAGAAAAAGGGCGTTGTCCTCTACGCCGTGATCGATGCCGATCTGGGCGAGCGTACGACGTTGTCCGTCGGCGCGAACTATCAACGCGACGACCGCGACGGTGTGATGTGGGCGCAGCTGCCCTATTGGTACACCGACGGCACACGTACTCACTGGCCGCGATCCAAGACCACCGGCACCGACTGGGGATTCTGGAATACCACCGAGATCTCCGCCTTTGCCACGCTGAAGCATGAGCTGGGCGGGGAATGGAGCCTTCGCGGCGATCTCGCCTATCACAAGGGGCTGGAGGAATCGAAGTTGCTATGGCTCGACGGCACGCCCGATCGGGTCACTGGTGCCGGCATGGCCACCGAGGGCTATTGGTTCAAAGCCAACCCTGAACAATGGCATGGCAGCATCCAGGCCAATGGTCCTTTCTCGCTGCTGGGCGGTCATCATGACCTGGCGATCGGCGCCATGGTCAGCCACCTGGCTGACGGCTGGAGCAATCGCACGCCGCCTTCGGTCGATCCGATTGCCGATTTCAATCACTGGGACGGCGAACTCGCTGATCCCGAATGGGGGGGCCGCTTTCAGTCGAGCAAAGGCACCACCACCCAGGCGGCGCTGTACGCCACGACGCGGATCAGCATCTTCGACCGGCTGAAGCTGATCGGCGGCGGGCGCTTGAGCTATTTCAAGCGCAACGAGGAAACCACCAGGGACACCGCCGGCTACAGGATCAGCTACAAGGGCACACTTACGCCCTATGCCGGGCTGGTCTTCGACATCACTCACAATCTGTCCGCCTATGCGAGCTACACCAATATCTTCAAGCCACAGGGCAATTTCCGCGACCGCAACGGCCGCCTGCTCGATCCGCTGGAAGGCAAAAGCTATGAGGCGGGGCTGAAGGCGCTGCTGCTCGACGGCAAGCTGCTGGCGACCGCCGCGGTGTACCGCATCGAGCAGGATAATCTTGCCGAGCCCGATGGGGATCTTATGGTACCGGGCACGAATATCCCGGCCTCGCGTGGGGCAAAGGGGACCATCGCCAAGGGCTATGAACTGGAAGTCGTTGGCAAGATCACGCAGCAATGGGATCTCAGCGCCGGCTGGAGCCATTACAGCGCGAAGGATGCCGTTGGCGCGGACGTACTCAGCCACCAGCCGCGCAAGGCGTTCAATTTCGCGACCAAATATGTCTTTGCCGGTGCGCTCGATGGATTCAGCCTCGGCGGCGCACTCAAATGGGAAAGCCGCCCGCCGGTCACGGCGGACTTTCCCGGCACGCTGATCAAGGTACCGATCGGCCAGCCTGCTTACGCGATCGTCAATCTCATGGGACGGTATGAAGTGAACAAGCGGCTGTCGCTTCAGCTCAATGTCGACAACGTCTTCGACAAGACCTTCTACAGCGGCAACAGCTGGTTCCCGGGCTTCGTCTATGGCGAACCGAGGAATGCGCGAGTGACGTTGAAATTCGGGCTTTGAGGTTGGCGGGTGGGGATTTCGCGCCTCCATGGGCCGTTCAACCGGGGCGACCCCACCCATCTTACCGGCTGATCGCAAAGCCTGTCGGGACTGTCACGCTATCCAACTCGGCAGGCAACGAGCGAGCCATCGATTGCCCGTTGACCTCACAATGCAGAGCGATCCGTAGCCGAACCTACCATTGTCCTGGAATGAGACTTCAACCAGGGCGAGGCGTCCATCTGTCGAAAAGATCGGGCTGGTGAAGGAGGTGAACATGGGATGTCCTTCGTCATCTACTCGATGACTGGCCGTGCCGCTCCAGCCGCATCTGGGTTGAAATTGGTCGATCCTGTACACTCTCTCTTGAGCGACCAGATTGTCGAATTCACTGGCCTTCAACGCCAACTGCGCTTTGAAGCTCGGGACAAACTTGCCGGGTTCGAGCGAGCGCCACGACGGTCGAACATCAACTGGATAGATAGGGACCTTGCTGCTGCTCGCGGCCGTATATGCCGCTCCCAGCACGTCGCATGTCCGGGGCGCTGCAGGGAAAACGGGGCGGGCGGATGCCATCGACGGGGCGAGGCCAGTCAGCAAAATGGTGGCCAGAGCATATTTCACGACCATATTCATCGCCGCCGAGCTCCTTCCGCCGGCTGCTCATTACTATCGCGCTGCCGCTCTGGCTATGGCCAGTCCCCTTACTTCCGGCACCGTGTTGGATGAGTCCGGTCGTTGCCAAGTTGTGCTTCGCTGCCGGGCCGCTTAGGGGGCTGCCATGGCTGCCCAATGCTAGCGCAATGAAAAAACACCCGAACAGGCCGCTCCATCGGTTGATATTGGCCCCGCTCTGCTGCTGCCCGGTCTTGTGGGGATGCGTCGATTCCGCAGTTTCGCCCGCGCCGAAAGGAATTGGCACGGTGGCGGCCAAGCCAGTGCGCCCGCCCGCGCAGCCAGGCTTTGACCCGGCACAGATGGAAACGCTGCGGACCATTCCGGTTGCTTCGCTGTCTCCCGATCAGGCGATCGATGAACGGCACATCGGTAAGCGCATCCGCTGGGCCGGCGCCGTGCAATATATGGCAGCAGCGGAGAAAGGCGTTTGCCTGACGATCCTGTACGCCCTGAGCGGCGACCATGGCGAACCGCGCTGGACCAACGAGCCGACCTATCAGACCTTCAACGCCTGCACGACCGGCGCTTATGACCGTGAACTCGTTCGCGAATCCACAAACCTCACGATCGTCGGCAAAATCTCGGGCAAGACCTATATCGGCATGGGCGGCGGCGGCAGCACCGGTCCGGTGGTCGAGATCGAAAAGCTCTTTCGCTGGTCGGATTGCCTGGAAGGCGACACCAGCCCGGTCTGCAAATTCGGATTCCTGAGCCCAAGGGTCGTTCCCGGGGATTGAACGAAACCAGGCGTCATTGGCGGGCGGGGGCCTTGTTGGGCCCGCGCGCAGCTCGACAAGACAGATGCAAGGATCGTTGCATGTCATGTACGATTGCATCGCACGCATTCCGATTCCGCTGGTGGCAGGTCGCGGATAAGATTAAATAGACGCCGGGCGCGCTTCTTGCGCTCGTCTTACAGGTCCCAAGGACACCTCACAAAATGACAGACATGTACGTGCTCGGCGCAGCAGGTGCCGTGACTCTCGTTGTCGCTTGTCTTTTTCTCATCTCCCGCTGCGTTCGCTATGTGCGCAATAACCGCGTCGCGATCGTCGAAAAACTGTGGAGTCGCAATGGCTCCATCCCCGGCGGCCTGATCGCGCTGTCGGGCGAGGCCGGATATCAGCCCGCCGTCCTGCGCGGCGGCTATCATTTCTTCTTCCCGTTCCAGTATCGCGTCCATTCACAGCCGCTCGTCACCATCCCGCAAGGCCAGGTCGGCTATGTCTTTGCGCGCGACGGTGCACCGCTGGGCCCGACCCAGACGCTGGCGAGCAATCTGCACACCTCCGACTTTCTCGATGTGCGCCGCTTCCTCGAGGATGGCGGCCAGAAGGGGCCGCAACGCACCGTGCTGCGCGAAGGCACCTATGCGCTCAACCTCGCACAGTTCGTGATCATCACGCGCGAACACATTTACGGCCTGATGCTTGAGGCGAATGATTTCGCCCTGTTCACCAACATGCAGACGCTGATCGAGGAACGATCGGGCTTCGACGCCGTGGTGATCCGCGACTCGCTCGACCAGATCGGCATCGTCACGGTGCATGACGGACCGGCACTGACCGCCGATCAGATCATCGCGCCCGAAGTCGGTACTGACCAGTCCGACTCCGCGACCTTCCACAACAGCTTCCAGGACCCCGAAAAATTCATCGCTGCCGGCGGGCGCCGCGGCCGTCAGCTGCAAGTGCTGGTCGAGGGCAGCTATTTCATCAACCGGCTGTTCGCGACGGTCGAGATGGTCGCCAAGACGATCATCGAGGTCGGCCATGTCGGCGTGGTCATCAGCTATACCGGCGACAGTGGCGCCGACACCTCGGGCGTGGACTATCGCCATGGCGAGCTGGTCGATCGCGGCACGCGCGGCGTGTGGAGCGTGTGGAGCGTGCCGCTCCTGCCGGGCAAATATGCGTTCAACACTTATGCCGGCAAGATCCTGATCGTCCCCACCACCAACTTCATCCTGAAATGGGACCAGGAACTGACCGGCCAGCACAAGTTCGACGAGAATCTGTCCGAAGTATCGCTGATCACCAAGGACGCGTTCGAGCCAACCTTGCCGCTCTCGGTCGTCGTGCACATCGATTATCGCAAGGCGCCGCTGGTGGTGCAGCGGTTCGGCGACATCAAGAAGCTGGTCGAACAGACGCTCGACCCGATGGTGTCGGCCTATTTCAAGAACGTCGCGCAGAAATACACGCTGATCGAATTGCTGCAGGAACGCTCCGACATTCAGGAGCATGCCGGTGAGGAGATGCGCGCGAAGTTCACCGCTTATAATCTCGAGCTGCAGGAAGTGCTGATCGGCACGCCGCGCGCGGCCGAGGGCAACGACCAGATCGAAAAGGTGCTGCAGCAGCTGCGCGAGCGCCAGGTTGCCGAGGAACAGGCCACGACCTATCAAAAACAGAAGGTCGCGGCCGAGGGCGAGAAGGATCTGCGCGAGGCGCAGGCACGCGCGCATCAGCAGACCGCGATCACTGAATCCGAACTGTCGATCACCGTGCAGGAAAACCAGGGCAAGGCCGCGGTGAAGCGCGCCACACAGGAAGCCGAGCAGACCCGCACGCTCGCCGGCGCCGAGAGCGACCGCGTGCGCATCATCGGCGAAGGCGAGGCGGCGAAAGTCGTGGCGCTCGCCGGCGCCGAGGCGGAACGGATCACCAGGACCGGCCTGGCAACCGCCGAGACGATCGAGAAACAGGCCGCCGCCTCCGGCGGCGCGCAGTATCAGCTGACGCGCCAGGTGATCGAGCGGCTGGCCGAGGTGCTGGAAACCTCGGGCGTCGACATCGTGCCGCGCGTGCAGATCACCACTGGCAGTGGTGAAGGTGGTGCCGGACATGGCGGTGGCGCATTCCAGGCGCTGATCGGCATGCTGTTGTCCGAAAAAGGCATGGGCTTGCTGGCTGGGGCGGCTGCCAGCGAGGTGCATGCTGGTGTTGAAGAGGAGGGGGTTGCGGCGAGATAGTCGCGGGCAAGGGCGGAATGCCGGCTGGTTTCAAAGGCCGGCCGGCATTTTCGTGTCTTGAATTACGATGACGCGCTTGTTCGTGAGCCTGCGGCCGCAACTTCTTTGTGTGGGTTAGCCGCTATCCATCGGCCTTCTCGGGCTACTCCCCTCAGTGCCGAAGCTCATACTCATTGAACGTAGATGGAGGGCGATGTGTATATTTCGAACTCCCCCGAGCAATAAGGAGGGATCGGAAACGAGAAATTCCGCGCAAATGAATACAGGTTGCTCCAACTGAATGAGACGTTGGTTGCTGTACAAAATCCCAGGGGCGTATTCACCCTAATGTATGGGAACAGGACTTTGGACGAAGTCGCTACCCATTGCGTCACATCCATACGAAACGGAAATTGGAGCAGGTTGTTGCAGCCCGTCGAGCCATTGCGCGGATTGGTGACGCCACCGGTGATTGTCACGCCAGTCAAATCGGTAATTCCGCTGAGAGACACAGTGCAATCCGCAAGGGGGAAGCCACCCGCGTTAATCTTGATACCCCCGGTTATTGTGACGACTGTATTCGGCGCCGGAGTATAGATCGTTGCAGCCGACACAGAAGTCGTCGTGCAGGTCAGCGCAAGCGCGAACGCACAGATTTTGACAAGATTGCGCACGATGTACCTCCTTCATCATGTTCAATTAGAATAGCCTAAGTATCTGAAAATATTACGAATCGTCCAAAATCTAATCTGCTCGATTACTTGCGTCGCTGCTTGGTTATCATAAAATGGTAGCGATCGCGATCTAAATCGTCCCATTTTGATGTACGGAGTCAGTCACGGACAGGACTCCGCGGGATCGTTTGGGATTCTGAGGGTAATATATTAAATTATCTGTAGATTTCTTGCTACGCAATGACGCATGCTAATTGGGTATAATATCCTAAAATCTTGAAGAGACTCTCCGTACCCAGGTTCATCATCTTGCGCCGTCGCTCATATCCGTCGATGGAAGGTTTGCGGAACGCCGGGCAGTAGGCCGGGCGCTTGAAAACTGATTTCCGATACCCCCACGATCGCTCGAACTCTGGCTGCGTTTTGCAAGTGCCGTAGTTAAATCGACGGTCGTTCCCGTGCGGCCGTGGATGCCGACGATTGAATTGACCTCGAGCTTCTCGGTGTTGATCAAGCGAGAAAGCTCGACGCCGGTGAGGAAGGCGGCCGGCACCGGCCCGCGATCCGGCAAGTAAAAGAGATCTCCTTGAAAGAGCGCGCGGGCGGCGAGGTCGTAACTCACGAGCATTGTGGTTGAATGGCTGCTGTCGAGCGGAAAGATTTTGATCGTGCGGTCGCCGAGGTCGAGCGTGGTGACGCTCCGAACCTCGCGGATGCGGGCAGCACTCATGTCAGGAAACTGCCTATGCAGCGCGAGCCCACCATTTCTTCCGGTCAAGATCGAGGCTTCCGGGTAGGCGGCAAGTCCCGCGATATGATCTCCGTGGACATGCGACGCGACGATATACGCGATGGCTCGGCCCGGTGCTGTTTTCTCGACCAGCGCGCGCACCGCTTTGGCTTCCTCGATACCGATTGGCGCGTCAAACAAGGCGATCGCGCGGGTGCCGACGACAAATCCGGTGTGGTAGCCTGATTGCGTGCCGTCCATCCGGTAGGCACCCTTTCCCAAGGCTGTTGCGCGTAGAACACCGGACGGATCAGGTGCCCGATATCCTTCAGGCAGACTCAGCAGTGCCCGATCTTCAGCGCGTGCGGCACGAATTCTGACATCCTCCCAGCGCGCTATGACCTGGCCGGCTCGGGTCCGCTGGATCTGAGTGGGGGTCGCGATGTCGTCCTCCACGCGCCAGCCCGAATAATTGTACGTATCGGCGCCGACGGATGCCGCGATGATACGGCCCGCCGAGTCTTCGCGAAGCGTGACGGGACGGTTGGCGACGTCGTGGGCGACGGAAACGCCGCCCACGCCAGCTCGACGACGGCCGGCTCCTTCGCAGACCAGGGCGCCGGGAACGAGCATCTGTAAATCAGCATAGTCCTTGGCCGAACTGGCCGCATCATCAGCGAGCAGTGTGTCGCCATCGCGCCAACCCAGCTCGTCGATGGTATTCTCGCGCGTCGGTTCACCGACTGAGCGAAATCGGAATTCGATCTCGCCCGGGTACATAGTCGAGGTTCGAAGAACGAAGCGCCCGCCTGGCAGGAGAAGCAGGGACTGGCGCGCGTCGATCTCGGCGATCGCCGTCGAGGGGTCTCTTGCTTGTTCCGGTGTGGTCCGCGTCCCGACGAGATCAAGGGCCATGCCCTTCGCAACGGTAAGGCGGCATGACGGATCATCTACGACAGCAGGATCGCTTTTTGGAGAGAGAACGCCTGAAACAACCAGACTGATTGCGAAAAGCGAGTTCAGCATTTTTATTCCTAAGCAGAAGCGGTGGTCAGCGATAAGGTTTCGGGGAGCAGGACCGCTGACGCGATCAGGAGTGCATTAATGCCTGGCGGAAGCCAACCCGCTTAGGCTGAGAGAAAGGAAACGCACCTCAAACTCCATCGGGCAGACGGAGCTGAGAAACCTTGCTGATATCCGGCAGTTGACGGAGTGCCTAACCCCTGTCCCTAATTATCGTGTCTCACCAAAGGGGGGCAGTCCAGGGGCAGTCCAATAGTGTCCCCGAATTTTACGGAATTTCAGATGGTTTTGAGACCGATATCGCTCAGGCCCAGGCCTGTTAAATCCGATGATCGCAATGCCGCCGCAAAATCATCGAAGATGAAGGGTCCGCCGATGTCGATGTGCTTGTCGCGCCAGATATGGCTGCTTCCGATTTGGGAACGATTGAAAACAAGTTTCGGTGGCATTGACGGATCGATGTGCGGCGGGATGTCGTCAATATAGTCAGGCACAAGATCTCGTGCCGAGCGCCACATTTTCCCTCTTAGCAGGACAAACGTCGTCTGTCCTCTGTCGACGCTGTCGATCCTGTTGGAGATACGAAACAGTATCGTTTTTCCAGCAGGGCACCTTTCCTGTTTACAAAATCCACCGGGACAAATTGATGTATTCTCGGCTCCCATTTTTCTATCAGGGCTTTTGCTTTTTCAGACACGTTCAAAAGATTCTGTCGATTGAAGTCTCCGATCTTCGATTCAGGTGGGCCTTTCCAGAGCATCCGCGTGGGAAAACAATCCGTGTGGCATTGGCGACCGGACGCGCAGCCCTTGAAGCCGACGCCCCCATCTGGTTCCTGATTGACGGCACGAATGGCGGAGACGTCGCCGTCCAGTGGCTCGGCGGCATACAGAAATTTGTCAGCCGGCACGATGTTTAGGCCGTAAACCATTACCCCACCCCGATGCTCAGGTGAAGCAAGCGATAGCGGAGGTTTATTAACGTCGCTTGCCGTGCACCCTGAACTGATGGGGTGGATGCCCCCTTCGCCCGGCATCGTATGATGCCTGACCGGCGCGACAGTGCGCTGGAGAAGGAGGAGCACATGACTGACGTTCACATTCTCGCGATCGATCTTGCCAAGCGC
>NZ_JBOHHW010000072.1:0-18370 GCF_050725575.1 Sphingomonas sp. | reverse complement strand
GGGGGCGTTCCCCAAGCGGAACGCTGCCGGCCTACCCCCTCCACCATGCTGTGCATGGTCCCCCTCCCCGTGCCGGGGAGGAGTGAAGTATGACCGACTTCCTTCTGGAACTTCGCTCCGAGGAAATTCCGGCGCGCATGCAGGACAAGGCGCGGGACGATCTCGCGCGCCTGTTCGCGGCCGAACTCGACAAGGCCGGCCTGAAGGCTGGCGCACTCGAAACGCTCGCCACGCCGCGCCGCCTGACCCTGATCGCCCGCGACCTGCCGCTCCAGACCGACGCGGTGTCGGAAGAGACCAAGGGGCCGAAGACCTCCGCACCGCCCCAGGCTCTGGAAGGCTTTCTGCGCAAGACCGGCCTGACCCAGGACCAGCTGACCGAGCGCGACGGCATCTATTTCGCCGTGGTCGAAAAGCCCGGCCGCGCGACCGCCGATGTGCTGGCCGAGGCGATCCCGACGATCATCCGCGCCTTCCCCTGGCCCAAATCGATGCGCTGGGGCACCGCCTCGGCCTCGACCGAGAGCCTCAAATGGGTTCGCCCGCTGCAGGG
Organism: Sphingomonas sp.; assembly: GCF_050725575.1. Classification (GTDB taxonomy): domain Bacteria; phylum Pseudomonadota; class Alphaproteobacteria; order Sphingomonadales; family Sphingomonadaceae; genus Sphingomonas. The sequence goes on along the minus strand of NZ_JBOHHW010000072.1, from coordinate 17,817 downwards.
CATCGTCGCCTTGCTCGGCGGCGATGTCGTACCGTGCGAGATCGCCGGGATCGCGTCGGACGCGACCACCGTCGGCCATCGTTTCCACGCACCGGGCGCGATCACAATCGCCAGCGCGGCGACCTATGCCGAGCAGCTGCGGGACGCGCATGTCATTGTTGACCAGGCCGAACGCCGCCAGATCATTGCGCTTGGCGCGACCATGGCGGCGCGCAAGGCCGGGCTTGAGCTGATCCAGGACGAAGGGCTGCTGACCGAGAATGCCGGGCTGACCGAATGGCCGGTGCCTTTGCTCGGCCGCTTCGACGAGGCGTTTCTCGCGGTGCCGCCGGAAGTGATCCAGCTGACCGCGCGCGTGAACCAGAAATATTTCGTGTGCCGCGATGCGGGCGGCAAGCTCGCCAATGCGTTTGTGTGCACCGCCAATATCGACGCGGCCGATGGCGGCGCGAAGATCATCGACGGCAACCGCAAGGTGCTGGCGGCGCGGCTGTCGGACGCGAAATTCTTCTACGAGACCGATCTGAAGGTGCCGCTTGAAGAGCAGGCGGCGAAGCTCGATCGCATCGTGTTCCATGAGAAACTGGGCACGGTGGCGGACAAGGTCGACCGCGTGGCGAAGCTGGCACGGTGGCTGGTTGAAGAGGGGGTTATTACTACTTCTTCCCCCCTCCCGCTTGCGGGAGGGGCTGGGGGTGGGCTCCCCGTTTCAACGACTGCCGGCGTTGGCGGTGAGCGCGAGCCCACCCCCGACCCCTCCCGCAAGCGGGAGGGGAGTGAATTGCTCGCCGACATGGCCGAACGCGCCGCACGTCTGTGCAAGGCCGACCTCGTCACTGGCATGGTCGGCGAATTCCCCGAACTGCAGGGCCTGATGGGCGGCTACTACGCCGCCGCGCAGGGTGAGCCCGCCGAAGTCGCCGAGGCGATCCGCGATCACTACAAGCCGGTCGGGCAGGGCGATGATGTGCCGACTGCGCCGGTGACGGTGGCGGTGTCGCTGGCGGACAAGCTGGATACGATTGCAGCGTTCTTTGCGATTGACGAAAAGCCCACCGGATCCAAAGACCCGTTTGCACTGCGCCGAGCAGCTCTCGGCATTCTTTCGTTGATGATGACGAACGGGACACGCCTGGAACTTTCCAAGGTTTGGAGTTTCTGGAGCGCCAATCTGCGTTTTGGTCCTCCGCCCTGGGTTAATGGCCTCAACGCCAGCCTCGACTTCTTCGCCGACCGCCTCAAGGTCCAGCAACGCGAAGCGGGCGTCCGTCACGACCTGATCGACGCGGTGTTCGCGCTCGGCGGAGAGGACGATCTTGTCCGGCTGCTCGCCCGCGTCCACGCGCTGCAATCCTTCGTCACGACAGAGGACGGCAAGAATCTGCTCGCCGGCTACAAGCGCGCCGCCAATATCCTCAAGAAGGAAGGCTTTACCGCCGCCGAGGATAAGAGTGTGGCGTATGACCGTGATCCGGCCGAAGGCGCGCTGGTCGCCGCGCTCGATTCCGCTGAGCCGCGCGCGCGTGACGCCGTCGCGGCGGAGGATTTCGAAGGGGCGATGGCGGCATTGGCGAGCCTGAGAGGGCCGATCGACCAGTTCTTCGAAGAGGTGACGGTCAATGACCCCGATCCGAACAAGCGCGCCGCGCGGCTCGCCTTGCTCGCCCGGGTTCGCGATGCGGTCCATTCGGTCGCTGATTTTTCGAAGATCGAGGGCTGACCCGGTCGAGCCCAAACGCGCATGCTTAAAAATGGGGACGAGTGAATGACGCAGTACGTCTACCGCTTCGGCGGCGGAGTTTCCGACGGTGGCAAGGGCGACAAGAATCTGCTCGGCGGCAAGGGTGCGAACCTTGCCGAGATGGCCTCGATCGGCCTGCCGGTGCCGCCCGGCTTCACCATTTCGACCGAATTCTGCGAAGTCTATTATGACGAAGGCCGCGCCTTTCCGCCGGCGCTGCGCGACGAAGTCGCCACCGGCATCGCCCATATCGAGGGTGTGACCAGCAAGAAATTCGGCGACGCGGCCGATCCGCTGCTGGTCTCGGTCCGCTCCGGCGCGCGTGCGTCGATGCCGGGCATGATGGACACGGTGCTGAACCTTGGCCTCAATGACGAGACGGTGAAGGGCCTGGCCGCCACCTCGGGCGACGACCGTTTCGCCTGGGACAGCTATCGCCGCTTCATCCAGATGTATGCCGATGTGGTGCTTGAGCTTGACCATGGCAGCTTCGAGGAAGCGCTCGAGATCGCCAAGGAGGACAAGGGCTATTATCTCGACACCGAGCTGACCGCGGAGGACCTGCAGGCGCTGGTCGCCGAATATAAGGCGCTGGTCGAGGCACAGTGGAACAAGCCCTTCCCGCAGGACGTGCACGACCAGCTCTGGGGCGCGGTCGGCGCCGTGTTCGGCTCGTGGCAGTCGGAACGCGCCAAGGTCTATCGCCGCCTCAACGACATTCCCGCCGCCTGGGGCACGGCCGTGAACGTGCAGGCGATGGTGTTCGGCAATATGGGTGATACGTCGGCCACCGGCGTCGCGTTCACGCGCGATCCAGCCAAGGGCGACCGCGCTTATTATGGCGAGTTCCTGATCAACGCGCAGGGCGAGGATGTCGTCGCTGGCATCCGCACGCCGCAATATCTGACCAAAGCCGCGCGCGAGACCGCCAATGCCAAGCCCGCCTCGATGGAAGAGGCGATGCCCGAGGTGTTCGGCGAGCTGGCCAAGGTGTTCGACCTGCTTGAAACGCACTACCGCGACATGCAGGACATCGAGTTCACCGTGCAGCAGGGCAAATTGTGGATGCTGCAGACCCGCTCGGGCAAGCGCACCGCCAAGGCCGCGCTGAAGATCGCGGTCGACATGGCCGAGGAAGGGCTGATCACGCGCGAGGAAGCGGTCGCGCGGGTCGATCCGCAGGCGCTCGACCAACTGCTCCACCCGACGCTCGACCCCGCCGCCAAGCGTGACGTGCTGACCAAGGGGCTGCCTGCCAGCCCCGGTGCGGCATCGGGCATGGCGGTGTTCGACAGCGACACCGCCGAGAAGCGCGCGGCTGCGGGCGATAGCGTGATCCTGATCCGGGTCGAGACCTCGCCTGAGGATATTCACGGCATGCACGCGGCCAAGGGCATCCTGACCGCGCGCGGCGGCATGACCAGCCATGCCGCGGTGGTCGCGCGCGGCATGGGGCGTCCCTGCGTCTCGGGTGCGGGCACGATCTCGATCGACGCCAAGGCGGGCGTGATGCGCGTCGGCACCGGCAGCACCGGGCGCGAAATACGTGAGGGCGACACGATTACCATCGACGGCACCACCGGTGAAGTGATGGCGGGTGCGGTGCCGACGGTGCAGCCCGAGCTGTCGGGCGATTTCGGCACTTTGATGGTGTGGGCCGACGGCGTTCGCCGCCTGAAGGTGCGCGCCAATGCCGAAACCCCGCTCGACGCCCGGGTCGCGCGCGAATTCGGCGCCGAGGGCATTGGCCTGTGCCGTACCGAGCATATGTTCTTCGATGCCGCGCGGATCACCGCGGTGCGTCAGATGATCCTCGCCGAGGATGAAAAGGGCCGTCGCGCCGCGCTGGAAAAGCTGCTGCCCGAACAGCGTGCCGACTTCATCCAGCTGTTCGAGGTGATGGCGGGGCTGCCCGTCACCATCCGCCTGCTCGATCCGCCGCTGCATGAATTCCTGCCGCACGAGGAAAGCGAGTTCGCCGAGGTCGCGGCGGCTGCCGGGGTCGATGTCGACATCCTCAAGCGCCGCGCCGCCGAGCTGCACGAATTCAACCCGATGCTTGGCCATCGCGGCTGCCGGCTTGGCGTGACCTATCCCGAAATCTACGAGATGCAGGCGCGTGCCATTTTCGAGGCGGCGGTCGAGGTCGCCGAGAAATCGGGTGACGCCCCGATCCCCGAAGTGATGATCCCGCTGGTCGCCACGCGGCGCGAGCTGGAGCTGATGAAGGTCGTGGTCGACAAGGCAGCCCAGGCGGTATTCGCCGACAAGGGGCGCACGATCGAGTATCTCGTCGGCACGATGATCGAGTTGCCGCGCGCGGCGCTGATGGCGGGCGAGATCGCCGAGATTGGTGAGTTCTTTTCCTTTGGTACCAATGACTTGACCCAAACCACGCTGGGGGTCAGCCGCGACGATGCGGCGCGCTTCCTGACCACTTATGTCGAGCGCGGCATCTACGCCAAGGATCCGTTCGTCAGCCTCGATGTCGAGGGCGTCGGGCAGCTGATTGAGATCGCGGCGGAGCGGGGCAGGGCCGCGCGCCCGGGCATCAAGCTCGGCATTTGCGGCGAACATGGCGGCGACCCGGCATCGATCGCGTTCTGCGAAAGCATCGGGCTCGATTATGTCAGCGCCTCGCCCTACCGCGTGCCGATCGCGCGGCTGGCGGCGGCGCAGGCGGCGCTTAAATAGGCCGGTAAATAGGCTGGCCAGCCCGGCGCTTTTCGCGCAGTCTCCGCTGCAGATAAGGGGAGGCCGGCACGATGTGGCCATGGGCAAGATATGCGGTCACCGGCGTCGCCGGCATCCTGATCGGTGCCGGCGGTGCCGTCTGGAGCGTTCGCGCCGGCGTGCTTGGCAGCGCCACCTCGATCGGTCCCTGGGCCACCGGCAAGGACTACGGCACGGCCGCGGCCAACGCGAAGACCCGCGCGGTGGTGGCGCTGCGCGGCCTGCTCGCGCTGCCGGCAACCGAGACGCGTTACTATAACGCCGCGACGGACGACGCCGGCCGGCCGCTCGACGGCAAATGCCGCTATCTCGTCATGGGTGGTGCCTTGCCGGTCAAATGGTGGAGCCTGACGCTCTACGATCCGCAGGGCTATCTCGTCGCCAATCCGGCGAACATTTGGTCGATCGGCAGCGCCGCACTGCCGGCGGCAGAGCAGGCGCAATGGCTGGTGACGATCGCGCCTGACAAGCAGCCGGGACACTGGCTGCCGACCGGCAAGCCGAGGCGCTTCGAACTCACGCTGCGCGCCTATCTGCCGGCCGATCGCGGCGCCGGTAATTTCACCCGCGAGCAATTGCCCAGCATCGTGCGGGAGTCCTGCGCATGACGCGTCGCTGGACCTTGCCGCTGATGTTCGGCGTCCTGCTCGGTGTCCTCACGTGGCAGGTGACCCTGGTGGCCACGCCGCGCGTGCTGATGTGGCTCGCGGTCAAGCGCGTCGCGTCGATCGGCGGCTTCAACCAGATGAAGCACACGCCGCTCGCCACCGCTGCCTCGCGCACGATCGTTCGACCGAGCCCCGACCTGGCCTATTCCTCCTGCCCTTATGACTTGTCGCACGGGCCGGTGCTGATCGAGGCGACACCGGTCGCGGCGCCCTATTGGTCGCTGTCGATCTTCGATGCGAATACTAATGCCGTGTTCGTGCGCAACGATGCCGCCGGTGCGCATAAGCCGCTGCGCATTGCCATCGCGCGCGCCGGCCAGACCATTCCGGCCGGAGCCGAGGCGGTGCGCGTCGATGGCAATCGCGGTGTTGCGCTGATCCGTATCCTGATCGAGAACCGCGCCAGTTTCGCCGCGATCGACGGCGCGCGACGATCGGCACGCTGCTCGGCGGTTGCCGGTTGAACCCTCAGCTATCCGGGAAGCGGGTGTTGTGCAGCTTGGCCTTGCCGGTCCGCAACAGCGTCGCCTGATCGCGCCATTGCTCGCTGGCGATGCGGCCGGCCGGCAGGTCGAGCCGTTTTTCCAGCGCCATTTCGTCTTCGGCCGACAGATTCTCGATATCGGCGAAGTGCGTCATGCCGAGATCGGCGAGTCGTTCCTTGAGAGGTTCGTCGACGCCGCGCAGGCGTGAGAGATCGTCTGCTTCGGCCACTGGCTCAGGCTCGGGCGCAGCTAGAGGTGGCGGAAAGGCTGAGACGGCGGCGCTGGCGGCAACCGGAAGTGCCAGTCCCAGGGCAGGGGCATAGGCATAACGCGGTGCCGGCTTCTCGTCGGCCGGGGCGTCCGCATCCTGCTCGGCGGCTTCAGCCGCGGTCGCTGGTTCCGGGGCTGGCTCGGGGCTTGGTTCGGTCAGAGCTTCCGGTGCGGCGACCGGCCCCTTGAGTGCTTCATTCTCGCGCTCGAGTTCGGCGATGCGGGCATTGCCCTCGCGGATCTGCGTCTCTGCCTTGCGCCGATAGGCGCTATAGGCCTCACTCTCGGCGTAAAGACGCTTGCGCCATTTCCGGCTGCCGGGATGGAGGCCAAGCCCCAGTACCAGCCCGCCGAAGAACAGCAGCAGGAGCACCACGAATTGACCAAAGGTCGTGAACAGCATTGCGATCGTCTCCCGACGAGTCCTGGCGCGATGTTGCGGCGCCGGTGACGATCCTGACGAGTCAGGCGGTCGGGATCAAGCGCTAGGTCGGACCTAGATCCCGCCCTTGAACGCGTCGGAGATGGAGCAGGCGGCCGGCCCGAGAATGACGACGAACAACGTCGGCAGGATGAACAGGATCAGCGGCACGGTCATGATCGCGGGCAGGCGCGCAGCCTTTTCCTCAGCGCGCATCATGCGCTCGTTGCGGAATTCGGCGGACAGCACGCGCAGCGCGGACGCCAGCGGCGTGCCGTATTTCTCGGTCTGTACCATGGTCGTCACCACGCCCTTGATGGCGTCGAGATTGACTCGCATAGCAAGGTTCTCGAACGCTTGGCGGCGCTCGCTGAGAAAGCCGAGCTCGATCGCGGTCAGGGTGAATTCGTCGCCCAGTTCGGGGTAGGCGCGGCCCAGTTCGCGCGACACACGGTGGAATGCGGCGTCAACGGTGAGTCCCGCTTCGGCACAGATCACCAGCAAATCGAGCGCATCGGGCAAGCCTTTGCGGATCGCGTCGGAGCGCTTGGTGATCTTGTTCTTGAGGAAGATGTCGGGCGCCTTGTAGCTCAGGATGAACGCGCCCGCGACAATGCCATAGCGTTTGATCGCGCTGTAATCGGCGAACATCTCGGTGCCGTAGACGAGATAGAGCATCAGCCCGCCGAAGATGATCGGCAGGACGAGGCGGCCGAAAATGACCGCGACGGCATATTCCTTCGACCGGATGCCGGCCTGCATCAGCTTGATCTGCGCGGCTTTGACCTGGCTGTCCTGCAGCACCTGCAGCGACGACAGGATCGACTTGATACGATCGGTGGTCTGATTCTTGGTGACCAGTTTGGCGCGGCGCTTGGTCGAGGCGGTGATGCCCGCCTTCAGCTGTTCGCGGCGTTCGTTCAGCGCCTTGACGCGCTTGATCATTGGGTCGCGGACCGTCGTCGCCGCATAGATGGCAAGCAGCACAGCAAAGGCGGCGACGCCGGCGAGCAGGGTCGCCACCATCATCACATCGACCCCGAGGATCGTCGGTCCAGCCGTCTCGCCCATGATGCTCGTATTCTTCCCTTAAATCTCGAAATTGATCATCTTGGCCATGATCAGGGCGCCGATCGCCATCCACAAAATGCCGCCGCCGCCCGCGACCATCAGCCGTTCGTCCTGGAAGAAGGTCTGCATATAGCTGCCGTTGATCATCCAGATCATGCCGAACACGATGAACGGCAGCGATCCGATGATATAGGCGGACGCCTTGGATTCGGATGACATCGCCTTGATCTTGAGCTTCATCTGGCCGCGCATGCGCAGCACATTGGCGAGATTGGCGAGCGTTTCGGCCAGGTTGCCGCCGGTTTCGCGCTGGATCGCGATCGAAATGACGAAGAACTGGAATTCGGGCGTGCCGAGCCTGTCGGCAGTATCTTGCAGTGCGACGTCGAGTGTGCGGCCGATCTTCATCTTGTCGGTGACCATGCGGAATTCGACGCCGACCGGGCCCTCGACCTCATTGCCGACGACCGCGATCGTCTCGGTGATCGGCAGGCCCGAGCGCAGGCCGCGTACAAGCAGCTCGATTGCGTCGGGCAGCTTGGCAGTGAATTGCGCGATGCGGCGCTTGATGAAGAAGCTGACCACCATGTGCGGCAAGCCGGCGCCAAGCACCAGCCCGAGCAGGAGAGACAGCGCAATGGGCAGGCCCTGGAGCGCCAGCAGGAGCGTGACGACGACCAGGATGCCGACGGTTGCCATGCCGTACTGCCCAACCGTCCACGGCTTGCCGGTCATCGCCAGGCGCTTTTTCAGGACTGCCGGACGCGGCAGGAAGCGCATCGCGACACCGTCCATGCGCGTGGCGCGGTTCGCGGTGATGCGGCGCATCTGCGCCTCGACCGCTGCATTGGCCGAGTCGCTATGGCGCGCGCGCAAAGTCGACAGCCGGCGCGCCTGCGCACGCTGCGGCGACGGCCCGGCAAAAGCGAAGGCGACGAGCAGCAGGACGGCAAAAGCGCCCCCGCACAGCATGATGAACGGCATTAATTCCATTACGGTATCAAGCGCTCCGCTTGGTTACGATCCGGTCAATTGACCGCCTCGAACCGGTTATTTTTTCCGCTTCGGCATCATCGATTTGAAATCGCCGAACTTGCCCATCAACGACGTACCCTTGACGGGCGGCTTCTTCAGCGAAACGCCGTCGGCGGCGGCATCGCCGGCGCCCAGCAACTTTGTGGCCAGCTCGACGATCGGCGCGACGGTCTTGGATCCCTTGCCGGCTTCCGCCAGCGGCTTGCCGAGCTTGGCGGATTGCGCTGCGATCTTCTGGTCGAAGGGGATCATGAAATCGATCCGGCGCTCGATCGAGCCTTCGAAATCCTTGCGGTTAATCTCGAGCTGCGCATTGGCATGGACCCGGTTGGCGACGACGAAAACCTGGGTCTGCGGCGCGTTCGACTTCAGCCATGACAGGATGCGGATCGAATCACGTGCGGCAGCAAGGGTCAATTCGGTGACGACGACCGCAATCTGCACATCAGTGATGAGATGCGGATGCAGTACCAGCATGCCGCGCGGCAGATCGACCACGGTGCATTCGAATGCGGAGCGCATTTCCTCCTGCAGCTGATAGAAGGCGGCACCATCGGTCATCACCGGCGAGTTGATCGGCGCTTCCGCCGACAGCACCGAGAGCGTGTCGCTCGACTTGACCATGGCGCGTTCGATGAACAGGCCGTCGATGCGGCTGGGATTCTCGATCGCGTCGGTCAGGCCGCGGCCCGGTTCGAGGTCGAGGGTCAGCGCGCCGGTGCCGAAATGCACGTCGAGATCGAGCAGGGCGGTATTGCGCTTGCCCTTCTCACTCAGCACCCAGGCGACCGAGGTGGCGATGGTCGAGGCACCGACGCCGCCGCGTGCGCCGATCACGGCGGTCGAGCAATGCGGCCGTTCGACCGAAGGATCGGCCGCCTTGGGCGCGTTGAGCATCGTCTGTGCGTGCGTGAACGCCTCACGCAGCATGTCGGGGCTGAGCGGCTTGAGCAGGTAATCCTGGATGCCGCTGACCACCAGATCGCGGTACAGACGCACATCATTGACCTGGCCGGCCGCGATCACGACCGTACCGGGTTCGCATACCTCGGCGAGCGCATTGATGTCGTTGAGCGGATCGCCCGATTCCGAAAGGTCGACGAACAGGATTTGCGGGCTTGCCGAAACAGAGAGCGACTGGACGGCATTGCGCAGCCCGCCCTTGTTCACCTTTTCAGGCGCCCAGCCCATTTCGGCGACCACCGGGCGGATCGATTCCGCCGTAGTCTCGTCGCAGACATAGGCGACGAACGGTTCGCGGTGTCCAACGCGGCCTGGATTGAAAGGTGCGTTCATGACTTAATTGCTCCCACCGCTCTTGCCCTGGCTGGTACCGACACTGATCGGCGCCTTGCGATAGGCGTCGATCGGCTTGGTCGCCGATGCCGGATCATTGACATCCGCACCGGGCTGCCCGCGCACCAGGTCTGTCGGGTTGGCGATCATCGCCGCGAGGTTCGAATTGATCGAGCACCCCTGGTTCGACGACGTATTGCTTTCGAATTCCGATGGGCCGGTACGACTGAAGTCGGGGCATCCCGGGACGCTTGCCTTCATCCGGCTGATCACCACGCGGACCATGCCGGGCTGCACCGGTGCACCGGTAACCGGCGCATCGTCGGACAGGAGCAGGCCGTACCGGGAAATCTGTGCCTGCACGTCATCTCGCACGCCATTGCCCGATGGATTGGGGTCGTCGATCGCGACCCGGTCACCATAGCCAAGGCGCAGTGACTGCATCCATCCGGCCATGCGCTGTGCCTCGCCGGGGGCCAGGCCATTGCCGCTGGTGCTCGCATCGAACACGAGATCGGTACGGCTGACGACCGGCTGATGGACCGATTCGAGACCACGATTCTTCGTACCGGTGCTGCACGCGCCGACCAGCAGGGCGGGGGCCAGAGTCATGGCGATCAGGATGCTGCGCTTGAACATGGTTCTATCCCTTGTGGGCATTTCACGTTTTGACATCGTCAGTTGAGGCTGAAGCCGGGAGCGACGGGCGCACCCTTCTTGGCTTTGGCTGGTGGTGGCGCCTTTTCCTCCCGGCGATCCTCGGCGCGCGGTGCGGGCAGTACCGGCGCAGCGGCGCCAAAGGAGGGGACAGCGGTGGCGGACGGCGCCATGCTCGGCTTGGGCCGGTCGCCGCCGGTAACGCCGCCGCCAAGCTCACCCATCAACACCCGGCCGAGATCGGTCGGCGCCTTATAGCCGTCGGTCGGCAGTACGATGTCGTTCGCGTTGACTGGTTTGACCAGATACGGCGTGATGACGATCACCAGCTCGGTTTCTTTGCGCTGGAAGGCGTTCGACCGGAACAGGGCGCCCAGCACCGGCACGTCGCCAAGTCCCGGGGTCTTATCGATCGAATTGTCATGGCTGTTCTGCAACAGGCCGGCGATCATGAAGCTCTGGCCCGAACCGAGTTCGACTGTCGTTTCGGCGCGCCGCGTGCTGATCGCCGGGATGGTCGTCCCGTTCAGCTGCACTGCACCTGCCGATGTGAGCTGCGATACTTCAGGACGCACGCGCAGCGAGATGCGGCCGTCCGCCAGCACGATCGGCGTGTAGGACAGGCTGATGCCATATTGCTTATATTCGACCGACACCGCGCCCAGCCCCTGGCTGACCGGGATCGGGATTTCGCCACCGGCGAGGAATGTGCCGGTCTCGCCCGACAAGGCCGTCAGGTTTGGATTGGCAAGAGTCGAAACCTGGCCGAGCGTTTCGCCGAGATCGAGCGATGCGAGCAGATCGAGGCCCAGCAAACGGCCGGCTGCTCCAATCGTCGAGCCCATGCCGAGACCGGGCGGGAATTTCACGATCGACTGACCCGGCAATGCGCCATTGGCGTCGATCGTGCCGCTGCCAAGAACGCCCGGCGCCGTTGTAATCGAGCCCTGACGGCCCTGGCTGAGCCCGAACAGGAAGCTGCCACTGTCGCGCGTGGTCAGGTTGACGCCGATATTCTTGACGAAGGTGCGGCTGACCTCGGCGAACTTGACCTGCAGATTGACCTGCAACGGGGTGGCATTGCGCAGACGGCTGAGCACCTTGGTCGTCTCGCCGACATAGGCCTGGACCAGCCGTTCCGCTTCGGCGCCGTCCGCCGGTGCGGCGACGGTACCGGTCAGCAGGACCAGGCCGTTCATCGGCGTCGCGACGATATGCGCGTCGGGCATGGCGAGGTTCAGCATCTGCTGAATCGAGTCGAAATTATTCCCGACCCGGATCGTGGCCGAATAGACCACTGCGCCCGCCTTGTTGGTGGCGGAGATCGTCGTCTCGCCGGCCGCTTTGCCGAAAACATAGATCTGCGTGGCCGAGCGGACCTGGACGTCGGCGATCGCGTCGCTGGCAACGAACACGTCGCTCATTGGCCGGGCGAGCGTGATCAGCCTTCCGCGGCCGGTATTGACCTGCAGCACGGGTGCTGCGGCGGCGGATTGGGCCGGGGCTGGCGCGGATGCGCCGCCCATGGTTGCCGCGACAAGAACGGCGGCCAGCGGCCAGCCGATCGGCGTGAGCGCAATACGCATGTTACTTCTTCCCCCCGACCGGAACTTCGGTCACCGAATTGCCGCGCGCGATGCGCACGATCGGACCCGTGATATGTGCGGCAGCACCAGGATATCCGCCGGCTGGCGCTCCCCCCGGCGCGCCTGCCATCATGCTGGTTTCCGCGCTCTTGCCGGGCACGGTCCGGCGCTGGAAGCGCGACACATCAGCACCCACGGCGAAGGTGGTGTTGCCGGTGACGGGCTGGCTCGCGAGCTTCAGCATCATTGCCTTCTCGGCCTTGGGATCGTCGGTTTCGGGGACCTTGATGTCGCCGTTGGCGATCGCCTGTTCGAGTTCGGAGTTATTGTCGGCGATCGAGCGCAGCGACAGCGACAGGGCGCCGAGCGTTTGCGCAACGGCGATCTGCTCGGCGATCTTCGGCGTTGCCTCGATCGTCACGTTGGAAAAGGTGCGGACCACGGTCTTGCCGTCTTCACCGGTGGTGTTGTCGGTGCGCTGGTCGGTCGCGAGAACACGCAGATTGCGCATGATCGTTTCGGATGCCTTTAGCGGCGGGCCATCACCGCCGCCGGGAACCGTCTGAGTCAAGATCAGGTCGATCCGGTCGCCCGGAAAGACAAAGCCCGCGACGCCGGTCTGGACCGAAATCGGGATCGTTACGGCGCGCATGCCGGCGCCGAGCGCCGCCGCCAGGAAACCGCGGTCGCCAGGCTTGACCAGCGCGCCCTGCGTTACCGGCTGTCCGGCCGTGATCGCGTTGCGCACGACCGTGCCCTGCAATGCCTTCAGGTCGGTGTCGGCCTTGATGTAATAGGCGTTTTCGACCAGTTCCTTGGGCCAGGGCTGAAATTTCAGCGCCGTCGCGTCGAGGATGGTGCCGACCGGCAATGAACGTGTTGCGACCAGCACTTCCGGGCCATCGACCGGCGCGACGACTGTCGTGGCGCCGGCCACCGGGGCAGGGGTGCCAGAGATCAGGCTGCGCGCCATGAACGCGGTGATTGCCGCGACAATCAACGCACCCACCAGCAGGACGATCTTACGGGTATCCATAACGCTTCGGACCTTTTCGAGCGCGGATCACGGTCGATCCGGCGTTAATCATTCACAGAAACTGGTTAAAAATCGGTTCGCGAACAGTGAGCAGAGCGGCGATCGCGATTGCGACGCCGTACGGAATCTCGGGAGACCCCGGTTTCTTGCGGACACGCTGGTCGATCATCAGCACGACAGTGAGCACGCCGCCGACCAGCGACATGATGATCAGCATCGAAACGAGCGGGACGAACGGGAACCACAAGGCAAGCGCGCCGATCATCTTGACGTCGCCGCCGCCCATCCAATTGAAGTGGAAGGCGGCGCAGAACATCGCGAACACGGCCAGCGCCAGGCCAAGTTGAATTGCCATGTCGGGCCAGACCGCCAGGCCGTTCGCCCACCACCAGACAGGGGCGAGCAGCGCGATCGCGACATTCTTCCAATTGGCGATCTCACGGTGGCGTGCGTCCTCGATCCCGGCGGCAACAAGGAGCAGCGCGAGCGCGCCAAGCATCAAAGCTATCGGATTTCCCCAACCCATAAGGGAATTCCCTAGACGGCATGGCTTTCCAAAAAGTAACGATTGCCAATGGATTCACCTCAATCGTTCCGCCGCGCCATGCCGCCGGGGGCGGCAATCACTCGCTGGAATGGCCCGAATGGCTGGGAATTCCGCCGTTTCGACTGGCCTGCCGAGGCCAAGATCCGGCGCGGCAGTATTTTATTCGAGGGCGGGCGCGGCGATATTTTCGAAAAATATCTTGAGGTTTTCACGCATTGGCACGCCCAGGGCTGGTCGATCACCTCGCTCGACTGGCGCGGACAGGGTGGATCCGGGCGGGTGTCGCCCGATTCCCATGTCGGCCATATCGAGGATTTCGGCACCTATATCACCGACTTCACGGCCTTCTGGACCGAATGGCAGTCAACGGCAGTCGGACCAAGGGTATTGATGGGGCATTCGATGGGCGGCCATCTGATTCTGCGTGCGATGGTCGAAGGCGTCGTCAAGCCCGATGCCGCGGTGCTGATCGCGCCGATGCTCGGGCTGCATAGCCCGCTTGGCGCGCGACTCGGCGAGCGGATGGCGAAACTGCTCGGCAGCGCGGGCAATTCCGCGCGGCCCGCCTGGCGGGATAATGAACGCCCGGCGACCACTGTAACCCGCCAGGCGCTGCTCACCCATGATCGTTCGCGCTATGACGATGAAATCTTCTGGCAGACGACCAAGCCCGAATTGCTGCTTGGCCCGCCCAGCTGGCGCTGGGTGATGCAGGCGTTCGAATCGACCCGGCGCCAGCGCGACGACCCGCGGTTGAAGACGATGACCGTTCCCACGCTGCTGATCGTCGCCGAGGCGGACAAGCTGGTGAACCCCAAGGCTGCGTTGCAGGTGGCGGCAAAATTGCCCGATGCGCGTGTCGTGCGTTTCGGCAGGGAATCGTCGCACGAGATATTGCGGGAGCGCGACGCGGTGCGCAATCGCGCGATCGGCGAGATCGACATCTTTCTCGCGTCGCGCGCCCAGGTCTGAAGCGGCCCGCCAATGGACCGCTACGATATCGCCATTATCGGCGCAGGGATTGCCGGCGCGAGTCTGGCTGCTGCCATTGCGCCGCACGCGAGTGTCCTGCTGATCGAAGCGGAGGACAGTCCGGGCTATCATTCGACCGGGCGCTCGGCCGCCTTCTGGTCGGAAAGCTATGGCGGCACGGGGATCCAGCCACTGACCACGGCGTCGGGTCCGGCGCTGCACGATGGTGGGTTCCTCAAGCCGCTGGGCGCGCTTCATATCGGTCGCGCCGGAGATGAAGCGGCGATTCACGCTTTTCTAGCGGCGTTCGAAGGTACCGGCATTGCGCTGGCCGCCGTCGATCCCGCAGTGCTGATCCCTGGCCTGCGCCCCGACTGGACGCTAGGCGTGCTGGAGGCGAGCTGCGAATATATCGATGTCGCGGCGCTTCATGCCAATTATCTTTCCCACGCCAATCGGACCGGAGCGGTGCTGGCGCTATCGGCGCCGCTGCGCAGTGCAGCGCGGGTGGCGAATGGCTGGCAGATTGAAGCGGGCGCGCTGGCCGTTACGGCAACGATCCTGGTCAATGCTGCGGGCGCCTGGGTGGATCGGGTCGCGGCGATTGCCGGAGTCGCACCGATCGGTATCCGGGCCTATCGTCGCACCGTTGCGCAATTGCGCGTCGATGTGCAATTGCCGGAAGGGATGCCGATGGTGGTCGATATTGCCGGCCGCTTTTACTTCAAACCCGAAGGTGCCGGGCGGCTCTGGCTCAGCCCGCATGACGAGACGCCGGTCGAACCGGGCGATGTCGCACCCGAGGAACTCGATGTCGCGATCGCGATCGACCGGTTAGAACAGGTGGTCGATTGGCGCATTGCCGCGCTCGAGCATAAATGGGCCGGTCTGCGCAGCTTCGCGCCGGACCGGTTGCCGGTCTATGGCTTCGATCCGGTCGTGCCGGGCTTTTTTTGGTGTGCGGGACAGGGTGGTTTCGGCATCCAGACCGCGCCAGCCGCTGCTGCACTGGCCGCCGCACTCCTGCTGGAGCGGAAGCCCGATCCAATGGTCGCCGCGATCGATCCTGCGATGTACGCGCCCGGCCGTTTCAGACCGCTGGCGTAACGGGATTTTCCGGCTTACTCTGGCCTCGTCCAATGACGGAGGATGACCATGGCTCACAAGTTCGAAATCTACAAGGACAAGGCTGGCGAGTTTCGTGTTCGCTTCAAATATAACAGCGAAGTGATGTTCTCGACCGAAGGCTATTCGAGCAAGGCGTCCGCCGAGAATGCGATCGAATCGATCAAGAAGAACGGCCCCACTGCGCCGACCGAAGACAATAGCTGAGATTTAGCCTTTGCGCGCGGCGTCGGCCGCGTCGCTTGCCAGCCGGTCAGCCCGCTCATTGTCGGGGTGGCCGGCATGGCCCTTCACCCATTTCCACTCGATTCGGTGCGGCTTGGCCGCGTCGAGCAGCGCCTGCCATAGATCGGCATTCTTGACCGGCTTCTTGTCGGCGGTCTTCCAGCCATTGCGCTGCCAGCCTTTGATCCATTTGGTCAAGCCATCCATCACGTAGCGGCTGTCGGTTGACAGCGTGACCAGGCAAGGCCGCTTAAGCGCATTCAATCCTTCGATCGCAGCGGTCAGCTCCATCCGGTTATTGGTGGTCAGCGTCTCGCCGCCGGACAGTTCCTTTTCCTTGGTGCCCGATCGGATCAACGCGCCCCAGCCGCCAGGGCCGGGATTGCCCTTGCACGCGCCATCGGTGGCGATCTCGACTCGCGTGAGTTCGGTATCGGATTCGGTCATTGAAAAAGGGTCTCGCCCATCTGGTTATAGGTGTTGAGGCGGCGCAGATAGGCCAGCGGATCCTTGCGCGTGACCAGTGCATCGGCCGGCGTGTTGAGCCAGTCCCAGGCGCGTGTCAGCAGGAAGCGGATGCACGCGCCGCGCGCAAGCACAGGGAGCGCCGCGCGCTCGGCGTCGCTCAGCGGGAAGCGTGAGATATAGCCCTCGACCAGCGCCGCACCGACTGCGCGATCGACACGAGCACCGCTCGCATCGAACGACCAGGCGCTGTGCATCACCGCGAGATCCCAGGCCCGGATATCGGTACAGGCGAAGTAGAAATCGATCAGGCCGCCGACCCGGTCGCCGAGCATCAGGACATTGTCGGGGAACAGATCGGCATGGATCACCCCGCGCGGCAGGTTATATGGCCATGCCGCCAATATCTTTTCCAGCGCAGCGCTGACATGATCGAACAGGCCCGGATCGATCGTGTCGAGATCGTGTCCGCAGCGTGCCAGCAACGCCGTCCAGCCGTCCGGGCCGAGGCTATTCGGGCGCTCGCCGGTAAAATCGGTCAGCGACTCGTGCATGTGGCCCATCGCGGCGCCGGTTGCGAAGGCTTGCGCGGTGTTTGGATGCGAGACCGACACGCCGGGCAGGAATTCGATCAGACAGGCGGGCCGGCCTTCGAGCTGCTGGATCGCCACGCCTGCGCGGTCGGCCAGTGCGCGCGGGACCGGATTGCCGCGTTCGGCGAGATGATCAAGCATCGCGAAGAAGAAGGGCAGGTCACTCAGATCGACCCGCTTCTCGTACAGCGTCAGTATGAAGCGGCCCTTGGTCGTGTCGACCATGTAATTGCTGTTCTCGACGCCCTCCGCGATGCCCTTGGCGGAGATCAATTCGCCATGGTCATAGCGCGCAAGGAACGCGGCCAGCGCTTCGGCCGACACGTGAGTATAGACGGCCAAGGGGTCAGGCCGCGGCTTCGAGGCCGCGTGGCAGCTTGAACGACACGGTCTCGCGGTTGGTCTCGACCTCGCGCTCGCTGACCTCGAACCGCTCGCTCAGCCGCTCGACCAGTTCGCGGACCAGGATTTCGGGGGCGGAAGCGCCCGCCGTGATGCCGAGTGTCGTGACGCCTTCCAGGAAGTCGAAATCGAGATCAGCGGCGCGCTGGATCAGCTGTGCGGGCGTCCCTTCGCGCACCGCGACCTCGACCAGCCGGAGCGAGTTCGACGAATTGGGCGCGCCGATCACCAGCACTGCATCGCACATCGTGGCGATTGACTTGACTGCGGTCTGCCGGTTCGACGTGGCGTAGCAGATATCATCGGGTCGCGGCGCTTGGATCGCGGGGAAGCGGCGCTGCAGGGTCGCGACGACATCGGCCATGTCGTCGACCGACAAGGTGGTCTGGGTCAGGAAGGCAATGTTGGTCGGATCATCCGGCATGAACGCCTCGGCATCGGCGACATCCTCGATCAGCGTCATCGCGCCTTCCGGCACCTGGCCGAAGG
>NZ_JBOHHW010000071.1:0-20064 GCF_050725575.1 Sphingomonas sp. | reverse complement strand
GATGGCGATCCGTTGAGTGTGACCTCCGCCAGTGCCGCAAATGGCAGCGTGGTGATCAACGCCAATGGCACGATCACCTACATACCTGCGGCGAACTTCAACGGCACCGATGTCATTTTCTACACGGTCTCCGATGGCCAAGGCGGCACATCGACCGCCAGCGTTACTGTAACCGTCACTGCGGGCAACGACGCCCCGGTTACCGATGGTTTGCCGCCGCGAAGCAATGAAGATGGAGAAACCATATCCTTGCCGGCTGGTCCCGCGTTCAGCGATCTGGACGGCGACACGCTGAGCTTTACCGCCACAGGCCTGCCGCCGGGGCTATCGATTGATCCGGCAACCGGCCTAATATCCGGTACGCTTCCCTCCGGGGCGAGCGCCATTAACGGCGGGCTCTACACCGTGGTCGTCACTGCGGCCGATGGCCAGGGCGGCACAGTTTCCGCCAGCTTCAGCTGGACCGTGGGCAACCCCGGCCCAAGCGCGACGAACGATGCGGTAACGACCGGGGAAGATACCGCCGTCACCATTCCCGTCCTTGTAAATGACGTGGATCCCGACGGCGACACGTTGAGTGTCATTGCGGCCTCCGCATCGAATGGGTCGGTGACTGTCAATCCAGACGGGACGATCACGTACACACCCGCCGCCAATTTCAACGGTGTGGATACCATCACCTACACCATCTCGGACGGCCAGGGCGGCCTTTCTACCGCGGCGGTGACGGTAACGGTAACGGCGATGAACGATGCGCCCATCGCCGATCCGCTGCCTGCCCGGTCGGGCAGCGACGGCGAAAGCGTGACCTTCGACACCTCAGCATCATTCACCGATCTTGAAGGCGATGTCCTGACATTTACCGCCGCCGGCCTCCCGGCGGGTCTTTCGATCGATCCTGTGACGGGCATCATCTCGGGCACCATCGATCGTTCCGCCAGCCAGGTGGCCGGCGGCATTTATTCTGTGACAGTGACCGCCAGCGATGGTCACGGCGGCACTGCCTCGACCAACTTTACCTGGTCGGTCACCAACCCAGCGCCGATCGCGATCGATGATACCGTCACGACCACAGAGGATGGTCCGGTCACCGTCGCTGTGCTGACCAACGACAGCGATCCTGATGGTGATCCGCTCACGATCATTTCGGCATCGGCCGCAAACGGTTCGGTGGTGATCAATCCGGACGGCACGCTGACCTATATCCCTGGCCCGAATTTCAACGGCACTGACGTCGTTACCTACACGATCTCGGATGGGCAGCAGGGCAGCGCCACCGCAACCGGAACGCTGACCATCATTGCGGTTAATGATGGCCCCACACCGGTTGGAACACTGCCCGGCAGATCCAGCAGTGATGGTGCCACCGTTTCGATCGACACGGCCAGCGGCTTTGCCGATATCGACGATCCAGCACTGACCTATAGCGCGACCGGCCTCCCCGCCGGCTTGTCCATCGATCCGGCCACTGGCATCATCACCGGCAGGATTGCGGGCGATGCAAGTATGATGATGGGCGGCATCTATACCGTCACCGTGACCGCCACCGATCCGTCCGGCGAGACCGCGACCCAGACGTTCAACTGGACCGTATCCAACCCCGCTCCGGTCGCTGTGAACGACACTGCAACGACGATCGAGGATACACCGGTCACGATCGCCGTGCTGTCAAATGACGTCGATGCGGATGGCGATCCGCTGACGGTGACCGCGGCCAGTGCGTTGCACGGCACGATCCAGATTCGACCGGACGGCACGTTGACCTATACGCCGGATCCGGATTTCAACGGCGTCGATACGATCAGCTATACCATTACCGACGACCAGGGTGGCTTTTCCACTGCGACCGTTACCGTCACGGTTAACCCGGCGAATGATGCGCCAGAATCGAACGGATTGCCGCCGCGCATCGATGCGGACGGACACAATGTCACATTTGATGCGTCCTCCGCCTTCAGCGATCGTGACGGCGACACGCTGAGCTATTCAGCTGTTGGCCTGCCCGCCGGAATGACGATTGACCCTGTGACGGGCGCCATCTCCGGAACAATTGCAGCTAACGCCAGTGCCGTCACAGGTGGCAATTATACTGTAACGGTTACCGCCTCCGACGGTGCTGGCGGCGCAGTTTCGGCCACCTTCGTCTGGACAATTACCAACCCCGCCCCCACCGCGGTTAACGACATCGTGTCGACCGGTGAAGACACGCCGGTGATCATCGCTGTCCTCGCCAATGATACCGATCCCGATGCCGACAACCTCTCCGTAACCGCGGCGACGGCATCCCATGGCTCGGTCGTGATCAATCCCGACGGCACGATCACCTATACGCCGAACGCAAACTTCGCCGGTAGCGATACAATCACCTACACCATCTCAGATGGCCAAGGTGGCTTCGCGAACGCGACAGTGGATGTCACCATTACTCCGGTGAATGATGCGCCGACCACCACCGGCCTGCCGTCACGCACGGATTCCAACTCGGAAGTCGTCTCCATTCCGCTTGGTCCGGTATTTTCGGATATCGAGGGCGACAGCCTCACTTTCACGGCCATCGGACTGCCCGGCGGACTTTCGATCGATCCGGCGACAGGCACCATCTCGGGCACGATCGCGCCGAATGCCAGTACGATCAACGGTGGCATCTACACCGTCACGGTCACCGCGTCGGACGGCAACGGAGGAACCATCGCCTCCACATTCACATGGACCATCAACAACATCCCGCCGATCGCATTCGACGACACCGCAACGACGCCGGAAGATACCCCCGTTACGATCAATATTCTGGCGAACGACATCGATCCCGATGGCGATCCGGCAACGCCGATCGGGGTCACGATCGATGGCACGACGCACGGCGTTTCGGTGCTGAACGCAGACGGCACGATCACCTTCACGCCCGATCCCGACTTCTCCGGTACAGCGACGATCTCTTACACGATCGCTGACGGAAACGGTGGTTTCTCCTCGGCGACGGTCGTGATTACGGTCACGCCAGGTAATGACGCTCCGACGACCACGGGCCTGCCGCCACGTATCGACTCCGATGGCGCGCCGGTCACACTCTCCGTTGCCGACGCCTTCGCCGATCCCGATGGCGACACCTTGTCCTACACGATTACGGGGCTGCCGCCGGGGCTGACCTTCGATGCTGCGACGGGCACGATCTCAGGCACGATCGGGGCCGGCGCGAGTGCCACCAATGGAGGAATCTACACTGTCACGCTGACTGCCAGTGACGGTAAAGGCGGTACCATTTCAACGAACTTCGATTGGCAGGTGGTCAACCCTGCTCCTGTCGCCGAGAATGACAACGCGACCACCGTCGAAGACACACCAGTGGTCATCGCGGTACTCGGCAACGACGTCGATCCCGACGGTGATGTCCTTACGGTCACCAACGCCAGCGCCGCGCACGGATCAGTAACCATCAATGCCGACGGCACGCTGACCTATTTGCCCGCCGCTGATTTCACCGGCACCGACACGATCACCTATGCGGTTACCGACGGGCAGGGCGGCCAATCCACCGCCTCGGTCACGGTCACTGTCGTTGGTGGAAACGATAGCCCGGTCGCGCAGCCCTTGGGTGACCGCAACGCTGATGATGGAGAAGCGATAAGCCTGCCGGTCGCCGGGGCATTCTCCGATCCGGACGGTGACACGCTGACCTTCACCGCGACAGGTCTGCCCGCAGGACTGACCATCGATCCGGCCACCGGGGTAATTTCGGGCACGATCGATGCCGGTGCCAGTGCGTTGAATGGCGGCGTTTACAGCGTTGTGGTTACTGCGACCGATCCCGGCGGGGCAAGCGTTTCGACGAGCTTTACTTGGGCGGTTGCAAACCCGGCGCCGGTTGCCGTCAATGATACCGCCTCAGCAGCGGAAGGTGTGCCCACCACCATTGCGGTTCTGGCGAACGATATCGATCCTGACGGCGATCCGCTGACGGTAATTTCCGTAAGCGCCGCCAATGGATCGGTCGTGATCAATCCGGACGGCACCATTACCTATCAACCCAATGGCGATTTCAGCGGCACGGATATCGTCAGCTACACAATCTCCGACGGCAATGGCGGTTTCTCCTCTGCCTCGGTCACGGTCACGGTCGCGGGCACCAACGATTCGCCCGAGGTTGTCGACCTGCCATCGCGCTCGGCTCCCGATGGCGGCGTGGTCAACGTCAATCTGGCTCCATCCTTCTCCGATCCCGACGGCGACAGCCTCAGCTACACTGCCACGGGGCTTCCACCTGGGCTGACCATCGATCCGGCAACGGGTGTCGTGACGGGAACGATCGCGGCCAATGCCAGTACCCTCAGCGGCGGACGCTATGCCGTCACGATCACTGCATCCGATGGCAATGGCGGGAGCGTGTCGTCGACCTTCACTTGGTCGATATCCAACCCGCCGCCGCTTGCCGTCAATGATACGGCGACCACGGTTGAAGATGCTCCCGTGACGATCGCGGTTCTCGGAAATGACAGCGACCCCGATGGCGATGCACTTTCCGTGACTGCCGCAAGCGCGCCGCACGGTGCAGTAACGATCAATTCGGACGGAACTCTCACCTACACGCCGGACGCTGATTTTACCGGCACCGATACGATCACTTACAGCATCTCGGATGGCCAGGGGGGCACCTCCACCGCGACCGTAACGGTCGTCGTCGCCGGTTCAAACGATGCGCCGGTGACCGGGGGACTGCCATCGCTTGCGGACAGCGACGGCGAAGTGGTAGCGGTTGCCGTTGCGCCGGCGTTCAGCGATCCGGATGGCGACCCTCTGTCATTCTCCGCAACCGGCTTGCCGCAGGGACTTGTCATCGACGCGCAGACGGGCGTGATTTCCGGCACGATTGCTGGCGGCGCCAGCGCGATCGGCGGCGGATCTTATACCGTAACGGTGACGGCAACCGACCCGGCCGGGGGCAGCGTGTCCACCAGCTTCACCTGGACAATCGCGAATGTGCCGGTCACCGCCGTGAACGACGCGGCATCGACCAGCGAAAATGTGCCGGTGACGATCCCTGTCTTGGCCAATGACATCGATCCGGATGGCGATACGCTGACGGTGATCGGCGCCAGTGCGGGCAATGGTGTGGTGACGATCAATCCCGACGGCACGCTCACCTATACGCCGGATTCGGGCTTTAACGGCACCGACACCATTACCTATACGGTTTCGGATGGTCAGGGCGGGAGCTCGACGGCGGTCGTCAATATCACCGTCGGCGATGTGAACGACGCGCCAGTGACCTCCGGCTTGCCAGCGCGAAGCGATGCGGACGGCGGCGTGGTTTCGCTTCCGGTTGGGCCGGCATTTTCCGATCCCGATGGCGATCCGTTGACGTTCACTGCAACGGGCTTGCCATCCGGGCTCTCCATCGATCCCGCCACAGGCACGATCACGGGTACGATTGCCGCGAACGCGAGCACCGTAAATGGGGGCGTCTATACCGTTACCGTCACCGCACAGGATCCGCTCGGCGCTACCGTATCCACCAGTTTCGTCTGGTCTATCGGCAACCCTGTCCCGACCGCGGTAAACGATACGGCGTCGACCAATGAGGACACACCGGTCACGGTAGCCGTGCTCACGAACGATGCTGATCCTGACGGCGATCCGCTCACAGTTACGGCCGCCAGTGCTGCCAATGGGACAGTGGCGATCAATGCCGACGGCACGATCACTTATATGCCGACGGCGAACTTCAACGGCACGGACACGATCACTTACACCATCTCGGATGGCCAGGGCGGCACCTCCACCGCCACCGTGACGGTGACCGTCGCGGCAGTGAACGATGCGCCGGTGGCGGTGAACGACACGGCGTCGACCAATGAGGATACGCCGGTCACCGTCGCAGTGCTCACCAACGATGCTGATCCTGACGGCGATCCGCTCACGGTCACGGCGGCCAGCGCCACCAGTGGGACGGTGGCGATCAATGACGACGGCACGATCACTTACACGCCGGCTGCCAATTTCAACGGCAGCGACACAATCACCTACACCATCTCCGATGGTCACGGCGGCACGTCGACCGCCACCGTGACGGTGACCGTCGCGGCGGTAAATGACGCACCGGTGGCGGTGAACGACACAGCATCGACCAGCGAGGATACGCCGGTCACGGTGGCAGTGCTCGCCAATGATAGCGATGCTGATGGTGACCCACTCACTGTGACGGCGGCGAGTGCGGCCAATGGGACAGTGGCGATCAACGCCGACGGCACGATTACCTACACACCGGTCGCCAATTTCAGCGGCAGCGACACAATCACCTATAGCATCTCCGATGGTCACGGCGGCACATCGACCGCGACCGTAACGGTCACCGTTGCGGCAGTGAACGATGCACCGGTGGCGGTGAACGACGCCGCCTCGACCAATGAGGATACGCCGGTCACGGTGGCGGTGCTCACCAACGATGGCGATCCTGACGGCGATCCGCTCACGGTCACGGCGGCGAGTGCGGCCAATGGGACAGTGGTGATCAATGCCGACGGGACGATCACTTACACGCCAGCCGCCAACTTCAACGGTACGGACACGATCACCTACACCATCTCCGATGGTCACGGTGGCACATCGACCGCGACGGTGACGGTAAGCGTTGCGGCAGTGAACGATGCACCGGTGGCGGTGAACGACACGGCGTCGACCAAAGAGGATACGCCGGTCACGGTCGCAGTGCTCACCAACGACAGCGACCCAGATGGTGATCCGCTCACGGTCACCGCAGCCAGTGCTGCCAATGGGACGGTGGCGATCAATGCCGATGGCACGATCACCTACACACCGGCCGCCAACTTCAACGGCACCGACACGATCACCTACACCATCTCGGATGGTCATGGCGGGACCTCGACCGCAACCGTGACGGTGGCCGTCGCGGCGGTGAATGACGCGCCGGTGGCGGGGAACGACACGGCCTCGACCAATGAGGATACACCGGTCACGGTGGCCGTGCTCACCAATGACAGTGATCCCGATGGCGATCCGCTCACGGTCACGACGGCGAGCGCCGCCAACGGGACGGTGGTGATCAATGTCGATGGCACGATCACTTACACGCCGGCCGCCAACTTCAACGGCACGGATACGATCACCTACACCATCTCGGATGGTCATGGCGGCACGTCGACCGCGACCGTGACGGTCGCCGTCGCGGCGGTGGAAGATGCGCCGGTAGCGGTGAACGACACAGCCTCGACCAATGAGGACACGCCGGTCACGGTGGCCGTGCTCAGCAATGACAGCGATCCCGATGGCGATCCGCTCACGGTCACGACGGCCAGTGCCGCAAACGGGTCGGTGGTGATCAACGCCGATGGCACGATCACTTACACGCCGGCCGCCAACTTCAACGGCACGGACACGATCACCTACACCATCTCCGATGGTCATGGCGGCACCTCGACCGCGACCGTGACGGTGACCGTCGCGGCAGTGACTGAAGCGCCAGTAGCCGTGAACGATACGGCCTCAACCAATGAGGACACGCCGGTCACGGTGGCCGTGCTCACCAATGATAGTGATCCTGACGGTGACCCGCTCACGGTCACGACAGCCAGCGCCGCCAATGGAACGGTGGTGATCAATGCCGACGGCACGATCACTTACACGCCGGCCGCCAACTTCAACGGCACCGATACGATCACTTACACCATCTCGGATGGCCAGGGCGGCACCGCGACCGCGACCGTGACGGTGACCGTCGCCTCCGTAAATGACGCGCCGGTCGATACGGGCGAAAGCATCGATACGATCGTCGGCCAGCTAGTGACGGTTGACGTGCTGGGCAATGCCTCCGATCCCGATGGCGATCCGCTGAGCGTGACCGGGGCGACAGTGTCCAACGGTACGGTGACGATCAATCCCGACGGCACGCTGACTTATGTTCCCGCGCCGGGTTTTGCCGGAACGACGACACTGACCTATATCGTGTCGGACGGGCGGGGCGGCACGGTAACATCGACCGTGACGATCACGGTTCGCGCCGAGAGTGCTGTCAATATCGGCCAGCTGCTTGAATTCGGGCAGATGCGCTTCCCCGATGGACAGGCTCCGGAGGCCTATAGGGATTTCAATCCGACCTTCATCGCGGCGGACCCCATCGTCCTGAACACCGTAAACGGTATCGACTCTCTGAACGGCACGACCTCGCTCGACATCGACCGGCCGATCATCGCTGCGGTGAATGGCATCGCGCCGCTTAACGGTATCGGCACCTTTGACATTGACGGCAGTCCGGTGAGCGAGGAGGTCGCGCGCCTCAATCGCGTCACCGACTTGCGGTTTGGCCTGGACCGGCTGTTCGACCGGCGGTTCGGCGACTTTACCGTGGAACCGCTTACCGGCTTCTCGGTGCGTGCAACCGACGGCGACCAGGTGATGCTCGAATCGGTGGTTCGCGACAGGACGATCTATCTCGAAATTCGCGATATCGGGTATGCGGATTCGGACCGCTTTGTCGAGCATCAGGTCAGGATGGCCGATGGTCGCGCGCTGCCCGGCTGGATCCATTTCGACAGTCGCGGCCTCGCGATCATCGAGCG
The DNA here is from genome assembly GCF_050725575.1 of Sphingomonas sp. Taxonomy (GTDB): domain Bacteria; phylum Pseudomonadota; class Alphaproteobacteria; order Sphingomonadales; family Sphingomonadaceae; genus Sphingomonas. The sequence goes on along the minus strand of NZ_JBOHHW010000071.1, from coordinate 11,494 downwards.
GCCGGTGGACGTCGAGGTGATACGGTTGATCGTCCGTTCGATCCGCGAAGACGGCAGTCATGTCGACACGCCGGTGATCATCCAGGGGGCGACCGGCGAAATCCAGATCGATCATAGCGCTGACCGCCCGCAGGGGCAGGCGTCGGGCCTCGACGCTGCGGCGATGGCGACGGCGAGCCGGGCGGATATGGAGGCGGCACGTATCGCCGCTGCCTTCCACTGAGCGATGACAAGTACAATAGATAAAAGGGGAATCCGCACCATGACGTTCAGGAAAACGATCGGCCTATCCGCCGCTGCCCTGCTCGCCGGCTGCACCGTCACGCCACAGCCATTCACGCCATCGGACATGTCTGCCCGTGCAGCCCGAAACGTGGCGGCGGTCACTGTCGATCAGGAACCAGTCACTGGACAAATCAGCCTGTATGAAGCGATGGCCCGGGCACTGAAATATAATCTCGATTACAAGGTCGAGATGATGGAGGAGGCGCTTAAGGCACGCGAACTCGATCTGACCCGCTATGACATGCTGCCCCAGCTCGTCGCGACCGGGGGCTATGCCGGGCGTAACAGCTTTTCCGGCGCCCGGTCATATTCGCTGTTGTCGGGTCGCCAGTCGCTGGAGCCATCGACCTCAAGCGAGAAGGACGTTTTCACCGCTGATCTCACGCTCAGCTGGGACGTCCTCGATTTCGGCCTTTCATATGTCCGCGCCAAGCAGAAGGCGGACGAAGTGCTGATCGCGATGGAGCGCCGCCGCAAGGTCTCCAACCGGATCATCGAGGACGTGCGCGTGTCCTATTGGCGGGCGGTGAGCGCCGAGCGCCTGATCACCAAATTGCAGCAGCTCGAAACCAGCGTGTCATCGACCTTGTCGAATTCCGAACGTTTGTCCGAACGCCGCCTGTCCGCGCCCCTGACGGCGCTCACCTATCAACGCGAGCTGATCGACATACAGGCGGAGATCCGTCGCCTGCAGCGTGAACTGGTGGTCGCCAAGGCTCAGCTTGCCGCGCTGATGAATCTCCAGCCGGGTACCGCATTCACGTTGCAGTTGCCGGAACGATCCCAGAAATCGCCCAAGATTGCTCTCGCCAATGAGGAGATGGTGATGATCGCGCTGCGCAACCGGGCGGAGTTGCGCGAAGTGTCCTATCGCGACCGGATCAACAAGCGTGAACTCGACGCTGCGTTGTTGAGCATGCTCCCCAGCTTCAAGGCGATCCTTGGCGTCAATGTCGATTCCAATGCATTCCTCTATAATAATGACTGGGTGAATTATGGCGCCCGGGCCAGCTTCAACCTGCTCAACGTGTTCCGCTATCCGGCGCAAAAGCGCGCAGTGCATGCGCAGGCAGACCTGATCCATCAGCGCGAACTCGCCCTGACCATGGCCGTCATGACTCAGATATATGTGTCCCAGGCCCGTTATGGCCATCTGACTGCCGAGCTCGAAACGGCATCCCGGCAGAACAAGGTGCAGGACAAGATCCTGTATCAGATTCGCTCAGGCAACAGTGTCGGCGCGATCAGCCAGCAGACTCTGCTCCGCGAGGAAATGAACACGCTGGTCAGCGAAGTGAAATATGACCTCGCCTACGCTGAGGTGCAGAACGCCTATGCCAATCTCTTCGCGGCAATGGGGGTCGATCATTTCAGCCCGGATATCACTGGGCGCGAGAGCTTGGCGGCGCTGTCTCAATCGCTCGCCACCATGTGGGCAGACCGCGAAACCGCGTTGAAGCTGGATTGAGCGGGGTGGACGAACAGCACGATCCCGAAATGCCCCCCCGGCCATCGCACAGGGGCAAGATCGGCCTGGGCATCCTCGCCCTGGTCGTGGTCGGCATTTCGGTCGCCATGGCGTCTGGTGGGCGTGATACGCTCTGGTCTGACGAGGGGGGCGGGCCACCGCCCACCGCGGTCAAGCCAGTGGCGGCGGTCGCGGCCAAGCCGGCTGCAAAGCCTGCCCAGGCGGAAGGCGATATACGCGGCGTCATCCAGTCGCAGTCCGAGGCGGTGATCTCCTCGCGAGTCACGGCGCGGATCACCGCAATGCCGTTCAAGTCGGGCGAACGCTTTACCCACGGAGCCATGCTCGCCCGCTTCGATTGCGCCCAGACGCGCGCGCAGCTCACCGCGGCCAACGCTGCCACCTCTGCCTATCGCAAGACCTATGAGACCAATGCCGAACTCGACGCTTATCAGGCGGTTGGAAAGAACGAGGTCGAGATCGCGAAAGCCAATGTCGACAAGGCCTCGGCCGAGGCCAATGCGATTTCGGCGCAGCTGGTCGATTGCGCAATCTTTGCGCCATTTTCCGGCATGGTGGTCGAACAGATCGCGCATCCCCATGAAGTGGCGGCGAGCGGGCAGCCGCTGATGAAAATACAGAACAGCACCGCGCTCGAAGTGCAGTTGATCGTCCCAAGTCGCTGGCTGACCTGGTTGAAGCCCGGCACGCCCTTCACCTTCAAGGTCGATGAAACGGGTTCGGAGCTGACGGCCAGAGTGACGCGTCTTGGCGCAGCGGTCGATCCGGTCAGCAAGACATTGCGGGTCGTTGGGTCGATCCAGACGACATCGGGCGTCGTCTTGCCGGGGATGAGCGGATCGGCGCGTTTTGCCGAACCAGTGGCACAAGATGGCGTCAAAGGCTGACCCCGGCGGCCGCCCGGCCGTCATCCCGCGCGCCGTACCACCCGATCAGGCGAGCCTTATTGCACTGCTTCAGCTCGAAGCCGATCTGCGGCGACAGGCGAGCGAGATGGAGCTGGTCTATTTCCTCGCCAATGAAAGCCGGCGGCTGTTCGACTATGGCCAGATGTTCGTCCTGCGGCTGTCGCGTCTGGGCGACAGCTTCCGGATCATCGCTGCCTCCAGCCTTGCCACGATCGATCGCAATGCACCCCTGGTTCGAGCGATCGAGGCCAGCGTCGCCGCAATCAAGCGCGAACGCGGCCTCGACGACGCGCTGGAGTTCGATGCCCGTGCCTATGATGGCGAAGACGTGCTCGGCGAATATCCGTTCGAAAGCTGGAACTGGCAACCCTTGCGCGATGCAAAAGGGCAACCTTTTGCGGGGCTGCTGGTGGCTCGGGATACGTCGCTGCGCGAAGCGGAACGGTTCCGGCTGGACCGGCTGGCGGAGACTTCAGCACATGCCTGGCGCGCATTGTCCGGGCCCGAACCTGTCAGGCGGGTACCCCGGCTGGACAAGCGCCAGCGTATCGCCATCGGAGTCGTTCTGCTGATCGCAGCGCTGTTGCCGACCCGAATGAGTGCGCTGGCGCCAGTCGAAACGGTCGCGGCGCGGCCCTTCACGGTCAGCGCGCCATTCTCCGGCGTGATATCGACGATCGAAGTGCCGCCCAATGGCCGGGTGCGCGCCGGCCAGCCGCTGGTCCGCTTCGACGACGTCAAGATGCGCAACGAGCTGACCCTCGCCACTGAAAGGCTGTCCGTTGCGCGTGCGCGGCTCGAGCGCGCATCCAGCGCTGCCTTTGGCAAGGCGGAGGAGGCGCGCGAGATTGCGATCATGCGTGCCGAGCTGGATCTGGCGCAAGCCGAGCATGACTACGCCCAGGATATGCTGAGCAAGACCACGCTGGTCGCGCCGCGCGACGGCATCGCGCTGTATTCCGACCGGCGCGACTATGAAGGGCGCGCCATGAATGTCGGCGACCCGATCATCCGCGTCGCCGATCCGAAATCAGTGCGGTTTCGCATCGACCTGCCGGCGAGCGAGCAGATGTCGTTATCGCCGGGCTCGCCCGTGGAGGTCTGGCTGGACAGCCAGCCGCTCTGGTCGATCGATGCGCGGCTGGAACAGGCCAGCTTTTCGGCGCGCAAAACGCCGGAGGGGGTGATGGCCTTCGCCCTCGTTGCCACCCCGATCCGGCAGCGGCCGGATATCGGCGCGCGGGGTACGGCGCGGGTGCATGGCCATTGGGTGCCGATGATCTACGCGCTCCTCAAACGCCCGATCAGCGCGCTGCGCCAGAGGATCGGATATTAGCGGCATGCTCGAAATCCAGACGGAGCCGCCGCTGCCGCCGCTTCGTCAGGAGTTGCGGATGGAACCTGGTGCGCCGCTGGTCAATGGCGCGCCGAGCTGGACCATCTTCGATCCGATCCGACACTTGTTCTACCAGATCGGCGAGCTCGAAATGCGTATCTTGTCGCTCTGGCCGGGCCGCACGGTATCGGCGGTGAGCGGTGCGCTCGTCCAGGACGGCTATGACGAGGCGAGCAGCAACGCTGCAATCGGGCGGATGATCGAATTCTGTTTCACCAACAGCCTGACGCGGTCGCCACCGGGTGAGGCGGTCAAGGCGCTGATGGAACGCCGCAACGCGACCAAGCGGGAATGGTGGCGCTGGATGCTCGACAATTACCTCTTCATCCGCGTCCCGCTCGTCCGCCCGGCAAAGTTTCTCGAACGTACCCTGACGCGGGTCGCGCCGCTCTGGTCGCCGTTCGCCTTGATCTTCTTCGCGATCTGCGCGCTCACCGGGCTCGTGCTCGTCGCAAGGCAATGGGACGTGTTCGTCCAGTATTTCCTCTATTTCTTCAGCGTCGAAGGGGCGATCGCTTATGCCCTCGCACTGACCCTGGTGAAGATCGCCCATGAGCTCGGCCACGCCTATACGGCGACGCGCTTTGGATGCCGCGTGCCGACCATGGGCGTGAGCTTCCTCGTCATGATGCCCGTGCTGTACACCGACACGACCGCCGCGTGGCGGCTACGATCGCGGCGTGAGCGCCTGCTGATCGATTGCGCCGGCGTCGCGGCGGAGCTGATGATCGCGTCGATCGCGACGCTGCTGTGGGTTTTCCTGCCCGACGGCGTGGTCCGCAGTGTCGCTTATGTGCTCGCGACGACGGGCTGGGTCACCAGCCTGGTGCTGAACCTCAATCCTCTCATGCGGTTCGACGGCTATTATTTACTGTCGGACTGGCTCGGCGTGCCCAATCTTCAGCCTCGTGCTTTCGCGATCGGCCGCTGGTGGGTGCGCGAGAAGCTCTTCGCGCTCGGCGAAGCGCCCCCGGAGCAGATGCCGTCGCGGTTGCGCGCCTATCTGATTGTCTATGTGTTCGTGAACTGGGTGTACCGTTTCATGCTCTATCTGGGCATCGCGCTGCTGGTATATCACATGTTCTTCAAGGCGCTGGGCATTCTGCTGTTCGCGGTCGAGATGACGGTATTCATCATCAGGCCGATATGGGGCGAACTGCGTGCCTGGCGCGAGCGCGGACCTGCCATCGCCAAATCCGGTCGCTACCGGATCTGGCTTTGGGGGCTGGGGGTGGTCGCGCTGTTGCTGGTCCTGCCGCTCGATCGCCACATCGATGCGCCGGCCGTGCTCGTGCCGATCGGCGATGCGCCGCTCGTCGCCGGTGAAGCGGCCCGGATCGAGACAATCCACATACGCAATGGACAGACCGTCGCAGCAGGTGCCCCAATCGCGACATTGGTCGCGCCGGAAATCGAGCGGCTGATCGCGCAACACCGCGTGACGTTGGTCCGGATAGAGGCACAACTCGGCCGTTCCGCCGCCGATGCGGAAGATCGTTCGAACCGCACCATCCTGGAGAGCGAGCAGCTTGCCGAACGCGATGCGCTACGCGGCCTGGAGGCGCGACGCGAACGTCTGGTGCTGCGCGCGCCCATCGCCGGACGGATCGTCGATCTCGACCCCGATACCCATGCCGGGCGCTGGCTGAACGGCAGCGAGGTCATTGCCCGCATCATCACGCCGGGCCGTTACGATGTGCAGGCCTATGTTGCCGAGAACGACGCCTGGCGGATAGAAGCTGGCGCGCAGGGCCGGTTCGTGCCGAAAGACGCCGGGCAATCGTCACGCCGGGTGCGGCTGGTCGAACGGGCGGGCAGCGCGACCGGGACAATCGACATACCAATTCTGGCGTCGACCCAGGGCGGCCCGATCGCCGTCGCCGAGGAACCCGGCGGACGATTGAAGCCGCGCCACACCCTCTACCGGACGCGATTGGTGGCGGAAAGCGGCGGCCCTCAGGATGCGGTCGATCAGATCGTCCCGGGCGACGTCGTGATCGCGGCAAGACCTGAAAGCGTGGTGGCGCAAATCGTGCGGTGGAGCGGCCGCATCTATGCACGGGAAGCGTCGCTGTCGGATTAGCCTTGTTCCGGGATGACTGAATCGAGAGAACCCGCTGCCCCGCCGGGCATCGGGCGCTACCCCGGTCTGTCAGGAAAAAAGGGGTGGTCGACGGCTGGCCCAGGGGCGTGCCCGTTCCAGCTCGAAGGCCAGCTCGAACAAGATACGTTCCTGACCGCGACGTGCGGCGAATTGCATGCCCACTGGCAAGCCGTCCCGCGTCCAATGCAGCGGAACGCTCATCGCGGGTGCCCCCACCACATTGTGAACCGCGGTATAGTCGGCATATTTGCTGCAACGATCGAACGCGACCTCGAGCGGCAGCTCTCCATTTATCTCGCCGATCGCGACCGGAGGGGTGAGCAGTACCGGGGACAGGATCACGTCATATTTGTCGAACCAGCCATCATAGGCTGCGGTCACCGCCTCAAACTGTTTGAGCGTCGCCGCAATCTCTTCGGGTGAAAGTTTCGCGGCAAGTGCTGCCATTGCCAAAGTGAGGGGCTCGAACTGCGACGCGTCGGGCGCGCGACCCGTCAGCGCCTGGAACAATTTCGTCACCTCAAGTGCCGCCATGCTCCACAGCGCGCCGAAGCCGCGGGAGAATGCGGCGCCATCGAATGGCCATGCCGTCGAGTCGACCTTGTGACCCAGGGTTTCGAGCAACGCCGTGGTAGTCGCAACGCCCGCTTTGACCTCGCTGTCCGGCGTGTGGCCGGACAGGCTGTTCAGCACCACCCCGACGCGGAGCCGGCGCTTGGACGGTGCGCTGACCACTCCGACCGGCTCGAGCGTGGCGCCCGTGCCGGTCCGTTCGGTCAAGGCAAATAATGTCGCCGAGTCCCGCACACTTCGGCACACGGCGTGTTCGACCGTTACGTCCAGCTTTCCTGCCTTGGGTTGATCCCCGACCATGCGGCCACGCGACGGTTTGAGACCAAACAGGCCGCACGCTGAGGCGGGAATGCGGATCGACCCGCCGCCATCGGCGGCGTCTGCCATGGGAACCACGCCAGCCGCCACGGCTGCGGCGGATCCACCTGAGGATCCCCCTGTCGAACGCCCCGGATTCCATGGACTGCGCGTCGGCCCAAAGGCGAGCGGCTCGACCGTCGGCAGGAAGCCGAATTCGCCCAGGGCCGACTTGCCAATCGAGATCAGTCCGGCTGATTCCAGCGTGTTCATCATGACGCCCTGGCTGGCGGCCGGCGGGAGCGGCTTGGTCGCGCGTGAGCCGTAGCGGGTGGTGGCGCCGATCGTGTCGTACATATCCTTGATGAGATAGGGCACGCCGGCGAAAGGCCCGGTCAACGGCATGGTCTTGGCCCGGTCGCGTGCGCGCTCGAACGTCGGCGTGACGAGGAAGTTGAGCTTGCTCTGAATCGCCTCGGCGCGGGTGATCGCCTGATCGATCACTTCCAGTGCAGTGACATCCTTGCGCCGGATCATCGCCGCGATCTCGGTCGCGTCCGGTGTAGCAGCCTTGCCGGGCTTGCCGGCAGAAACTGCCCTGGCTGCAACCGGTGAACCCAACGCGATGGCGCCAAGGCCGATACCGCGTTCGAGGAGTTTGCGGCGATCAATATCTCCGGACACAGTCTGCTCCATTGTCTTGCGATGAAGTTCCAGTGTCGCCAGTCTAGGGATAAAATGTACCTATGGCTATATAATAGTTATTGATACTGTTTTTTGCGCATATGTCTCAATTCTGAAGCCATATCGTCACGCCATTGACGTCAAATCGACCGCTGTGCGTCAAATGGCGCCGTCATAACGTTCACATCGAGACTGATCGGTTTCCAGATCAGCGGCACACGGGGAAATCGACATGAAGATCAAGCTTACGCTGCGGGCAACCGCGGCTCTTTTTGCCATGGCCGTTGCAGGCGCAGGCAGTGCGCAGGCGCAAGCTTCCGCGGACGGGGCGAGCAGCGAGACGCAGGTTGAAAGCGCGGCGGAGTCGCAGGGAGACGAAGGCGACATCGTCGTGACCGGCCGGCTGGGCAACGAAGCGCAGAAAAAGGTGGAGGCGAGCTATTCGATCACCACGATCAGCGAGGCCGACATTCGCCAGCGCGCGATCGGCAATCTGGCCGAGGCGATGCAGCAGATTCCGGGCGTATGGGCGGATTCTTCCGCCGGCGTGACCGCCAACAATATCCGGGTGCGCGGCATTCCTCGCGGCGGTTATGAATCGCTCGCGGTTTATGAAGATGGCCTGCCGATCCAGCATGATCCGGGCATCAACTGGATCAACGTCGACCAGTTCCTGCGGATCGACGAAACCTATGCCGCGATCGAAGCGGTGCGCGGCGGACCATCATCGATCTTTGCCGCCAACGCCCCCGGCGGTCTGGTCAATTTCATTCCGCGCAAGGGGACGGCGGAACTCAGCGGCCTGGTGAAGCTCACCACCGCCGATTACGGCCAGATCCGCGGCGATGTCTGGATCGGCGGGCCGATCGCCGATGGATGGCGTTTCTCCGTGGGTGGTTTCTACAACAAGGACCAGGGCGTCCGCGATCCGGGACCGACCGCGAACCATGGCGGGCAGGGGCGGATCCTGATCTCCAAGGACTTTGCGCGCGGCCATCTGTCGTTCGGCGTGAAATATATGGAGGACAACAACTTCTTTTTCGATGCGACGCCCTTGGTCCGGAGCGGCAACAGCTTGCGCCCGCTCGCGCCGTTCAACGGCCATGACGATACACTGACCGGCTATGAGGACGGGCTGGTCCAGATCAAGACCCCGGCCGGAATTCGCAAGGCCGACTTCAACCAGTTCAACCAGTCGAGCGACCTGCAGTTCACGCTGAAGGGCGATGTCGAGCTCGGTGACGGCACCACGCTGAGCGGCGGGGTTCGCTATCGCGACAGTCATACCAACCGCAATGCGCGCGGGCTGAACAATCTGACGACGCAGGCACTACAGCTCGCGGCAGTACGGACGAATGCCCTGGCCGCATTCCCCGGTGCGACCGACGTCCGGTTCGTCTACTCGACCGACGGTGCCGCCTATCCCGCCAACGCCAATGGCAATGGACTGGTCGGCGTCAATACTTTCCAGTCGATCCAGAACCCGATCAAGGAGATGATAGGCCTGGTCGAGCTTGGCCATGTGTTCGAAACCGGAATCGGCCGGCACGATGTGAAGTTCGGCCTGTACGGTACATCGGCGGACTGGTCGCACGATCGCAACGATGGTGTCGGACTAACCGAAGTGGCGCCGAACGCGCGTCTGCTCGATATCGTCGCGGTCAATGCTGCCGGTCAGGTGGTCGGACGCGCGACCGATCGCGGCATATTGCGTTACGAAGCGCGGTTCGCGCATTCGTTCGGCGGTTATCAGGACATCGCCGCATATCTCTCGGACGAATGGCAGATCACGCCTAAGCTGCGCGTCGATGCGGGCCTTCGTTACGAGAAGATCTGGATCCACGGCTATAGCGAAGGCGTAGCCAGCTATAATCTCGGCGACCCGACGACACTGGCCGACAATAACGTTCTCTATGGTTCGGGCTTGTTCACCCGTTTCAAACCGGCCTTTGACGACAAGAGCTATACGATCGGGGTCAATTGGCAGTTCGTGCCCGACATGGGCGTGTTCGCCCGTTACACAAGCAGCTATCGCCTGCCGATGATCGGCCAATATCGCGACAATGTGCTGCCCCAGGGCATACGCAGCCAGTCGATCGATCAGGCGGAGGGCGGCGTGAAGTTTCAGCAACCCTGGGGCAGCCTTTATGCCACCGTCTTCTACAGCTCGTTCAAGGATGTGCAGTTCACCAACACCTATATCGATCCAAAGGATTTTCGGATTGTCCAGGAAATCAACTATGGCGACGTCCGCACGATCGGAGTCGAGCTTGAGGCGAACCTGAAGCCGGTGCCGTGGTTCGACGTCGCGGCAACGGCGACGTATCAGGACCCCAAATTCAAGAATTATACCTATAATACAATCGTGAGCGGGAAGCCTGTCGAAACGTCGTTCGACAACAACCGGCCCTCCTCGATGCCGAAGGTGATGGCGAGTGTTCGTCCACGCGTGACATTGTTCGACGGTCGCGTGCGCGTGCTGGGCGAATGGCGGTACGAGGGCGACAAATATAATGACGACGCCAATCTGGTGAAGCTGCCGGCTTTCTCGGTGTTCAACGCCAGTGCCGAGGTCGATGTCACCCGGCACGTGACGGTGCAGGTGAAGGGCACCAACCTGTCCAACAGCCTCGGCCTGGGCCAGGGCGGTAGTCAGCAGGCAGTGCCGGGGCAGGCCGATGGGCCGGTGATCCTGGCCCGTCCGATTTTTGGTCGCACGGTGCAGGGCTCGGTCCTGTTCCGGTTCTGATGGAGCTTCGCATGATCATGTGCATCGTTGCCCGGCGCAGCGCGGCTGGATGCGGTAATGCGGAGGTGAGGCGGTGAAATCGCTCGCCCTCGCGATTGTCGCGGTGATGCTTGTTGCGGCGGATCAGCCGCTCAAGCCCTATCTCGATGGGCAGCCTGTCCCGGATTTGATGCAGGTGCTCCCTGTGCCGCCAAAGCCCGGCTCGCCGCGCGCCGCCGACGATCGCGACACATTTCGTCAGACGCGCGCCGCGCAGGGGAGCGTGCGTTGGACATTGGCGACGCGTGACGTGACCGATGATCGCCTGACGGTCTTCAGCTGCGCCATGGGGATGAAGCTCGATGCCGTCAGCGCGCCGGCACTGACGCGGGTCTTCGAGCGTATGGGCGACGGTGGCATGGTCGGGCGCGCCAAGAGCGGCTTCGCCGTGCGGCGCCCCTATCTCGATGCGCCGGGCAAGATTTGCGAGCCCAAGACCGCACATCTTGCCGGCAATGGCGATTATCCATCGGGCCATACGTCCAGTGGCTGGTCGACCGCGCTGGTGCTGGCGGAGCTGGTGCCGGATCGCGCGACCGAAATCTTGCGCCGTGGCCGCATTTACGGCGAAAGCCGGTTCATTTGCGGCTCGCACAGCCGCAGCGCGGTGGAGGCCGGTTATATGGCCGGGGCGGCAATGGTGGCGAGGCTGCACGCGTCCGACGCGTTTCGGAAGGACATGGATACGGCGCGTGAGGAGATCGCGCAGCTGCGGCGGTCGGCACCGGCGCCCGAACAGGATCGCTGCCGACTTGAGGCGGCGGCAGACTGAAGACGCATAGCGGCTCTGGTCATGGGCGACGGTCTATAGCAGACGATAGCATTGAAGGATGGCGCCGGACTCGGGACTGTCCGATATTTTGTGCGCGAGGCCGTTCTCGTCATCAGATGACGAACCGCTCGCCGAAGATCACGGCGAACTGGGTCTTTGCCTCGGCCCACTCACGCGGTGGCCGTTTCCACTCCTGAG
>NZ_JBOHHW010000070.1:0-20408 GCF_050725575.1 Sphingomonas sp. | reverse complement strand
GGTGTGCACTCTCCTACCTGGTCGCCGCGCGCTGGGCGCCCGGCGCGCAATTCTGGATCGCGCTGGTACAGCACGGATTGTCGCTGATCCTGATCGTCCATGCGATCATGATCGCGTTCCTCGAACGCGGCGACGATTTGATCGAGAAACGCCGCCGGCTGCGCTTCGGCTTTGTCGTGCTGGTCGGCAGCATCGCCTTCATCGTGCTGGTGCTCGAAATGCTGTCGGGCTTCCGCTATTCCGGTCTCGGCATCGCGCTTGGCCAGTCGATCGCCATTCTTATCGCCACCACCGCCGTCGCCGTGGCGTTTCTGCAAAGCGATCCCGAATTGCTGTTCGATCCGGCCGAACCGGCGCCCGAACCCAAGCTCAGCCCGTCCGAACATGTGCTGAAGCGCAAGCTGGACGCGGCGATCGCCGGGGCGGTTCACCGCGAACCGGGCCTGTCGATCGGCGGTCTGGCGGAACGACTCGGCACGCCCGAACACCGGCTGCGCAGCCTGATCAACCAGCGGCTTGGCTATCGCAATTTCTCGGCCTTTCTGAACCATCACCGCATCGCCGAGGCAAAGGCGCTGCTGGCCGACCCGGCCCATGTCGACTTGCCGATCCTGACCATTGCGATGGATCTGGGATATGGTTCGCTCGCGCCGTTCAACCGCGCTTTCCGCCAGGAAACCGGCCAGGCGCCAAGCAATTTTCGCCGCGCAGCGATCGTAGATAATTGAAAAATGCCGATTGATTTCGAAATCAATCGAGGATTTTCGAGCGCGCGCAGCCGCGCCTGACAGAATGGCATAGCGCCGACCGGGAGGATCTTGCCCGACGGAGCTCCATGATGATCGAAACCCTGATCGAGATAATATGGACGTTTGCCACTCACTGGTTTTCCGGCTTTCAGGAGGAATTGATCCGCTATCTGGTCGCGGCGGCCGGCGTGACGGCGATCCTCTGGCTTGCCCGGCGCTCGATCGCGTCGCGCCGCATCCAGCAGCGCATGGCGACGATGGCGGACCGACGGCGGGAAATCTTCCAGTCGATCCGTACCGTCGCAATCTTTCCCTTTGTCGGGCTGCTTACCGTCGGCGCGGTTGCCCTTGGACTGGGCCGGGTCGATTTCGGCCCGCCAGATCCGCTGATCCTGATCATCCAGGTCATCGTGATCATCCTGGCGCACGACACCTATTTCTACTGGATGCACCGCATGCTGCATCTGCGCGCCATGTTCCGCCGCGCGCATGCCGCGCATCACAGCTCGCGCACGCCGACCAGCTGGGCGGCCTATTCCTTCGCACCGATCGAATCCGTCACCGAGGCGCTGTTCGGACCGATCATCCTGATCGCCATGTCGTGGATCGTGCCGATCTATCCGATCGCCGGCCTGTTCTTCGCCGGGCACCAGATGATCCGCAACGTGCTTGGCCATTCGGGCCATGAACTGGCGTGGAGCGGGTTCACGCGCAGCCGCTGGACCGGATGGCTCACCACCACCACGCACCACGACCTCCATCACAGCGAGGGGCGGTATAATTTCGGGATCTACTTCACCTGGTGGGACCGGATGATGGGCACCGAGCATCCGCGCTATCACGAGAAGTTCGAAGCCGTGGTGAGCCGGGGCAAGACGTCGACCGACCCGGTCACGGCATAAGCGGAAAACTGGGTGGGGGCCCATTACAAGGGGAAGATCAGGAGTAGAAATGACGAAACGGGCGCGACGCACTCACGCTCCTGGGTTCAAGGCGATGGTAGCCCTGGCGGCGCTGAAAGGAGAGAAGACGCGGGCCGAACTGGCGCAGCTTTACGATGTTCACGTCAACCAGATCACCAGCTGGAAAGAGCAGTTGCTGGGCGGAGCGGCCGGGGTTTTCGCCGGCGGCCCGCCCCAGCGGGACAAGTCCTGAGTCGATGAAGCGGGCGCCGAAGACCGACTTCTTGCCCGTGCCGCCCGGCAGGCCAGGCCTGCCGGGCGCACCGCGGCGATAGATCGTCCTCAGGGAGCGCACGCTGCACCCTACCCCATGGTCGGGATGACGAAAGCATTCCCGCCGTCAGGCGATCCATCGGGCCAGCGCTGCGTGATGGTCTTGACCTTGGTCCAGAACTTCACGCCCTCCATGCCATGCTGGTTGGTGTCGCCGAACGCGGAACGCTTCCATCCGCCGAATGTGTGATAGGCGACCGGCACCGGGATCGGCACGTTGATGCCGACCATGCCGACATTGACGCGCGAGGCGAATTCGCGCGCGGCATGACCGTTGCGGGTGAAGATCGCGACGCCATTGCCGTACTGATGCTCGCTCGGCAGGCGCACGGCATGTTCGAAATCATCGGCGCGGACGATCTGCAGCACCGGCCCGAAAATCTCCTCCTTGTACGATTCCATCTGCGGCGTGACGTGATCGAACAGGCTCGGGCCGATGAAGAAGCCCTTCTCATGCCCCTGAAGCTCGAAACCGCGCCCATCGACGACCAGTTCGGCGCCCTCGTCGACGCCGGTCTGGATCCAGTTCTCGACCCGCTGCTTGTGCGCCGCGTTGACCACCGGGCCGTAATGCGCGTCGCTGTCGGTCGAGACGCCGATGCGCAGCGCGGCGATCGCGGGGATCAGCTTTTCACGCAGCGCGATCGCGGTCTTCTCGCCGACCGGCACCACCACCGGCAGCGCCATGCACCGCTCGCCCGCGCTGCCGAAGGCCGCGCCCGACAGATCGGCGACGACCTGGTCGAGATCGGCGTCGGGCATCACGATGCCATGATTCTTGGCCCCGCCCATCGCCTGGACGCGCTTGCCCGCCGCGACGCCGCGCTTGTAGACATAATGCGCGATGTCGGATGAGCCGACAAAGCTGACCGCGCTGATCGCGGGATGGTCGAGGATCGCATCGACCATTTCCTTGTCGCCATGAACGACCTGCAGAATGCCCTCAGGCAGCCCGGCCTCGATGAACAGTTCGGCGAGCCGCACCGGCACTGACGGGTCGCGCTCGGACGGCTTGAGGATGAAGGCGTTGCCGGTCGCGATGGCGACGCCGCTCATCCATAGCGGGATCATGCCGGGGAAGTTGAACGGGGTGATGCCCGCGCCGATGCCAAGCGGCTGGCGCATCGAATAGACGTCGATGCCCGGGCCGGCGCCCTGGGTATACTCACCCTTCAGCACATGCGGGATGCCGCAGCAGAATTCGATCACTTCCAGGCCGCGCTGGATATCGCCCTTGGCGTCGGCAATGACCTTGCCATGTTCGGAGCTGAGCAGATGCGCCAGCTCCTCCATATTCTGTTCGACCAGCGCCTTGAAATTGAACATCACGCGGGCGCGGCGCTGCGGATTGGTCGCGGCCCAGCCCGGCTGCGCCGCCTGCGCCGCGGCGATGGCGCGGTCGAGATCGGCCTGGGTGCCGAGCGCGACCTGCGCCTGGACCTGGCCGGTATTGGGATCGAAAACCTCGCCGCTGCGTGCTGCACCGCCGCCTGAATGGCCGACAATGAAATGGTCGATCTGCCGCATGTCGATTTCTCCGGAGGGCGGCGACCGACAGCGGCTGCCGCAATTCGTTGCAGCGCCTATCCCACTAGGCATTTCTGCCGACAAGAGCCTATATTCGCCGCCTTGATGTGCATTTTTGCAGGGGTCGATGCGAAACTGGGATGATCTGAGGATATTCGTCGCGGTGGCGCGGGCGCAGCGCCTCGCGCCGGCGGCACGGACGCTGGGGGTTGATGTGACCACTGTGTCGCGTCGCCTTGCCCGGCTCGAGGGCGAGGTCGGCGCGCCTTTATTCGAGATGCTTGGGGGCGAGCGCCGGCTGAGCGAAGCGGGCCAGGCGTTGCTTGCCCATGCCGAGACGATCGAGGCGGCGGTGATCGCGGTGACCGCTGGCGACCCCAACAGCGCACTGGCGGGGCATGTCCGCCTCAGCCTTGCCGAAGGGCTGGCGACTCATGTCGTCGCGCCGGGCATGGCGGCGTTCAGCGCCGGCCATCCCAATATCCGGCTCGACCTGATCACGGCGTCGGGCTTCCTCAATCCGTCGAAGCGCGAGGCCGATATCGCAGTGATGCTGGCGCGGCCGCGCAATCGTCATCTGCGCGCGGCTAAACTGGCCGATTATCAGCTCGGGCTCTTCGCGACCCAGGCCTATCTCGACGAGCGGGGCATCCCGGACAATGCGGCGGCGCTCGAAGGCCATACGCTGATCAGTTACGTGCCCGAACATATCCATGCGGTGGAGCTGGATTATCTGTCGGAGATCCATGACGGGCTGGTCGCGCAAGTGCGCAGCACCAGCATCAATGTGCAGCATGCGATGATCCGGTCGGGCGCCGGGATCGGCATCCTGCCCAATTTCATCGCCACGCGCGATCGATCGCTGGTGCCGGTCCTGCCCGGGGTGGCACTCGGGCGCAGCTTCTGGCTGGTGACGCATGAAGACACCCATGCGACGCCGCGCATCCAGGCCGTGATCGAATGGCTGCGCAGCGTTGCGGCAGCGGTCAGCTAAAGCGGCTTCGAACTCACCTGAGCCACGTTCCGCGCTCGCCCGAGATCAGCAATATATCGCTAACTGACTGATATGTAATAATATTATTGGTGTCCCATATCTCTTGATTACCGGTGTCCCATATCTCTCAGCTACGACGCCGAGGCGGCTGCCTGACACAATCCGGTGTCCCATATCTCTCGGCGCTCCGGCCGGGGCGCTGTCTGACACATTCGGTGTCCCATATCTCCCGCAGCCCTGTCATTGAGCCGGATGGTCTAGCGGCCGACCGTCACCAGCAAGGGCGGGCCATCGGGCGTGTCGACCCAGCGCGCCTCGACACCGAACACCGCGCGGATCGCCTCGGGGGTCAGCGTTGCCGCGACCGGCCCGAACCCGGCCATCAACCCGTCCTTCAGCAGCAGCACGTCATCCGCCGCCCGCGCCGCCAGGCCAAGGTCGTGGAGCACGATCGCCACCCCTGCCCCGGCATTCGCGGCTTCGCGCAGCCGGTCGAGAATATCGATCTGATGCGCCGGATCGAGGCTTGCCAGCGGCTCGTCAGCGAGCAGCCAGCGCGGCTCACCCGCCAGCACGCGGGCCAGCAGCACCCGGGCGCGCTCGCCCCCGGACAGCTCCTGGATCGGACGATCGGCGAAATGGAGCGTTTCGGTCGCCGCCATCGCATGCATGATCGCATCGAAATCCTGCGGTCCCGGCGCGGCATAGGGCGTGCGATGCGGCAAGCGGCCCAGCGCGACGATATCGGCGGCGGTGATGTTCCAGTGCACCGCGGCATCCTGCGGCAGATAGCCGATCAGCCGCGCCCGCTCGCGCGGATCGAACGCGGCAACGTCGCGGCCATCGAGCCGGACAGCGCCACGCGCGAGCGGGATCAGCGCGGCCGCCGCCTTGACCAGGCTGCTCTTGCCCGCGCCATTGGGGCCAAGGATCGCAGTGATGCGGCCGGGGCGAAGCGTGGCGGTGATATCGTCCAGCACGGTCCGGCCCGACAAGGTGACGGCAAGCGCTTCGACACTCAGCTCCATGCCAGCCTCCGTCCCCTGAACAACAGGGCGAGGAAGAACGGCCCGCCGATCAGCGCCATAGCCACACCCAGGCGCAACTCGCCGGCGCCGGGGATCAGGCGGCACAGGCTGTCGGCAATCAGCACCAGCGCCGCACCGCCCAGCATGCTCGGCAGCAGCAGCGCGCCCGGCCTGTGCCCGAACAGCGGGCGCAGCAGGTGCGGCACGACCAGCCCGACAAAGCCGACCACGCCGGTCACCGCGACGCTGGCGCCGATGGTCAGGCCAGTGCCGAGCACGACCAGCGCCTGAAGCCAGCCAAGCCGCACACCAAGCGAGCGCGCCGCAGCCTCACCCAGGGTCAGCGCATCGAGCGAGCGGCCAGTGAGCAGCAGCAGTACCGCGCCCGCCGCCATGAACGGCACCGCCAGCCGCACATCGTCAAGGCTGCGATCGGTCAGCGCACCCATCAGCCATTCGATCACTTCGGCGACCGCATAGGGATTGGGCGCGATCGAAATGAGGAACGCGGTCAGCGCCCCGGCAAGGCTCGCCAGCACCGTGCCGGCGAGAATGAAGGTCACCGCATTCGCCTGGCGCCAGGTCAGCGCGGCGAGCAGCAGCATCGATCCGGCCGCGCCGAGCATCGCACAGGCGAACACGATCAGCGGGCTGATCGCGATGCCGGACACGATCGCCGCGACCGCACCGAGCGCCGCACTCGACGACACACCGACCACCCCGGGATCGGCCAGCGGGTTCCGGAGATAGCCCTGCAACACCGCACCCGAGAGGCCAAGCACCGCGCCGATCGCCAGGCCAAGCACGGCGCGCGGCAAGCGCAGCTCGACGATGATCGCCCAGCGCGGGTCAGCGGAGAACCAGGCGGACATGGGGATCCACGCCTTGCCGGCAACCAGCGACAGCCCGAATGCCAGAACGACCAGCAACGCAAGCAGGAAAAGCCTGAGCTTCATGACAGCGAGCGCCGGATCTTCGCCAGCTCGGCCAGTGCCGGGATGATCGTCGGGCCGCCGCAATTGACCAGGTTGCGCGGGAACGCGACCTCAGTGGTGTTGGCCCCGGTACGCGCGAGAACCCGGCGGCGCAGCGCAGCGGTGCGCGCGGTCGCGTCGGGCGTCATGATCACGCGCGGCGGCTTGGCGATGATGGTTTCGATCGGCAGGCTGCCGGTCGAGGCAAGGCCATAATCGGCCGCGGCGTCGCGGAAACCGGCATGGGTGAGCAATTGGTCGAGCAATGTCCCCGATCCATTGACCAGGTCCCCGGCGATGAACAGCAAGGCCGCCGGGCGCTTGCCGTCCTTCGGTGTCGCCGCCTGCGCTGCCGCGTCGATCCGCGCATTGAGCGCCCTGCCCCTGGCCTGGGCGCCCACAGCGGCGGCGACCTGTTCGATCTGCACCTTGCTCGCGGCGACGGTAACGGGCGAGTCCATCACCAGCGTCTTCAGCCCGGCCCGTTCATAGGCTGCGCGCGTGGCGAGCGGCGTGAAGCTGCTGGTCAGCACCAGCGAGGGACGCAGCGCGATCACTTCCTCGGCCGTCCCCGCCGTGGCCGGGAACCGGCGCGCCACATCGACGGCGATCGAGCTTGCCGCCGGGTTATGCGAATATTGGCTGATCGCGGTGATGCGCGCCGGATCGACCAGCTCGATCAGGATCGCATCGGCGCAGGGATTGGTCGAAACGATTCCCCCCCCTGCCCCACCGCCCGCACCGTCACGCGCCGGTGCGGTGCACCCGGCGAGCAACAGCGCGAGCGGCAGGAATGCCCTCATCAGTCGAACTTCACCCGCACGCCGCCATAGGCGGCGCGGCCATAGGTGCCGTAACCGCGCACGACCTCATATTTCTCGTCGAACAGATTATCGACGCGGCCATAGATTTCGAAGCGATCGGCGACCGCGATCGAGGCGCGAAGACCGGCCAGGACATAGCCGTCGAGTCGGCTGAAATTCCCGGCATCGTCATAGCTGTCGCCGACATGGCTGACCGTCGCGCCCGCCGACAGGCCGAACGGGAAGCGGTAGTCGATCGAGGCGCTGACCGTCTGATGCGGGCGGCGGGCAAGGTCCTTGCCGAAATTGCTGCCCGGCGAGCGGTTCTCGCTATCAATATAGCTGTAGTTCGCCGTGAAGGTCAGCGCATCGACCGGCCGCAGCGCGAGTTCGAATTCGACGCCCTCGGCCCGCGTGCGAGCAATATTCTGATAAGTGAAGGTACCGAGATCGAAATCAATCTGGTTCTTCGTATCACGGTTGAAATAGGTCACGCCAACGCGCGCCGCGCCCGACAGGAAGGATTGTTCGACGCCCACATCATAGTTGCGGGCCGTTTCAGGCCGCAGCGCATCGCGCGCTGGAACGCCGGGAGTGACCGGGCCGGGCGTACCATAAGGGCCATAGAGCTGGTACAGAGTCGGTGCCTTGAAACCCTCGCCATAGCTCGCGCGCAGCGTCGTACCGGTATCAAGCGCCAGCGCGGCGCTGGCGCCGAAGGTGGTCCGGTTGCCATAGGCCTTATGGTCGTCGTTCCGCACGCCGCCGGTGATCGTCAGCTGCTGCACCGGTGTAACGATCAGTTCGCCGTAAAAGCTCGTGACCCCGGTGCTGTAGCGCGAGGAGGCATCGGCATAACGGCTATTCTCATGCTCCGCGCCGGCAACCACGCGCACCTGGTCTATGACGCGGAAATCGCCCTGATACTCGTAGCGTTCGGTACGGCCGCGCCCGATAAAGGATGGCGCGGTGCCGAACGCCGGATCGTAATTGTCGCGATCGACATCAGCGATGGTGAAGGCGACGCGGTTCTTCAACCGATCGTCGAGCAGATTCACATGCACGCCGGCATAGCCATAGAGCTCCCGCGCGGTGGAATATTCGTCGGTGTCGGCCAGGGTGTAGTTCGGCGCGGGGAAGCCGTCGAGATCGGTGCGGCTGTTCGCATAATAGCCGCGCAGGTCGAGGCCGATGCCGGGGGTAAATTCGACACCGACCCGTGCTGTTGCGCCATATTGGCGATAGCCGTCACGCTCATTGCCATTGGCGGCGACCGAAATACCATCGGTGCGGACATAGCCGCCCGTCAGCGAGCCCGAGAAGATGCCGCTCTTGCCCGAAATCGCAGCATTGGCGCTGACGCTGTCGGCATAGCCATATTCGGCATTGGCGCGTGCCTGCAGCCCCTCAGTCGGCCGTGCAGTGATGATGTTGACGACACCGCCGATCGCCTGACTGCCCCAGGGAACCGAGTTGGGTCCGCGCAGCACCTCGATCCGGTCGATCGATCCGGCAAAAAGATTGCCGAAATCGAACGCGCCGGCGGGCGATGAAGGATCGTTGACGCGAACGCCGTCGATGATGGTCAGCGTCTGCGCATCCTCCGCGCCGCGAATGCGCACCGCAGTGACAGTGCCGATGCCGCCGTTGCGCGACACGGTGACGCCCGGCGTGGTGGCGAGCAGATCGGAGACGCTGACGGTCTGACGACGCTCGATGTCGGCGCGCGTGATGACCGTGACGGCCTGACCGACCTGGTCGATCGGCTGCGCAACGCCCGTCGCGGTGACGACGATCTCTTCGCTCTTCGCTTCGGCAATCGCGATGCTGTCATCGCTCGGCGCGGCGTCCTTTGCCATGACCGGCGTCGCCGCGAACAGCGCCGCACCGGTCAGCAAGATCTTACGGTAGTCAAACATGGTATGCCCCTTTGCATGGGGCCAGGTACCGAATGCCAGGAACGACATCCGGCCAATGGCCCGATTCCATGTCGTTCGCTCAAAGGTGTCCCCGTTCGGGGTTTCGCCCTCGTCCGCACCGGAACTCCCGCCCGCGCAGTGGATCGACCGTGTCGGGCAGGTCTCCTGACTTCCGGGTCTTCGCATGATGCCCCGCCTTCCCGGGTCCGATCGACCCAGTGGCATTTGGGGGCACCGGCTCGCCGGTTACAGTTGCGGGAACAGCGTCGGATTGGCGGCCTCTCGCCCGCGCACCGAACTTCCCTTTTGCTTCCCGTCTCCGGGAACCCGTCACGACGCGGCCCCTACGCCGCTCGTCGCCGATGTGCAACCAAGCGCCGCGATCCACGTTAGTAAATTTGCAGGAAAGGAAGGGGATAAGGAGCCATTCGCAGCTCATTTCCTTGAAGGAACTGGTCGTGAGAACGTTTGAATTGAAGCATTTGCCACCTCAGCCGCCCCAGGATGTGGGACGGACCATGGCGCCCGGCGCCGGCCTCGTGGTCGCCGCCATCATTTCGATCCTGCTTTGGGTCGCGATCGGCGGAATTATCGCCGCGCTCTGATACCGGAATCACAAATCTGACTCATCGCCCCTCCTCTCCAGGAGAAGGGCGAAGAGATACATTCTCATCAATAGGATCAGACAGGAGCCCCCGATAAACGGCGGTAGGTCCGATCAAACGTCATCCGATGCTGGATTTTCACGCCGGCAACAGGGAAATTCGGTACATCGGCGGCCCTGCTATCCATTTCATGGATAGCAGAACGCGATTCCTATCAATGCCATTTATACCAGGAATCGCTGTGCTACGTGCTAACCCGTTGCCATACCATGATAATCATGAGATTTGGGACGATTGACAGCCTGCCTCCCTCGCCCCGCGCCGGAATATGGCACAATGGGGTGTCCCATATCTCGCCGCCCCCTTCTTCCCGGCCCTATTGCCGGCGACGATTCACCCCTCATGCAAAGTCGGGCATGTCATCGCTTGCCGGCGGATACCGGCGCGTTCTCGCCCCCTTTCTGGAAAGGGTTGAAGAACCAGGTCGCCATCAATGGGGGTGGGTATGAGTGCCGGAACGGCTTGCGGCAGACCTCGTCCCTCCGCTCGAGGCGAACGGAGGGACGAGACGCCCCTTCAGCCCATCATTGCTTCAGCTCGCCAGCAAGGTCGCATTGCCCCCGGCCGCCGTCGTATCGACGCACAGCGTCCGCTCGGTCGCGAAGCGCGGGAGATAATGCGGACCGCCCGCCTTGGGTCCCGTTCCCGACAACCCTTCGCCGCCGAACGGCTGGCTGCCGACCACCGCGCCGATCTGGTTGCGGTTGACATAGATATTACCGACCCGGGCCCGGGC
Source organism: Sphingomonas sp. (assembly GCF_050725575.1). Lineage (GTDB taxonomy): Bacteria > Pseudomonadota > Alphaproteobacteria > Sphingomonadales > Sphingomonadaceae > Sphingomonas. The sequence continues at coordinate 9,778 of NZ_JBOHHW010000070.1, read as the reverse complement.
GACGATCCGCTCGATCGTCGTGTCGATGCGGCTGTGCACGCCAAGCGTCAGGCCGAAGCCGGTCGCATTGATCGCGTCAATCACCGCATCCAGATCCTCGGCGGCAAAGCGCACGACATGAAGCAGCGGACCGAAATGCTCCTGCGAGAGCGCCGAGATGCCCGGGATGGTGAAGGCGGCGGGTGCGACGAAATCGCCCTGCCCGGCCGGCAGATCCAGCTGACAAACGGCGGCGGCGCTCAGTTCGTTACTATGCTTCTGCAGCGACGCGCGCGCCGCAGCGTCGATCACCGGGCCGACATCGGTCGACAGCTTGCGCGGATCGCCGATGGTCAGCGCCTGCATCGCGCCGGAAATCATCTCGAGCACGCCGTCGGCGATATCGTCCTGCAGGTACAGCACGCGCAGCGCCGAGCAGCGCTGGCCGGCGCTCTGGAAAGCGGATTGCACCACGTCGCGCGTGACCTGTTCGGGCAGCGCCGAGCTGTCGACGATCATCGCATTCTGCCCGCCGGTTTCGGCGATCAGCGGTACGATCGGGCCAGTGCGCTGCGCCAGCGTCAGGTTGATCGAGCGCGCGGTATTGGTCGATCCGGTGAACACCACGCCGCCAATGCCGGGATGAGCGACCAGTGCCGCACCGACCTTACCGTCGCCGGGCAGGAGATTGAGCACATTGGCCGGAATGCCCGCTTGGTGCAGCAGTTCGACCGCGCGTGCCGCGATCAGCGGGGTCTGGCCGGCCGGCTTGGCGACCACGCTGTTGCCCGCCGCAAGCGCGGCGGCAATCTGGCCGGTGAAAATGGCAAGCGGGAAATTCCACGGGCTGATCGCCGCAATGACGCCACGGCCATGCAGCGTCAGCGTGTTGGACTCGCCGGTCGGACCGGGCAGCGGCTCGGCCGGGCCGAACTGACGCCGTGCCTCGACCGCATAATAGCGCAAGAAATCGACCGCTTCGCGCAATTCGAGGATCGCATCGGGCACCGTCTTCCCCGCTTCGCGCACACACAGCGAGAGAAGCTCGTCAGTGTGCTTTTCGTAGAGATTGGCGGCCGCCTCCAGCACCTCGGCCCGGATGTCGACACCGGCTGCGTCCCAGTCGGGTTGCGCGGCATGGCCGAGCGTCACAGCCTGAGCGACCGCTTCCGGCGTCGCCTCGATCACATGACCAACAGTGATGCTGCGGTCGAACGGCGCAGTCACTGGAGTCTTGCTGCCCTTCAACGTCTTGCCGCCGATGATCGGCGCAGCAACTGGATGCGCCACCTCCAGCGCGGCGAGACGCGCCATCAACGGTACGCGAACCAGCGGATCGGACAGGTCGATCCCCGCCGAGTTCAGCCGCTCGGGCGCGAACAGCTCGCTCGGCAATGGAATGCGCGGATTGCGGCGGACATCGAGCGCCGCGGTCGCGGCGACCGGGTCGGCGATGATCGCCTCGACCGGCTGATCGGCATCGGCGAGGCGATTGACGAACGAGGCATTGGCGCCGTTTTCGAGCAGGCGGCGTACGAGGTAGGCGAGCAATTCCTTATGCCCGCCGACCGGCGCGTAAATGCGCACGGCGGTGGGCGCGTCACCCTCCCCTTCGCGCAACACGTCGTACAATTCCTCGCCCATACCGTGGAGGCGCTGGAATTCGAATGTCCGGCCGGCGGCCATTGCCTTGACCGCCGCGACCGTCGCCGCGTTGTGCGTGGCGAACCCCGAATAGATCGCATCGTCGGCCGCCAGCAGGCGGCGCGCGCAGGCCAGGTAGGACACATCGGTCGAGGCCTTGCGTGTGAACACGGGATAGTCGCTGAACCCGCCGACCTGCGTCGCCTTCACTTCGCTGTCCCAGTACGCCCCCTTGACCAGGCGGACCATCATCTTGCGCTGGTAACGGCGGGCCAGTGCGATGGTCCAGTCGACCATCGGCACGGCGCGCTTCTGATAGGCCTGGATGACGATCCCGAAGCCGCGCCAGCCGTTTGCGAACAGCGTGTCATCGGCAACGATCGTCTCGATCAGGTCCATCGACAGATCGAGCCGGTCGGCTTCCTCGGCATCGATCGCAAGGCAGATATCGGCCGCGCCGGCATCGGCGACCAGCTCGCGCAACCGCGGCAGCATTTCCGCCTTGATGCGGTCGACCTGCGCCCATTCGTAGCGTGGGTGCAGCGCGGACAATTTGACCGACACGCCGTCGACGCTCTCGACTTCGCCCCCTTTACCGCCTGTGCCGCCCCGCGCCTCGCCCACCGCCGTGATCGCGGTCTTGTAGGCGTTGAAATAGAAATCGGCATCGCCCTGCGTTCGCGCCGCTTCTCCCAGCATGTCGAAGCTGTGCGTCTCGACGCCCGATGCACCGCGCTTCAGTCCTTCGCCAATGGTGCGGCCGAACACGAAATGATGACCAAGGATGCGCATCCCTTCGAAGATCGCACGGCGGATCACCGGCTTGCCGAGCCGCGCTACCGCGCGCTTCGCGACCGCGGCCCAATCCTCGCCCTCGCTTGGGCTCACCACGCTGCCGGTGAGCATCAGGCCGAAGGTCGAGGCATTGACGAACAGCGACTGCGAGCGGCCAAGATTGGCGCTCCATTCCTTGCCGCCGATCTTGTCGGCGATCAGCCGGTCACGCGTCGCCGCATCGGGAATACGCAGCAGCGCCTCGGCCAGGCACATCAAGGCGATGCCTTCGTCGGTCGACAAGGCGAAGCTGTGCAACAGGCTGTCGACCGCATTGCCCTGCCCCTTCGCACGCACACCCTCGACCAGCCGGCGCGCGAGCACATCTGTCGCGGCGAGCTCGGCGGCCGGGATTTCCGTCTCGATCAGCCGCTGCGCGACGCAGGATTCTTCCTCCATCCGATAGGCGGCATGAACGGCGGCGCGGCTCAGGCCGGGAAGCGTGATCGAGGACATGGGCGGACCCTCCGTTTGAGACTGGCAATTTGAAACTGGTGATCGCCGCCTCTATCGCGGCACCAGCCAGAGGATAAAGTCTGTATATTCGCCTCTATATAGCTATATTACCTGTTAGATCGATCCTATGAAGGATAATTCACCATCAGCACGCTCACCAAACCCGATATCATCGACCGGCGCATCCTGGCAGCGTTGCAGGATGACGGCCGGATGTCGAACCTCGCGCTCGCCCGGCGCGTCGGCCTGACGCCGACACCGTGCCAGGAGCGGGTCAAGCGACTCGAGCGCGATGGATATATCACCGGCTATGCCGCACGGCTCGACCCAGTGCGGCTCGACCTTGGGCTATTGGTGTTCGTGCAGGTAACGCTCGATCGCACCACGACCGATGTGTTCGGGCGTTTCGCCGCGGCGATCCGATCCTTCGCGTCGGTCACCGAATGCCATATGGTCGCGGGCGGCTTCGACTATCTGCTCAAGATCCGCTGCCGCGACATGGCGGATTATCGCCGCATCCTTGGCGATGAACTGGGCTCGATCGACGGCATCGCCCAGACCCATACCTATGCGGTGATGGAGGAGATCAAGGCCGAGACCGCGCTGCCGGTCTGACCGCTTCAGCGCACCGGCGGAATGCGGCTCGCGACCATCTCGCCGCCGCGACGATCGATCGACCAGAGCAGGCGCGGCGCGGCCGCATCCCAGGCGATCGCCTGGCCCGGTGTCGGAATGGCGATGGTCGCCTTGTGGGTCAGCCGGCTGCCCGCCTCGGACAAGGCCAGGACATAGAGTTCGGGCCGGTCATGGCCGGTGACATAAAGCAGATCGTCCGTTCCCCAGGCGCCGCCTGACGAACTGTAGGGCGCGAACCGGTCGAGCACATCCTGCGGGAACAGCCAGGCGCCGGTTTCGCGGAAGGTCGCATCGAACCGCACCAATGTCGTGTAGCGATGGTCGCGTCCCGGCTCGCCGCCTTTCGCATCGTAATTGGCAAAGCACGCCCACCAGCTTCCCTTGTGCCAGTCGAGCCAGGTCAGCGAACCGCGGCCCGGGCCGAAGCTGTGGCTGCGCACATGGCGCATGTGACGCGTGTCGAACCATTCGACCGAGCTCGCCTGCGGCACATTGGGATAGTTGGACGCAGCACAGATGATCTCGGCCCGATTGAGCGCACAGCTGTTCATATGGATGAACAGAGCCGGGTCACCCTGCCAGCGGGCGATGCGTTTGCCGGTCCGGCGGTCATATTTGCCGATCTCGGCATTGGCGATCGCATAGACATGGGTGCGGTCGGCCACCACGCCCTGATGCGCCTCGGGCGCTGGCATGCGCCGGACTTCGGTAGCGGCGGGCAGGACTGCAGCCTGGAGCGCGAGGAGCAAGGTCGCCAGCATCAGAACTTGGCCGAGATGCCGGCATAGAAGGTCCGGCCATAGCGCTCGTTCTGAATGATCCAGTCCTTGTGCCCGCCTTGATATTGGCGCGTCGGCTCATCGGTCAGGTTCTGCGCTTCCGCAAACAGGCGGATCCCGTCGAACACCGCAAAGCTCGCCTTGGCATCGAGGCGGCGCAGATCGTCATTATACTGATCCTGGGACGAGACGTCGCCGGTCGAGAGCAGCGCATAGCCGGTGTTGTGATAAGCGATCGACGCCTCGACCGGGCCGCGCTGGTAGAAGAGTTCCGCGCCATAGAGGTATTTCGACTGGCTCGGAAAGGTCGAGGTGCGACCGGTTGGCAGGCGTAAGGTCGAATCGCTCAGCGTGGCGTTCAGCTGGATTCCGAAGCCGGACAGGATGCCCGGCAGGAACGTGAATTGCTGCTGGAATTGCGCCTCGATGCCGATGATGTCGCCCTTGTCGGCGTTGAGCGGCTGCGAGACCTTGAGCACGGGATAGAGGACGCCGTTATAGCTTGTATTGATCAGTGTTCTCGTCTCGCCGAAGATCGGGTTCCTGATCACCTTGGCGAACACGCCGATGCTCAACATGCCGCCCCGGGCGAAATACCATTCGCCGGTCGCATCGAAATTATCGGCGCGATAGGGCTTCAGGTCGGGATTCCCGAGTGAGAGCGTCGGGTTGGCGGCCACGGTCGTGTCGAGCGACCCGCCGGGTGACAGATTGGCATATTCGGGCCGGCCAAGGCTGCGCGAATAGGCCAAGCGAAACACCGTATCGTCGGAGGGGCGAATCCGCACCACCAGTGACGGCAGGAAATCGTCATAGCTGCGCGTCTGGCTGATCGGCGTGACCACCGTCGTGCCGGTGCGCAACTGGAAGCCGGTGATGTCGAGCCTGGTATGTTCGAAGCGCAGTCCCGGCGTCACGGTCACTGCACCGCGCGTCCAGTTGGCCATCGCATAGGCGGCACTGACATCCTCCGACAGCGAGAAGTCGCTGAGCGTTGCGTTGGCAAGCGAGGTTGCGGAATTATAAACGAAATACGGCCCGGACAGGTTGGCGTTGGTGAACGCCTGGATCGCCGCCGGATCGATCGTCGGGCTGTTCAGATAGCCATGATCCAGGTTCGAGCTGTCGGGATAGACATAGACATTCCCCCCAGCGAGATTGAACTGGCCAAGCGTAAAGCGCGTCGAGAGACTGCCGCCACGATCATAGACATCGTTATTGGCGTCGAAATCGCGATTGGTGCCGCGATATTTCACACCCGCCTTGATGAAATCCTCGCCGCCCAGGTCATAGGTCGCATCGAACTTACCCTGCCAGATGGTCTCGACGCCCTTCTGGTGCGAATAGGTATATTGCCGGAACTGCATCTGCGACGGGGCGCATTCCTTCTCCGGTGTGGCCGAATAGATTTCGTTGGTGAAATCGAAATTGACCTTGCCCGTGTTGCAGCGGAACTGCCAGATCGGAAACTGGTCGAGCACTTCGTTGCGGCTGCGCGACCCGACATAATCGAGCTTGAGCGCGCCGAGTTCGGTCGATCCGCCGATCATGCCGGTCAGCACGACCTTTGCCTTATAATCGAGCCGTAAATCCTCGCGCCGCTCCGGGCCCGACCCCGCCGCCCCGGTCGCGGCACTCGCGACGCCCGGTGTACTGCCGGTCAGGCCGTCGGGGTTGAGAGTGTAGGGCGTCAGCGTGAAATCGAGGCGATAGCGGCCACGCACCTCATCCTCGATGAACTTGCTGTAGACGCCGCGAATGAAGAAGGTCTGGGTGTCGCTGGGATGCCAGTCGAACGAACCGCTCGCACCAAGACGACGGCGGTCGAGTTGGTATTCGGTATATTTGATATTGTCCGGCACGCCGCCGCGCGCGGCGCCCGCCACCGGCTTCCAGTTATCGGGGTAGAAACCTTCGCTGACGAAATCGCGATTGGAATAGCTTGCACCGAGCACCAGGCCGAATTGCTCGTCTGCGCCGAAACGCGTGGCGACGCTCAGATCGCCCTGCACCGGCACCTTCTTGTTGAGCTGCTGATAGCCCGCCTTGGCGCTGCCCGCGATCGAGAAGCGGTCCTTGAAATCAAACGCCGTCTGCGTAACGAGGTTGATCGCACCGCCAACCCCCTGCCCGTCCATATCAGCGGTCTTGACCTTGGCCACCTCGACCCGGTTGAGTAGCTGACCCGACACGATATCGAGCGGAAGCGAACGGGTCGTGCCGTCGGGATTGCCGATCTCGATGCCGTTCAGCGTATAATTGTTGAGCGCCGACGGAACGCCGCGGATCGCAACATAGCGCCCCTCGCCCTGGTCATAGGTGACACCGACACCAGGCAAATGCTCGACCACCTCAGCAACGTTGCGATCGGGCAGGCGCCCAATCTCGTCGGCTGCGGCAACGTCCAATATGCCGATCGCATGGCGCTTCAGATCGATCGCCCGCTCCTGTTGTGCGCGCTGGCCCGTAACGACGATGTCCTCATCCGCCTGATCGGGCGTTGCTGCATCCTGCGCGCCGGCCGGACCGGCGGCGGTCCCGACAATCGCGACAGCGATTGCGGTGGTAGCGAAAATCCTGCGGCGCATCTGCGTATCCCCTTCGAGTTGAAGGGGCGCTAGCGTTGCTCGGCGACACTATGAGGAAAGAAAGGTTACATAATAAGGACAATTGAGCACCCGACAGGATGCGGATGATCGCTCAGGTGGCGATTTCCTCAGGCAGCAATTCGGTGTCGATCTGCGCCTGCATCGCCGCAGAATAGCGCCCGCCTGCAATGGCACCGGGAGCGAAAATCGCGTCGACCTCAGCCAGGGCTCTGGCATCGATATGCACATCCATGGTCGCGAGATTCTCCTCGAGATGCTGGATATTGCCGGTGCCAGGAATCGGCACGACATGGTCGCCACGCGACAAGACCCAGCCGAGCGACAATTGCGCCGGGGTACAACCAATGCGCGCGGCGATGGCATTGAAACGCTCGGCGAGTTTCAGATTGTGCGACAGATTGGGCTCGACGAAGCGCGGCATGGCGGCGCGGATATCATTCGTCGCATAGTCCCCGGTCGTGACCGCCCCAGCCAGGAAGCCCCGCGCTACAGGCGAGAAGGCGACCAACGCAATGCCGAGCTCGCGGCAAGTATCGAGCACCGCGACCTCCGGGTTCCGCACCCACGGCGAATATTCCGACTGTACCGCCGTGATCGGATGCACGGCGTGTGCGCGGCGAATCGTCGCTGCCGACATTTCGCTGAGGCCAAGTGCACCGATCTTGCCCGCCTCCTTCGCGCGAACCAGCGCGCCGACCGAGTCCTCGGCCGGCACGTTATGGTCGAGCCGGTGAAGATAATAGAGATCGATATGGTCGGTGCCGAGCCGCTGCAATGCGCCGTCGAGCGTATGCGCGATCGCCGCCGGGCTGCCGTCCAGCGTGCGCTTGCCCTCAACCATGTCGAGCACGCATTTGCTTGCCAGGGTGAACTCCGCCCGGCGGTGCATGACCGAGCCGCCGATCAGCCGCTCGCTCGCGCCCATGCCGTACAAAGCGGCAGTATCGAGAAAGCTGCAGCCGAGATCCAGCGCGCGGTTGAGCAGGCGGGCACCGTCCTCCGCGCTCGGCGGTGTGCCATAGGCATGGTTTAGGTTCATACAGCCAAGGCCGATGGCGGAGACCGTGAACGGCCCGACCTGTCGCGTGGGAAGCGTCATGATATGGTCTTTCGAAACGATGCCGGTCGGGCCCGAGCCCGGAACACCCGCTCCGTCGGCTACCCCATGACGAGGACGGGAAGCAACCGCGCCATCAGCTTGCGTCCGACATCCGAATCCTGGTCAAGCATGCCGCGCAGATGCGGTCCGATCACCGCGTCGCCGAACGCCGCAATTGCGATCAGCAGCACGATCGAGCGAATCCGCGCATCGGCCTCAGGATCGCTGGCATATTTCTCCTTCACCGCGGCGACCAGGTCGAGCACCGCCTGGCGGATCGGTTCGAGATGATCGACCTCGCGCGTCAGCACCAGCCATGCGGCGAGCTGGCCCGCTCCGCCCTCATCGAATGCGGCCCAAACCTGGTCGATCAAGATGCTCGGCGCCGCCGCATCGGTCCGCAAATGACTCACAGCATCGTCGAGTGCGCCTGCCAGATCGCGGATCATCGACCCCATCAGCGCGGTCTGCAGCCCGGCGGCCGATCCGAAATGATGGATCACATTGGTGTGCGACATCCCGATCTTCTTGCCGACCCCAGCCAGCGTGACCGCTGCTGGCCCCTCGCTGAGCAGCAACTCGCGGGCGGCAGTCAGTCCTTCGTTGCGCGCCTCGTCCGAATGACGTTTCCGCCGCTTCTCGCGTACCGGCGTGGCAGCCCTACCCAAACTCGCATCCTCCCCGAAATCAGCCTGATGGGCCGAGCTCTGCCCAAGTCTTACAATCAGGTTAAGGGATCGCCTCGGCTTTCACAAATGTTCATATGCCAGCTACAATAGCGCAACATCCCGATCGGGGACCCGGCCAAAGAGAGCCCCAGCGGATTAGCGATTTGTCTGGCGACCGACCTGACGACCATCTGTGCGCGGGGGTATCGCGCGGTCGTTCAGGGAGGGAATGGTGGGCGTGGCAAGGATTGAACTTGCGACCCCTGCGATGTCAACACAGTGCTCTACCACTGAGCTACACGCCCACGCGAGTTGCGCCCTCTAGCGAGGCTTTTCGCCCCGCGCAAGCGTTCAAAGACCGCCGGTGGCGCTTTCTTTCTCGAACATCCGGTCGACCTCCAGCACGAGATCGCGCAGATGGAACGGCTTGGACAGCACGCGCGCCTGCGGCATCTGCTTGCCAGCCTTGAGCGTGACCGCGGCAAAGCCGGTGATGAACATGACGCGCAGATCCGGAACCATCTCGCCCGCGCGCTGCGCGAGTTCGATACCGTCCATCTCCGGCATGACGATGTCGGTCAGCAACAGATCGAAATGCTCGTTCTCAAGCAAGGGAATCGCCGCGGTACCACGATCGACAGCGCTGACGGCATAGCCCGACCGCTCGAGCGCGCGCGTTAGATATTCGCGCATCACCCGGTCGTCCTCGGCCAGCAGAATCCTGATCATTTCGGTCCCACTCGTTTACCCACCCGATTTCAGAGGATCCTTCTTAGCCCAAAGCCCTTAAGAATTTCCAGCCTGCGGCGTGGATTGCGGTGCGAATGCCCCGCCTCTACGGTGATGGCGATGGCTATTGCCGCCCCGTCTTTCGATCTTCATGGTCCGCTTGAGCCGGCCAGTCCCATAATCCTGTCCGTACCGCACGCCGGGCGCGACTATCCGCAGGCGTTGCGCGCTGCGATCCGCGTGCCGCTGGCTGGGCTGCGGCCGCTCGAAGACCGCCACATCGATGCGGTAGCACTTGCGGCGCGAGGCAGCGAAACGATGTTGGTGCAGCGACGCGCCCGCGCC
>NZ_JBOHHW010000069.1:0-20494 GCF_050725575.1 Sphingomonas sp. | reverse complement strand
CATCGGCGCCCGGGTAGGTCGCGGTGATCGAGACGGCGGGCGGCGCGATCGTCGGGAACTGGGCAATCGGCAGGGTGCGGATCGCCAATATGCCCGCAAGCATCAGGATGATGGCGATCACCCACGTGAAGATCGGGCGATCGATGAAAAAGCGGGCCATGAGTCTTTACTTTGCCTGAGCTGCGGGGGCGCCAGGGGCGCCGGCGGGCTGCTTTGCGGGGGCGTTCGGGTTCCAGGGCGACGGCTTCACCGGCATTCCCGGACGCAGCATCTGGCCGCCCTCGACGATCACGCGATCGCCCGATTTCAGGCCCGAGGTCACCAGCCAGCTATCGCCGATCGTGCGGCTGGTTTTCAGCTGGCGCATCTCGACCTTGTCGCCGGCGCCGACGACCAAAGCGGTCGGATTGCCCTTTTCGTCGCGGCTGACCGCACGCTGCGGCACCAGCATCGCCTGGGTCTGAGTGCCCTCGACCAGTTCGGCGCGGACATACATGCCCGGCAGCAACAGGCCGCGCGGGTTGGGGAACACGGCACGGATCGTCTGCGACCCGGTGGTCGGATCGACCGACACATCGGTGAATTTCAGCGTGCCCTCGATCGGATAGGTCGAGCCGTCCTCCAGCTTCAACCGGACCCGTGCGTCGCCGCCGGCCGAGACCTGGCCGGCCATTACCTGCTGGCGCAGGCGCAGCACGTCTGCGCTGGCCTGAGTCACATCGACATGGATCGGATCGAGCCGCTGGATCGTGGTGAGCGCATCCGCCTGCGAGGATGTGACCAGCGCACCGGTGGTGTAGATCGAGCGCCCGATCCGGCCGGAGATCGGCGCGGTGATCGTGCTGCGACGCAGATCGATCTGCGCGGTGCGCAGCGCGGCCTGTTGCACCCCGACATCCGCCGCGGCCTGATCCGCAGAGGTCACGGCGTTCTCATAATCCTGCCGCGAGATGGCGTTGATCTTGACCAGTTCGGCATAGCGTCGCGCCAGCGCGCGGGTCGAGGCGATCGCCGCCTGAGCACGGCGCAGCGCCGCGCTCGCATTGGCGACCTGCGCGGCATAAGGCGCGGAATCGATGCGATAGAGTGGCTGGCCGGCGCGAACCAGGTCGCCCTCCTGGAACAGCCGCGCCTGGATCAGGCCATTGACCTGCGGCCGTACGTCCGATGTCTCGAACGCTGCGGTCCGGCCCGGCAATTCGCTCGTCAGCCTGACCGCCTGCTCGCGAATCGTGATGACACCCACGGGTGCAGGCCCGGGCTGCGGCTGCTGCGGCGCCTGGCCGCAGGCGCTCAGCGTCAAAACCATCAGGGGGGCCGCGTAGCGAAAAAAAACCATGCCATTCCTACCGGAGTTGGGTATGTGAGTGATCGTTCACTCTCCGTCGGGGCCGCTACTGCAAAGGCTCTGGCGGCGTCAAGGCTTTAGGAGAAGTTCGAGGCAATGAATTTGGTAGACCTTGTGGCGAGAGAGCCGAGAGGGGCGGAGATCCGGCGCCGTAAGATACTCGACTGTGCGCGGGCGCTGTTCATTGACCACGGATTTCACGCGACCGGCGTCGCCCAGATCTCGGCCATGTCGGGGGTCGCGGTTGGCCAGATTTATCGCGATTTCGCCAGCAAGGAAGACATCGTCGTCTCGATTGTACAGGACGATTGCGTCAGTTTCATGGATGCCGAGACGCTGCGCGATGCGATCGACCATCGCGACAAACCCGGGGTGCGCGAATGGCTCCGCCATTTCGTCAATCCGCAGGACGAGCGCGGCGACGAGGACGGTGCGCGCCTGTTTGCCGAGATCATCGCGGAATCGGCGCGCAATGAACGCATCGCCGGCATCTTCACCACGATCCATGACGATGTGCGCGGCAAGACGCTCGATGCGCTTGAGGTCCTGTCGGAGGGAAAAGACGACGTGCCTGCGCGCGAGGTCGTTGCCGATCTGATCGCGACCATGTCGCTGGGGTTGATGCACCACCGCATGATGCGCCGCGACCTGGCGATGGAACCGCTGGTCGAGGCGCTGGAACGGATCATCGACCGCGAGATCGAGGCGCTGCGAAGCGGGGCCCAGTAAAGCTTCGACACCCGCAATTCTCCGCGCCCGGTAATGGCCAGAGCGCAAGATTTATATCAAGTATCTGATATATAACGAATATTATTCGGCCGGTTTCACCGGATGGTGGCCGAACATATGCGACTACCGGTGTCCCATATCTCCAGCCTCTTACCGAAGCATGGTCTGAGATAGGCGCGATTTGGGGGGCGATATCCCGCCGAGGCGATAGCCCGAGAGATACGACACTTCCGGTGTCCCATATCTCTCGCCGTCCAGCCCGGAGGGCCGCTGGTCTGTTGGTGCTCGGCTCTAACGTGGTGTCCAGCCCGGCGGGGCAAGCTCGAAGCCCGAAAAGTCGAATGCCGGCGTCACCACGCAGCTGACCAATGCCCAGCCGGCGCGCGCCTCCGCCGACTGCCAGGCATGCGGCGGGACGATCGCCTGGGGCGCGTCGCCGCTCAGCAGATGCTCGCTGGCGGTGCCGTCATCGATCAGCAGGGTCAACGGCGACCCGCTGTGCCACAGCCAGAGCTCGGCGGCATCGACGCGGTGCCAGTGCGAGCGTTGCCCGTCTTCCAGCAGATAGAGGATCGCGGTGGCCAGCCCGCGCCCGCCATCGGGCGCGGGCTGGCGCATCGTTTCGCGGTACCAGCCGCCCTCGGGGTGCCGCGCCAGCGCAAGGCGGTCGATCAGGGCGGCCGGATCGGTCATACCGGCATCAACCCTTGATAAAGGCAAGGAGGTCGGGATTGATCACCTCCGGGTGCGTCGTGCACATGCCGTGCGGGAAGCCGGGATAGATTTTCAGGGTCGGCTGCTGCACCAGCTTGGCGGACAGCAGGGCGGCGTCCTGATAGGGCACGATCTGATCGTCATCGCCGTGCAGGATCAGGCAGGGGATATCGATCTTCTTCAGATCCCCGGTGAAGTCGGTTTCCGAAAAAGCCTTGATGCATTCATAGTGCGCCAGGACCGATCCGGTCATGCCCTGCAGCCACCAATGGTCCATGATCCCCTGGCTGATGGTCGCACCGTCGCGATTATAGCCATAAAAGGGAAAGGGCACGTCCTTGTACATCTGCGCGCGGTTGGCGGCGAGCTGCGTGCGGAATCCGTCGAACACCTCGATCGGCAGGCCGCCGGGATTGGCATCGGACTTGACCATGACCGGCGGCACCGCGCCGATCAGCACGGCCTTGGCGACGCGCGCGGTGCCATGACGGCCAAGATAGCGCGCGACTTCGCCGCCGCCGGTCGAATGGCCGATCATCACCGCGTCTTTCAGGTCGAGACGCTCGAACAGCGCCGCAAGGTCATCGGCATAGGTGTCCATCTCATTGCCGGTCGCCGTCTGGCTCGACCGGCCATGGCCGCGGCGGTCATGCGCGATGACGCGGTAGCCGGCCTGCTGGAAGAACAGCATCTGTCCGTCCCAATCGTCGGCGCTGAGCGGCCAGCCATGGCTGAACACGATCGGCTGACCGCTGCCCCAGTCCTTGTAGAAGATTTCGGTGCCGTCTGCGGTGGTGACGTAAGGCATGCGGTGTCTCCTGGAAGGTACCGTGAGCGGCCGACTCCGGCCGCTTCTTCGGTAGCCGCGATGATGCCAGCACGGGTGCGGCGCGGCCAGTGGAGATCATCGTCCATCCGCAAAAATCGGGAGGGAATTGCCCGCGGGTGGGCCGGGCTTGTCCCCGCTGTCGGGACGTTTCGGGGCGGCGGTGTTGTGCCGCCGCCCCGATCGTTCAGCGGCAGATGCGCACGCGGCGATGATGGCGCCATTCGGTGCGGCAATGGTCGCGGCGGTTGTTCCAGCCATAGCGATTGCCGCCATTGTAACGGCTGTACCGGCGGTCGTGGCGGCGATCGTCCCGACGGTCGTAGCGACGGTCATAGCGGCGGTCGCGGCGGTCATAGCGACGATTGTCACCACGCACTTCGCGGCGGTCATGGTCGCGATATTGTTCCGACTGACGCGACTGTTCGCCGCGGTTGCCGCCATTATATTGCGCACTGGCGCCGGCTGACATGCCGAGCATCGCCAGTGCGAGGCCGGCTGCATATAATAGTTTCATGATTCATCCTCTCGGGTCCGGGGTATCGGACTGTGACGATGATACGATCCGCCAACCGCATCGTTCCTGAACCGCTTGGTCAGCTCCTGTATTGGTTGACTGCCCTGATTGGGCGATGCCCGGCGTCGGCGATACTCATTGCGCATCGACCCGTTGGTCGTGGCGCAGCGGCTTCCAGACCGAGATCTCGCGGTCGCGCGCGAGCAACTCAGGCAATGCGGCGTGCCACTCGGCGCGATAGGGGCGCTGGAGCTGCACATCGAGCACGTCCTGATGGCTCTCCCAGGTCTCGTGGAGCATGTAGCGATACGGCGATGACGGATCGCGGTGGAGCATCGCGTGATGAAACATCGGCTCCGCGCGCATCGCATCAAGCACGTCCGTCAACAGTGTCAGAAAACGATCATGCGCCGCAGGCTGGACATCGAAGATGATCGTATAGGTGATGGCCATGCGCCGTGCTCCGCTTGATGTTGAATGCACGTTGGGAATGCAGGGCCGGAGCCGATGCGTCGATTACCTGATGGGTAATTGGCCCGGCCGTATGACCCTTATCTTGCGGGACTGGCGACGATCGGAACGTGTCGTGATATAGCCTGGCCATGAACCGGACCAGCATCGTTCCGTCACCGACAAAGAGCGCCCCAGTGTCGGGACATGATGCAGGGCGCCACGCATGAACTTCGTGCAATTTCTGAAGTCGCTCGATGATTTTCTCTACGAAGCGATGAGCTGGCTGATCTTCTATCCGATTACCATGGCGCGAACCGTTCGGCATCCGCAGTCGATGATGAACTATGCCGACACCGAACTGGGTGATCGTAAGGAGGAACAATATACTGACACGCTGAGCCCGCCGCTGTTCCTGCTGCTGACCCTGATCCTGTCGCACCTGATCGAGCTGGCGCTGGTCGGCGAAAACCCGATCGTGAAAAGCAATCGCGGCGTCTCCATGCTGATCGACGACGATACCAGTCTGTTGCTGATGCGGCTGGCGATTTTCAGCATCTTTCCGCTGATCATGGCGGCTGGCCTGTTGCGACGGCAGGGTACGCGGTTCACGCGTGCGACGCTGAAGCTGCCATTCTATAGTCAATGCTATGTCGCGGCGCCTTTCGCCTTTCTGGTCGGATTTGCGGCAACCATCGCACAATGCCACTGGATCTGGTCGGGTGGCGCCGCGCTTGCGATGATGGCGATCGCTTTCCTGTGGTACGGCACGCAACAGGCGCGCTGGTTCGCCAGCCATTTGCACATTGGCCTGGTGCGCGGATTCGGCATCGCATCGATCGGGATGATCGAATGCGTGATCGTGTGCATCATTGTGCTGCCTTTGCTCGCCTGACGGGCTGCGCACGCTTTGGTCGATGGACATGCATGTCGAAACCGAAGCGGATCAAATAGTGATTGGACCACCCCGGCAACCGCATTATGCGGGATCATGACCAAGTTCGACGCGGCAAGTCCCGCTCATCATCATCTGAAAGCGGAAATCGATCGCTTGTTGTCCATCTGCGATACGCTGGGCGCTGGTGTCGTGGGCTGCTATCTGCAAATGGCCGCCGATACGCTGGAAACCGAGATGTCCGCGGCGTTTGTCGTGCCGACGCCCGACAAGCAGCCCTATTATTCCCATTGACCTTTCCGGGCGGGTGCCGATCGGCATCGCCCGGTGCCGATCGAGCCGGGCAGGCGGCCTTTCCTGACACGGCGCGTCGGACACGGGGAATCCGTGTCCGTTGCGATTCTGCCACCTTTGATCTTGCTTAACAGCGGCTTCCGCCTGATTAACGGCGCGAGGGACGGGGGAGCAATAGCGGGGAATGCCGGAATCGCGGTTCGACAGATTGACGCTGCGCCAGAAGGATTGCCTCCGGCTGGTGGCGCAGGGCTATACTTCGAAGGAAATTGGCCGCGAGCTGGGCATTTCCTATTCGACTGTCGACAATCACCTGTTGGCGGCAACGCAGGCGCTGGGCGCCGGCAGCCGCGCCGAAGCGGCGCGCCTGTTCACGCGGCATGCTACCGATCAAGCTGGCGACCCGACGGCCGATCCGGTGAGCGATCCTACTGGGCAGCAACTGCCTAGGCAGCCGCAAACCCTTGCCGTTCAGCCATTTGTTGCCGATCCATTGCCCCGACATCAGCGGGGCCCGCAGGACATCATGTCTCGGCTGGTCCCGCCCATTGGGGGTAGAGACAATGACCTGACCAGTTCGCAACGATTGTCGGCGATCGCACGGATCGCCTTCTTTTCGGTGCTGGCCTTTGTCGCCTGCATCATGATCATCCGGATGAGCCTTCAAGCGCTGTCCTGATCACCGAACCCGTTATTTCGTCCGCATTTTATCAACGTGCCGTGTTCCGGCGCGAGGAGATTCTCATGACTTTTTTGACCGAAGCCGCGGGCCGCGTCATTTCGAGCGACATGGTTGCCGTGTTCCACGCCACTGATGATGCGCTGCTGAGCAGTGCGCGGGTGGCCGCGTCGATGCTGGAGGGGACGGCGAAATCCGACCTCCACCCCCGCGCCAAGCAAAAGCTGCTCGAATCGCTCAGCGCCGGGTTCGACAAGATGCTGGCGGGGCGCCGCGACATGGTCAACGCGCATTGCCAGATGATCGTGATCCAGCGCCAGAGCAATCTCGCCCCGGTCGGCTTCGGTTGTTGGGGTGCACCCAGCAAGGTGTTGACGGGCAGCGATCGAGCCATGCCGGTGACCGAGCCGACGCCATCGACGGTCGCCTGAGCCTTGGAGGCCGCAGCCGCCGTCTTGACGCATTCGTGACGTCTGTGTTGGGGCAGGGCGATGGTGAGCCAATTATTTACGATCCTGTTATTCGCCAGCTGCGGCTATGCCTGCATTGCCGGCGGGAAAGACGGACGATGGATTTCGCTGTTCATCATCGCCGCGGCGCTGCTCAGCATCCCGGCATCATATCTCGAACAAAGCTGGGCGAACACGCAGCTTCCGGTGTTCGGCGTCGATCTGCTGCTGCTTGGCGCGCTGGTCGGGGTGTCACTGCGCAGCCGGCATTTCTGGCCGCTCTGGATGACCGGGTTCCACCTCGGCAGCATCGCCACGCATCTCGCGACGATCGCGGCACCGGTTCAGCTGAAACCGATGCTGTACTTCGCGATGCAATCTTTCTGGAGCCTGCCGATGCTGTTGGTAATGGTGGCCGGGATCATGATCGACCGGCGCGCCGCACGCGCATCGTTGCGGTCCGTGCCGGGGCGCGGCACTCATGAGCTCGGCCGACCCGCCCTGTCGGGGCGCGATGGACTGGCGCGGCCTGACGACGAAGCCCGCGTCGGGCCCTGATCTTCCATGCGATCTTCCCTGCCTGGCCGAGGCACTGAGCGAGGCGGGGCTGCCAGCCGCGAAGCTGTTCGATAGCGGGCCGCTGGATCATCTGGACATGGTGCGCAAGTATCTGCGCGCTCGGCGCGGGCGTACCCAATTGCTGCCGGCGGAGCTTTTCGCAGAGCCCGCCTGGGACATTCTGCTCGATCTCTATGTGTCGCACGTCGAGGGACGGTGCGTCAGTGTCGCGAGTGCTTGCGACGCCGCTGCCGTTCCGCCCACCACGGCGTTGCGTTGGCTCGACCGGCTGGTTGTGCTTGGTCTGGTGCAACGTGCGGGTAACCCCGACGACCGGCGCCAGTCGTTCGTCGACCTCAGCCCGACGGCACTTGAAGCGATCGAGCGCTGGGTGGAAGATTTCCTGACCGCGGCGCGGCGTGGGGGCGCGGAAGACTAGGGAGCGGGGAGGGCTTGCCTCCAACCTCGGCCAGGCGAACCCGTGCACGGCGCGGGACGAACCCGGCAATCGAGGCTTTATGCCGATGCGCGGCCCGTCTAGGGTCGCGGACATGCGGGGGTTTCGAGCGACGCGGATCTGGAGTGTGGCAGCCGCGATGCTGATGCTGTCGGCCTGTGGCGGCGGCAATTTTCGCCCAGTGAGCGACATGCCGGTCAGGATCGGCCAGCCCTATCAGATCCGCGGCACGACCTATGTGCCAGCCGCCGATCCGCGCTACGATGTGCTGGGCTATGCCAGCTGGTACGGCAATGAATCCGGCAACCGCACCGCCAATGGCGAACGTTTCCGTCCCGGCTGGATCACTGCCGCGCATACCACGCTGCCGCTGCCCAGCTATGTCGAGGTGACGGCGCTCGACACCGGGCGGCGGATCATCGTGCGGATCAATGACCGCGGGCCGTTCGTGCGAGGGCCACGCATCATCGACCTGTCGCGCGGCGCGGCGGAGATGCTCGGCATGAAAGCGCAGGGACAAGCGCCGGTCCGCGTGCGCGCAGTCGAGCCGCCGGAAAAGGATCGCAAACGCCTGCGCGAAGGCAAGCCCGCGCGTGACCTGTCGCCGGTGGGGGAACGTGTGCTGCAAAATCTGCGGTCGCAGCTGTCGCAGGCCGGGTTTTAGCGAGAAGATGGATGGCCGGGATGGATGACTGGCGGATCGACCACACCGGCATCGGCGTTGCCGATATCGGGCGATCGGCGGAATTCTATGATGCGGCGCTGGCTGCCCTGGGAATGCGCCCGATCGTGCGCATCACCATGGCCGGTGGGCTGGCCACTGACGATGGCGCGGAGATCGGCGGCATCGGTTACGGCGCGACCTACCCGATCTTCTGGATCGATGTGTTCCATCCGCAGGGCCTGAAACAGCATATCGCATTCCGGGCGGTCAGCCGCGACGAGGTGCAGGCGTTTCACCTGGCGGCCATCGACGCCGGCGGCCGCGACAATGGTACGCCGGGCTTGCGTTCCGGAGGCTATCCCGCCGGATATTACGCTGCCTTTGTCCTCGATCCGGACGGCAACAATATCGAAGCCCTATTTCGCGAGAGATGAGGCGATAACATCGTTGTCACGTCATCGTGATGAGCGGGGAAGGGAAGCTGCTTGCCTCGCCCCAGTTCCATATCCTTATCTCGCCCGCCTGGAGCTTTTCGAACGCATCGGGCATGATCGGACAGGCGCGAAGCTTGGCTGGCGAGGCCTTGGTGATCTGCCGCTGGATCTTGCTGACGATCGACCGCAATTTCACCCAGTCCACCTCATCGAGGAATTCTTCCGGAAAGATCGACCGGCCGCGCGCGCCCTTTTCGGTCCAGCACGTAATCGATGAATCGGCGAGGCACCCCATCTGATCATTGTTGCGGTTCACTCTGATGTTGGCAGGACTGAGCAATACCGTCCGCCCCTTGCCTCCTAATTCTCTCTGCGTTTCGGGCGTGAAGGTTATTCTCTCGATGCGCGGGCGGCCGCCGACACTCTGCGGCCAGGCGGTGAGTGTCCAGCCGCCATCATCGACGTAACGGGAGACAGTGTCCCAGCTGTCGAACCAGCGATTGGGTTTGTCGGGCCGTGAATATCCCTCGAACAGCCTCATCTCGGGCACGTCGAAAAGCCATTGCCAGACCTGGGCAATGTCCGATTGGGTGCCGAAGAAGGTCATGGCCATTGGCTATGGTCGCCTTCCCAGCGGTGTCGGTCTAGCGATCATAGTCCGGGGGCGGCAGTTTCATGGGCGCGGGATTGAGCGCCACCCAATTGACCGCAAGCTCGCACATCCGGTTCGTATCGCCATTTCGTCTCTTGATCTCGGCGACAATCGCCCGCGCATCGGCCAGTTCGGTATCGGAAAGTGCAGTGCCGGTGCCGACATGCGCGAGAAAGGCGTCGGCCATTTTCCTGAAATGGGCGTCCCAATTGCCCCCACCATTGCCGTCGAGCTCGCGGCGGATCTTGCCGGAGATGCGGATCACTTCGCCCTGCACGGTGCCGGCCGCACCATTTGAGGGGATCAGCAGCTCCCAAAGCTCCTGAAAGCGATCTTCCCAGCGTACAGCTCGGGCGATGATCGGCGATTTGCCGTCATGCATGGCGCGGCGGGGGACAGGCGGCACGTCGAACAGGGCATAGAGCTTATCGAGCCCGGCGCTGGTTTCATCGACATAGTCGGGATTGAAACCGGCGCGATGAAATTCGAAATCGGTGCCAATCCGCGTGACCAACGCCTTCATGGCCGGCGTGCGATGCGCGTCATCCTTCCGGTTCGAAGCGAAGACGGCGGAGAGAAGCCCCTTTTGCTTTGGCGCCTGGCGCTCGCTTGCTTCGATGAGCAGCTCTGCCAGCGTCGCCATGTTCTTGATCTGCGCGTTGCTGCAGCATTGCAGGGCATAGACCAGTGGCGTCTGTTTCTCGCGGTTAAGCGCATTGACCCGCGCGCCATGCTCGATCAGCAGACGCGCCGTACGGACATTATAGGATCCCGCCGCTCTATGGAGTGGCGTGCCGCGTAAATTCTCGCCGTGATGGATGTCCGCGCCGAGTTCCAGCAGGATCTCGATATGCCCTTGCCAGTGTCCTGCCCGCGAATGCAGCGGGGTTTCTCCATAGTTGTCGCCCGCCGAGAGATCGGCACCTTGCTCGACCAGCCAGCGCGTCAGATCATCGGGACACTCGTTGAACGCCGGCGCGGTTTGCTTGAATACGCCGCCACGGGCATTGATGTCGCACGTGTCGAACACCGCCTTGAGCGCATCCAGATCGCCCCTTTCAAGCAGCGCCTCGAAATCCTTTGGCAGCAGCTTCTTCTTGGCTTTGGCCATGAACGCACCTCCTGATAGCGGTCTACATGAAACCGGGCGTATCGGAAGTCGGCGTCACGCTGCGGTGATGGCATCGCCCAGGTTGAGCATTTCGCCGCGTGTGACGATCACCTTGTCACCGAGCTTGACCGCGCCGAACAGCTTCTTCGCGAACGCGACCGGGATGCCGACACAGCCGTGCGTGACAAAGCCGTCACCGACCTTGCTGCCGTGGATCGAGATGCCGTCATTGGTCATGCGCAGCATATAGGGCATCGGCGCATTGTACAGGTTGGAGACGTGATCGGCGTCCTTCTGCGTAATCGGGAAGATGCCGAGCGGTGTTGGCGTCCCCTCATCACCATAGATGATCACCGCTGTGCCGATCTCATAGCCGGCGCGGAACACCGACAGGGTCTGTGCGGCGAGGTCGACCGTGACGACCATCTGCCCGGTCGCGGGCGCGCCGCTTTCGTCCCAATAGGAATCGCCCTGATGCATCGGACCAGGGATCGACAGGATGCGCTTAACGACGAAGCGGGTGTCGATCGGCGCGGGTGCGGAAGGCAGAGCCGGGGCACGCACAACCGCCGCTGCCTTGATGGGAGGCGGGGCGGACGGCATCGCAGTTGCGGCGGGGACACGCGGTGCCGCGGTCGTCGCCGGTGACGGCGCGGCGATCAGCGCGATGCCGCCGACGAACAGGGCGGCGCCGAACAGCGACGGGGCAATCAATTGCATGCCCAGGGTCTTGCGGTCCGCCGCCAGAGGGATTCGCCAGTTCATCTGCCACTCTGTCCTGCAAAGCGGCGCGCGTCGCCAGCCCCTGTTTTCGAGCGTGCCGGGGCGGGACGAATTAACGGATCGTTTACCTTGATCAGCGAGCGGCGGAGTTCCCGACGGCCGGTTGCTCCAAGCGCAAAATCCTATTGCCCCGGATAAGGCGTTCCGTCCTTGCGGACGAAACGTCCATCGCCGCCCGAGTGTCCATGATTTCGCAATCTAACGCCGGAACGGAGGCGCCATACGGCCTCCATCAGGCCGCGACCTTTCCCCGTGCCGCGATCAGGTGCGTCAGCACGGCGATGCGCTGCCGCTCCGCCGCCGACTCGCGTGAGGGATGCGCCTGAAGCCGGTCGAGCAGCGCGCGCAGTTCCTTTTCCCAGAGTGTCGTATTGAGCTCGGACATGGTGCCTCTCCTTGGCGTCTTTAGGGCGTTACGGTGTGCAGGGTGAAAACGAGTATGGGAAGGAACGGGTTCCGATGCCGCCATCCCCGGCCAGCATGGGTTCAGCCATGCGCGATATCGGTGTGGCGCAGCAGCCAGTCGCGTGCATGCGCTGCCTCGGCGCGGGTATAGACCTGATAGTCCACCCCGGGGATAAGCTTGGATTCGATCGCAGCGGCGGTACGGATCCAGCCCTCATCGGCAATCAGCGCGACACGGTCGAGCGCGTGGACCATGCGGAACAGCGCGGGCAAGTGCTTCAGTTCCTCGACGATCATGCCGAATTCGACCTTCGGCGCGCCGCGGACATCGGCAAGAATGTCGAACTGGTCGGTCGTGTCGAGGAAGCGGCCAATTTCCTCGATCACGCGGGGAATATCCTCGCGGGTGACATCGCCTTCGGTGACGATCTCAAGCGCGCGAGGCGTGAGTTGGGTGACGGTCAACATTGCGGGCGCCTTTTATGAGATGGCGATATAACGCTTCGGACGAGCGTCTGTGCCCCCCGCCACCGTTCAGGGACGGCGCAGCAACGCGATCGTGCCATGCCCGCCATCGGCGCAGACACTGACCACCGCGAACGATCCCGACGGCTTCGCCCATAGCTCCTTCACGGCCTGGCTGAGGTCGCGCGCGCCGGTGGCGGCGAAGGGATGGCCGATCGCGACCGACCCGCCATTGGGATTGACCCGGTCCCAGGGGAAGGGACCGAAATCGAAGTCGACGCCGGCGCGGTCGCGGGTCCAGCCCGGCTTTTCGAGCGCGGCCACGTTCGCAAGCACCTGCGCGGCAAAGGCCTCATGGATTTCCCACAGCGCGACGTCCTCATATTTCAGGCCGTGGCGTGCAAGCAGGCGCGGAATGGCGAAGCTCGGTGCCATCAACAGCCCGTCGACGCCGTGATCGACCGCGGCGATCTCATGATCGACCAGCTCGGCATTGAACGTCCCGGCCGGGAGCCTGGCCAGCCCCGCCTCGGTCGCGACCCAGCACGCCGCCGCGCCGTCCGTGATCGGCGAGCTGTTGCCGGCGCTGAGCGAGCCCTTGCCCGACTTATCGAATGCGGCCGGCAGCGAGGCGAGCTTTTCCGCCGAGGTATCGGCGCGCGGATTGGCGTCGCGCGAAATCTCCGGCAGTGCAATCACCAGATCGTCGAAAAAGCCGCTTTCCCATCCGGCCACTGCGCGCTGATGGCTCTTCAGCGCCCAGTCGTCCTGCGCTTCGCGGCTGATTTCCCAGATTTGCGCGGTTTCCTCCATATGGTCGCCCATCGTCCGCCCGGTGATGCGGTTGGCCCAGCCCTTGACCGGCAGGACCAGATCGTCGGGCGTCAGCGCCTGCAATGCGGCGAGCGCTTCGCCGGGGTTGGTACGAAACAGCTTCACGATCCGCTTCGACGCGTCAAGCTTCAGGCCGATCGGCGGATTGCTCATCACTTCGGCGCCGCCGACCATCACCAGGTCAGTGCTGCCGCCAAGCAACCCGGCCGCCGCGAACGCCGCGACCATGCTGGTCGAGCAGGCCAGCACCGCGGAAAACGCCGGGACGGTCGGATCGAGCTTCGCATCGAGCCAGATCTCGCGCCCGATATTGCTCCAGCCCAAGCTGGGAATCACCGTGCCCCAGATGAACAGATCAGGCCGCGCCGTTTCGGCCATGGCCTGGACCAGCGGCACCGACAGGCTGATCGCATCATGATCGGCCAGAGCCCCGCCGCCGCGGCCGAACGGCGTGCGCAAACCAGAAGCGATAAAGGTCTTTTGAGCAAAACGCTGCATGCTGTGTCTCCGGGCGTCGCCGCCGATGCTGTTGCTGGCTGGGAGATCGTGGGCTGCCGGAGGAATGACAAGAGGGGCTGCGGGTGATTGGCGGCCCGGGCTCACAGATCGCACCAACCGGGAGCAAGCGGTCAATAATCGGCGATGATGTTGTCGCCTCTTTGCCCTCTGGCCAGACTCAGCGGGGCGAGAAGGCTAGCTGCCAAAATTACCAGCGGCGAAAGCATCATGAGCAAGCCCAACCCGATATTCGCACCACCTCCGTAAGACTGCAGGGTGGTAAAAAGGTAGAAGCCCCAAAAGGCGGTGGTCAGTACAAGCCCCACAACCCATGACCTGCGTGTTCGTATTCCGAGCAGGGCAAGTACGATATAGGGAAAGGCGGCAAGCAGCACTTGCACGGGAGTGGCCGCATCCCAAAGCGTGGAGATAGGAAGGCCACGCGCCAATGCCCAAGTGACATTGCAGATTGTGACGACCGCCAGACCGATGACGCCCGCTGCGCTCAGATGAACAACCGGGCGATTCAGATAGCTGTTCGTCGCATCGGTCATGAGCTCAAACTAATCGACTGGCGTAATGTCCGCAATGGGGCGATCCGCAGCAAATAGCGCAGAGCCGTGCTCACCCATCTTGCAACCGACATCCACGCATCATTATACTCCCGGCCATGACGTTCATCATTTCCAACCGCGCGGCCGCGTTTCCGCTGATCTGAGCAGGCCGATTGCGGCTTTGCTTCGTGCAGCGCTCGCGTGCTGCCGATCCTTTGCGTTTGATATGATTGCGAGAAATTCATGGAACTCGATCCAGTGCGAGCGCTCGGCGCCGCCGACATAAATTCGTTCATCCGCGACGGCTTTGTTCGTCTCGACAATGCCTTTGCCAAACAGACCGCCGAGCAGGCGCGGGCCATCCTGTGGCAGGCGACGGGATGTGATCCCAATGATCCTGCCAGCTGGACCCATCCGGTCATTCGCCTCGATCAGTTCGGCCAGCCGCCGTTCCGCGAGGCCGCCAATACGCCGGTGCTGCGCGGTGCGTTCGATCAGCTGGTCGGGCCGGGGCGCTGGATTCCCCGCGTCACGCTGGGGACGTTTCCGGTCCGCTTTCCCTCGCCCGATGAGCCTGGCGATGCCGGTTGGCATGTCGATGTCAGCTTTGGGACCGATCATCCGGACTTCATGGAATGGCGCGTCAACCTGCGCAGCCGGGGCCGCGCGCTGCTGATGCTGTTCCTGTTCTCCGACGTCGGTCCGGACGATGCCCCGACCCGCATCCGTGCCGGGTCGCACCGCGACGTCGCCCGTCAGCTGGCGTCGGCGGGTGAGGCGGGGCTGACCTTGCGCGAGCTTGCCGCTGACGGGTTCGCGGCCTCCGCGCATCGGCCGGAGGTGCTGGCGGTCGGCGAGGCCGGCACGGTATATCTGTGCCATCCCTTCCTGGTGCATACCGCCCAGCCGCATCGCGGCACGGTCCCGCGCTTCATGGCGCAGCCACCGCTGCTGCCGCGCGAGCCGCTGTGCCTCGACCGGCCTGATGGCGGTTATTCGCCGGTTGAGCAGGCGATCCGGGAGGCGATCGGGATGGCCGGCGGATAATCCCTGCCGGTGACGGTCCGCTCGCCGGCGCCGCTTGCGGGCGAGCGGCGGGCGGGCCGTTTTTCCGCCCTGACGATCGATCAGTCGTCGAGCTGAAGTTCGTCGGCGCTGTGCAGCACGCTGCCGAAATGATGCTGCCAGAGATTGGCGCCGAGATCGGCCGACCGGTCGAGCGACGATCCGACGCTGAGCCATTTGAGCAAGGTCGGGTGAAGCCCCGCGTCGAACAGCATGAAGCCGGCGGCGAGGCAGCAAGTGTCGGCCTGCACGCCGCACACCAGCACGCGCTCGACCCCCAGCGATTTGAGGTGGTCGATCGCCGCGGGCGGCGGCAGATAGCCATGTTTGATGAACACGCGGTCGGCCGGGACCAGGGCATCGTCATCGGGGCCGGGTTTCCAGCCGAGCTGCCGTTCGAACGGGGTGATCGCCTCGTCGTGCCGTTCGACCGTGGCGATGGTGTAGAGTTTTTGGCTGAGCGCCATGATGTCGCTGATCATGCCCTCAGGCACGGCGAAGCTCGGCTGTACATCGACGATGAGCAGGGCCTGTTTCCGGAAAGTCATGATGTCGTGCCACATGTTCGAGTTGAGCCTGACGCCTAGCAGGCCGCTTTCCAAAAGGCAGCTTCGCAGCATGGATTGGCTTGATGCGAGCTCCGATTATCCGACCATCGGACGAGACTGGGGCATGTCATGAGCGACCGGGATTTTGCGCGAACGATGGGCGGCCTTCCCGATGAAGGCCTTATCAGGATCGCCCATGCCCAGGAGGAAGATGGCTATCTTGCCGAAGCCATATCGGCCGCCCGGGCTGAGCTCGATCGGAGAAATGTCTCGAGCGATGACATAACCGAGACCGTCGCTGTGGCAGAAGTCGAAAGATTGTCCGGGAACCACAGAGACAAAGACCCCTTGAGCAACAGCCAGTGGCTTTGTTTTGTTATTTTTGCCCCGCTTACCCTTACCATGTTCGTTACGCTGATATTCCTGTTTCGAGGCGAAATCCGGAAATTCAAAGAAGCCTGGCTGGCCATCGCCACGGGGTATGCGGCCTTGTGCGCGCTCGGAGTCCTGGCCTTTGCCTTGTTCGCATTTGGAGTCTTGAAGTGAGGGCGGGCGTGGCGCTGCCGCACAGCTATTTTTTCCGACAATTAGAAAGAGCGAGCCGGGACCAAGGCCGGCAAGCGATGGCATGTCAGATCCCGTGTCTCGGTTGAATCGTTGCCGGGAACAGGGCTGAGAGGGGGCGAGCGGTCACAGGGTCAATGGCGAACGGCGAGAGATATGGGACACCGGATGTCCTATATCTTGTGCCGCCTGCGATGAGGGAGGGAATGATATAATTCATTATATATCAGATAGTTATTGGAAGAGTCGATGTTGACCATCGAAGACCTGCGCCCTGTCGCGCGCTGGGCGGCCGATTGCGCCGAGCGCGCGCTGCCGATCTTCGAAGCGAAGGCGGCGCACGCCGCGGCGCGCGAGGTCGGTGACCCGGCCGCGGCCGCCTCAGCGCGGGCGGCCTCCGTCGCTGCCGCGGTTGCCTATACTCATCCGATTGCGACCCCGCATCAGGTCAACCACATCCTCGGCCCGGCGGCCTATGCCGCGCAGGCGATCGCGCTCCGGGCCGGCGAAGCCGACGCCGGGGAAACGGAAATTCGCCGGGCGATCGCACTGGCGCCGACGGAGGTCCGGCAGGTGATGCAAGGGATGCCGGAGCGCGCGCCGGGCAAGAGGAAGTTGGGCGCGCTGTTCCTTCAACTGGAGATGGGGCAACTGGAGATGGGGCAACTGGAGATGGGGGTGCGCCGCGCTTGACTTTGGCCCTCCAGTCAAATCTCTGGGAGGACATGGGGGATGATCGATGAACAGATATTGGGGCAGCGCCGTCCTCGCGGCGGCGATTTGCGTGACCGCGAGCATGGCGGAGGTGAAAGAGGCGGCCAAACCCGCCAGCCCCTGGACGGGCTGCGGTGAAAACCAGGTCTCCGGAACGACCAAGTTCATGATGGGCCCGACCGCGGCCCGCGCGCTGACGCCGAGGACAGTGCCGTCGGTCGGAATCGAACGCTGCACCGCGGCGCTCGATGCGCTGGATCCGCAGGCCGGTTGGGAGCGGCGCGCGGCATTGCTGAGATCCCGCGCCAAATTCTGGGTCGCGGCCAAACAGCATCGCGAGGCGCTGGCCGATCTCGATGCGATCGCCGCGATCGAGCGCCCCGATGCGGCCTATACGCGCAGCTTCGGCGTTTCCCTGCACATGCTCCGGGCGATCGCCTATCTCGGGGCGGGACGGCGCGAGGATGCCGCCGATGAGGCGGTCCGCGCAATGCAGGCGCGGCCGTGGAACGCCAGAATTGCGAAGTTCGCCTTCTCCATGTCCGGTTTGCGAACGACAATCCCGCCGCGGGAAAAGGCGCGCTGGGATAATCTCGTCCGGCTCGACAGCGATTATATCGAACGGCGCGCCCTCATATTGGCGCGGGCGGGCGAATGGGCCGAAGCGCTGACCGACTGGCAGAACGCCCCGGTGGTCCCCGGCGCGTTCGGGCAGTCCTTCATCAACCTGTCCGACGTCATCGAAGGGCGCGCCCTCATGTTGGCGCGGGCGGGCGAATGGGCCGAGGCGCTGACCGACTGGCAGAACAGCCCGGTGGACCCCGGCACGCCCACCCCCACGGAGATGAGTGCCGGGCGCACGGCACAGGCCGTGATCACCGCCGTTATGGCCGGGCGGCCCGACCTTGCCGATCAATGGCTGGAGCGGGCGCGCGAGAGTAGTACGATAGTGACCGACCCGTTCGACGCCGAGAACGGTTTCCAGAACAGCGAGAGCCCGGCCGCGCGGCGCGCTGTGCTCGACAAATGGTCGCCGTTGATCGAGGCGGCGGTTGTGCTGGGCAAGGGGGACGCAGAGAGCGCCGCGACCAGGCTGGAGGGCATGGAGGAAATGCCGGTGGGCCAGATCACCCTGGCACTGATCCATGCCGCGATCATCAGGTTGCCGGCCGGCAGCCATCCGGGTCTCAGGTCGGTGCTGGCGCAGATGGAGAAAGACTATCGGCTGGATGGCAATGAGCGCTTTGCCGCCGGATTCGATCCGGCGCCGTTCATCGCCGATCTGCCCGATCATGAGGACGTCATGCTCGCCAATCCTTATCGTTCCGCCGTTAAATTCCGGCGCGATAAGTTTTTTTCGGTGGAACTGGCGAAGAACCGAAAGAGCGCGG
The DNA here is from genome assembly GCF_050725575.1 of Sphingomonas sp. Classification (GTDB taxonomy): domain Bacteria; phylum Pseudomonadota; class Alphaproteobacteria; order Sphingomonadales; family Sphingomonadaceae; genus Sphingomonas. Next base: position 1,896 of record NZ_JBOHHW010000069.1, on the reverse strand, counting down.
TGGTGACCTTTTACGGCAGCAAGTCGCACCCCTTCGTGCTCGGCGAAATGGCGTTGCTGCGCGCCGCCGAACTCACCGTGGAGCGGGGCAAGCTTGCCTTCCGGGTGACCCGCAACGACGAATATACGCAGTCATCGACGATGACCATGAACGGCACCCCGGCGGGGCTGTCGACCGTGCCGGGGCATAACGTCAACCTGACCGTCGCATTCGTCGCTGCCGGGGCGTGGGACCGGCCGGAGAGCATCATCCAGGCGGCTGAGGTGCAGGCGGCGCTGGCACCGATCTATGTGAAGGCTGAGGTGAAATAGCCGCGCGCGCATATCTTTGGCGTAAACCGGTGCCGCGTGCTTGTGGTCGAATACCGACGCCGGTCAGCCGGGGATGAAGCTGGGAGCTCGTAATTTTGGCAAAGTGTTGCCGAAATTTCCCGGAACTCAACCAAGCCTCGATGATTGACTCCGCAGGAACAATTTTGGGTTTCTGAACAATGGAATATCTGGGCCTGATTGTCGGAGGCTTTGCGGTGATTGCCATTGCCGCGTTGCTGCTGGAAAAGATCGTCTTTACGAGAACGATCCACTCCCCTGTCTGGTCGCGGCTGGTTGCGGTGTTTTTCGCCTGGCTTCTGGTTGCCGCCGTTGCGTCCCATGGTGACGTTGATCCTGATATCGCCGGTGCTCGGGCATTCGCCTGGCTGATCCCGGCGGCTGTCCTCGTTGCGATCTGGTTCTACCTGCGCGCGCGCAAGATCGGGGCGCGGGTTTAGAAGACCTTGCCGTTCCCGTGAGGCTTTTTGGCGTCCGTTCGTGGGAAGTTCGGGGATTGCTGCACGCATCACCGCAAGAGCGGCATGGCGGACACGCCGTCCATGTGCTTAGCTTCGGTGATGAACCGGCGGAGAAACCCGATTGTCGCGCTGGTTGTGCTGGCAATGCTCGCACTGCTTGGGGGCTGTGCCTGGCCAACTGTCGCTCCCGTGAAATTGCGAGCGATCAAGACTGAATCCCTAACCCTGATGGCGAGGTATCCGATCAAGCCTCCTGAGGAATCGGTGGAGGTTCCGAAAAGCCAATGGCCGCACGTCATCGCCAGCCTCGAGCCGGAGGCCGTGACCGTCCATAAATGGGGCGTCGATATTTGGATCAAGCCTTATTTCGACGGCGGCTGGGGGTATCACGTTCCGCGGAACGAACGAGACCTGCCAAGGTCCCGGGAATATTATTGGGAGCCGGGCGACGGCGTTTTTTGGTATGGCCCACTGTGACCTGAGTTGAGGTGGCAGTCGCCCGCATTGGGCGTACCAGCGTCTATCGTGCGCTGTCGTGGGCACAGGAGAGGGCGCGCGATGAAGGGGAGCGGCATGTCGGAAGGAGATGTGCGGACAACGTCGCGGTGGGTCATCTGGCTTCATCGGATCGGCTATCTGACCACCGCCGTCGTGATCGTCGAACTCGGTGTGATCGGCTTCGTGGTCGGGCGGGAGTGGCTCCGGCATCGCCAGATCAGCGCAATGCTTGTCGAACGGAGCCGCACGCATGAAGCGCCTATTCGGGAAGAGGGTGAGCCGCATGTGCGTGGTGCCGCCGTCGAGTTGCTCGCCAGGCTGCCGCCGCTGCGAGCCCTTCATGGTGATGGGCTGCGCTTTGTCGCGATGCCGTCGTTCGGCACCAGCGATTATGCGCTCGCGCTGTCGCTTCCTCCGAAGGCCGCTGCGGCGGACGGTGTGCTGGTGGTGATCGACAAAACCAGCGAAAGCCGCCCGGCCACGGGACTGTCCGATATTTTGTGCGCGAGGCCGTTCTCGTCATCAGATGACGAACCGCTCGCCGAAGATCACGGCGAACTGGGTCTTTGCCTCGGCCCACTCACGCGGTGGCCGTTTCCACTCCTGAG
>NZ_JBOHHW010000068.1:0-25633 GCF_050725575.1 Sphingomonas sp. | reverse complement strand
ATGAAAAGCCACGGCAATACACCCAGGAGCTTCGGCTCACCTCGCCGTCGGGCGAGCGGTTCGACTGGATCGCCGGCCTTTTCCTGACCAAGGAAAAGAATTTCCGAATCGAGGGCTTCAACTTCCCGGCACTGGGGCGGAGCGATCGCCTGCCGAGCATCTCCAATTCATATCAATCCAATGACGGCTTTGCCTATGCCGGCTATGCCCAGGCATCCTACCGGCCGCTCGACAAGCTGAAGATCACCGCGGGCGGGCGCTATTCGTACGAACGAAAGGAGATCACCTCCGAATCGCGGATCGTGTCGGGCCTCCCGCTCCTGCTGCAAGCCTATCCCCTGGTCGCGGCCAAGGCGAGCTGGTCGAACTTCAGCTGGAAGGTGATCGCGGATTATGAAATCGCGCCGCGCCTGCTGACCTATGCAAGTGTGGCCACCGGCTTCAAGAGCGGCGGCTTCACCGGCACCGCATCGACCGCGCTGGTGGCGACCAGAGCGTTCGCACCGGAGAAGGCGACCAATTACGAACTGGGCGTGAAGAGCGAGCTGTTCGACCGCCGCCTCCGGCTCAACCTTGCCGCCTTCTACACCGATTACCGCGACCTTCAGGTGACCCGCTTCTTCCAGCCCGCCGGCACCACCTTTGGCCAGTTCATCACCGAGAATGCCGGCAAGGCGCGCATCAAGGGCATCGAGCTGGAAGTGGCAGCGAGTCCGCTCAGCGGCGTGGAGATCGGCGGCACCTTCGCCTATCTCGACGCGCGCTACACCCAGTTCACCGGCACGCCGTCACAGATCGTCACTGGCGCGTTCACCAACAATCGCCTGAGACAGGCGCCCGAATATACCGCCAGCGCCTATGCGGAATATTCCTTCCGCCTCGCCGGCGGCGAGAAGATCGCGGCCCGGGCAAACTATAAATATCAGAGCCTCAGCTATTATGACGCCGACAACAACCCGATCACCGTGATCCCCGGCTATGACCTGGTCGATGCCTCGCTCGGGATCACCTCGGCCGACGGGCATCTCGAGCTGAGCATCTGGGGCAAGAACCTGACCAATACCGAATATCGCACGCACGTCTTTTCCCAGCGCGACAGCCGCGTCGCGTTCGCGCTGTTCGGCGAGCCCCGGACCTATGGCCTCACGCTGGGCTTCAACTTCTGAGCGGAGACCGCGGCGCGACGGTGAGCTCGCCCGCCCCGGCTTTGGCTGACAGGATGATCGAGATGCCCGTTGCAGACGCACCGACACCGCGCGATGTCGCTGAGCTGATGCGGCGCAGCGAGGGACCGACCGCGCTGCTGGATATCGCGCTGGACTCGATCGGCACGGGGCACGCGACGGCGTCGCTGACGCTCGACGATCGCATGCTGAACGGCTTTGGCAGCGCGCATGGCGGCATCCTGTTCCTGCTCGCCGACCAGGCGTTCGCCTATGCCTGCAATTCGGAGAATATCGCCACCGTCGCGCAGGGCGGATCGATCACCTTCCTGTCCCCCAGCCGACGCGGCGAACGGATCATCGCCGAAGCGACGCGATCCGGCCAGGCGGGGCGAACGGGAGTCTATGACGTGCAGGTCAGAACCGGCGATGGCCGCCTTCTCGCGATCTTCCAGGGACTCTCGCGTTCGCTCGAACGCCCCGTGATTGAAACGCAGAACGCCGGCTCGGATTAGAGGCATGCGAGGTCCGGTGTGAAGGCCGGCGAGAGATATGGGACACCGGTTGTGTCATATCATATTGCCCATCATCGCTGCATCGGGATGCTATAATCTGTTATATATCAGATATTTACCTAAACTTCAGCGCTCTGCCATGCTCCGGATCGCTCAGCTGTCGTAGGAGACGACCACATCGTCCGATATCGGCATTGACTGGCAGGTCAGGATATAGCCGGCCGCGACCTCCTCCCTGGTCAGACCATAGTTCAACCGCATCTCGACCGCGCCGGAGACCACTTTTGCCCGGCAGGTTGCGCAAATGCCCCCCTTGCACGCGAAAGGCGCCGCCGCACCGGTCGCGCGCACGCTGTCGAGGATATTGCCGCGGTCGGCATCGAAGGTGACGGTCAGCTTGCGCCCGTCGAGAATGACGCCCATGCGCCGACCCGCGGCGGCCAGCGCACGTGCCTGCGCCGCTTCGTCGAGCACCGGGCTCGATCCCGCGCTGGTAAAGCGCTCCAGCAGGATGCGATCCTCCGGCACGCCGCGCGCCAGCAGCGCCTGTTCGGCGGCGGTCATCATGCCTTCGGGGCCGCAGGCAAAGAACAGATCGGTCGCGCACGGATCGATCAGCGTGGTCAGTATCTCATCGCATTTTTCGCGGTCGAGCCTGCCGTTGAACAAGGCGACCTCCTCTTCCTCCATGGTCAGGAAATGGAAGATCGCGAGCCGGCCCATGAAGCGATTCTTGAGCGCCGCCAGTTCCTCCAGGAACAGCACCTGGCTGCTCATGCGGTTGCCATAGAACAGCGTGAAGCTGCTGCCGGGCTCAACCGAAAGCGCCGTCTTGATCAGTGACAGGACCGGTGTGATGCCCGAACCGGCGACAAAGGCGGCATAGCGCCGTTCCTGTCCGGGCGAGAAAATTGCCGTGAAATGCCCGGCGGCCGGCAGCACGTCGAGCTGGTCGCCGACCTGTAGCCGGTCATTGGCGAAGCTCGAGAAACGGCCGCCCGGTAGCAGTTTAACGGCAATGCGCAGTTCGTCGTCGAGCGGCGCCGAGCAGACCGAATAGTTGCGCCTAACATCCTCCCCGTCGAGCTCGGCACGCAGGGTGAGATACTGGCCCGGCTCGAACCGGAATCGCTCGCGCAGGCTTTCGGGCACGTCGAGCCTGATCGATACGGCATCGGCCGTCTCGCGCCGGATATCGGCAACGCGGAGCGAGTGAAAATCAGTCTTGCTCGTCATTGTTCGATCATTCGTCCTAAATACATTTGAACCGGTCGAACGGCTCGGCACAGTCGCTGCATCGCCACAGCGCCTTGCACGGCGTCGACCCGAACCGGCTGATCTCGATCGTGTGCGACGATCCGCATTGCGGACATGTCGCCGGTCCCTCATCCGCTAATGTGCCGCGACCGTCGCCCCGCGCCGGTGGTGCGATGCCATAGGCATGAAGCTTGTCCCGGCCGGCATCGCTGATCCAGTCAGTGGTCCAGGGCGGCGACAGGACCGAGCGAATGGCGACGTCCGCGAAGCCGGCTATGTCGAGCGCGATACGCACGCTCGTTTCAATGACGAGTGTCGCCGGGCAACCGGTATAGGTGGGCGTCAGCAGGACTTCATAGCCGCCGCCGCGCGCCGGCTGCACCGCACGGATAACGCCCAGATCCTCCAGCGTGATGACGGGGATCTCCGGATCCGGCACGTCCATGATCGCTGCGCGGATCCGGTCGATGACATTTGGGGCGGCGGTGATCATCCGCTACCAGCTTGCGCCCGGATAGGCGCGCTGCAGAAACTGCATCTCCGACAATATATGGCCGAGATGCTCGCCGTGCCGGCCCTGCCGCCCCCCCGTCACGCCGCGACCCGATTTCGGCCGATCGATACCGGCTTTGGCCAGGACGCTGCCGATCGACTGGTCCCAGGCGGGACGCAGCGCGGCGCGGTCGACCGCCAGCCCCGCATCGACCAGCGCCTGTTCCGGCGCATCGACGGTGAACAGTTCATCGATGAAGCGCCAGTGCCAGTCCAGACCATCGACGATGCGACCATGGCTCTCCTCTGTGCCGTCGCCCAGGCGGATCACCCAGTCGCTCGCCAGCCGCGCATGATAGGCGACTTCCTTGACCGCCTTGGCAGCGATTTCCGCCAGCCGCGCGTCGCGCAGCGCGGTCATCGCCTCGAAAAGGGCGAGCTGCCACACCGAGAAAAGCAGCTGTCGAACGATCGTCCGGCCAAAGTCGCCATTGGGCTGTTCGACCAGCAGGCAATTGCGGAAATCATGAACGTCGCGGCGAAAGGCCAGGGCGTCGCCGTCGCGGCCCGCGCCTTCGATGCTAGCCGCGTGGTCGAGAAACAACTGCGCCTGGCCGATCAGGTCAAGCGCGAGATTGGCCAGGCTCAGATCGAGTTCGACGGTCGGCGCATGCCCGCACCATTCGCCGAGACGCTGGCCGAGGATCAGCGCATCGTCACCAAGCGCAAGCACCGAGGCGAGCCGGGCGGGTTGAAGCAGGTCGGCCATCAGATATGCTTGATGGTGTCGGGAACGTCGTAAAAGGTCGGATGACGATACACCTTGTCTTCCGCCGGCTCGAACAGCGACGCGGCCTCACCGGGATCGGACGCGGTGATCGCATCAGACGGCACGACCCACAGGCTGACGCCCTCCGACCGGCGCGTATAGACGTCGCGCGCGCCCTCGATCGCCATCCGCGCGTCGGCAGCGTGGACGCTGCCGACATGGCGGTGCGACAGGCCGTTCCTGGCTCGCACAAACACTTCCCAGAGCGGCAATTCCCGGCTCATCGACATCGACCTTTCCTGAAAGCGCGGCATCAGGCCGCGCGCTGGGCCGCCATTTTGTCGGCATGCGCCATGGCGGCGGCACGCACCCAGGCGCCATTTTCCCACGCATCGCGACGCGCCTTGATCCGTTCACGCGCGCACTGACCTTCGCCGCGCACCACGGCGAAGAATTCCTCCCAATCCGGCGTGCCGAAATCATAACCGCCCTTGTCCTCGTTCCAGGCAAGATCGGCATCGGGGATCACCAGGCCGATCGCCTCGGCCTGGGGCACGGCGATATCGACGAATTTCTGGCGCAGTTCGTCATTGGTGTCGCGCTTGATCCGCCAGCGCATCGACTGTTCGGAATTCGGCGACTGATCGTCGGGCGGCCCGAACATCATCAGCGACGGCCACCACCAGCGATCGAGCGCGTCCTGCGCCATGCGCCGTTGCTCGGGTGTGCCGGCGGCCAGCGCCATCACCGCCTCATATCCCTGGCGCTGGTGGAAACTCTCTTCCTTGCACACCCTGACCATCGCCCGGGCATAGGGCCCGTAGGAGGTGCGCTGCAGCGGCACCTGATTCATGATCGCAGCGCCGTCGACCAGCCAGCCGATCGTGCCGATATCGGCCCAGGTCAGCGTCGGATAATTGAAGATCGTCGAATATTTCGCGCGCCCGCTGAGTAGCGCGTCGGTCATCTGGTCACGCGAGGTACCAAGCGTTTCGGCCGCGCAGTAGAGATAAAGCCCGTGCCCCGCCTCGTCCTGCACCTTGGCCAGCAGGATCGCCTTGCGCCGGAGCGTCGGCGCGCGGCTGATCCAATTGCCCTCCGGTAGCATGCCGACGATCTCGCTATGCGCGTGCTGCGATATTTGCCGGATCAGGGTCTTGCGATAGGCCTCGGGCATCCAGTCCTTCGGTTCGATGAACTCGTCCGCCGCGACCCTTGCCTCGAAAGCGGCGAGCCGCGCCGGGTCCTCGGCAACGGAAATCACAGGGGCAATCGCGGTCCGGCCTTCGCTTGCGCCAGGCTTCACATCCTGCACGTACATCGCTCAATCCTCTCGACTATTGCCATGTCGTTATCATTGTCCGACCGGACGGTCAACTAATTCTGCCGGCATCAGACCCGCTCGATGACCATCGCGATTCCCTGGCCGACCCCGATGCACATGGTGCACAATGCATAACGCCCGCCTGAGATATGAAGCTGCTCGGCGGCGGTCATTACGAGCCGGGCGCCGGACATGCCGAGCGGATGGCCGAGCGCGATTGCGCCGCCATTGGGATTGATGAAATCGGCCTTGTCCGGAAGCCCAAGCTGGCGCAGCACGGCAAGTCCCTGCGCCGCGAACGCCTCGTTCAATTCGATCACATCGATATCGCCGAGCGACAAGCCAGCCTTTGCCAGCACCAGACGCGTCGCCGGCGCCGGGCCAATGCCCATGATGCGTGGCGCGACCCCGGCCACCGCCGTCGCCACGATGCGCGCACGCGGCGTCAGGCCATGATCCCGCGCGCCGGCCTCGGACGCGATCAGCATGGCGGCGGCACCGTCATTGACGCCGGACGCATTGCCCGCGGTGACCGTTCCGTCCGGGCGCACGATCGGCCTGAGCCGAGCCAGCGCCTCGATCGAGGTCGCGCGGGGATGTTCGTCGCGGACGACCAGCACCGCGTCGCCTTTACGCTGCGCCACCGACACCGGCACGATTTCGCTGTCGAAACGGCCGGATGCCTGCGCGCGCGCCGCACGATCCTGGCTTTCGACGGCGAAGCTGTCCTGATCCGCCCGGCTGATATCATAGGCCTGGGCGACATTTTCCGCGGTCTCGGGCATCGAATCGATCCCGAATTCCGACTTCAGCGCCTGGTTCACGAAGCGCCATCCGATCGTCGTGTCGACCATCTCCGCCGTGCGCGAATAGGCCGATGTCGCCTTGCCCATCAAGAACGGCGCGCGGGTCATGCTCTCGACCCCGCCGGCGAGATAGAGATCGGCTTCGCCCGCTTTGATCGCGCGCGCGGCGGTGCCGACCGCATCCATGCCGGATCCGCACAGGCGATTGATGGTGGTGCCCGGCACTGCGTCGCCCAATCCCGCCAGCAGGACCGCCATCCGCGCGACATTGCGATTATCCTCGCCGGCCTGATTGGCGCACCCGAGAATCGAGTCGTCAAGCCGCCCCCATTCGATACCGGGGTTGCGTGCCTTGAGCGCCCGGATCGGCACGGCGGCGAGATCGTCAGGCCTCACTTCGGCAAGCGAACCGCCATAGCGGCCGATCGGCGTCCGCACCGCATCACAGAGAAAAGCATCGGACATATCATGCTCCTAATTGATTGACCGACCGGACGGTCTTCTTTACAAACGCGCCATAGACGGCGGATCTGACAGCTGCAAGGAGAGAGGGCTTGGCATACGAGACGATCGCGTTCGACACAGCCGATGGCATCGCCCGGCTGACGCTGAACCGGCCCGACCGGCTGAACAGTTTCACGGTGGCGATGCATGGCGAAGTCGCCGACGCGCTCGATCGTGCCCGGGCCGACCCATCACTTCGCACGCTGCTGCTCACCGGCGCCGGGCGAGGCTTTTGCGCCGGGCAGGATCTCAACGATCGCGCCGTGGCACCCGGGGCCGAAGGCGTGGATCTGGGAGACTCGGTCGAACGCTTTTACAATCCCCTGGTCCGCCGGCTCGTCACGCTGCCCGTGCCCGTCATCTGCGCCGTCAATGGCGTTGCGGCAGGCGCCGGGGCGAACCTCGCCCTGGCCTGCGACATCGTGATTGCGGCGCGGTCGGCCAAATTCATCCAGTCCTTTGCCAGCATCGGGCTGATCCCCGACAGCGGCGGGACATGGACTCTGCCCCGGCTCGCCGGTCAGGCGCGCGCACTTGGCATGGCGCTGACCGGAGAACCGATCACGGCCGAACGCGCCGCCGATTGGGGCCTGATCTGGAAAATGGTCGAGGACGAGGATCTCGTATCGGCCACCAACGCGCTCGCCGCCAGATTTGCCGTCGCGCCGACAGCAGGGCTTGCCGCGACCAAGGCGATGATCCGCGCGACATGGGCCAATAGTCTCGACGCCGAACTCGACCTGGAGCGCGATGAGATGCGCAGGCTCGGCCGCATGCACGATTATCAGGAGGGCATTGCCGCCTTTCTGGAAAAACGCCCCCCCGCCTTTACCGGCTGCTGAGCCTCGGAGACATTATGAAGCCGCTGAAACTGATGAGCTATGTCGCCGGCGACTGGTTCGGTGCCGCGACCGGGCTCGAAACGATCGCGTCGGCAGTGACCGGCGAGCCGGTTGCCGAGATCGGATCGCACGGCGTGGATTTTGCAGGCATGGTGCGGCACGCCCGCACGGTCGGTGGTCCCACCCTTCGCGCAATGACCTTCCACGACCGCGCCAAGATGCTCAAGACGCTGGCCGAAGCCGTGATGGCGCGGAAGGAGGAATTATACGCGCTCTCCGCCCATACCGGCGCGACCCGGGGCGATGGCTGGATCGATATCGAAGGCGGCGCCGGGACGCTGTTCTCCTATGCATCGAAGGGCAAACGCGAACTGCCCAATGACATTGTGCTGCTCGACGGCCCGGCCGAACCCTTGTCGAAGCGCGGCAGCTTTGTCGGCCAGCATGTCTATTCGTCGCTGCAGGGCGTGGCGATTCACATCAACGCCTTCAACTTTCCCGTCTGGGGCATGCTGGAGAAGCTCGGGCCGACGCTGCTCGCGGGCGTGCCGGCGATCGTCAAGCCGGCCTCGTCGACTGCCTATGTGACCGAAGCCTGTGTCCGGATCCTGCTCGACACTGGCGTGCTGCCGGACGGTGCGCTGCAGCTGGTGACCGGGTCGGTCGGCGATCTGCTCGATCATCTGACCTGCCAGGATGTGGTGTCGTTCACCGGCTCCGCCGCGACCGCGCAAAAGCTGCAGGCGCATCCGGTCATTGCCCGGGACAGCGTTCGCTTCATCGCCGAGCGCGACAGCCTGAACGCCACAGTGCTCGGTCCCGATTGTACCCCCGACACGCCCGAGTTCGAGCTGTTCGTCAAGGAGGTGGTACGGGAAATGACGGTGAAGGCCGGCCAGAAATGCACGGCGATCCGCCGGACTTTCGTGCCCGCCGAGCTCATTGATACGGTCGAGGCCGCGATCGTCGCCAAACTGGCCGACATCGTGGTCGGCGATCCCGCGCAGGAAGGCGTCACCATGGGTGCGCTGGTGAGCGAGCGTCAGTTGCTTGACGTGCGCGCCACCGTGGCCGCGCTCGCTGCCGATGCGAGGATCGTGTTCGGCGATCCCAACGCGCCACCGGCCCGGAGCGGCGCGTTCATGTCGCCAATCCTGCTACGATGCGACACACCCTGGGAGACGGCGACTGTCCATGACCGGGAAGCGTTCGGTCCGGTGTCGACATTGATGCCCTATCGCGATCTCGCCGATGCCATACACTTGTGCAACCGGGGACAGGGATCGCTGGTGATGTCGCTGTTTACCCATGATCCGGCCATCGCCGCGACGATGGTGTCGGGCGCGGCCGCATTCCACGGCCGCGTGCTGATCGCCGACCGGGACTGCGCACGGGAATCGACCGGCCACGGGTCTCCCCTGCCCGGCCTCGTCCATGGCGGGCCGGGCCGGGCCGGCGGCGGCGAGGAGATGGGCGGCATCCGCGGGGTTCATCATTATATGCAACGGACCGCATTGCAGGGGTCCCCGCGTATGCTGGCGGCGATCGGCCGGCGCTGGTTCGAAGGCGCGCCGCTGGTGGATGACGGCGAGCATCCCTTCCGGCTCGGCTTCGATACGCTGGAGATCGGCAAGTCGCTGACCACCGATGCCCGGACCATCACGCTCGACGATATCGAACATTTCGCGAGATTCACCGGTGACACATTCTACGCGCATATGGACGAGGAAGCGGCGGCGGCGAACCCGTTCTTCCCGGGTCGGGTCGCGCACGGCTATCTGATCCTGTCGTTTGCGGCGGGCCTGTTCGTCGACCCCGCGCCGGGCCCGGTGCTGGCCAATTACGGCCTGGACGATCTGCGCTTCCTGAAGCCGGTATCCCCCGGCGATGCGATCACCGTGCGGCTGACCGCCAAGAGCAAGAGCCGCCGCAATGCCGAATATGGCGAAGTGCGCTGGGACGCGCTGGTCACCAACCAGGATGGGGAACCGGTCGCAACCTATGACCTGCTCACCATGAACGCCAATTGAGGAAGATTCGATGACCGTGAAACTGCTCGCGCTCTACACGCGGCCCGACGACACCGAGGCCTTCCTCGCGCATTATCACGACGTCCACATGCCGCTGATCATGAAGGTGCCGGGCCTGCAAAAGGCGGTGGTGAACCGGGTCGATGCCAATCTGATGGGCGGCGATCCGCCCTATTTTCAGATCGCCGAACTGCATTTCGCCGACCGGCAGGCATTCGACACGGCCATGGCATCGCCGGAGAATCGCGCGGCGGGCAAGGATGTGATGAGCTTCGCAAAGGGTCTGGTGACCATGCTCGTCGTCACCGAAGAGGCGGCCTGAGCCATCACCGGGGAGAATTGCGTGTCGTTCGATATCTCGCAACCGAGCCTGTTCGACCTGGCTGGCCGGCGTCTGGAGGATCTCCAGCTGGAACGGCTGAGATCGACGCTCGAACATGTCTATGCCAACAACGCGCATTACCGCGCCGCATTCGACGCCATCGGCGTGACGCCCGCCGATCTCGAGACGGTGGCGGACATCGCGAGGTTTCCCTTCACCACCAAGGCGGACCTGCGCGCCAATTATCCGTTCGGCTTCTTCAGCGTGCCGATGGCCGATGTCGCGCGCATCCACGCTTCGTCGGGCACGACCGGCAAACCGACGGTGGTCGGCTATACGCGCGATGATCTGGCGAACTGGGCAATGCTGATCGGCCGGTCGATCGCCGCCGCCGGCGGCACGCCGGGGATGAAGGTCCATATCGCTTATGGCTATGGCCTGTTCACCGGCGGTCTCGGCGCGCATTTCGGCGCGGAGACATCGGGATATACCGTCATTCCGATGTCGGGCGGGCAAACCGAAAAGCAGGTTCAGCTGATCCTCGATTTCCAACCCGACATCATCATGGTCACACCGAGCTATATGCTGACCATTCTCGACGAGTTTCGCCGCCAAGGCGTGGATCCGCGATCCACGTCGCTGAAGATCGGGATTTTCGGCGCGGAACCCTGGACCGATGCGATGCGGCGCGAGATCGAAGGCGCTTTCGACATCAAGGCGGTCGATATCTATGGCCTGTCGGAAGTGATGGGGCCCGGTGTCGCGTCGGAATTTGCCGTCGATCAGAATGGCCCGACCATCTGGGAGGATCACTTCCTCGCCGAGATCGTCGACCCGGTGACCGGCGCCCCCCTGCCCGATGGCCAGCAGGGCGAGCTGGTGTTTACCTCGCTGACCAAGCGCGCGATGCCGGTCATCCGCTATCGCACCCGCGACCTGACCTGCCTCCTTCCCGGCACGAGCTCGCCGTTCAGGAGAATGGGCCGCATCACCGGGCGATGTGACGACATGCTGATCATCCGGGGCGTCAATGTCTTTCCGACCCAGATCGAGGAGCAGCTGCTGCGCTGTGCAGCGCTCGCGCCGCATTTCGAGGTCGAGATTGCCCGGCCGCACCGGATGGACGAGGTCACCATATTGGTCGAACCGAAATTCGACACGCCAGACGCGGAAGATGAAACCCGCCGTCTCGCCGGCTATATCAAGACCGCGATCGGGATCAGCGCGACGATCAAATTGTGCGCGCCGGGCGTCATTCAGCGCTCCAACGGGAAGGCAACACGCGTCCGCGATCTTCGTCCCAAGGGCCTGCCGGCCGAGGCTGCGCTTGCCTGATACCCTGTCTGACATCGGGCCTGAACGGCGGTTGATCGACAATGTGGAAGTTTCCCGGTCAATCGCCTAACCGTCGTCGCAGACAGACAGAGGTTTCACGATGGCCAGAACTCAGGCGGCAGATTACGACCAGCGCCGCGAGACGATCATGAAGACCGCCGCCGAGCTTTACGCCAAGCGTGGCTTTCTCGGCGCCTCGGTGGCGCAGATCGCCATTGCCTGCAAGACATCCAAATCATTGATCTATCACTATTATCCGTCGAAAGAGGACATTCTCTACGACGTCATGGATTCGCATGTTCAGGGCCTGACCCAGGCGGCACGGGATATCATCGACGGCCCCGGCGATGCCCCGACAAAGATCAGAACCATCGCCCATGCACTGATGGACCTCTATGCCGAAGCGCAGTCGAACCAGAAGGTCCTGCTGAACGAACTCGGCAATCTTCCGGTCGAACGGCGATCCGTCATCGTCGCACATCAGCGTGCCCTGCTCGATCTGGTCGATCAGTTGCTGATCGAGCTGCGGCCCGATTTGAGCAGTGCCAAGTCGCACAGGCGCGCGCTCGTGATGATGTTCTTCGGCATGCTGAACTGGACCCACACCTGGTTCGATCCGTCAGGCCCGGTCAAGGGCGCCGAGATCGCCGACATGGCGGCCGACATGTTCCTGGCCGGTCTCGACCGAAACACATCGGCCACAGCCATTAGCTGAGCGGGCCGATCCGGCGGCGGGGCCGCATCATTTCGCGGGCGCACCCTTCGCCCGGAGCGAGAATTTCACCGACACGGCGGCGGGAATCTGGTCAGTCGTCGACCATTCGCCCTGACCGACCCCGAACAGGGTGCGGTCGAGCGTGAACGCGCCATGCGCCGATGCGGACTCATCCTTGATCCTGACGGTGAAGGGCACGGCGAACTTCTTTTTTGTGCCGCGCAGGTCGAGCGTTCCGGTCGCGACATAATTGTCGCCGCCGGTGGACCGGATCCGGTCGCTGCGAAAAATAGCCGAAGGGTGCGCGGCAATGTCGAACCAGTCGGAGGTCGGCAAGGCGGCGTCCCGCTGGCTGTCTCCGGTCGATACCGACGCGAGGTCGATGCGCACCGTGAGGGTCGATCTCTCAAGCATGTCGGGTGAGAAGACGATATCCGCGGTCCAGCGCGAGAAGGACCCGGTGATCGGCGTATCGGCCCAGTTGGTGGAGAAGCCAAGTTTCCCGTCCTGCACCGTCCAGCGGGTGAGCTGGGCGGCGGATTCCGTCGGCGTAGGTGAGGGAACGGGCGGCGTAACGGCGGTCGATGGGGTCGCCACCGGCACCGGCGACGCGACCGGTACGGCAACGGGCACCGGCGGCAACTGGCTGGTCTCAGGCGCAAGAGGCCCGCGCTCCGTTTTGTCGACACGCACAAGGCTGGAGCCAATCAGCGCGGCAGCCAGTGCCAGTGCGGCAAGACCCCAGAAACGCGGCTCCTTCCAGCCGGGCAAGGCGCCCGGCACCATGCGTGCGAATATCTTGTCCTTGTCGATGAGCTGATGCTTCACAACGGCACCGAGGTGAAGCACGAGCAGGGCAATGGTGAGATAGACCAGTGCCGCATGGCCAGTATTGCCGACGCTGTTCCAGATCGCCTTGGTCGCGGGTTCGAGATGGGACAGGCCCGGCACAGCGGGCCATGGCACCACGCCGAACAGCCGTGTCGGGATGGGGAGCTTGCTGGTCGACACCATGATCCATCCGGTCAAAGGCAGGCCGATCATGATGAGGTAGAGACCCCAGTGAACCACGCCCGAGGCGAGGCGCTGCCAGTATGGCATCGACTCTTCGGGAGGCGCGGGATGCAGCAGGCGCCAGGCGAGGCGAGCGACGCTGAGCAGCAGGATGGAGATCCCGATCGATTTGTGCAGCTGAAACGCGGCATAGCGCGCGGGCCCGTCCGGGACATCGTGGAGCCGCCATCCCAGTGCGATCTGCCCGAGGAGGCACAAGGCGATGATCCAGTGCAGCGCGATCGCGACGCGCGTGTACGATGTCGCGGGAACAGGAGCGTCGATCGAGGAATCGGCAGCCGGGCTTGGGTCTGTCATGGTCATATCGGTATTCCCTGCGGGCCGGCTGTGGAAGCCCACAGATAGGCATCCTCAGGTCAGCTGAGGCTTGTTCACTTCTTCTTGAATTCGGCTTCGATCGCCAGCTGAACTTCATCGCCGATAACGGGCACATATTTCGTGACGCCGAAATCGGAACGCTTGATCACAGTCGTTGCCGAAAAACCCGCACGGGTCTCGCCGCCGGGAATGCCCTTGCCCGAACCGTTGAAGGTGACGTCGAGCGTGACCGGCTTCGTGATGCCGTGGAGCGTCAGATCTCCGGTGACCTTCCCGATATGGCCGTCGCCGAGATCGATCGATGCCGAGGTGAAGCTGATCGTCGGAAACCGCTTTGCGTCAAGCCAGTCGGCCGCGAGGAGCTCTGTGTTGAATGCCTTGCCGAAGGGATCGGCGCCGGTCGCCGTGTCGATCGAATCGGCGGCGATCTTCACGCTGAGCTTGCTCGCCTCCGGATGCGCCGGATCATAGCCGAAACCGGCATCCAGGCCAGTGAAGCGCAGCGTGTAGAAGGAGAAGCCCTGATGCTTGACCCTGGCAACAAGGCTGGCGTGACGCGGGTCGAGCACATAGTTCCCCGCCGGCATTGCCGATGCGGACGTGTCCGGCTTGTCGATCGCCGCGGTGAGGAGTCCGACAATCGCCAGAGCGGCGGTTCCGATCAATGCTGCAGACGTGCGCATGCTTACCCTTTCCCATGTTCATTGACCTGTCAGGCTCGCGACACAGTCCGCGACAGGGTCATCTCAATTAATTTAACATGATAAGTTTATTTCAGCAACCGGGCCATAATGATTGTCGTCATGGGCATCATCACTGGGGAGAGATGAAGGACCAGGGCGAAACCTCCGAGCCGCGCGCGACCCGCACCTGGATCAGCGCGGGGGCACCGAGTGCGAGCGCCGCCTCAAGCGCAGGGCGCATCTCGGACGGGCTGTCGACGACCCATGATCGGATGCCGTAGCTGTCGGCAAGCTTCACGAAATCGGGATTGACCAGGTCGGCACCGATCACATGGTTGTTGAAGCGCGTCTCCTGGTCGCGCAGCACATTGCCATAACAGCCATTGTCGAACACGATCGTGACCAGGTTGATGCCGTGCTGGACCGCCGTCGCCAGCTCGGGCAGCGCGAACTGAAACCCGCCATCGCCCGTCACCGAGACCACTGCCTTGTCGGGATGCGCCACTTTCACGCCGAGCGCCGTCGGGAAGCCGAAGCCGAGCGTGCCCTGATAGCCGCAACTGACATAGGTCCGGGGCGCGTAGACGGGAAATCCGAAGTTGGAGGTGAAGCCCATCTGCGAAAGCTCCTCGACCAGGAATCCGTCGCGCGGCAGCACGTCACGGATCGCATCGAGATAATCCATCTGGGGCTGCACGCTACGGATGTCGCGCGCGGCCTTCGCCTTGGCTGCGGCAATCTGCTCGAGGTCGCCTTGGGGCGTGTGCCCGGTAGCCACCAACGCATGCACCAAGGCAGACGCGCCGGCTGCGGCGTCAGCAACCAGGGGTCCGTCAGTGTCGAGCCGGTCCATTTCGGCCGGGTCGATGTCGATGCGGATCAGTTTCCGGCCGGGCAGCGAGCGGTTGTACTGCATCATCCCGCCCCACCGCATGAACGGGATCTCGAGCCGGGTTCCGATGCCGATCATCAGGTCGCATTCGGCCCACAGAGTCCATGCCGCCGCCATGCTCAGGCCGAGCGGACGATCTTCGCCCACGACCCCCCGTCCGCCGCGAAACCCGACCACCGGCGCGTTGAGCGCCTCGGCCAGCAGGCCGATTTCAGGCGCCGCATCCTGCGCCCCGCTGCCCGTGAAAATGATCGGCCGCCGGGCCGCCCGGATCAATCGCACACAGGCGGTAAGCGCGTCGTCATCCGGTGCGGGCGCGGCGGGAGCCGACACGCGTGCGGCGTCCGCCATGTCCGCCCGCATCCCGAGATGGTCCCAGCAGATCGAGAGCGCGGCCGGGCCCTTGCGGCCCGACATCGCACCGCTGATCGCCGCAGTCATCGCCGCCGGCGTGTCGGCCGGCGTTTCGATATGCTGCGCATAATGCGTCAGGCGCTTGAGAATGCCGAGCTGGTCGGGCAGCTCGTGGAGATGGCCCCGCCCCATCCCCTTGAACATCGACGGTATCTCTCCGGTGAGGCAAAGCGTCGGAGCGCAGGCGCCAAGTGATGTGCACATCGCCGCTGTCGCGTTGAGAACCCCGGGACCGGGGACCGGTGAATAGACGCCGAGCCGGCCGCTCGATCGGGCATAGCCGAACGCCATATAGGCAAGGCCCTGCTCATGCCGTGCGCCGATCGTCCGGATGCTGTGATCGGCATCGTACAGCGCATCAAAGAGCGGATACATTTGCGCGCCGGGAAGCCCGAACACGGTATCGACGCCATTGACGATAAGGGCGTCGACCATGGCCTGCGCCGCTGTCTTGTCAGTCATTGGAAACTCCTGAAGAGCATCGTCGACCGGCCGGCTATGGCTGCGCGGCGAGACCCGCGGCCTCGATGCCGGCAAGCGCACAGAGCTCGTCATTGTCGGATGTATCGCCGGTGACGCCCACGGCACCGATTGGCGCCCCGTCGGCGGCGATGACGATGATACCGCCGGCAGCGGGCACAATGCCGGCCGGGGCGATCGCGCCAAGCGAGCCGATAAAGGTCGGGCGCTCCGCCGCCATATCCCCGATCTTGCGCGAGGACACACCAAGCGCGAGCGCGCCCGCGGCCTTGCCGATCGCGATCTGCGCGCGCAGCGTCGACGCACGATCGGCGCGCTGAAAGGCGATCAGATGGCCGCCCGGGTCGAGCACCGCAACGCTGAGCGGCTTCAATCCGAGTTCGCCGCCGCGCCGCATCGCCGCGTCGATGACCTGTCTCGCCAGGTCGAGAGAGAGTGTTGCCATCATTCAGCTCATTGGTTTGAAATGATGCCCGGACGCTCCAGGCACATTCGATTGTCTGAAATGCGGACCAGGCACTTCGCGCCCAACCTCGCGCCTCAATTGCCGAACGCGATCTTGACGGTGACACCGGCGGTTCGGGGATCCGAAACCAGGCCGATCCGGGAGGTAGTCCTGTTGAAATCGGGCAAGGCGCCGCCGCCGCGATAATAGACCTTGTCGGTGAGGTTGCGCACCCAGCCAGCGATATCCCAGCGGCCGTCGGACGAGGTCCAGCCGATCCTGGCATTGACCACCGCATAGGCATTGGATCGCAGCGTCAGTTCGTTCGACAGGGTATCGCCCTTGAAGGTCGCATCGACGCTGAACTTGATGTTCGACCCGCCGGACAGATCCACGACATAATCGGCCGCCGCGGTTGCCGAATATTCGGGCGTGCTGGTGAGCCGCTTGCCGTTCAGGTCCAGCGTCACGAACGGGGGCCCGCCCTGAATCGTGGGGTCGAACGTTTCGATCATATAATCCTTATATTTCGCATCGAGCAGCGACAGGCCGCCGCGCAGTGTCAGGGCGGAGAAGGGTCGCACCGTCGCTTCCACCTCGATGCCCTTGATCTGCGCATCGGCGGCATTTTCGGTGATGATCAGCCCCTGTGCGTTGACACCACTGACCTGCAGATCCTTGAATTTCACAAAGAATGCCGCCGCGTTGATGCGCAGCCGGCGATCGAACAGGTCGGTCTTTATACCGAGTTCGTAATTGTCGGCGACCTCGGGCGCGAAGGGCGTCATGTCCGCCGGACTACCCGCCTGCCCGTTGAACCCGCCGCTCTTGAAGCCGCGCGCATAGCTCGCATAGGCATGGATGTCCGCGTTGGGCTCATATTCGACAACGACTTTCGGCGTGAGCTTCCTGAACGTCGCGCTGGTCGATTCGGAGAAGGGCCCGTCCGGCAGGAACAGCGCGAACGGATCGCCCCCGGGAGTGTTCGCCACCGACGTCGCATCCAGCGAGAATGCCTTGGTCTCGCTGGTGTAGCGCAGCCCCAATGTGATCCCCAGCCGATCGGTGATATCGTACTTCGCCTGGCCGAAAGCGGCATAGCTGTCGGTGTTCAAACGCTGCAGAAAGCTTGCCGTACTATCCTGTGCGTCGGGCGAACCAGGGCCGATCAGACCGTTGTCGGGATCGTCCGGGTCGCCGGGCTGGCTCCCCGGGATCCGCCCGGTCAGATAGATTGACTGATTGCGCTGGCCTTCTTCATGAAACCAGTAAAGCCCGCCGGACCAATGCAGTCGACCGTTGGCCGAGAGCGGCCCATCATCGTCCGAAACGAAGCGCAGCTCCTGGCTCGTTGCCCAGCTGTGCTGGCGGGCAAAGAAGTTGTTGATCTGAAGCGCGGTGCGATCGACATCCTCTGAATTATAGCTGCGTTCCTTCCGGTACGAGCTCAGGAACGAGATCGTACCGGCATCCGAATAATAGTCGGCGCGGAGCAGCCCGCCCCATTGGCGAATACCCTGACTGCCATTCAGGTTGCTCCGCCCGGAGCGGATATCGGCTTCCTGGGTGGGATAGGGCCCGGGAAAGAAATCCTTGAGGATGAAGGGCAGGCCGGGTGTGTCAACAATGACGCTCTTGAGCACGCCGTCCTGCTTGATGTCCGAATAATCCGCGACCAGATTGACCTCGAATTTCTCGCTGGGCGTGAAACGCAGCGAGCCCCGGAGCGCCTGGATGTCCTGACCGTTCGCGCGCTCCCCGGTCGTCAGGTTGCGATAGGCACCGTCGGTATGGAGCGAGAAGCCGGCGATCCGGGCCGACAACAGGCCGTCGACCACCGGCGCGCCCACCGCCGCTTCGAACTGGCGCCGACCGAGGCCGCCAATCTCCGCGGCAGCGTACCCGTCAAGCTTGTCGGTCGGCTTGCGCGTGATGATGTTGATGACGCCGCCCACGGCATTCTTGCCGTACAGCGTACCCTGCGGTCCGCGCAGTACCTCCACACGTTCGATATCGAACAACGCCGCATTGGCTTCGCTCGGCTGAGCGAGATAGGCGTCGTTGATGTTGACCGCGACGCCGGAATCGGTGGTCAGATCTTCGTTCGACCGGCCGATGCCGCGGATCGTATATTCCTCATTATTGATCTGCTCGGCATAGATCTGCAGGCTGGGCGTGACCTCGGAAAGGTTCTCCACGTTCACGATGCCCTGTTCGGCCAGGGCCGTCCCGGTAAAGGCCGTGATGGCGATCGGCGTGTCCTGAACCGAGCTCGAGCGGCGCTCCGCGGTGACGACGATGTCCGCGATCCCGGCATCAGCTTGATCGGCGGCCTGGGCATCAGCGGAAACAGGGGCGGGGGGCGGCGCCGGCTGCGCTTGAGCATAGGCCGAAACCGGCGACAGCAATGACGTCGATCCCAGCAGGATCAAAACCTTGCGTCGGACCCCATTGTTGAATTTCGCCATGTCCGTCATCTCCCCTCTTCTCTTTCTCGCTGGCCGCTGCCGCCTTAGATTGTCATCGGCGATCTAGGTTCTGGGCTATCGGAGCCGCGACTGGATCTTCCCGAGCGCGATGACCGCGCATCGCTCATCGGTTGCACTCGGCTCGGCGCCGCTGACGCCGATCGCGCCGATCAGCTCATGCTTGACGAAGATCGGCAGGCCGCCCGCGAAGCTTAGGAAATTGCTGTCGTCGACGATGCGCGCACGCACCGCCGGGTTGGCCCTGGTCAACGCGCCGACCTCAGAGGTGGGCATCCTGAACGTCAGCGCCGTCCAGGCTTTCCTGAATCCGGTATAGGCATGATAGCCGGTGGTGCCGTCGGGAATGTAGAAAAGCTTCGGCATGCCCGCGGAATCAATGATGGCGACCCCGATCCTGGAACCCGTGCATGCGGCGGCGGCTGCCTTGGCCGCGACCAGGGCCAATTCCATCGGAACGCCACGTGCATAGGGGGCGCGCTGCGGCGGTGGGCCACGGGGGCCATCGGGAAGCGGGAGGCCCTCATTGGGTCGGCCAAAGTCCAGTGGAAAACCGGAGTTGCGTCTGGCATCCGATTGCGCATCCCCAGCAGTCGCCACGGTCGCCGCAACCACCGCGAATAATGCCAGCGCAGATTTCACGACACGCTCTCCCACCGCTGTTTCGTCGGGGATTATCCTGTGGGCAAGGCCGCAGTCCCGATCTTCAGCGCTGATGATAGGCGCAGTCTATCCATTGGCTCCAATTCAGAATGAATGCCGGATTGATTGCATTTTCGTATCGATCCTTGGAGCAGGCCGCCTGATCATCGCTGCTTTCAGAGGTTTGCGGCGGTCGTGGTCACCACAGCTGAATCCATCGACGGGCTGACCGGCGCGGCATCGCCCGGCGCGGCCACATTCTGCGAATCCTCGAGCTCCCATGTCTTCACGGAGGCGAGCACCATGTGCCGGAAACTGGCGATGAGCGGGCTCGGTTCACCGGCGCGGCTGACCAGCCAGACATCGGTCACGGCGTCGCCATCGATCAGCGACTTGAACAGGACGTTGGGAATATTGATCCGCTGCAATTCCGCCGGAACCACGGCGATGCCCAGGCCGGTCGCCGCTAGGCACACGATCGCCGAGGAGTCGAAAACCTCCTGCACCACATTGGGCGAGAATCCCCGCTTCGCACAGAGTTCGCGCAGCAGGTCATAGATGCCGATGCCCGAATGCGGCGGATAGAACAGGAAAGGCTCGTCGCGCAGGTCGGCGATCTTCAGGTTCGGAATCTTGCTCAAGGGATTGTCGACATGCATCGCGACGACGAGCCGGTCGCGAATCAGCCTGGTGTAGGAGACATCGGCGGGCTGCAGCCCGCCCTTGCTGCGCATGATGCCGATATCGATTTCGCGCGATTGCAAGGCGACGATCTGATTAGCCGACGTCAGGTCGCGCAATGTCACCTGCACCTTGGGATATCTCTGACGGAAAGCGCAGATCATGTTGGGGAAGAAGGACAGCAGCGAGGATGCCGAGGTGAAACCAATGCGCAGTTGCCCCGCTTCGCCCGCGACGATGTCCCGCACATCGCTCAGGCTCAGATCGACTCGTTCGAGAATGGCCAGCGCGTGACTCCGAAATGCCGCGCCGATCTCCGTCAGTTCAACGCGGCGCTGGGTGCGATGAAAGAGCAACGCCCCGATATCGCGCTCCAGCGTCTGGATCGCCACCGACAATGGCGCCTGCGTGATGGCCAGCCGTTCAGCGGCACGGCGGAAATGGAGTTCCTCCGCGAGGACAACGAAATAGCGCAGCTGCCGCAAGTTCATTGATACTGGCTTCCAATCAATCGGCGAGGCGGTTTGAATTAGCACGCAACAAAGGCTTGCGGCAATCTGACCCCGGAAGGTGCGTGACGCTGGCTGGCGTCCGCATGGAGAGTTGGCATTCAAGCTGACGCCGCGGCTGTCGCTCGCGCTTCCGCAAATTGGGGAAGGATGACTCGGTGGCACGCTATAATCCGCATCGCGAGGTTCTGCCGATCAGATCGGTGGTCGCGCGGCTTGCTGCGGGCGAACCGATCATCCAGCTCGGCATCCGCAATGCCCGAACGCCCGAAATCGTCAGGATGGCGTCAGGGTCAGGATATGACCTGATCTGGGTCGACCTCGAACATAGCAGCATGTCGGTGGATTGCGCCGCCCAGCTCGCTGCGACCGCCACCGACCTCGGCATGATTTCCTGGGTGCGGGTTCCGGAGCGCGAATATGGCGTGATCGGACGACTGCTGGACTGCGGCGCGAATGGCATCATCTCCCCCAAGATCGAGACGGCGGAGGAAGCTCTTAACGCTGTCGCCGCCTGCCGCTTTCCACCGCTTGGACAACGCTCCGCGCTGACGCTCCTGCCGCAATATGGCTATGTCCGGATGCCTGCGGCGGACCTCACCCGGCGCGCGAACGAGGATGTCGTCCTCCAGGTGCTACTCGAATCGCGCAAGGGCATCGAGAATGTCGACAAGATCGCGGCCGTCGATGGTGTCGATATCCTTGGCATTGGCACCAATGACCTGACGGCGGATTTCGGTTGCCCGGGCGAGGTGGGAAGCCCCGAAGTGATGGCCGCCTGCCGGTCGGTGGCGGAAGCGGCGCGGCGGCATGGCAAGCTCGCGGTAATCGGGGGCGTCGGTGATCCGCAACATTGGCGCGACCTGCTCGACATCGGATTTGCGCCGCTCGTGTTCGCCGGGATCGACACCGACGTGATCGCGACCGCGCTCGATCAGCGCGCCGCCGACTGGCGCGCCCGCTTCGGCCTTTAGCGCCCGCCCGCGGCCACTTAATTTTCTTAAACAAGGATTGATCGATGCCTGGAATGCCCAACGAAGTCTGCACGCCCTGCCGGCCGGCCGACACGCTGGAACGACCCAAGTTCGAGGTCCCGGCAGGAGCGTGCGACGCGCACACCCATGTGTTCGAATCGCGCGACATCTATCCGAGCATTCCGGCGCCGAACTACACTCTGCCCGACGGCCAGCTCGATCATTATCTCCGGCTTATGCCGATCATCGGCATCGACGCGTTCGTGATCGTCCAGCCGTCATTCTACGGCACCGACAATGCGTGCCTGCTTGACGCCCTGTCGCGCGCCGGCGACCGCGCACGCGGCGTCGTCATGGTGGAGCCTGACATTCCGGCGAGCGAGCTGGCGCGCTTTCACGCACTGGGTGTCCGCGGCGTCCGGCTCGACCTGTTCAAGCGCGCCGCGCTCCCTCGTGATGAGATCAAGGCTTATATTGAGGCAATGGCGGCGAAAGTCAGTCCGCTCGGATGGCATCTGCAATTCTACACGCCCGGCGCGATCATCCGCGATCTCATCGACTTTCTCGCCGATCTCGAGATCGAGTTCGTCATCGATCATATGGGCTATATGCTCGAAAAGGATGGCCTGAACGACGGCGATTTCGATCGCATGCTCGACCTCCTGCGAGACGGGCATGGCTGGCTGAAACTGAGCGGCCCCTACCGGCTCGCACGCCATTCGAGTGTCGAGGCAGTCGACGCGATCGCCAGAGCCATCGTTGCCGCCGCGCCGCACAAGGTCCTTTGGGGATCGGACTGGCCGCATATTCCGGACGGCGACCGCGACACCGGCGAACTGCTCAACATGCTGGCTGACTGGGCGCCGGATCCGGCAGTCCGCAAACTCATCCTCGTGGACAATCCACGCAAGCTGTTCGATTTCTCTTAGCCGCCGGGCGACGCGGTCGCGATCAACAAAAGCATAAGCAATTGTGGAGAGGAAACATCATGTCGGCACAGGCGCAGACGGCCTCGGAGGGCCCGCCCAGAGATATCTCGATACGGGTTACCGTGATCTGTTTCCTGATCGTGATGATCGACGGATATGACTCACTAATGGTCGGCTTTATCGCGCCTCTCATCGCGAAGGGCTGGGGGCTCCATGCACCGGACATCGGGAAGCTCTTCGCCGTCTGCTATGTCGGGGCCATCCTCGGGGCAGTGAGCATGGGGCCATTGGCCGATCGTCTCGGCCGGCGGCCCATGCTGATCTCCGCTCTCGCGCTTGCCGCGGTGGCAACGGCCTTGTGCGCAACGGCAACCTCATTCGAGATGCTGATGCTGTATCGCTTCATCTCGGGAATCGCGCTAGGCGGCGCCTTGCCCGCGGTCAGTTCACTCACCGCCGAGCATGCCCGCCCCGGAAAACGGTCGGGGACGGTCACGCTGATGTATATCGGCTTTCCAACCGGGGCCGTAGTCGGCGGTGCCATTACCGCAGGGCTGCTTCATCTTGGCTGGCAGAACATCTTCCTCTGGGCGGCGTTCGCCTGCGCGTTCGCACTGGGCATCGCGCTGCTGTTGCCGGAAACATATCGTCCCCGCGACACCCAGGCTCACCGCCCCGTGTTGCAACGCCTGACTTCCACCTTCACCGAACAGTTCGCGGACGGCCGCCTCTGGCCGGCGCTCACGCTTTGGCTGGGTCTCTTCTGCCTGATGCTCCTGGTCTATTTCCTGGTGAGCTGGTCGCCGAGCATCCTGGTGGCGAGCGGCGCAACGCCGGGTGTGGCCGCCCTTGCGGGGGTTGCACTCAATCTTGGCGGCATCATCGGCGCACTCTGCCTCGCACCAGCGATCAATCGCTTCGGTCCCTATCGTCCGGTCGCGGCGCTGATCGGCATGGGGACATTTGCCGTGGCGGCGCTGGGGCTCAATCTGCACTCGACCGCGGCGACGATGACGCTTCTGTTCCTGGCCGGCGTTGCCGTGATGGGCGGACAATTGAACTTCCCGGCAATGACCGTCGAGCTGTATCCGCAGCACGTACGCGGTGCCGGCAGCGGATGGACCGTGGGCATGGGCCGTCTCGGCTCGATTGTCGGGCCGTTGCTCGGCGGCGTATTGATCGGTGCGGGGCTGAGCTCAAGCGCGCTTTTCCTGTTCGCGGCGATCCCGGCGCTGGTCGCCTGCGGCGCGCTGATCGCGGCTTACCGGTTTCGCTCGCACGCCGCCAATCGGGAGAATTTTGGCTAAAGCTGCTTCTCCTCATCCATCCGTACCGCGCCGAGAGTGAGGACTAGCAGGAACGCAACCACCATCACGCCACCGCCGATCGAGAAACTGACGGCGATGGCGTGGCGATAGGCCTCGATCATCGTTTCGCGGGCTGGCGCGACCATCGCCTTGATCATGACGATCCCCCGCCCCGCGCTGCTGCTATCGACATAATGGCCCAATTGCGCCGCCATCGCGCCGCCGGAGACCGCGACGCCGAGCACACCTCCGAAGGAACGGATAAACCCCATGGTTGCGGTCGCCACGCCGAGGTGCGCGCGCGGAACCGCATTCTGGATGACGACGGTCGCATTCGGCATGCCCATGCCCATGCCGAAACCAAGCACGCCCAGCGCGACCAGAAACGCCGGGATCCCGGCTCCCGCCCATGCAAGCGTCGCGCAACCGACCAGCGCCGCGGCCTCACATCCGACGCCGAGCATCATGAACGGCTTCACCAGTCCGGTTCGCGACGAGAGCTGGCCACCCGCAATCGAGGTGACGATCATCACGGCGATCTGCGGCACCAGCATGAGCCCCGCGCGTGCCGGATCGAGCCCAAGGACCAGCTGGAAATAGAGCGGCATGAAGACGGTGGCGCCGGTCATCGCGAACGCCATGCACCCGCTGATCGAAACGCCGATGACGAAGCTTCGGATCCGGAACATCGACAGGTGGATCAGCGGCTCCGTGGCGTGCCGCTCCTGGAGGAAAAAGAGCGCGAACAAACCGATGGCGAGCGCGATCAGGCCAAGCGATGATCCCGAAGCCCAGGGCATGACCGATCCCGCCCAATTGAGGATGAGAAGCGTAGACACGGTCGCGCCAGTCAGCAGTGCCGCACCGAGAAAATCCACCTTGTGGGAGGTGACCGGCGGCTTGTGATGGAGCCCCCTCATAATGAGCGCGAGCGCAACGGCACCGATCGGCAGATTCACATAGAAGACCCAGCGCCAGGACAATGTGGTGGTCAGAATCCCGCCAAGCACTGGCCCCGCGACGCTGCTGATGGCGATCGCGCCAGTGAACAGCCCCTGGTACCGGCCCCGCCCCCGCGGCCCGACAAGATCGCCGATCGTGGTTTGCGTCAGCGTCACGAGGCCGCCCGCGCCGAGCCCCTGCAGGCCACGAAAGAGGATGAGCTGCGGCATGGTCTGCGCGACCCCGCAGAGCGTCGACGCGAGCAGGAAGATGGAGATGCTCACGATCAGCAGGCGGCGACGGCCATACATGTCGCTGAGCTTGCCGTAGATCGGGGTCGATACCGTGGTGGCGAGGAGAAAGGCCATCACGACCCAGGAGATATGAGCCATGCCGCCAAGCTCGCTGGTCATGCGCGGCAGCGCCGTATTCACGATGCTCTGATCGAGTGACCCAAGGATCAGGACCATCATCAGCGCTGCGAACACCATGCGCAGCTCGCGCCCGGCCGCTGACCGACCTGGCGGGATGTTCCCGGTGCGTTGGGCGTGGCTGTCAGTCATGTGAGTCTCGTTTGGGCGGCCGCTGGTCGAGACGAGGTCAATATGGCCGGGGCCAGAAGACTTGAATCCGCCTTCACCGAGCCGGCCGGCCTATCTGCGCGGTGTGAGGCGTGGATAGGTGGTATTGGTGAAACCGGGGATGATCACCTTCTCGGGCCGGTTGTCGTTCTCCATCAGCTGATCGGTGATATAATGGGCCGATGCATTGGCGAGCTGCTGG
>NZ_JBOHHW010000067.1:0-25971 GCF_050725575.1 Sphingomonas sp. | reverse complement strand
GACCTGCACCGTAGCGGTCGAGACTGAGATCGACAAACATTATGAGGACCAGCTGGCCGAGCTGGGCGACAGCGATCCGGTCCTGTCGGCGGCAGTGCTGGATTTCCAGGCCGAGGAGGTCGAACATAAGGAAGCGGCGCTGGCCGCGGGTGCAGAGACGGCGATCGCCTATCCGCTGTTGAGCGCGGTGATCCGCCTCGGTTGCCGCGTCGCCATCGCTACGGCGAAACGGATATGATGATGACAGGAATTTTGCAGACGGATGCGGCGCTGATGCGTTCGACCGTTGGACGGGAGCAAGGCTGATGACATTCGCACTCCGCGCGGCGCTGGCCGCAACCCTGATGGCCGGCGGCGGCGTCGCGGCCCCGGCCCTGGCTCAGAATGCACCGCAAAATGGCGTGCTGGTGATTTACGGCACGCAGAAATGCCCGACCGATCCGAACGGCAATGAGATCGTGGTGTGCGAACGCCGCAGCGCGCAGGAACAGTTCCGCATTCCCAAGGAGTTGCGCGAACTTGAAGTCACGCCGGAGAATCAAAGCTGGGCGGTGAGGGCCGAAGCCAATGACCAGGCCGGCGCGAGCGGCATCGGCAGCTGCACCAATGTCGGCCCGGGCGGCGGCAGCGGCTGTTTCGTGCAACAGGCCAATCAGGCGCGGCGCATCAACAAGGACAAGAAGGCGGCCGACAAGCAAGTGCAGGAATCGCTGCCCTGATCGAGCATCGCGGCATGATGCCCGGCGCCCGGCTGCCCGGCTGACCGCATGACCGACACCCGGGGGGGGCGGGGACCGGTTCGCGGGCCCCATGCGATCGCGATCGGATTGTTCCTGCTCGTCTGGCTGTCGTGCGCCTGGTTCGGGTCGTCGGAGTATAATCCCAACAATACCACCCGCCTGTTCGCGGCGATTTCGCTGGCTCAACAGGGCGATGCGACGATCGACGAGTTTCAGGCGCTGACGATCGACAAGGCGCAGTTCGGCGGCCATTATTATATGGACAAGACGCCGGGCATGACGCTGATGGCGCTCCCGGCGATGTGGGTGGCCGATCGGCTGGCGGGGAACAGAGCTGCCAGGCCTCCAGTGACATTTGCCGATCCGCGCTACGAGCCTTTCATGAAATTGCGCCTGCGCCTCGCGGTGGCGACGACGGCGGCCGTGCTGATCGCTTTTGCTGCCGTTCTTTTGTTTGACCTGGCGACCGGCATCGCCGGCAGCCCGAGGGCGGGGCTGGTTGCCGCGCTCGGCTATGCCATGGCCACGCCCGCCTGGGGCTGGTCGACCACCATGTTCGGCCACGCGCCGGTCGGGGCGCTGCTGCTGATCGCGACCTGGGCGGTGTGGCGCGGCACGTTGGGGTTGCGCGAGCCCGGGGCCGCCCATGAACTGGGCCGTTGGCGCTATCCGCTGATGGTCGGGGCCGCGCTGGGCTGGGCGATCGTGGTCGAATTGCCCGCCGCATTGCCGGGCGCCGCGATCGGGCTATGGGCGATCTGGCGCACGCGTGGCGCGCCGTGGCGGCAGCGCCTGGCGCTGGCGGCAATCGCGGCGGCGGCGGGCCTTGCCGCTTTGACCCCGATGCTGGTCTATAACCAGATCGCCTTCGGCATGGCGTTCAAGGTCGGCTATCAGGGCGTGGTCGGGTTCGAGGGCATGCAGCAGGGGCTGTTCGGCCTGACCTATCCGCATGTCGACGTGCTGGCGCAGATCATCGCCGGGCCGGAGCGCGGGCTGTTGTGGGTTGCGCCGATCCTGGTGCTGGCGCCGTTCGGTCTGGTGCGATTGATCCGCGCGCCGCAGACGCGCGACCTTGGCTGGCTCGCAGCGGGGGTCGCCGTGACCATATTACTCTATAATTCATCCTATTATTACTGGGATGGCGGCTATTCGACAGGCCCGCGCCATTCGGTCCCTGCGCTCGGATTCCTGGCGCTCGGCCTTGCACCGCTGTGGCAGGCCTGGGGGCGGACCGGGCGGCGCTGGATCGCCGGACTGCTCGGCCTGAGCATGGTCATCAACCTCGCGATCGCCGCCGCCGAGATCACCGCGCCGCAAGGGGTCCGCTTCCCGGTCTACGATCCGGTGATGACGCGCTTCCTGGCCGGCGATATCCGTACCGTGCCGAGTGACTGGTGGCATTGGAAGACCGGCTTTGGTCTCGCATTCTATCTCGCGCTGGCGCTGCCGATGCTGTGGTTCCTGTTCCGCGCGGCGAGCTTGTCGAGTGCGCCGTCGAAGGATAGTCTTACCCCCGTCGCGTGACTGGCGAAGCGTGGAGCACCACGGGGAAGCGCGACCGATCCATGCCGCTCGCCTGGGCAGACCTCATTCGTGAAGGAGTGTCCCATGCCCGACCCGTCCGCGATCCGTATTGCCTTTCTGCTCTTCCCCAATGTCACGCAGCTCGACCTGACCGGCCCGGCGCAAGTATTGTCGCGTCTCGGTAATGCGACGATCGATCTGGTCGCGGCGAGCCGCGATCCGGTTATGACCGATGCGGGGTTTGCGCTGCTGCCGACCGCGACGTTCGATGATACTGTCCAGCCCGACATTCTGTGCATCCCGGGCGGCTTCGGCGTGACCGATGCGAGCGAGGATCCGGCGACCATGGCTTGGGTGCGCTCGGCGGCGGGTGGTGCGAGCTGGGTGACCAGTGTCTGTACCGGCGCACTGCTGCTCGGCGCGGCAGGCCTGTTACGTGGTTACCGGGCGACGACGCATTGGGCGCAGCATCACCATCTTGCCGCGTTCGGTGCGATCCCGGTGCGGGAACGGGTGGTGTTCGACCGCAACCGCGTGACCGGCGGCGGGGTGACCGCGGGAATCGATTTCGGCCTGGCGCTTACCGCCGCGATCCGCGGCGAGGACCATGCCCGGCTGGTCCAGCTCAGCCTCGAATATGATCCGGCGCCACCGTTCGATGCGGGCTCGCCCGAGCGCGCCGATACGGCGACGCTGGCGCGTTACCAGGCGCTGGCAACGCGGCTTGCACCGGACCGCGACGACCGCACCCGCGCGCTCGCCGCGCGGATGCCGGCCAATTAGAGACGGCACCAGCCCGCTCCCCACCCGGCCAGCCATTCAGTATATTCCGTGGGTGGCCGGGTGGGAGCGGGCTGGTGACGTCTTACTGAAACGACTCTAAGGCTTGCGCTTCATGCCGCGAATGCGGTGCCAGATATAGAAGGCGGCGCCGCCGACCAGCACCACGGCGATCAGTGCGTCGGCGCTGTGGAATGCAGCCTTGAGGCGCGGATCGCTGTTCCATTTCTCGCCCAGCACCATGCCGAGCCAGGCAAGTCCGAAACACCACGGCCAGGATCCGACAAAGGTGTACACATGGAACGGCAGCAGCTTCATCTTCGCCACGCCGGCCGGGAAGGCAATGAACGAGCGGATCACCGGCAACAGCCGGCCGATCAGCACCGCCGAATTGCCGAAGCGGGCGAAGAAGCGGTCGGCGGCGTCAAGCTCGCCCGGGCCGATCAGGACATAGCGGCCCCAGCGCTCGATCGCCGGACGCCCGCCGCGCTTGCCCAGCTCATAGGCCGGGATCGATCCGATATTGCAGCCGATCGCACCGGCGGTCGCCGCCAGGTACAGGTTGAAATGCCCGGTCGACACGAGATAGCCGGCGAACGGCATGATGATCTCGGACGGCAGCGGAATGCAGGCCGATTCGATCGCCATCAACAACGCGATGCCGAGATAGCCGCCGCTGGAAATGACCCAGATGGTGAAAGTGGCGAGGATGCCCAGGATGTGCTCGATCATGGGCAGATGCGATGGGGGAGAGAGGCGGCGAAGGGAAGCCCCTATTTCCGGGCGGCACGTTCACCCGCCATGCGCAGGTCCTCGACGAAGCGCGCGAACGCCTCCTTCTTCGCCGCTGCATCCGGCAGGCGCAGCAAATAGCTTGGGTGAACCGTGACCCATGCCTCGCCGCCATCATCGGGCAGGGCCATTGGCCGCCCACGCTCGTGGCTGATGGTCATGGTCCTGCCGAACAGCGCGCGCGCCGCGGTCGCGCCCAGCGCGACCGTCATGCGGGGTTTCACCAGCATGCGCTCTTGGTCGATCCACCAACGGCACGCCTCGATCTCGCCCGCTCCGGGCCTGGAGTGGATGCGCCTTTTGCCGCGCTGCTCGAATTTGAAATGCTTGACCGCGTTGGTGACATAGACGCTCGCCCGGTCGATCCCGGCCTCGGCCAGCGCGCGGTCGAATATCTGGCCGGCCGGGCCGACGAACGGTTTGTCAGCGAGATCCTCCTGATCGCCGGGCTGCTCGCCGACGAACATCAGCACCGCATCGACCGGGCCTTCACCGAACACGGTCTGCGTCGCATCCTTGTACAGTGGACAGCGGGTGCACTCCGCCGCTTCGTCGCGCAGCGCTTCCCACGCGACCTGGATATTGCCGCCGATACTGGCGCGCGCCGTCTCGATCATGCCACTCTCCCGCGCCTGCGCTGTTGCGATCAGGCCCGGGACCAACGCGGTTTCGGGCATGTTTTTCCAGTATTTCTTCGGCATTTCCTTGAGCATCGCGCCGATCTTCACGCGCGCCGGATTGAAGATCGAGGCGTAATAGGTCTTCCACACATCCTCGACCGGATCGCCGCCCGGCGCATCGCCTTTCTGCGCACCCGGCCCCTCGCTCAGCGTCTTGCCGTCCCAATGGATCGACAGCGCCGGCGTCAGGATCGACCAGCGCATCGCGGCAAAGCGGTCGATGAAGAAGGCGGCATTGGTCCGCACGATATGATGTTCGGGCTCGAACCAGGCGACGAAGCGCGGGCCTTCCACATCCGCCACCTCTCTGAAGCGCAGAAAGGCGCGCATCTTGTGGATATCGCGCCGCACCTGCCCGGCGAGATGGTCGAGGCGCCGGATCAGCGGATCGGCGCGGTCCTCGATCAGGCCGGGCTCGCTGCGCAGCCGGGCGAGCAGCGTATAGAGCAGGGCAAATCGCTCGGCATCGCTGTGCAGCACCACATCGCGCGCCAGATCGACAAAGGCGCGCGGGACGGAGAAGGCGACCGACACCGACGCAGGCGGTGTCGTTGCTTCAGCGAAGAGGTCACCGCCGGCCTCGCCCACCTGCCAGATGATCTGCTCGGGCGGGACGGCCTCGGCCGCAAGCGCACGTGCCGCATCGCGCCAGCCGGTGAAATCGTCCGGCTCGGCGAGGATCACAGTCCGCAATGCGATGCCCTAGTCGCGCTCGTCGCTGCCCGGTGGCGAGGCTTCGGCACGAGCCAGCTCCTTCGGCTTGCGCGCCTCGAATATCTTGGCGAGCCGCTTCTCCTCCGCACCGCTCAGCTCCTCGGCTGCGGCGGGGAACATCTCTTCCTCTTCTTCATCGATATGATGTTCATAGCGGTGGCGCATTTCCCTGAACTTGGTCAGCCACGCGCCGGTGGCCATATCGATCTCGGCCAGTTCGCCGAGATAATCGTCGATCTCCTTATGCTCGGAGACGGAATGACGGGCATCGTCGCGCAACTCGGGATTGCCGAGCATCGTGGCGTAAAGCGACTCCTCCTCCGCGGCGGCATGGGCCGAGACTTCGACCCGGAATGCCTCGAACAAGGTTTCGCGCTCCGCGCTCGCGCCGGAGGTCTCGCCGATCTGCGCGAGCAAATTGCGGTGGCGGTCGTGATCGGCCTTGAGATCGGCGAAGATACGGGCGTCGGCCATGAAACTCTCCTGTGGTTGGCAGAAGAACTGATCGCGGCGGCGCTTGTTTCAGTTGCGCGTCGCTTTCACCCCAGAATTGGTCGGCGCATCGGCCGGCGGCATCTCGGCGATCCAGCGCGTGAGCAGGTCGATCGCCTCGGCATGAACCGTCGCGCGGCCGAGTTCGGGCATGGCGATGCCGGGGTCGGTGCTTTCCATCCGGAAGATCAGGATCGAGCGTTCGGGATGGCCCGGATCGATATCGAACTCACCATTGCCGCTGCCGCGCCCCGCCGCGACCGGGTGCTTGAGAATGCCGCGCGCATTCTGGTCGGCCTGATGCCAGTCGAGATACAGGCCCGAATTGGACGCTGCGCCATTGGGGTTGTGGCAATGCGCGCAATTGGTTTCGAGATAGGCGCGCGCGCGGTCGGCAAGCGGGGCTGTCGCATCGTCCCAGCGCGCGAGGCGCGGCGCATCGGCGGGCAGGCGGTCGAGCATCCCCGCTTTGAGCAGTGCCTGAAGCTGCTTGCCGTCATTGAGATTGCGGATCTTCGGGCCGATCGGCGTGACCGCACCCGACAGCGCGTGGCAATCCTTGCACTGATTCTGGTTGGGCACCGAATAGCTGATCGTGCGCTCGGTGCCCGACGGATCAGTGAAGGTCACCGGGATGCGCGTGCCGGCGCGCTTCAGCACCGCATCGGTGCCCTCGGCATTCCACACATAGGGAATCGCCACCCAGCCGCTGGCGCGGTGGAGCAGCAGGCGCGTCTCCAGCGCCCTGAACGTGCCCGCCTGCTGATAGCCGAAGGTCTTCACCAGCGCCGATCCGACCGGCAGGTCGATGACCTTGTCCGGGTCATAGGCCGCAGCTTTGCCGCCCGGGATATAGAGATAGCGCTGCTTCTCGGCATAATCGGAGAAGAGCGGGGTGTTGAGCGTATAGGGGACGACACGCGCCGCCGGTGTGCGGGTCGCCGTATCGGTGAACAGATGGAATTCCGACAAGGTCGCGGGATAGCCATCGCCGGTGATCGCCGCGTCGTTCACACCGCGCGCATCCTCCATCGCCGCGCCCAGAATGACGAGCGCGGCGGCAGCGGAAACGATCGCGGCAAGGCGGTGGGCGAGATTCACCGGGCGGCCGCCTCCATCGCCTCGGGCAGCACGACCTTGACGGGTTGTGGCTTGGTCGTGCCCTTGGACAGGTCGGCCGGTGCCGGCTTGGCTGTCTCCGGCGGTGCGGCGAGCGCAAGACCAAGGCTGAGCACTACGACCTTGTCGGTCACGGCCAGGCCGGCCTTGTCGCCGGAACCGTCCCACAGGATCGGGGGGAGCGACCCGCCGAACGCCGCGGCGAGCTGAGTGCCGCCGGGCAATTGCGGGGCGAAGCCGGCCTTGCCGTGGCGATTGCCGCCGACCGCAATGCCGCGCGGCAGCGGGTCGTAGCGCTTGTCGGTGAAGCTTTTGGGATAGCCGATGATCATCACATTCGCCGTGCCATTGCCCGACAGGTCATTGTCGAAGACATGGACGTTGTCATTGGCCATCACCAGCACGCCGGTGCCGGTCGGCACGGTGGCGACGATATTGCCCTTGGGCGCGAAATTGGGCGTGTCGTTGTCGACCACCATATTTTTGAACACGCGGATGTCGCCGCCGCCCATCACCGGCAGATTGGGCAGGTCGAACACCAGGATGCCGCCGGTATTGTGCGTCGCGGTGTTGCCATAGACATCGGCGTTGCGGCTGTTCTCGATCTCGATCCCCGCGACATTGCCCTCGGCGCGCGAGTTGCGCACGATGATCCGCTTCGACTGGCCGACATAGATGCCGGCGTCGGACGCGCCCTTCACGACCACCGAATCGATCAGCACGTCGCTGCTCTCGACCGGATAGATGCCGTAGGCGCCGTTGGTTTCCTTTGGCCCGCCGGTCCATTCGACGCGGACATTCTTATAGACGATGCGGTCGGCGCCCTTGGTCTTGATCCCGTCGCCCTTCGAATCCTCAACCGCGAAGCCGCGCAGCACGACATCGTCCGACGTGACGAGCAGGCCCTCGCCCGCGCCCAATTGCCCCTTGAAGCTCAGTACCGTCCTGTCCGGCCCGGCGCCGCGCACCGTGACCTTGTTGACATCGAGCGACAGGCCGTCGGTCAGGTCGAAGCGCCCCGCGCCAATCTCGATCACATCGCCGGGCGCCGCCTCGATCAGCGCGCCTTGCAGCCGCGACTGCGCATCGGGTCCGGGCGCGACGACGACGGTCTTGGCCAGGGCGGGCGACGCGATGATCGCGAGCGCCGCAAACGGCAGCATATGTTTCATGTACAAGCTCCTCTGGTGTCATGCGCGGGTTCGCCCCACGTCTATGACGGTCATTTTCAGATCGAACCGGTGCCTTTGGCCTTACCGATTCCGCATCCGCGCCGGCATGTTCCGGCATCGGTAAAAAATCTAGCGATAACTACTTTATGGTCAATAGCCTATTTCGGCAAACTGGCCGCCGATGTCGGTTTTCCGGCCAGGATCAGGTGAAAAGCTCCATCTGTTTCGGCTTCGGCGTGAGAATCGTCTTCAGTCCCG
The DNA here is from genome assembly GCF_050725575.1 of Sphingomonas sp. Classification (GTDB taxonomy): domain Bacteria; phylum Pseudomonadota; class Alphaproteobacteria; order Sphingomonadales; family Sphingomonadaceae; genus Sphingomonas. The sequence goes on along the minus strand of NZ_JBOHHW010000067.1, from coordinate 17,697 downwards.
CCAGATCGGTCAGCGTGCCGGGCCGCCAGCCCTCGGCGATCAGGAAGGGCCGCACTTTCACCACCGATACGGTCAGCCGCGCGACATCCTCGAGCCGCAACCGCCGCCAGCGCCGCGCGGCGAGGATTGCATCGACCGCCTTGGTCCCGAGTCCGGGCACGCGCAGCAGCATTTCGCGTGGCCCCTTGTTCACATCAACCGGAAAGGCGCCGCGAAACTTCAGCGCCCAGGCAAGCTTGGGATCGATGTCGAGCGGCAGCATGCCGGTTTCGGCATCGGCCGCCGCGACGACGTCGCTCGCGCCATAGCCGTAAAAGCGCATCAGCCAGTCGGACTGGTACAGCCGGTGCTCGCGCATCAGCGGCGGGCGCTGCAGCGGCAGAATCGCGCTGGCGTCAGGAATTGGCGAGAAGGCCGAATAATAGACCCGCCTGAGCCCGAAGCGGTCGTACAGCGCCGACGCCTTGCGCACGATATCGCCGTCGGTCGCGGCGCCCGCGCCGATAATCATCTGGGTCGATTGCCCGGCCGGTGCAAAGCTCGGCGCGTAGCGGTATTTCCGCGTCGCATCGGCGGTATCGATGATCGCCGATTTCATCTCGGTCATCGCGCCTTCGATCCGGCTCTCGGATTTCTCCGGCGCAAGGCGTTTGAGCCCGCTCGCGGTCGGCAATTCGACATTGATCGACACGCGGTCGGCATGGAGCCCGGCCTGATGCACCAGTTCGGGATCGGCGTCGGGAATGGTCTTCAAATGGATGTAGCCGCGGAAATGATGATCCTCGCGCAAGCTCCGCGCGACTTCGACGATCTGCTCCATCGTGTAGTTGGAGGAGCGGATGATGCCCGAAGAGAGAAACAACCCCTCGATATAATTGCGCCGGTAGAAAGCGAGGGTGAGCTGCACCACTTCGTCGGCGGTGAAGCGTGCACGGCGCACATTGCTGCTCTTGCGGTTGATGCAATAATGGCAATCGAAGATGCAACTGTTGGTCAGCAGGATCTTGAGCAGGCTGATGCAGCGCCCGTCCGGCGCATAGGCATGACAGATGCCCATCCCGCCATCGGTCGATCCCAGCCCCTGGCCGTCGCGCGAGCTGCGCCTGACCGTGCCCGACGAGGCGCATGACGCGTCATATTTGGCCGCATCGGCGAGGATTTCGAGCTTTTGCCGGATATCGAGCTGGGCCATATGTTCTTTATATGTTCCAATCGACGCGCCGTAAAGAGCTGAAAGTTCTCGAATTTTTGTTTCGCTGGGGCACCGAATTTGAATTCCGCGATCGGTCACATCCAATAGGGTGACAGAGTGCTCGATTTTATCGGCCAGGCCACCGGGAGCACCGGCCCCTTCAGCCCGCCGCTTCGCCCTGAGCGGCTTCCGACACCGGTGCCCAGGCCTCCCAGGTGGCCAGGCGATCGGCATAGGCGCGGCGCGCCACGCCGAGGCCGACATTGCCCAGGATCAGGCGCAGCGGCGGCGTATCGGCATCGACCACCCTGAGGATCGCGTCGCCGGTCGCCCGCGGATCGCCGAGTATATGGGCCGGGCCGGCCTTCATCCGGGCACGCAGCGCGTCATAGTCGGGCCGGGGCTCGGTATGGGTCGCGGATCCGCCGCGCCAGTCGGTCGCATAGCCACCCGGTTCGATCAGCGTCACCTTGATGCCGAACTCGGCCACCTCCGACGCCAGGGTCTCGGTCAGGCCCTCCACCGCCCATTTACTGGCGTTGTAGACGCCGGCGGTCGGGAAGGTGATGATGCCCGCCACGCTGGAGGTCACGAGAATATGGCCGCTGCCCTGGGCACGCAGATGCGGGACGGCCGCCTGGATCACCCACAGCGTGCCGAACAGATTGGCATCGAATTGCGCGCGCGACTGGGCCTCGTCGCTTTCCTCGATCGCACCGAACAGCGCGTAGCCGGCATTGCTGACCACCACGTCGAGCCGCCCGAAACGCGCCGCCGCCGTATCGACCGCGGCAAACACTGCTGCCCGGTCAGTCACGTCGAGGATCAGCGGCAGGCAGCTGTCCTTGTAGCGCGCCGCAAGATCGGCAAGATCATCGGAATTGCGCGCTGTCGCGGCGACGCTGTCGCCCCGCGCCAGCGCCGCTTCCACCCAGGCGCGGCCCAGGCCACGCGACGCGCCGGTAACAAACCAGGTCATGGACATGATAATCTCCTTGATTGAGGCCGCCGGCCAGATGACTCGGCGGCTCATGGACGAGTGAGATCATCGGCTTTTGCGGCACGACGCGCGCACGCGATGCCGCCAGAATCTGTCGCGGCCCCGCCAAACCGGCCGGAAGGTGCATCGATCCGGGGGCGACAGGCTCGATGCGCCCCAGCTCGATGCCCCCAAACTCGATACCCTAGTGTGTCGCCACATGATGTGCGGTAAAGCCGCACGGGGGCCGGACACGAGCGGACTGACATGAACGAGGATTGGCCTGATCCCCATGCGAAGATCGTCGGCCAGGCCATTGCCCTGGCCGAGGTCGGTGAGATGCATCCGCACCGTCACCGCCAGGCGCAGCTCCTCTATGTGATCAGCGGCGTGGTGACGGTGGAGGCCGATGCTGGCATCTGGACGGTGCCGCCGTCCTGCGCGATCTGGATACCGGGCGGCTGCCTTCACACCGCGCATGTGGTCGGACAGGCCTCGGTCGGCTGCCTCTATATCGACCCCGATGCGAGCGCGTCGTTACGGCCCGATTGCGGCATCCTCTTCGTGCGGCCGCTGCTGCGCGAGCTGATCCTGCATTTCGTCGCCGCTCAACCCGGCGATACCGCCGGAAGCCGGGATGAGCGGCTGTTCGTCGTCCTGATCGACGAGCTCGAGGCTGCGCCGGAGGAGCCACTGCATCTGCCGATGCCGTCGGACCGCCGATTGCGCCGGATCGTCGATGCGTTCCTCGCCGATCCGGCGCTGCGCATGACGATCGACCAATGGGGCGTGCGCGTCGGGGCGAGCAACCGCACGCTGAGCCGGCTGTTCCGCGAGCAGACCGGCATGCCTTTCGTCAAATGGCGCCAGCAGCTCCATATCGGCCTGGCGCTGCAGCGCCTCGCCGAGGGCGAACGCGTCACCAATGTCGCGATCGACCTTGGCTATGAGAGCCTCAGCGCCTTTATCGCGATGTTCAAGCGTGTGCTCGGCACCACGCCGGCGCGCTACTTCACGGACGATTCGGCCAATGAACTCGCCGGCGCATCGCTCGCCGGTGCCGGACCGGTGGATGTCGTCGCCTTCCCCCAGACCCGGACACGTCGCCAGCGATAGGACCCGTCTCGAGTCCCTCGGGAACGGGGCTCATTTTCCCGTGTCGGTGACGACCTTCGGATCGAGCACCCAGCTACGGTTTTGCGCTGGATCGATGACCAGCGTGATCTGGCGGATCACCGGCAATCCGATATTGGCGAGATCCCCAAGGAAGCTGATGTCGGGATTTTCCAATGTCACGGGCCCAATGCGGATCGATCCGCGGACCCGCCCGCCATAGACGTCGCCTTCGGTGTTGATCGACTTGAAGCGGCCGACGATCTTTGGCGGCGCCATCAGCGGCACCTTGTCCATCATCTCGATCGGCAGGCTGAGTGCGGCGTTATAGCCGGTGTCGAAATGCGCCGGCATCGTCGTTCCGTCGGGCATCACGATATCGATCGTCGGGATGTCGCGGACATAGGGCACGGCCGGCGATGCGGGCGGCAACGTCGTGTCTCGCGGCTTGAGCCGCACCCGGTTCTTTCCGAGCTCGAGATAGACCAGGCTGTTGGTAAACATTTCCGATGAAATGATGCCCATCGCATCGTTGCGGTCGTAATCGAGCGCCGATGCCTGAAGGGTGCCGACCTTCAACCCTCCAAGGGTGACGTTGTCCATGGCCACAAACGGCAGCGTACGCTCCTTGCCGGTCGTTCCATCCCGCTCGATCGAATCTCCGATACGTTTCAGCTTGTAGCGCTTGACCATGGTGTTATCGACCGAATGACCATCCGAGCCGGTATCGAACACCATGGGCAAAGGGTCGCCATCGCCGATCCGCATCATCACCAGGACGCGATTATCCGACTGGAAGAGCGGAATGACCCCTTCGCTAGGCAGCTCGACTTTGGGCTGTGGCGGCGGCACGGTCCGTGCAGAGCCGGCTGCGGCGATGCCAAGCATGATAGGGAGCAGCCCGAAATGCCCAAATCGTAACGCGCGTTTCATGGTGACCCTTTTCGATAGTACGCTTAGTACTATCCGCGAACAATGGATTCGTTTCAATGGCGAAAATGATCGAATGGCGCTGACGGAACTTGAGGGCGCGGTGCTGACCGAGATCGCGCATCGCGGCAATCACACCAGTTTCAAGGTGCGCCGTGCGTTTCAGACCTCGCCGTCGTCGAGCTGGAGCGGCAGCGCCGGCGCGGTCTATCCCGCCATCGCGCGTCTCGAACGCGCCGGGCTGATCCTCGCCGAACCGGGGACATCCAGACGCGGCACGCGCATACTGTCGTTGAGCACAGCGGGCGCAGAGGCGCTGAAGGCCTGGCTGTTCGACGGCGAAACGGCCTGCTCGATCGGCGCCGACCCTTTCCGGCTCAGATCCGGATTGTGGAACACGCTTGGCGAGGAAGACCGGCGCAAAGTCGTTCGGACCATGAAGGCGGCGGTCGAGGCGGAGATGGCAAAACTGGTGAGCCGTACCGCGCTCGACCCGGTGGAGGATGTCGGAAACGATCTTGCCATTCGCCTGCAGCAACTGCGCCTGGACTGGCTTGACGAGTTCGACCGGGCATTGCCGGGCTAGAGCATCATCGTTTTTGGGTGAAATCCCCCGCTGTTCGTTTCGAGCCCGGCGGGACGATGCGGGCGTTTTATAACGGTGACACGTGCAATAACCCCTTAATTCTGCTTGGGTGCGGGTCCGTGTTTGCGCGGCGCAAGAGTCAGGCCGCTACGGGCCTCCATATCGGCGAGCCATTCCTTCGATCCGACCGGGCGACCGACGCTCTCGGCCTTGCGAAGAGCGGCATAGCTCATTGTATCGTCAAACAATGCGCCCAGGAACGCCGTGAAATCACCGGCCCGCTCCAGTGCCGGCGCGATATCCACGAAACGATCGCTCTTCCCGGCGATATGCGCGGTGGCGCTCGACCAGCGCCAGTCCTCCGCCCGCTCGGTCAGCTTCGCGCGAACCGGATTAAGGGCCACGTAGCGCAGCGCGCTGACCAGATGCGCTTCGTCCATCGCGACCGAGCTGAAGCGACCCTGCCACAAATGCCCGGTCACACGCAGGCGCGCGTTGATATAGCCGGTGTAATGGCGATGAACGTAGCGAAACGTCCGGCGCAGTCCGTCCTCGTCGCTCGGCACGGCGATGATGTGGGCATGGTTGGGCATCAGGCAATAGCCCCACACCTCGACATTCGCCCGCGCCGCCGCTTCGGCGAACAGGTCGCGGTAGAGGGCATAATCGCCGTCCTCGAAGAAGGTCGCCTGACGACCATTGCCCCGCTGCGTCACGTGATGCGCCAGGCCGGGGACAACGAGGCGGGACAGATGGGCCACCTGCTAAGACTAGGTGAGTTTAGGAGTTAAGTAAACTGTCACCGTAATCGGTCACCGTAATCGCACCGTAATCGTAATTCCCGCAATTCTACCGAAATTCCCTAAATCGCTCCGTCCACGTACAAGACTGTGACAGGTTTACCATTCATCAAGTCATCCAAACTTTCTTGGCCAACAACCTCAAAATTGCTTCTAGTTATCTCTGAACCATTCGTTGGGGGCTCTTGATCAATATCATCCATAGACACAGGGTTATAAATTGATCTCAGTTTCCTAATTCCTAGAAATTCACGCCTTGCAACTCGCCCGTTAAATTCAACTTTATCGTTTATTAATTGATCACGGCGACCAATTTCCTTTGCAATCTGCCATGCCTCCTCATCATCTGGCGCGTGCACAAGATAAACCTCCTCTGAGATAGGAATTTTTTCCTGCTCTCCATCAACGACTTTTGTTGCGAAAATCAAGCTGGCACCATACCAAGTCATTCGAACCGCCCTCTATTGTCACAATTAAACCGCTTCATCGCCTGTTTGATTTTTTGCCTCTCGATCGGATTTTGTTCGTTCTTATAAAGCTCCCTGAGGTAGGCACAGATGTCTGGGGGCGGATTTGCCTGCACATCTCTGACATACTCATTGTCAATATTCTGCTTCCCGCCTTTCGCCATCTCAGTAGTAGTCGGCGCCTGATCAGGGCAGTCGGGATTGTACCATTTGTACAGCTTGTACCCGCCATAGATAGCAGCAGCACCGCACACCACCCAGCCAACCGGCTCCGAGCAGAAGGCGATTGCTCCAGCTAATGCAGCTCCCCCTGCTCCAGTTCCCCCGCCCAGTTCGCCCAGCCCCAGACCTAACGCTAATGCGTTCAGGCCTTTGGGGTCCACGCGATTGATGGGATTATTCTCGGCATATACATAGTTGTTCTGTCCGCCGTCCAGTCCGACAGGATCGGCCTGGATATATCGCCCCGTCGAAGAGTCATAATCCCGATACCGATTGTAATAAAGGTCGGCGAGCGTCCGGGCCTGCCCGGGGAATCCAACCGGTGTATATCCGCTCGGCGACGCCAGATTACCCGAGCCGTCGGTGATCGCGATCGGCACGCCCAGATGATTGCCGTGCGTCCAATAGATTGTACCATTGCCTGTTGCGATGGCCAGGGGCGCATAACCACCGACGCCATCGTCCCCGCCAAAGGGCTGCTGGGGCGTGTTGACCTCCGGGCTCAGCCAAATCGTCTCGGCCTTCACGTCGCTATATGACGAACCATATTCGCCCAACATGCGGCCATCGGCATCATAGGTGTAAAGCCGTGGGTCGGTGGTCGTGCCGCCGGTGATCCGCTCATCGAATCCGTTATAGTCGTTGACCAGCGTAACGCCGCCCGAAACCTGATAGCTGGTCAACCGGCCATAGCCGTCATAAGCGACGGTGATGCCACCGCCTGGCCGTGTTTCGCCGATCGTATTGCCGCGCCCGTCATAGGCGATGGATCGCGTGCCGCTTGCATCGGCCACCGACGCCAACCGATTGGTGCCGGCGTTCAGCGTATAGGTGGCGGTCGACACCGGGGTCGTGTCCGCCGGGTCGGCGCGCTGTTCTACCCGCGTCCGATTGCCATTCAGGTCATGGACGAAATCCTGACGACGCAGACTTCCCGACGCCATAACGCTTTGGCTCAGGCGGCCGACCGCATCATAGCCAAAGGTAACGCTGCGCGTGGGGTCGACACCATCGGCGATCGAAATGATATTGTCATCGGGATCATAGCCATATGTCAGCAGCGAGACGTTTGTACCTGTAGCCGTGTGATACAGTCGTTTGCTTGCCAGCAGGCCATCATTGCCCCAACTCTGCGACAGCGTGAGTCCGTTATCATAGGTTGCGCTAAGAATCGACCCAAACGGGTCGTAAGTAATGTTATAGGCAAGTATTACCCGGTTGGCTGCTGCGTCAGTCTTCGTCGCGACCAAGATCACCCGTCCAGCAGTGTCCCGCACATACTGAACAAGCCGGCCCGAAGGGTATTGTATGACCTTAACACGATCTGCGTTGTCATATACATAGATCATATCTGCGGTCAGCGTCGTTCCAACCTTGCGACGCTTCAACGTAATGTTGCCCCGATGGTCATAGCCGAACTGGGTCTCACCAGTGCTGTCTAATGTGGAAGCCAACCGGCCGATTGCGTAAGAGCCCGGAATGACGACCGCGTCATAGCCATATTGGATGATCTCCGAAGCCGGACGGCCGACCGGCGTCTTCTTCGTGATCCGGCCCAGCGCATCGCGCACGAGATCGACCCGTTGCCCGCGCCCATCGACCGACGCCACCAGATCGCCGGCCGCGTCATAATAATTGATTTGCGCGCCCCGATCCGGACTCGTCTCGCCGATCACCTCCCCGAAACCGTTGCGAACGAACGTCGTGCTGACGGCCTTCGCATCGGTGAAGCCGACCATCCGGTCGCGAGCATCCAATCCGATGCTCTCGCTTCCCGTGTCCGGCGCAACGGTCGAAACCAGGCGATCGAGCGCATCGAACGAATTGGTGGTCGTGTTTGACCGTGCGCCCGTCAACGTCTTCGGGTTGCCGGTCTCGTCATAGCTCCAGCGATGGACGCGGTTGGGCCCGAGCGTCCGGGTCAGCATGCGGCCCAGTTCGTCGAACGTACTGACGATCGAGCGCGCGGTCGTGTTGTCGGCGCGCTTGGTCACGCTCGATGTGAGATTGCTCATCGCGTCGTAGGCAAGGACGATCTTTTCGCCATTCGCCGCCCGCATGGTGATGGGGCGCCCGGCGAGGTCGTAATCGACAAAGAGCTTTTGGGTCGAGGGCAATGTCAGTTCGGTGACTCGCCCCTCCACATCATACGCCATCGTGGTGATCGCATCGGCTGCCGTTGTCGGCCCCTCGATCTTGACCGTCAGGACGCGGCCAAGCGCATCATAGGTGTAGCGGGTATAGACGCCGTTTGGATCCTTTGAGTAAGCGGGCCGCCCATTGGCGTCATACCCGCCTAATGTGGTGACATGGCCGAGCGCATTGGTCGAACTGACAAGGTTGCCGGCGGTATCATAGGTAAAGACGTCGATATCGTCCTTGCCATTGGCGTCGAGCCCCTTGGGACCGTCGATCGACGTGATCTGCCCGGTGCTCGACCAATTATACGTCCATGTCCGTTGCTGGCCGTTGGTCGAATAGGGCGCGGATGTGGTCGTCGTATCCGTCTCGGTCCGGGTCTTGAGCCGGCCGCCGGCCTCATAGGTCAGGTCGGTCGTCAGCCCCGGCTTGATGGTTTTCGTCGGCAGATCACGCGATGCATCCCATTGGATATCCGTCGTCCGCGCGACATTTGTTCCTTGCGCTTCGACCGTGCGCGAGGGTCTGAACCCGCCATCAGTCTGCAGATTAAGCTGGATGCCACGCTCGTTCTTTACGCCTGTGAGATGATAGTCTCCAATCCAGCCGTCGTAGGAGTATATCTTGGTGTTGGCGGGAGTGTTTGCCGAGGCCTGTGAATCAATCCGCGTCAGCAACTGTGGCATGCCGGAGAAATCGGTCGGCCATTTGGGTATTTTGAAAGTGTAGTCCTCGCGCTTGCCGAGCGGGTTGGTCACGTACCGATAGGAATATGTGTCCCCCACGGACTCAAGATTTTCGATGGTATATTTATCGACGCCTCCCGCTCGTTCGGTTGACGAGACCAGGCCGGCCGGGTCGTAGGAATAGGTCGATAGACGGCGTCCGAGCTGATCGACCTTGCCCGTCAGAGCGTAGCTGTACGCAGTGTTTTCATGAAGATAGGAGCGGCTCCACAAGACTGCTCCGGTTGCGCTGGTCCGTGAAACGCTTTCCAGCTTGTCGTGAACGCGCGATCCTAAAGCATCTATGCCATAGCCATAGCCATAGATGATCTTCGTACCGTCCGGGACGATGATCTGGGAAATGACCTTATAAGGCCGCATGTCGGAAAGGCTGGCCAGCGTCGTTCGATCGGCCACGGTCCAGGTCAGCTGAAGCTGGCGGCCGAAGCTGTCGCGCACCAGATTCGGATATTCTCCGTCGTCCGGATAATCATAATTGATCTTGTAGCCATCGGGATAGCCGTGCTCGATCGCGACCAGGTATCGCACACCCCCGGATGGGTTTGCCGAACCGGACCGGCGGAACAGCAGATACTCCCCATTGGCCATGTCCATGCGAACCTCGGCAGGACCATTCACCACTGCCGGCTGTCCCCAAAAGAAGATCGGACGGTCGACCGACGGCACCGGCACCATCGAGATGCGGCGGCGATCGGCACCCTGACCGCCGCTATAGATCCAGTAACCCGGATCATTGCCGACCGATTTGAAGTCCACCCGCACGCCATTGGGGGACATGTATTGGAGCGCCTCGGCGTTCCAGCCGCCCGATATCAGCCGCCCCGGCACAACGCCGTGCCAGCGGGCCCCAAATCCCGGTATCGGCGTAAGGCCAAAGTAACTGCTGTCTTCCGCGAGGCTGAAATAGGATCGCTCGACGCTCAGGCGTCCGTCGGCCGTCTCATAATCGGTTTCCCGATCGACCTTGGCGCCATAGGCCAAAGAGACCGGGTTCCCGGCCACGGGCGCAGGCGGAGCGGATTGCGACGCGCCCTCGCGTTCGCACATGCAATCTCGCCGGTCGCGAGCGTCCGACCGGTGACAGGCGCCGTTCCCGAACCCCCAGCCGCTAGGACAGCCAGCTTTTACAAGTGCTGGAAGAATCGTGTTGGAATTTGGGTTGAGCGCCCAGTGGCATTCCCAATATTCGCCCCTGCCGCCGGTAGCGGGCTGCATCGTAGCGCCCGGGTTATAGACATCATGCTGAAACTGGCACGCCTCCTGGGGGGACGGCCAGTTGCCGGGATCATTATAGGTGCGCGCTTCCCAAACGGGTGCCGGCGCTACCGGAGGGGGTACCCGCGTCTGCGCCCAACCAGAATCCGAAACGGTGACGCCGATACACATCAAGGCGATAACGCATATACGCTCAAAGAATCTCAACGCCCCGCTCCCCGGAAATACCAGGCAAGGCTAACGAGAAAATATGCCGGTGTCATCGGGGCAGAATATATCTGCACAATCTTACGCGGTTAAGTTTATGTTACAGTTAAATGTCGAGGAAAGATTAATGCAGAGGATGAGGCAATCCTGCGCTTGTATTCAATCGAAATAGTGGTTGAATGATCAACTATAATGGCTCTGCAATGCCAAAAAGGGGCGTACTCCACCATATTCCCTCGTGGAGAGGGAAGGCTCGTACCCGTCGGTTGCCTGCGTCAGGACGCATTATCATGTTTCCCGCATCGCCGTCGTTATACGATCCTGCCGGCAGCGACACCCTGCTCGCGGCCGCGCAATGGCTGCAGGAAATACTGCCAGGGTTATCGCGACGACAATAGCCATCATTGCGGTCGCAGTGGTTGGCATGCTCATGCTGTCGGGCATGTCGCGAAGCGCGGCATCGCCATGCCGCCCTCGACCGCCCGGCGCCGCCCGTCCGGGCCGCGATGCGCCAGCATGGTGCCCATACGGTCGATATCGCGCGGCTCGACCGGTTGACCGTCCAGCCGCAACAGTCCGAAGATTCCGCTCATGATCCGGCAACGTCGATGGCACGCGCGAAAACTCTTGGCTGATTTCTGTTAAGTCATTGATAACAGTATATTTTTATAGATATCCGTTCGATCCAGACCATCCCCGGGGCGCGCTAAAGATATGGCACAATCGGTGTCCCATATCTCCCCCGGACACGATCGCGCGGCTCGATTCAAACGCTGCCCGACCCTCGCTATCACCGCAAGCATGGAAACCCGTCCCTCAACTTCAAATCCGATTATGTCCGTCAGGCGCAGGAACTCTACGCCCATGGCCTGACCGATCGTGAGCTTGCCGAGGCGTTCGGCGTCTCGCGCAGCACCATCTTTCGCTGGCGCGCCGCCTATCCCGAGTTCGCCGAGGCGACGAAGCTCGGGAAAGACGTTGCCGACGACCGTGTCGAACGCGCGTTGTACGAGCGCGCGATCGGCTATGAGGAGGAAGCGGTGCGCGTCTATCACCCGGTCGGCAGCGAAGCGCCGGTGATCGTGCGCTACAAGCGTGAAGTGCGCCCCGATGTCGCCGCCGCGCTGCAATGGATGCGCGCGCGACGCCCCACAATCTGGGCACGGCCTGCCCCGCCATCCGAGAAGGATAAGAATTGGGCTGAAGAACTCCGCAAGGCGGCAGCTCGGGTCAGCGACATGGACTCGCCGGAAATTCAGGCGGCGCTACGCTATCATAACCGGGAATAGGCGAACGACTGGCCACGCCCGCCGCACCCACCTGGAGGGTTTTGAACTGAGTTGATCCACCCAATCCGAAACGAGGATTTTTTAGTTGATCCGTTCGAACGAAAGCGTGCGCTGTTCCCGGTCGGCCGCGGTCAGCCGGACGCGCAGCGCATCGCCCGGCGTCACATTATGCGCGCTGACATTGGCGACCACCGGCAGGTCGCGCAGCTGCATGCGCGCGCCGTGATCGGTCACGTCGGTCACCACCGCCGGAAAGACCTGCCCTTCCTGGCCGTGCAGCATGACCGTCTCGGCCAGGTCGATCACCGCACGGTCGATCCGCCCGCTCAGCGCATCGGCGCGCGCCATCACCTGGGGCAGGCGGGTAAAGGCCTCGGTCACCACATCGGGCACTGCCTGGCCATTGGCGATCGCCAGCGTGGCGCGCACCACATAGCGGTCGGCAAGGCGGCGCAGCGGGGCGGTGGCATGGGCATAGGTCGCGGCCATCGCCGCGTGCCATGGCACCACGCCGTCGCGGTATGGGACATAGGATGCGCCCATGCCGGCGCGGCGGATCGCCAGCATGAAGGCCGCCTGGCGCGGATCGGTCGCATCGAGCGTGCGCTCATACTCGGTCAGCGGCGCGGTGTCGGGCCAGCTCAGCCCGAACGCGCTGGCGGTATGGCGCAGCCGTTTGACCGCGCGCGCATCGGGTTCGGCCATCACCCGGAACAGCCCGGTATGATGCGCCTGCAGCGCGTCGGCGATCGCCATATTGGTCGCCAGCGACATGGCGGCGTTGCGGTTCTCAGACTCGAGCAGCGGCCGGAACGCCAGTTGATAGGTGCCGTCGCCAAGTGCTGCGACTTCCTGTTCGGGCGGATCGACCCGCGCCGCGCCGCGCCGGTCCTCGGCCGCCTGGATCCGTGTCGACAGCGCGGCGAAATCGGCCGGCAGATCGCTGTCGCGCACGCTGTCATAGGCAAGCTTGGCCGCGCTGCGGATGATCGCGCGCTCGGCGCCGTCGAGCTTGACTGCGCCATCCGGGGCGACGCGCACGGTGAAGATCACCGCCGGGCGCGGGCCGGTCGGGAGCAGACTGGCGGCCCCTTCGGCGAGCACCGGCGGGTAGAGCCCGGCCTTGCCGTCGGGCAGATAGCGTGTCGTGCCGCGCTGCCACGCTTCGGTGTCGAGCGCGTCGCCGTCATCGACGAACCAGGCGACATCGGCGATCGCGTAATGGAGCAGCAGGTCGGCGCCGCTCGGCTCGATCGCAAAGGCCTGGTCGAGATCGGTCGAGGCGGCGGGGTCAAGCGTGACGAAGCGCCGGGCGGTGCGGTCGACATGCTGGGTGGGCGCACGGGTTGCGGCGATCTCGGCGGCGGCGAGGACCGCGGCGGGGAACGCATCCGGCACCTGAAACTGCTCGCGGATCGTCGCCAGGCCGTGGGCGAGAGCATTGTCGGGATCGGCGAGCGCCTTCATCATTCACCGTGCTACACTGCCGGCGCGCACGATCCGAAGAAAAAAATCCAAATAAATTTGGGGGCCATGTCACACTCGACCACCGCTGCCTCGTCTTGATGGTGAAGGTGCATAGGGCACCGAGGAGAAGCCAGATGACCCCGCGTATCAAGAACCCGTTCAAATCCATTCCCGATGGCCTCAAGGCCATGATGGCGGTGGAAGCGAGTATTGCCGCCAGCGGGCTGGAGCACAGCCTGTTGGAGCTGGTGAAGATGCGCGCGTCGCAGATCAATGGCTGCGCCTATTGCATCCATATGCACGCGACCGATGCGCGGTCGCATGGCGAGACCGAGATGCGGCTCTATATGCTCAACGCGTGGCGCGAATCGCCGCTCTATACTGACCGTGAGCGTGCCGCGCTGGCCTGGACCGAAGCGCTCACTCATGTCGCCGATACCGGCGCGCCGGATGCCGATTATGCGCTGGTCAGCGCGCAGTTCAGCGAGGAGGAGCAAGTCCAGCTCACGTTGCTGATCGGGTCGATCAATCTGTGGAACCGGCTGCAGATCGGCTTGCGCGCGGTCCATCCGGTGGATGCGGCGCGTGCCGCAGCCTGACGACTCCGCCCGCATCTTCGAGGCGCAGCGGCCGCGGCTGCTGCGCCTCGCCTATCGCATGCTCGGCTCGTTCAGCGAGGCCGAGGATGTGGTGCAGGATGCGTGGCTGCGCTGGCAGCGTGCGGATGTCGCGGTGGAAACGCCCGCCGCCTTTCTGTCGCGCATCGTCACGCGGCTGTGCCTCGACGTGATCAAATCGGCCCGCGTCCGGCGCGAAACCTATGTCGGCGAATGGTTGCCCGACCCGCTGCTCGACAGCGCCGAAGAGGAACCGGCCGACGATCTGACCCTGACGCTGATGATGGCGCTTGAACGCCTGTCGCCGCTTGAGCGGGCGGCGTTCCTGCTCCACGACGTCTTCGGCGTCGCGCTCAACGAAGTCGCGACCACGCTTGACCGCGATGCCGGCGCGGTGCGGCAGCTGGCGGTCCGGGCTCGGAAGCATGTCCATGATGCGCGCCCGCGCTTCCCGGTCGAACAGCAAGAGGCGGACCGGATCGCCGAGGCTTTTTTCGCGGCGTCGCGCAGCGGCGATACCGCGGTGCTGAAGTCGCTGCTGGCCGACAATGTCGTGCTGCAATCGGATGGCGGCGGCCGCGTGATGGCGTTCCGCAACCCGATTGTCGGGATCGATCGCATGCTGCGGCTGTTCACCGGCCTGCATCGCAAGTTCGGCGATCAGGGGATGGTGATGCTCCGCCCGGTGTGGATCGATGGTCTGCCCGGCTATGTCAGCGCCGAGCGCGGAGAGATCCTGCAGACCACCGCGCTGGAAATCGAGAATGGGCGCATCACCTCCATCTATGTCGTGCGCAATCCCGACAAGCTGAAACATGTCGCACTGGCTCTGGCCGCCGAGGCGCCGGCCGGGCAGCCGCATTGATCGTCGTCTTCGAAAGGGAAACGATATGACACGGACCTGCATCATCATCGCGACGATCCTTGGCCTGGCCATGGCGGCGAATGGCGTGTTCATGCTCGCATCGCCGCAGGACTGGTATTTCGCCGTGCCGGGGGTGACCTCGACCGGCGGATTCAACCAGCATTTCATCCGCGATATCGGCTTGATCTTCGTGATGACCGGCGCCGCCTATGTGGTGGGCGCGGTCCGGGCGGAACAGCGCTTGCTGCTCTGGGCGGTGGCGACGATCTGGTTCAGCGGCCATGCCCTGTTCCACCTGTGGGAGATTGCGGTGGGGATCTGCGCACCCTCCGCCTTCCCGCGCGATTTCGCCGCGGTCACCCTGCCCGCGCTGATCGGGATCGGGCTGACGGCGTGGAGCTACACCGATCGCCGGCGGCTCGGCTGAGTCCCGGACTGTCGGCGATCTTCACGGCGGGCTGACAGCGGGATCGGCTGTTCTTCGCGGGTTCGCGGCGATACACCCGCGCCGAAACTTGGGGAGCGGGGCATTGCGGGAACCAATGGGCGGAACGGATCGAACGCGGTGGTGGCCCTATGTGCTGCTCGGCCTGACCTGCCTCGCCGGCTGGGCGTTCAAGGGGCATTGCGGCGCTTATTGGACGGACTCGATCCAGTACATCACCGGCTGCTATAGCGATGCGGTGCCGTTCTGGGGCCTGCGCGGCGTCGCGGCCGGGCAATTGCCCTATGTCGAGGCGCGGATGGAATATCCCGTGCTGACCGGCGGGCTGATCTGGCTTGAGGGGCTGGTGACGCGGACGCTGTTCGGCCCGGTGGCGACCGCGGCGCATTTCCTTGGCGTCGTCGCGGCGGTCAATGCGCTGTTCGCCTTTCTCGTGCTGGCGATGATGGAGCGGGCGGGGGTTGACCGGCGGCGGCTCTACTGGTGGGCAGCGGCGCCGCCGCTGATCCTCTATCTCGGGCATAACTGGGATATGCTGGCCGTGGCCTTTGCCGTGGCCGCACTGCTCGCGGCGCGACGCGGTCATGCGGTCAATGCCACCGCGCTCGCCGCCCTGGGCACCGCGGCCAAGCTGTTCCCCGTCCTGCTGCTGCCATTGCTGGGCCTGGGCGCACTGTTCCCGGCCGAGCGCAGCAGCGTGACCCGGCGTCTCACCGCCGCGGCGCTGCTGGTGGTCATCGCGATTGCCTATTGGGGCGCGGTCAATCTGCCACTGGCGTTCGGCGCGTATCAGAACTGGTCCGAATTCTACCGCTTCTCCGGCGATCGGTCGGGTACCGCCGCGTCGATCTGGGAATTGCTCGCGGTGTTCGGGGTGTGGATGTCCTCGATCACTGAACGCAACCTGGTCTCGGGTGGCCTGTTCCTGGCCGGCGCGGCGGCGATCGTCGCGCTCGGCTGGCGGCGGCATGGTGACCGGCCCTGGCTGCTCTTCACCCCGGTGCTGGCCTGGTTCCTGCTGACCAACAAGGTCTATTCGCCGCAGTTCGACCTTTGGTTCTACCCGCTGCTGATCCTGACCAGTTACCGGCTCTGGCCGCTCGCCTGGTTCGCGCTTGGCGATGTGCTCGCCTATTTCGCCGAATTCTGGTTCTTCGCCGGGATGGAGGGGCATGTCCCCGCCGCGACCCAGAGCCAGATCGCGCTTGCCGCCGCGATCCGCGGGGCGGCGATGCTATGGATCATCGCCGCCAGTCTGCGTCAGCCCGCCCCGGACTGGATCGCGCTTACGCCGCGAGCAGGCTCTCCGCCCCGCCCAGATCGACCGAGACCAGCCGGCTGACGCCCTGCTCGATCATCGTCACGCCGAACAGCCGGTGCATGCGGCTCATCGTCACGGCATTGTGCGTGACGATCAGATAGCGGGTCGCGGTCTCGCGGGTCATCGCGTCGAGCAGATCGCAGAAGCGCTCGATATTGGCATCGTCGAGCGGCGCATCGACTTCGTCGAGCACGCAGATCGGCGCAGGATTGGTCAGGAACAGACCAAAAATCAGCGCGACCGCGGTCAGCGCCTGCTCGCCACCCGAGAGC
This sequence comes from Sphingomonas sp., assembly GCF_050725575.1. GTDB lineage: Bacteria > Pseudomonadota > Alphaproteobacteria > Sphingomonadales > Sphingomonadaceae > Sphingomonas. Next base: position 825 of record NZ_JBOHHW010000067.1, on the reverse strand, counting down.
AGGGTCAGCGACTGCAGCTTCTTGCCCGGTGGCTGCGCCATGATCTCCAGCCCGGCCTCAAGCGGATCGTCGGAATCGATCAGCTCGAGATGCGCGCTGCCGCCATTGAACAGGGTTGTGAAGAGGCGGCGGAAATGGCCATCGACGGCCTCGAATGCGGCGAGCAGGCGCTGCCGGCCCTCGCGGTTCAGCGTGCCGATCGAGCCGCGCAGCCGGTTGACCGCCTGGCCAAGCTCGTCGCGCTCGGCGCTGTTGCCGATGCTCGCCGCCTCAAGTTCGGCGAGCTCGCTTTCGGCAACCAGATTGACCGGCCCGATCCGTTCACGCTCCAGCGTGAGGCGTTCATGAGTGCTCGATTCCTCCGCCGGGCTGCGTACCGTATCGACCTGGAAGCCGACTCGTTCGGGCAGCACCGGCGCGGGGCATTCGAAGCGTTCGCCGGAGAGGCGGCCCATCTCGATCCGGCGCAATTCCTGATTTTCCGCGCGTGCCGCGGCGCCGGCGCGAGCCTCGCGCGCTTCGGACAGTGCCTCGCCTGCCATGCGCGCAACGGTATCGGTTTCGCGCAGCGTCGCTTCCGCATCGCGCTCGACCGTCTGCGCCGCGTCCGCCTCGGCGCGCGCGGCCCCATGGGTTGCATCCAGCGCGTCGATCTCGCGGTCGAGCGCTGCGGGGCGGTCGGCCAGCCCTTCGGCCTCGGCCGCCAGTTCGGCGTCGCGCTTGTCCATGTCGCCAATGCGCCGCGCCGCCTCACCGGCCCGGGCGCGCCAGCCCTTGGCCTCGCCGGTGCCGCTGGCCAGCCGGTCGCGGTCCTGCGCGATGGTC
>NZ_JBOHHW010000066.1:0-26818 GCF_050725575.1 Sphingomonas sp. | reverse complement strand
GGCCGCCAGTTCGGCGTCGCGCTTGTCCATGTCGCCAATGCGCCGCGCCGCCTCACCGGCCCGGGCGCGCCAGCCCTTGGCCTCGCCGGTGCCGCTGGCCAGCCGGTCGCGGTCCTGCGCGATGGTCCGTTCCAGCCCGGCGCGGTCGGCGCGGGCGGTCGCCACGGCGGTGCGCCGGGTTTCGGCCTCGGCCGACAGGGCTACCACCCGCTCGCGCGTCGCGCTGCCATCGGGCAGTGCCGCTTTGTCGCGCATGGCGCGGTCGAGCTCGGCCTGTGCCTCGGCCAGTTCCGCCGCAATGCGCTGCCGGCGCGAATCGAGATCGGCGCGCTGCGTCTCGATCCGTTCGAGCGCCACCGCCGCCTTGTCCTCGGCACGGCCGGCATCGCGTGCGCTGGTCTCGGCGCCCTCAAGCACGCGCCGCGCATCCGCCGCTGCCCGCCGCGCCTCAGCGATCGCGGCGTCGATCCGGTTCAGTTCGGTTTCGGCCGAATCGACCGCGCGGACCACCGCCGGGCGTGCCGTCTCGATTGCGCGCAGCCGGTTCATGCGCTCGAGCCGCTCCGCCGCCGCCGCGCCGCCCGATTTCGCGACATAGCCGTCCCAGCGCCGCAGCACGCCGGCCATCGTCACCAGCCGCTGCCCGACCGCGAGCGGCTGCCCGTCGTCGCTATCGGCGACGAGAATCTGCGCCAGCCGTCGCGCCAGCGCGGGCGGGGCGGTGACATGCTTGCCGAGCGCGACGGTGCCGGAGGGTGGCGAGGGATCGCCCGGCAGCGCCTCGGCCCCGGCCCAGAAACGCTCCGCTGCCGGATCGAGCCCGGTTTCCAGATCGTCGCCCAATGCCGCCGCCAGCGCGCGTTCATAGCCCGGATCGGCGCGCACCTGATCGAGCAGCCGTTCGCGGCCGCTCGCCCGCGTCGCCTTGGTGAGCGCGGCGGCTTCGCTGTCGAGTGCGGAGAGCTCGGCATGCGCCGCGGCGCGCGCCGATTGCGCGCGGTCGCGCTGCTCGATCGCGGAGCGTTCGCCGGCATCGGCGCGAGCAAGCGCGGTGCGGGCGGATTCGGCATGGCGCAGCGCCTGGGCGCGCGCTTCGGCGGCGCGAGTCCGCTCGGCCTGGAGCGGTGCTGCATCGCCAAGTGCGGCGGCCTCGGCGGTGACGCGCGACAGGTCGCGCTCGCTGCGCTCGGTTCGTGCGCGCGCCGCTGCCAGCGCCGCTTCGGCCACGCGTGCCTCCGCCGCTTCGCTGGCTTGTGCGGCGAGCGCCTGGGCCAGTGCGACCTCGGCATCGCGCGCGGCGCGTTCGGCCGCGGCGAGGATCGTATCAAGCTCGGGCAGGCGCGCGGTCGCTTCGGCAATGCGCGCCTCCAATGTCTTGGCTTCCTCGGCGAGTCGCGTCAGCGCTTCGGCGGCGTCACTGGCCAGCGCCCCTTCGCGGGCGCGATCTTCGATCAGCCTGGCACGGTTCTCCGCCAGGTCGGTCAGCCGCCGGTCGACCGCCATGCGTTCGGTGCGCAGGCTGGAGAGTTTGTGCCCCGCCTCGCTCGCCCGGTCGCGCGCGGCAAGCGCCGCGGCGCGCGCCGTGGCCAGTTGCGCGGTCGCTTCGGCCTGATAGGCGGCCGCCGCACGCTGTGCCTCGGATGCTTCGATGACGCGCGTTTCGGCCTGCGCCGCTTCCGCCTTGGCGGCATCCGCTGCGGCTGCCGCATCGCGCCAGCGCGCGAAGATCATCCGCGCTTCGGCGGTGCGGATCTGGTCGGAGAGCGCGCGATAGCGTTCGGCCTGGCGCGCCTGGCGCTTCAACGCGGCGGCGCGGGCGTCCTGGTCGGCGATCACTTCGTCGAGCCGGGTCAGATTGGCCTCGGTCGCGCGAAGCTTCTGTTCGGCATCCTTGCGGCGCACGTGCAGGCCGGCGATCCCGGCCGCTTCTTCCAGCATCGCGCGGCGTTCGGCCGGCTTGGCCGAGATGACCGCACTGATCCGGCCCTGGCTGACCAAAGCCGGCGAATGCGCGCCGGTTGCGGCGTCGGCGAACAGCAACGCGACGTCCTTGGCGCGCACGTCGCGCCCGTCGATGCGATAGGCTGACCCGGCGCCGCGTTCGATTCGGCGCACGATTTCGGTCTCTTCGGACCCCGCATCCTCGATCAGCAGCGAGACCTCGGCGAACTCACGCGCCGGGCGCGTGGCGGTTCCGGCGAAGATCACATCCTCCATGCCCGCGCCGCGCAGCGAACGGGCGGAGGTCTCGCCCATCGTCCAGCGCAGTGCTTCGAGCAAATTGGATTTGCCGCAGCCGTTCGGGCCGACGATCCCCGTCAGCCCGGGCTCGATGCGCAGGTCGGCGGCATCGACGAAGCTCTTGAATCCAGACAGCCTGAGCCGCTTGATCTGCACTTACGATGCCGCCCCCTGATGATGCCCCTGATGATGATCGGGCGGGATCAGGCGCCCGCGCCCTTCAGCAGTGGCTCGAGCTGCCCCCAACTCACTGCGTCGGCTTTCTGATCGTTGATCAGGAAGGTCGGCGTGCCGGTGACGGTGCCCGATGCCGCGGCATCGTCGCTCAGCTTGGCCGCCGCTTCCAGCTTGGCCTGATCATTGAGGCAGGCGCGCGCCTTGGCCTCTGGGATGCCGCGCTGCTTGACGAAGTCGATCAGGCCCATCTGCTCGGCGAGCGTGGTCGCCACTTCATTGGGTTTCATCGACGCGAACTTCGCCTGCGCTTCGGGCGAGATTTTCTGTAGCTTGTCGAGATAGCCGTTCTGATTCTGATACATTTGCTCAAGCAGCGGGAAGAAGGGCTGCGCACCGCCGCAGGTGCCGAGCAGGGCGGCGGCGAGATCGGGCGCGCCGTGAACCAGGAAGTCGCGGAATTCATAGCTGACCTTGCCGGTCGAGACGTAATTCTTGATCAGCGGCTCCATGCCCTCGCGGCCGAACTGGCCGCAGGTCGGGCAAGTGCGCGAGCCATATTCGACCAGCTTGATCGGGGCATTGGGATTGCCCAGGCGATAGCCGCCTTCCGGGGTCTGCGCCGACGTTTCGGCCCAATTCTGCCCGGCGGGCGCCGGGACGGCGGCGACCGGTGCGGCCGGCGCGCTGCTGTTTCCGGTGCTGTTGCTGCCGCCGCAACCAGCGAGAGCGATCAGGGGCAGGACGGCAATTGCGAGACGGAACTTCATGGTCGGCACACTCCAGGGAAAATCACGAGAACATCTTTATCACGATAGCCGGGTCAGCGCGCGCCCGCTGCCTGCAGAACCTTGTCCAGCGCGGCCCAGTCGGCATGTGGATAAGGCTTGCCGTTGACGACGAAGCTCGGCGTGCCGCCATCATCCGGCGCGGCGGCGCGGATCGCGGCCCAGGCCGCGTCGGCCATCACGGCGACCTTGAGCGTCTCCGCCTCATTGCCGAAACAGGCATCGAGCGCTGCGTCGCTCAGCCCCTTGGCGCGACCGATATCGGTCAGCCCGGCTCCGTCGGCGAGCGCGCGCAGCTTGGCATTTTCCGGATAGAGCCCCATCCGGCTGGCATTGACGCGCTCGAACTGCATCCCGCGCACCAGCCAGTCCTCCTGGCTCGCGAACATCGCATCGGTGGTCGCGAAAAAGCCGACAGGGCCGGTGCAGCGCGCGATAATCGTCGCGGCCATGTCGAGCTTGTCGCGGACCGCATGGCGCAATTCGATGCTGGTCGAGCCCGAGCGGACATATTTGCCCTTCAGCACGCTTGCGGATCCGACGGCGAAATGCGCGCAGTGCGGGCAAGTATAGCTGAGATATTCGATCAGCTTCACCTTCGCCTTCGGATTGCCGACGATGAACGCGCCGCTGCTCGTCTGCGTCACGGTTTTCGACCAGTCGCGCGGGGCGGGGGCCGCGCTGATCAGCAACGGGGCCAGCAATAAGGCGATAATCCAGCGAATCACTCGTCTCCACTCCCCTTGACTGGGCTTCCCACGATCGGCGGTCCCTTGGTCGCGGCGACGCCCGCCGCCAATGCTTCGAGCACGGCCTTCAATTCCGGATCGGCGATGGTGCGCAGGCTCGCGCCAAGCTCGACCGGGATCGGCTTCAGCGAGGGCGGCGCGGCACGCGGGCGTGGTGCCGGCACATCGCCCTGGCGCATCTGCACCCGCGCGATCGCGGCATAGCCGAAGAAGCGATTGACCCGTTCGATGATCTCCGGCGCGATATGCTGCATCATCGTGCCATGCGCGCCGCGCACCACCAGGTTAAGCGTGCCCTCGGATCTTTTGCCCTGCGGGAAGCGGATCGATTCGGGCGCGGACACCCCGGCATAGCGCGCGCCGACGATCTCGGCCCAGCGGCTGACCACCGCGCTCTGCACGAAGCCGAAGCGGCGAAACGCGGCACGGCCGGCGTCCGGCAGCAGCTCGGATACCGCACGCGCGCGACCGCCGCGTGCCGTCGGACTCGGGGATTGTTTGTCTGGGGCAGGAACGCCGCGTTTGCTCATTGCGCCACTCATGCCATAGCGACGCGGTGCCCGCAAAGCCCCGATCCATCCAAGCGCCGCTCATTTCGGCACCACTGCTTTTCTGGTATGATGCCCATGCCCGCGACCTGCCCTGGCGTGCGCCGCCGGGGGCGCCGCCGGCCGACCCCTACCGGGTGTGGCTGTCGGAGATCATGCTGCAGCAGACGACCGTCGCGACGGTGCGCCCGAAGTTCGAGCAGTTCACCGCGCGCTGGCCCGATTTCGCCAGCCTGGCCGCCGCCGATGAGACCGAACTGATGACCGCCTGGGCCGGCCTTGGCTATTATGCCCGCGCACGCAATCTGGTCGCGTGCGCGCGCGTCGTGGTCGAACGGCACGGCGGCGCCTTCCCCGGCAATGAAGATGCGTTGCGTGCGCTGCCCGGCATCGGCGCCTATACCGCCGCCGCCATCGCCAGCATTGCCTTTGGCGAACGCGCCGTGGTGGTCGACGGCAATGTCGAGCGCGTCGTGTCGCGCCTGTTCGCGATCGAGGAGCCGTTGCCGGGCGCACGCGCCGCGATCCGCACCGCGACCGATTCGATCACGCCCGACCTGCGCGCGGGCGATTTCGCCCAGGCGATGATGGACCTGGGATCGTCGATTTGCACGCCGCGCAACCCGAAATGCCTGATCTGCCCGCTCAGCGATCAATGCGTGGCATTCCGACAGGGTGAACCCGACGCCTATCCGGTCAAGCCGGCCAAAGCGGTCAGGCCGCAACGCTTCGGCACGATCTTCTGGGCGGAGCGGGACGGCAAGGTGCTGCTGGTGCGCCGTCCGCCGCGCGGCCTGCTTGGCGGGATGCGCGCGCTGCCTACCGGCCCGTGGTCGGAATCGTCTCCCGGGCTTGCCGATCCACCGCTCGCCGCCGACTGGCGCATGCTCGACACGCGCGTCGTCCATGTCTTCACGCATTTTCGGCTCCAACTCTCCCTTGCGGTCGCGCGCGTGCGGGAGCATTCGAACGCTGGCGAATGGTGGCCGGTGGCGGATATCGAGTCGGCGGGTCTGCCGACGGTGTTCGCCAAAGCGGCGGCCGAGATCAGGAGAGCGACATGAAGGCTGTGCGGTACATGGTTTCGGCGGGCGCCCTGGCGCTGCTCACGGCAGGCGCGGTTTTCGCCAGCGAGGCGGCACCCCAGGCCCAATCCCGGCCGCAGGCAAAGGCCGCCGCACCCGCGCTGAGCACCGTTCCATCCGCGCTGCCCACCACTCAGGCACTGCTCAACGGCTATGTCACCGACAACAAGATGCCCGGCATCGTCGGTGCGTTCGGTTATGGCAATCAACCGACGATCTTCCTCAGCGCGGGCAAGATCGCCGACGATGCAACGGCGGCCAAGGCGGGTCCCGACAGCCTGTGGCGCGTCTTTTCGATGACCAAGCCGATCACCGGCATGGCGGCGATGCTGCTGATCGAGGACGGCAAGATATCGCTCGACCAGCCGGTGTCGGATTTCATTCCTGCGTTCAAGAACATGAAGGTGCTGATCGGCGCCGACAGTCTCGACAGCCGCCCGGCGACGCGCCCGATCACGATCCGCCACCTGCTTACCCACACGGCGGGCCTGGGCTACAACATCATCACCAAGGGGCCGCTCCTGGCCGAATATAACCGGCTCGGCATCAACCCCGCGCAGGTCACGGCCCAGCTTGAGGTCGAATCGCGGAAAGTCCGGCCCACGACGCTTGAGGAATTCGCCAACCGTGTCGCGAGCGTGCCGCTGATCACCGATCCGGGTACGACATGGAGCTATTCGATCGGCCTCGATGTGATGGGCCGGGTGATCGAGGTTGCCAGCGGCATGAGCTTTGACGGGTTCGTCCAGAAACGGATCTTCGCCCCGCTCAAGATGACCTCAAGCTACTGGACCGTGCCACAGAGCGAAGTGGGGCGCTTTGCCAGCAACTATGTCATCATGGGCAAAGATCGCCTGCCCTTCGATCCGGCCGCCACCTCGGCTTGGCTCAAGCCGCCGAGCTTCCCTTATGGCGGGGCCGGGCTGGTCATGTCGGCGCGCGACTATGACCGCTTCCTGCACATGCTGCAGAATTACGGCGAGCTCGACGGGGTGCGGGTGATGAAGCCCGAGACCGCCAGGCTCGGCATGTCGAACCTTATGCCGGCGGGTGTCTTCTTCACGGGCGTCGCCGCCTCGACCGGTGGGACGCCCCAACCGATGGGCTTCGGTGCTGGCGGATCGGTGGCGATCGCCGATATGCCGAACGGACCGGCCAAGGGCAGCTATGGCTGGGGCGGGGCGGCCGGCACGGTCGCGTTCGTCGATCCGGTGCACAAGGCGCGCGGGACGGTGATGGTCAATTATTTCCCGGGCGAGAAATGGCCGCTGCGCACTGAAGTGCTCGGCGCCTTCAAGGCCGATCTGGAGCATAAACACCAGTGATACCTGGATTTACCGGCGGCATGCTCGACCGTGCCGACCGCATTCGCCATGATCCTGAAGCGTTTGCGGCGGCGACCGGCGACTGGCGCGCGAAGCTGCTGAAGCTCGAGAATTTCGAGCCCGAGCTGGATGCGGAGGGCCAGCTTGGTTGGACCAGCCTGGCCGATGCGCCCGAGGATGCCGAACTGGTGTTGCTCGGGCTGGACAGCGGCAAGCCGCATTTCGCTGCCTTCACGCCGGGCATGCGTGCGCCGGCCGGGCGATCGATGCGGCTGTTCGGTCTGCTTGACCGGTTCGCGCCGGGCGAGGCGGCGACCTATGCTGCGGCGCGCAGCGTGCTCGACTGGCATTCGCGTCATCAATTCTGCGCCAATTGCGGCACGCAGACCGCCATGTTCCGCGCCGGCTGGGGCCGCAACTGCCCCAATTGCCAAGCCGAACATTTCCCGCGCGTCGATCCGGTGGTGATCATGATCGCCGAGCATGACGGCCGCGCGCTGCTCGGACGCCAGCCGGCCTGGCCGGCCGGGCGCTATTCGGCGCTGGCGGGGTTCCTCGAACCCGGCGAATCGATCGAGGAAGCGGTCGCGCGCGAGATCATGGAGGAAGCGGGCGTGCGCGTATCCGGCGTGCGCTACATCGCCAGCCAGCCCTGGCCGTTTCCCTCGTCGCTGATGATGGCCTGTGTCGGCATGGCGGAGGACGACACGATCACGCTCGACACCAATGAGCTGGAGGACGCGATCTGGGTCCCGCGCGAAGAAGTGCAGCGCGTGCTGGCGGGGGGCGAAGGCTCGTTCCTGGCGCCGCCGCCCTATGCGATCGCGCATACGCTGCTGACCGCCTGGGCAAAGGGCTGATCCTCCCCGTACCGGGGAGGGGGACCGAATCAGTCTCGCGTCCTGGCCATGCGATAGGTCCCCAGCAGCCGCATCCATTTCGAATGGAAGCCCAATTCCTCAAGCGCGCGGTCGATCGCCGGGTCGCCGGGCTTGCCGACGATATCGGCATAGAATTCCGTCGCCGCAAACGTGCCGCCGCGCTGATAGCTTTCCAGCTTGGTCATGTTGACGCCGTTGGTCGCGAAGCCGCCCATCGCCTTGTACAGCGCGGCCGGGATGTTCTTCACTTCGAAGATCAGCGTTGTCATCCACGGACCGTCGCCGAGTGGCTCATGCCCCGCGCGCGCCAGCACCACGAAGCGCGTCGTGTTGTGATCGGCATCGGCCAGGCCATTGGCGAGCAGGTTGAGATTGTAGATCGCCGCCGCGCCCGGTGGGGCGAGGGCTGCGACCTTCGGGTCGTTCATTTCGGCGATGACCGCCGCGGCGCCGGCCGTATCGGGATAGGCGATGGCGGTGATGCCATGTTCGCGCAGCCAGTGGCGGCACTGGCCGAGCGCCTGGGGATGACTCATCGCTTCACGCACGTCTTCGCGCGTGCCGACCCCCATCAGGGCATATTTGATGCCGAGGAAATGTTCGCCGGTGATCACCAGACCCGATTCGGGCAGCAGGAAATGCATGTCGGCGACGCGGCCATGCAGCGAATTCTCGATCGGGATGATCGCGCAATCGGCCCGGCCTTCGCGCACGGCGTCGATCGCATCGGCGAAATCGAAACAGGGCAAGGGCAGGCAGTCGGGAAAGGCTTCCATCGCGGCGACATGCGAATTCGCCCCGGGCGCGCCCTGAAACGCGACGGCGCGCTCCGGCTCGGCGGCGGCGGCTTGCGTCATCTGCGCGACGATCGGGCGGGCGGGGGCAGCAAAATTTTCCATCGACCGCGCGCTTAGGGGCATGACAACGCCGCCACAAGCGCGGCTTGCGGTGTGAGCAACGCGAATCTAAAGGATGCCAACTTTCCGGCCTATGACAGGACAGGGGCAGAGGCGTAATGGACAACAGGACGAACACGATCGCGGGCTGGGTGCTGGGGGCGTGCGGTGTAGCGCTCGGGCTCGGGATCGTCGGCGGCATGGTGTACCATAGCGGTGCGCCCGAAAAGCCGGGCTTCCCGATTGAGGGTGCAGAGGCCGAGGGTGGTGGCGGCGCTGCCGAAGTGCCGATCGCAACGCTGCTTGCGACCGCCGATCCGGCCAAGGGCGCGGACGTCTTCAAGAAGTGCACCGCTTGCCACACCATCACTCAGGGTGGCGCGAACGGCATTGGCCCGAATCTCTATGCCACGCTGGGCGAGGGCATTGCCGAGGGCAAGGCCGGTTTCGCTTTCTCCGACGCGCTGAAATCGCATGGCGGCAAATGGGGCTTTGACGAAATGAACGCCTGGCTGACCAGCCCGCGCAAATTCGCCAGCGGCACCAAGATGACCTTTGCCGGCCTCGGCAATGCCCAGGACCGGGCGAATGTGATCGCCTATCTCAACCAGCAGGGATCGAACCTACCGCTTCCGGCAGCGCCGGCGGCCGGCGCACCTGCGGCGGCTGACGGCAAAGCGGATGCCAAGGCGGATGCGAAGGCAGAAGGCAACACGACTGCCGCCGCCGAACCGGCCAAGGGCGCGGCACCGGCCCCAACAGCACCGGCTCCGGCGCCGGCCGCGACCGCGCATTGATCGAACAGCCTCTCCTTCGGGAGAGGCGGGCGCCGCCACAAACCCGGCGGCTGCCCCTGCTCATGGCGGAGCTCTGAAATGCCGACGATCGTCAACGACGTCATCGATTTCAGGCCCGACCGGGCATGGGGTGCGCGCGATCTGATGGAGATCGACGGCGTCACCGTTCGGCTGCATTGGACCGACCAGCCATATAAATGGCACACCAATGACGGGGCCGAGGCCTTTGTCGTGCTCAGCGGCCAGGTCGATATGTTCTACCGGCTCGACGGGGAGGAGCATTGCGTGCGCCTCTCTCCCACCGACATGTTCCTGGCCGACATCGGCGACGAGCATGTCGCGCACCCGGTCGGCGCGGCGCACATCCTCGTCGTGGAACGCAAGGGCTCGGTTTAGCCTGGTTGTGCGGACACGTATCGCTGCTATCGTACGATAGGTGTCCGCACCGCCCGGCGCGGCCCTAACCGCAACAAGCGGTCAATAGTCCCAGAAGGCCGCGACCCAACGAAAGCGGTCGCCATTGACCGCCACCCGGCCGACGGATGGGAACGGCATGTGGGTGGCCACCAGCAACTCGCCGGTCGCTGCCGCCTCCCGCAAAAGACGGACTCGAACACGGACCGCCTCGTCGGGGTCATGTTCAAAGCCGTTGTGCCAGTCGGGATGGTCGAAGGCGACCGGGAACAGGGCGTCGCCGGCGAAGGTCAGCCGGTCGCCGCCGGAGGTCACGCGGACCACGCTGTGTCCCGGCGTGTGGCCGCCGGTGCGCTGGGCGACGACCCCCGGGGCCACCTCATACTCCTCCTCGAACGTCTGCAGCTTGTTGTGGTATTCGTCCAGGAACTGCTTTGCGGTCGACCGAAGCACGTCTGGCACCGGCGACGGCATTTCGGTGTGGGAGAAATCGGGCGAGGCCCAGAAATCGACCTCGGCAGCGGCGACATGGATCCGCAGATCCGGACGTAGCCGGCTCTTCACCTCGTCACCGAGCAGCCCGCCGACATGGTCCATGTGCATATGGGTCAGGACCACGTCGGTCACGGCCGCCAGGTCGATGCCGGCTGCCTCCAGCCGCTGGGCGAACTGCCCGGCACGCGGAAAATCGGGGAACTGCCCGCCCAGTCCCGCGTCGACGAGGATGGTCTGCTCGCCGCTACGCACCACGATGACGTTCAGCGCCCAATCGAATGCGTCCTGTGGCAGGAACATGTCCTTGAGCCAGGCCGAGCGCTCGGCCGGGTCGGCATTGGTCGACATCGTCTCGGTTGGCAAAGGCAGCACGCCATCGCTGACCACCAGCACGTCAATCTCGCCGACCCGCAGCGCATAGCGCGACGGCACCAGCTCGCCGGCCCCCGTCTTGCCGGGATGTGAGGCTAATAGGTTCATGTTTTGTCTCCTGCTGACGCCGCTTTGCACGGCATCGACAAGGCTAGGTTGGGGCGTATTCGCGGTCGATTGGGGTCGAGGGATAGGGCGCGCCATACTGCGGTATAGGTCCCGCCATTCAGGCTGCGAGCCGTCGGATAACGGCGCCGATGCTGGCAACAGCGCCGCGGCAACGGTCTTTTCGCTGGCGTGTATTCTCGATTCGCGACCTGTTCTTCGGGGGTATGTCGCCCATCCCTGCATATGTGGCAGCAGGACGGTCTCTTCCCACCGCCAAGGCCTCATGATGCGCAAAGCTCTTCTCGCCGCCGCCGTTGCGACCATAGGTGTCGTCGGCCTGTCCGGCGCCGCCGCGGCTCTGCCGTCCGGCCCCATCGCGACACCGCAACCTTCCATCCGGGATGGAAAGGTCGACGTGAACGGCGTCCGGTATCATTATCTGATCGCCAGCGGGCGTGGAGAGCCGATCGTCCTGCTCCATGGCTGGGGCGAAACATCCTATATGTGGCGTTATGTCATACCGGTGCTCGTCGCGCGGGGGCACACGGTGATCGCGCCCGATCTTCGCGGGCTGGGCGATACCGCCCGGCCGGCCATGGGATATGAAAAAGCGAATATCGCGCGCGACATCCATGGGTTGGTCGCTGCGCTGGGCCTGGGGCCGCGCGTCACAATCGCGGGGCACGACATGGGCGGCATGGTCGCTTATGCCTATGCCGCGCAATATCGCGATCAGGTATCGCGGCTCGTCGTCATGGACGTGCCGCTCCCCGGAATAGACCCGTGGAAGGACATAGCGGCGACGCCCCGAACCTGGCATTTTCGCTTCTTCAACGTGCGCGACCTGCCCGAGATGCTGATCACTGGTCAGGAAGGCGAATTCATCCGCTGGCTTCGCAGTGTCGAGGCGGTCAATACCAGCGCCCTGACCGCGGAGTCGGAGGCGTATTATGCGGCGTCCTATGCGCAGCCCGGCGCACTGCGCGGCGGATTCGAATATTATCGTGCTTTTGCCCGGGATGAGATCGACAACCGCGCTTTCGCACTGCAGCCCCTGAAGATTCCCGTGCTGGGTCTTGGCGCATCGGGAGGGCTGGGAGGAACGATCGGGATCCTGCTGCGCAACGTGGCGCGCGACGTGAAGACGGTCGTCATTGAAGATTCGGGCCATTGGATCGCGGAGGAACAGCCGCAGCAGGTCATCGCGGCGCTCACCGACTTCATCCCCGCTCCGAACTGAACCGCAGTCGATATCGGCTGGACTTGTTCCGGTCTTGTGTTGCAAGACACCCACGAAATCATATTAAGTATATGATATATAATGATTTATACTGGAATCAGGCCCAAGCGGCGACGAAGAAGATATGACACATTAGGTGTCCCATATCTCCCGTCGTTCGTCGCTACGGCCTTGTCGCCGGCGCGATTCAACCATCATACGGGATCGGGCATGGCATTGCTGCCGGACTTGGACTGGCGCGCTCTTTCTTAATGTGGGGAAAACAGCATTGCGACAGCGCGTCACGCGTCGGCCACGATGGATAAGCCATCGTGACCTCTTGGCTGCTGGCCGAACGCCTGAATCCGCTTTGCCTCAGGCGTTACGGTGATCGGGTTTGGACCTAGTCGAGCACCACGCCGCTTTCGGGACGCGCACGGTAGAAATCGCGCACGACCTGCCAGCCTTCCTCGGCCGTCTCGACGAACTTGAAGATGTTCATGTCGCGCGGCGAGACGACGCCTTCCTCGACCAGCGCTTCGAAATTGACCACCCGGTTCCAGAAGTCGCGGCCATAGAGCAGCACCGGAATCGGAGCGATCTTGCCGGTCTGGATCAGGGTCAGCAGCTCGAACAATTCGTCGAACGTGCCGAACCCGCCCGGAAAGGCCGCGAGCGCGCGGGCGTGAAGCAGGAAATGCATCTTCCTGAGCGCGAAATAGTGAAACTGGACGCTCAGGCTTGGGGTCACATAGGGGTTTGGCGCCTGCTCATGCGGCAGGACGATGTTGAGGCCGATCGATTCCTGGCCGACATCGGCGGCACCGCGATTGGCCGCTTCCATGATCGACGGGCCGCCGCCCGAGCAGACCACGAAATGGCGCTTGCCCTCGGTGTCACGCGGGAACTGGCTGACCTTCGCGGCGAGTTCGCGCGCGACGTCATAATATTTCGACTTGGCGATCAGGCTGTCAGCGATGCGGATCGCCTCTTCACCCTCAGCAAGGTCGCGCAGTGCCTGGGCCTTGGCCGGTTCGGGAATGCGGGCGGAGCCATAGAAGACGAAGGTCGAGGCGATATTGGCCTCGTCCAGCACGAGCTGAGTCTTGAGCAGCTCAAGCTGGAAACGGACCGGGCGAAGATCCTCGCGCAGCAGGAAATCGAGATCCTGAAAGGCGAGCTTGTAGGCCGGGTTTTCAGTTTGCGGGGTGCTGATGCCGGTCTTGGCGGTTTCGGCATCCTGGCGAGCGCGCGGAAAGACCCGCGACGGAACATGTGTATCACTCATCCCGGCCCTTTAGAGCAAAGTGGCCGGCGTTTGAAGCGTTTGGTGGTAGACGGTGCCGGCCAGTGTTGAGATGCCATCGGGTGCAGGATGCCCCGGCATCCTGCAGATCAGGCCGGGGGCATGATCGACCCGACGGCAGAACAACGCTCCCCTCCCGGCCACCCTTTCAGGATACGCTGTGGGTGGCCGGGAGGGGGGAGCGGGCCGGCACCGTCTATAAAATTCGCTCTTTCGCGAATTTTCAAACGACCTCACCGGCAGAAGCTGGCGTGATCGTCCTCCAGGTGCAGATGGTTGTAATGCGCTGCGTTATAGTCCGGGCTGAGCACCGTGCCGAGCCGCTTGCAGGCGGAGGCGCGAACCGTGCGTAGGAACGCCTGCACGTTACGATCTTCCGATCGCCAGCTATGCTCGATGCTGATGCGCCGCCCATCACGCAGTACAAAGGCCGAGATATCGACCGCATTGGCGGTGGCGTGCCCGGACAGCCGGTTGCCACTGCCGGCACTGCCGACGATCTTGCGGCAGGCATAGGTACCATAGGTTTCGATCCGCACCAGATCGCTGCCGAGCATCTGCCGTGCGGCGGGCGCGACGCCGTTGCGCGCCCAGCCGGTAAAGGCGCGGGCAAGGCCGCAGCGCATGCCCTTTATGCCTGTCACCGGCACGCCGATATCGATCAGCTGCACCGTGCCGACCATGGTGCAGCCGCCACCGAAATCGCGATCGGGCAGGGGGGTGAACTGGATATTGTCGCGCGCCAGATCGGCATAGCAGGCGCGGGTTTCGCGCGAGGTCGGGGCCTCTACCCGCGCCGGCTTTGCACTGCGGCGCGGCGCCGGGCGATTATCGTCGCCACCGCCGAACAGGCAGCCGGAAAGCAACAAGGGCACAAGCAGAATAAGCGCGCGGTTCACCGGGTCCGGAATAACGCCCGCGCAGTAAAGGTCCAGCGGCCGACCAGGGCCTTGTCGTTGTGCGGTGCGGAAAGTCCGATTGACACCCGGCGCCATATCGCTAGGGCCGTCGACGGGCCACGCGGTCCCAACGCCGCGCGTGCTCTCTGTAAGGAGAGACTAAATGACTGACCTACCCGCGCCTCCGGCGCATCTGCCTGCGCGTCCCTATTTTTCCTCGGGACCCTGCGCCAAACCTCCCGGCTGGACTGCGGCCAATCTCGCCACTGACTCGCTTGGTCGCTCGCATCGCTCGAAAATCGGCAAGACCCGGCTGCAATATTGCATCGACCTGATGCGTGAGCTGCTTAAGCTCCCCGACACCCACCGAATCGGCATCGTCCCCGGTTCCGACACCGGCGCGTTCGAAATGGCGATGTGGACCATGCTCGGCGCCAAGCCAGTCACCGCGCTGGCCTGGGAAAGCTTTGGCGAGGGCTGGGTGACCGATGCGGTCAAGCAGCTCGGGCTCGACCCGACGATCGTGCGCGCCGATTATGGCCAGCTGCCTGATCTCGGCCAGGTCGACTGGTCGAACGACGTGCTGTTCACCTGGAACGGCACCACCTCGGGCGTGCGCGTGCCGAATGGCGACTGGATCGCGGACGACCGCACTGGCCTGAGCTTTGCCGACGCGACCAGCGCGGTGTTCGCTTATGACATTCCGTGGGACAGGATCGATGTCGCGACCTTCTCGTGGCAGAAGGTGTTGGGCGGCGAAGGCGGGCACGGCGTCCTGATCCTCGGCCCGCGCGCAGTCGAGCGGCTTGAGGCTTACACCCCGAAATGGCCGCTGCCCAAGGTCTTCCGCCTGGTGTCGAAGGGCAAGCTGACCGAAGGCGTATTCAAGGGCGAGACGATCAACACGCCCTCGATGCTTGCGGTCGAGGACGCCATTTCGGCACTTGAATGGGCGAAATCGGTCGGCGGCGCCGACGGGCTGATCGCGCGCTCGGACGCCAATGCGGCGGCGCTCGATGCGATCGTCAGCGAGCGTTCCTGGCTCGGCCATCTCGCCGCCGATCCGGCGTCGCGGTCGAAGACCAGCGTCTGCCTGACGGTCGAGGGCGCTGACGAAGCGATGATCAAGTCGTTCGCCGGCCTGCTCGAAAAGGCCGGCGCGGCCTATGACATCGCCGGTTATCGCGATGCCCCGGCGGGCTTGCGCATCTGGTGCGGCGCGACCGTCGACACCGCCGATATCGTCGCGCTCGGCCCATGGCTCGACTGGGCCTACGCGACCGTCAAGGCCGGCTGACCACCCCTTTCAATTATACTGACCTCCGTTCGCCCTGAGCTTGTCGAAGGGTACGCGCTTAGGCTTCGACAAGCTCAGCCCGAACGGAGGTTGTTCCCAATTTCAGGAGCAAACCATGCCTAAAGTCCTCATTTCCGACCAGATGGATCCCAAAGCCGCGCAGATCTTCCGCGAACGCGGCGTCGAGGTCGACGAAATCACCGGCAAGACTCCCGAAGAGTTGATCGCGATCATCGGCGAATATGACGGCCTCGCGATCCGCAGCTCGACCAAGGTAACCAAGGCGATCCTCGCCGCGGCGAAGAACCTCAAGGTCATCGGCCGCGCCGGGATCGGTGTCGACAATGTCGATATCCCGTCCGCCTCGGCGCAGGGCGTGGTGGTCATGAACACCCCGTTCGGCAATTCCATCACCACCGCCGAACACGCGATTGCGTTGATGTTCGCGCTCGCCCGCCAACTGCCCGAGGCCGATGCCTCGACTCAGGCCGGCAAGTGGGAAAAGAACCGTTTCATGGGCGTCGAGCTGACCAGCAAGACGCTCGGCCTGATCGGCGCCGGTAATATCGGCTCGATCGTCGCCGATCGTGCACGCGGCCTGCGCATGAAGGTGGTCGCGTTCGACCCGTTCCTGACCCCGGAGCGCGCGGTCGAAATGGGTGTCGAGAAGGTCACGCTTGAGGATCTGCTCGCGCGCGCTGATTTCATTACGCTGCACACGCCGCTGACCGACCAGACCCGCAACATCCTGTCGGCGGAGAATCTCGCGAAGACCAAGCCGGGCGTGCGCATTATCAATTGCGCGCGTGGCGGGCTGATCGACGAGGCTGCGCTTAAGGCGGGACTCGATTCGGGTCATATCGGTGGCGCAGCGCTTGATGTGTTCGTGACCGAGCCGGCTAAGGAATCGCCGCTGTTCGGCACGCCCAACTTCGTGTCCACGCCGCATCTCGGCGCGTCGACCAACGAAGCGCAGGTCAATGTCGCGATCCAGGTCGCCGAACAGATGGCGGATTATCTGATGTCGGGCGGCGTCACCAACGCGCTCAACGTGCCGAGCCTGTCGGCCGAGGAAGCGCCGAAGCTGAAGCCGTATATGGCGCTGGCGGAGAAGCTCGGTTCGCTGATCGGCCAACTCGCGCACGGCGCCCTGTCGGGCATCGCGATCGAGGTCGAAGGCGCTGCGGCATCGCTCAATCAGAAGCCGATCACGTCCGCGGTCCTTGCGGGATTGATGCGGGTCCACACCGACACGGTCAACATGGTCAATGCGCCGTTCCTCGCCAAGGAGCGCGGTATCGACGTGCGCGAAGTGCGGCACGACCGCGAGGGCGATTACCACACGCTGCTGCGCGTGACGGTGAAGACCGATGCAGGCGATCGCTCGGTTGCCGGCACATTGTTTGGCGACGCCGCGCCGCGCCTGGTCGAGCTGTTCGGGATCAAGGTCGAGGCCGATCTCGCCGGCAACATGCTCTATGTCGTCAATGAGGATGCACCCGGCTTCATCGGCCGGCTCGGCTCGCTGCTCGGCGAAGCGGCGGTCAATATCGGCACCTTCCATCTCGGCCGGCGCAATGCTGGCGGCGAGGCGATCCTGCTGCTGTCGGTCGATGAGCCGGTGACGCAAGACCTGCTCGCCAAGGTGCGCGGCCTGTCGGGTGTGCGCACCGCAATGGGCCTGTCCTTCTGAAACCAACCCGCATTCCGGCTTTGCGCCGGAATGCGGGTTAGGGCAGAGGGCTTCCGACATGACTCACGCTCTTCTTCCCGAAGGTTTTCGCGACCGGTTGCCGCCGTTCGCCGATGCTGCCGCGCGTCTCGAACAGGCGATCCTTGGGGCGGCGCATGCGCATGGCTATGAGCGGGTCGATCCGGCGCTGGCCGAGTTCGAGGCGGGGCTGGCGGGCCGGCTCAAATCGGCGCGGACCCAGGATGCGGTGCGTTTCGTCGATCCGGTCAGCCAGGCGACTCTGGCGATCCGCCCCGACATGACCGCGCAGATCGGTCGCATCGCTGCGACGCGCATGGGGCATCACCCACGACCGGTACGGCTCGCTTATGCGGGGCCGGTGCTCAAGCTGCGCGCGTCGCAGCTTCGTCCGGAACGCGAGCTGCGCCAGATCGGCTGCGAGTTGATCGGCCTCGATACCATCGCCGCGGCGCGCGAGATCGTCGAGGTGGTGGTCGAGGCACTCGCTGCGGCGGGCGTTGCCGGGGTGTCGATCGATTTCACCTTGCCGGACTTGGTCGATATTCTTGCCGCCGGGCCGTTCCCGGTCGATGCGGGCCAGATCGACGCACTGCGCGACCGGCTCGATGCCAAGGATGCCGGCGGGGTCGCAGCGATCGCGCCGGCCTATCTGCCGTTGATCGAGGCGGCGGGACCGTTCGAGCCGGCGCATGAGCGGCTATGCGCGTTCGATGCCGGCGGGGCGCTGACCTCGCGGCTCGACGGTTTGTGGAATATTGCCGAAGGGCTGAAGGGCCGCGTCGCGCTGACGCTCGATCCGACCGAGCGGCACGGGTTCGAATATCAGAGCTGGCTTGGCTTCTCGATCTTCGCCGATGGCGTGCTCGGTGAAATCGGGCGCGGCGGCAGCTATACCATCATGCATGAGGACGGCGCCGAGGAAGCGGCGATCGGTTTCTCGCTTTATGCCGATGCAATCGTCGCGGCGGGGCTTGGCCCGATCGATCGCCGCCGCCTGTTCGTGCCGCTCGGCACTGATCCTGCGCTGTCCGCCGCGATGCGCGGCCAGGGCTGGGTCGCCGTCACCGCGCTCGAAGCCGACGATACGCCGGAAGCGCAACTCTGCACTCACATATTGGTCGGCACCGAAGCCCGCCCACTCTAAGGATCTACCATGGCAAATGTAGCAGTCATCGGCGCCCAATGGGGCGATGAAGGCAAGGGTAAGATTGTCGACTGGCTCGCTGAGCGCGCCGATGTCGTGGTCCGTTTCCAGGGCGGGCATAATGCCGGCCATACGTTGGTGGTCGGCGAGAAGGTCTACAAGCTGTCGCTGCTACCCTCGGGCATTGTGCGCGGCACGCCCTCGGTGATCGGCAATGGCGTGGTGCTCGACCCCTGGCATCTGAAGGCGGAAGTCGAGAAGCTGACCGCGCAGGGTGTGTCGATCTCGCCCGACACGCTGATGATCGCCGACAATTGCGCGCTGATCCTGCCGTTCCACCGCGATCTCGATTCGCTGCGTGAGGATGCCAGCGGCGCGGGCAAGATCGGCACCACGCGGCGCGGCATTGGTCCTGCCTATGAGGACAAGGTCGGCCGGCGCGCGATCCGCGTCTGTGATCTCGCGCATCTCGATGCGCTCGATGCGCAGCTCGACCGTCTCACCGCGCATCATGACGCCCTGCGCGCCGGATTCGGCGAACCGCCGATCGACCGTGCCGCGCTGGTCGAGGAGCTGCGCGCGATCGCCGATTTCGTGCTGTCCTTCGCCAAGCCGGTGTGGCGCAACCTCAACGAGGCGCGCTCGCGCGGCAAGCGCATCCTGTTCGAAGGCGCGCAGGGCGTGCTGCTCGATGTCGATCACGGCACCTATCCCTTCGTCACCTCGTCGAACACGATCGCGGGTACCGCAGCGGGCGGGTCGGGGCTTGGCCCCAGCGCGGTCGGCTTCGTACTCGGCATTGCCAAGGCCTATACGACGCGGGTCGGCTCCGGGCCGTTCCCGACCGAGCTCGAGGACGAGACCGGCGAGCGGCTAGGGCAGCGCGGACATGAATTCGGTACCGTGACCGGGCGCAAGCGCCGCTGCGGCTGGTTCGATGCGGTGCTGGTGCGGCAATCGGCGGCGGTCGGTGGCATCACCGGCATCGCGCTGACCAAGATCGACGTGCTCGACGGTTTCGACGAGGTTAAGATCTGCACCGGCTACCGGCTCGGCGACGCGGTGCTGGACTATTTCCCGGCGCACGCGGCGGACCAGGCGCAGGTCGAGCCGATCTACGAAACCATGGCCGGTTGGAGCGAGACAACGGCGGGCGCGCGCAGCTGGGCCGAGCTGCCGGCTCAAGCGATCAAATATATCCGCCGCATCGAGGAACTGATCCGCTGCCCGGTGGCGCTGGTCTCGACCAGCCCGGAACGCGAGGACACGATCCTGGTCCGCGATCCCTTCGCGGATTGAGACACCACTGGGTCCTTCGTGCCACCGCGAAGGACCAGGAAACCCTATCTCGGGGCGATGCTGTTCGGTGCCGGATTCATCGGGGTGGCGGCAGTGTTGTTCATTGGCATGTCATTGGCCATTGGCGTCTCAGCGGTCGTATTGTTCGCTATAATATTGTTGGTGGTCGATTGGCCTGGCGCGGTGGTCATGTTCGCTAGCGCGGCGGTCGACAGGCCGAGGATGGCCACACTCATCATCGTTGTAATACGCACGGTCTTGCTCCTGTTATACCCACCCGATCGGCAGGTCAGAAGAGGAACGGCCCGGAGCGCAATATTGTTCGACCCAATTGCTCGTCTTGTCGTATGATTCGAACAACTTGCCGGTGAGATAGGCGCGTTTCGGGCTATATTGGTTGCAAGAAAGGAAATTTTCGATCGCGTCAGGTAGGCAGCCGCCATTCGATCGGCACGGTAAATTCGATACGGCTGCCCGGCATGTCCTGCGGCGCCGCGGGATAGGGTGATGAGCGGGACAGCATGGCCTGCCCCTCCTCGTCGAGCGCAGCAAAGCCGGAACTGCCGATCACTTCGCCCTCAAGCAACTGCCCCCGCCGGTCGAGGACGAAGCGAACCCGAACCATGCCTTCCTCGCGCCGCATGCGCGACCGTCGTGGATAGGTTTTGTGCGCGTAGAGCCATGACCGGATTTTCGCCGCATAGCTGCGGCTGTTGCCGGTGGGCGCATCGGCGGTCAATCCATCCGCCATCCCCTTGCGCGGCGCGGGTGCCTCCGTCCGCGTTGTTGATTGGGCCGCGGTTGACGGTGCTGCTGCCACGGCAGGTTCGGGCTCTGCCGCAGGCGGAGGCGCCGCATGAGATTGTACCGCCGGCAGGACGATTGGCGGCGTAGGTGCCGGAGAGTTGACATTGACCTTTGGCAATGGAACCGGCGGAGGAACGGGAGCTTCGGGCTGCGCCACCTTCTCTCGTTCCGCCTGCTGATCCTCCTGCGCGTCTTCCGTCCCCAGGGGCACGGCCAGTGACATGATCTTCAAGGCGGGCGCTTCCTTACGTGCACGTTGCTGGCCGCTGCCGAGTTGGAACAGCATGAGCAGCAACAGGCCGTTGACCGCCAGCGAACCGGCGGCAGGCACGCTGAGGCGGAAATGCCCCCGCATCGGCGGCTAGAAGGTCTTCGCGACCGTGAACTTGACGGTCCGCCCCTCCGCCGCAAGCGAGGACAGATGGCGCCGGAACGCCGTGTCGAAGACATTGTCGGCGGCGATGCGGAATTCGAATCCTTCGGCCGATCCGCTGCGCGGCTTGAACGCGAAAAACAGGTTATGAACGCTGTAGCCCGGCGTCGGCAGGCCCGACCCAGCCGACGAGAAAACGCCGCTATTGACCTTGTCCTGCCGCTCGGCGAACTCGCCGGTCCAGCCGCCCGACAGGCCGGTCTTCGCATCGGTATAGCCGAGCGTCAGGCGATAATCATTGGCCGGGATGGTGTTCAGATATCTGCCGGTCAGCCGGTCCTTGCCGTTGATGAAGGACATGTTTCCGCGCGCGAAGAAACCGCCAATGCCATATTCCGCCTCGACCTCGACGCCGGTGAAGCGCGAGCGGCCGACATTGGTGAAATAGGGCGTACCAGCCGCGCCCGCGGCGTTGATGATCAGATCCTTCACATTGTTGCGGAACACGGTCGTCTTCAGCCGCAGCTTGTCAGTGCGCGACGCCAGGCCGTCGAATGACAGGGTAAAGCCGGCTTCGTAATTGTCGGAGGTTTCCGGGCGCAGATTGGGGTTTGACGGGCGCGTCGCGCTGCGCGTGAAGATCTCGTCGATATTGGGCATCCGCACGGTGCGCGCGACCGACCCGAACAGGCCGAACCAGTCGGTCAGCGAATAAATTGCCGCCAGCTTGGGCGAAACGCCGCTGTCCTTCACCCGCCTGGTCAGCACGGTGCCGCCGACCACCGTCGCGCCGGGCTTGAGGTCAGTCCAGTCGATCCGTGCGCCGGGGATGATCATCAGCTTGTCGGACCAAGAGATTTCCAACTGTGCGAACAGGCCATATTTGGTCATGTCGCCCTCGGGATGCGTTCCGGCACCCGGCGTCACCGTGCCGTTGAACGCGACGCGCGGATTGCGCCGCTGCTGTTCGTTGAATTGCGCGCCGACGATCAGATAGCTGGTCCAGTCGCCGCCCAGATCGACCTTGCTGGTGTTCTGGATCCGGCCCTGCCAGCCCTTGTAGGAAAAATCGGAATGCTCGAGATTGGCGCCGAGGAACGTCGTCTCGGTCTGATGCACCAGCGTGTTGGTGTAGGAAAGCTGCGCCTCGACATTGAGCAGCTTGCTGCCGTTGAAGTCGTTGACATAGCCAAGCACGCCGGTCCGGTCATGGACCCGGCGGCGCATCAGCGAACTGCCGGTCGCGGCCGAGATCTGGTCATAGACCTGCGGCCCGTCGCTGACCCAATCCTGATAGGAAGCGAAGATCGCATGCTTGCGATTGCCGCCGATCGATACGCGGCCCTTGACCAGGAAATTGTCGGATTGCGCGGAGGAGGCGGGCACGGTGTTGCCGTTGCCGTCCTTGTAATCCTGGCTGCGGCGGTAATTGTAATTGCCGAGCAGCTCGACGCCCTCGACCGGCTGGACCGCAACGATGCCCGACAAGGTGTGGCCCTCGGCATTGGTCTCGGTCGCGGCCTTGAGCCGGACTGCAAGCGGGTCGCCGTCCTTGAGAAAGTCGGAGGCGTCCTTGGTGGTGAAGTTGATCACGCCGGCCAGTGCGCCCGCACCGTAAAGCGTCGAGGAGGCCGGGCCGCGCAGCACCTCGACTCGCTTGTACAGCTCGGGCTCGCTGAAGAACGCGCCCATGCGATATTGTTCGTAGAATTTGGTCACGCCATCGACGGTGATCAGGATGCGATTGTCGGAATCGCCGATCGCCGTGCCCATCCCGCGAATGTTGAAACCCTGTCCCAGCGCACCAACGCCGCCCTGGACGTTCACGCCCGGAATCCCTTCCAGCAGATCGCCCATCGTGCTGGCCTGGGTCTGGTCGATATCGTCTTGGTCAAGCACGGTCACTGCCTGGGGCGTGTCGATTGCGACCTTTTCCGTGCCGGCGGAGATGACGAGACGGTCAAGCGAGAGCTGCGTCGTCTCCCCCTCCGCTTGCGGATTGGCGGCCGTGCTCTCCTGCGCCTGAGCCGGCATGGCCAGTGTCAGCAGTGCGATGCCCGCGAGAAGTGGCGCTTTCCTGTTCATCATCATGGGTCCCCGGATCGTCCGGGCCGTTGCTTCGGCCCCGACTGCGGCGCTCCACTACAGCGAAAATACAATATTGCAAGTGATTCGCAATATCGATATTAAGTCGGGCGAAGGGGAATCTCGCATGAAGCCGTTGACCAATTCCGTCGCTCTGGCCGCGCTGGCCATGGCAATATTGGGAGGCGCCGGCGCGGGCGCACATATGCCCTATGTCCTCCCGACAGCGTTCGATGTGGGTAAGGGAGATCATGTCACGGTTGAATCATCCTTCGCGGAGGATGCCTTTGTGCCGGAAGTGGCGATGCGCGACGCGCCGTTTCATCTGCTCGGGCCGGACGGCGCACGCGGCGATGTCGGGCCAGTCACCTATTTGCGCGACCTGTCGATCTTCGAGGCGGACCTCAAACAGGACGGCACCTACCGCATCACCACCGGGCAACGCGCGGGCCGCAAGGGCACGATGTACCGCGAGGGTGAAAAATGGGTGGTGCGCGGTGAAGGCGGTGGTGCCGTGCCGGCGGGCGCCAAGCTGGTCGAGGTGCAGAGCATGACGCTCGCCGATGCCTATGTGACGCGCGGCCGGCCGACCCAGGCAGCACTCACGCCGACCGGGGCCGCGCTGGAAATCCAGGCGGTGACTCATCCCAACAGCATCAGTGCCGGCGCCGCGGCCAGTTTCGTGCTGCTGTTCGACGGCAAGCCGCTCGCCGATGCCGATGTGACGCTGTTCCGCAGCGCCGGCGTGCATGACGGCCGCAAGGTCGCGGCGCAGACCAAAAGCGACAGTGCCGGCCGCTTCACGCTCAAGCCCGACGATGCCGGGACTTATCTGATCCTGGTGCGTCACCGCGGCGCGGCGCCAGCCGGGGCGGAAACGCCGTGGCGCAGCTACACTTACACCCTTGCCTTCGACGCGGCCTGAACCGTGCCACTTTCCACAGGAGTCACGAGAATGAGAGCAATCTTCACGGCCGCGGTGATTGCCGCCAGCGTCCTTGCCACGCCGCTTGCCGCTGCGCCGCATGACGGCAAGAGCTTCATCGCCGATTATGACACGAACGGTGATGGCCGGGTGACCCGGGCCGAATTCGATGCGGTGCGGACCACACGGTTCGCGGCCACTGACACCAACAAGGATGGCTGGGTTTCCGACGTGGAATATCTCGCCGAATATACCGCCCGGCTCGAGAACCAGCTCGCCGCGTCGGATCGCAGCGAGGAGCAAAAGACCGAGGAGCGGCAGCGCCAGATCCGCCAGGCTCATGTCCGCTTCGGCGTGCTCGACAAGGACAAGGACCAGAAGATGCAAAGGGCGGAATATGACGCCTCGGGCGCGCGGTCCTTTGCCGGCATGGACGATGACAAGGACACAGTGGTGACCGCGGCGGATGTTGCGGCGGTCAGCGCCAGACAGGCCGCCGAGGCTGCCGAGCGTGCAGCAGCCGACGGCGCTGCCGCCACTCACTGATATAGATCGAAGCGGTTCCCCGGTGCAGGCCGGGGAGCCGGCTCAGCCGCATTGCGCGCGGTGGAGCAGCTTCTGGTCGGCCAGCACCAATGCGACCATCGCCCCGACCACCGGCGCGCCGCGAATGCCGACACAGGGGTCGTGGCGGCCCTTGGTGGCGATCTCAGTCGCTTCGCCATTGCGGTCGATCGTCTCGACCGGGGTCAGGATCGAACTGGTCGGTTTGAACGCGACGCGCAGCCGTACCGGCTGGCCGGTGGCGATCCCGCCGGCAATGCCGCCGGCATGGTTGGCGAGGAATTCGGGGCCGTCCGGGCCGGGGCGCATGGCATCGGCATTCTCTTCACCGCGCAGCTTCGCCGCATCGAAGCCGTCGCCGATCTCGACGCCCTTGACCGCGTTAATGCTCATACAGGCCGACGCCAGTTCGGCATCAAGCTTGGCATAAAGCGGTGCGCCCCAGCCCGCCGGCACGCCGGCCGCTTCACACGCGATCACCGCGCCGAGCGACGATCCCGCCTTGCGCGCGCCATCGACCAGTGCCTCCCAACGTGCCGCAGCGGCGGCATCCGGGCAGAAGAACGGATTGGCATGGATCTGGTCCGCATCGAAATTGGCGGGGTCGATCGCGTCGCCGCCGATCGCCTCGACCCAGGCGCGGACCTTTACTTCGGGGATGACCAGCCGCGCGACCGCGCCAGCCGCAACCCGCGCCGCCGTCTCGCGCGCGGAGGAGCGCCCGCCGCCGCGATAATCGCGAAAGCCGTATTTCGCGTCATAGGCATAATCGGCATGGCCAGGCCGATAGGCCAGTGCGACGTTGGAATAGTCCTTCGAACGCTGATCGACGTTCTCGATCATCAGGCTGATCGGCGTGCCGGTCGTCCGGCCCTCGAACACGCCCGACAGGATGCGCACCTGGTCCGGCTCCTGGCGCTGCGTGGTGAAGCGCGAGGTACCGGGGCGGCGCTGGTCGAGGAATGGCTGGATATCCGCTTCGGACAGAGTCAGCCCCGGTGGGCAGCCATCGACCACCGCGCCAAGCGCAGGGCCGTGGGATTCGCCCCAGGTGGTGAACCGGAAGACCCGGCCGAAGGTGTTGAAGCTCATAAATCCCTCCTCCAGAAAGGGAGAGGGTTACGCCAGCGCGATATCCGGTGCGTCCTCGGCCTTCATGCCGATTACATTGTATCCGGCATCGACATGGTGCGTTTCACCGGTCACGCCGCTTGCCAGATCGCTGAGCAGATAAAGGCCGGCGCCGCCGACATCCTCGATCGTCACATTGCGCTTGAGCGGCGAGTTGAGCTCGTTCCACTTCAGGATCAGGCGGAAATCGCCGATGCCCGATGCGGCAAGCGTCTTAATCGGCCCGGCCGAAATCGCGTTGACGCGGATATTGTCGCGGCCGAGATCGACCGCGAGATATTGCACACTGGTCTCCAGCGCTGCCTTGGCCACGCCCATCACATTATAATGGGGAATGACCTTTTCCGCGCCATAATAGCTGAGCGTGAGCAGCGACCCGCCGTCCGGCATCATCGCCGCCGCGCGCTTGCACACTGCGACGAACGAATAGACCGAGATGTTCATGGTCATCAGGAAATTGTCGAGGCTGGTGTCGACATAGCCGCCGCGCAGCTCGTTCTTGTCCGAAAAGCCGATCGCATGGACGACGAAATCGATCGTCGGCCATTCCGCGGCGAGGCTTTCGAAGCATGCATCGAGGCTCGCCATGTCGGACACGTCGCAATCGAACAGCCGCGCCACGCCAAGCTGTTCGGCAAGCGGACGGACGCGCTTCTCCAGCGCCTCGCCCTGATAGCTGAACGCCAGTTCCGCCCCGGCTTCGCTCAATTTCTTGGCGATTCCCCAGGCGAGCGAGCGATCATTGGCGAGCCCCATGATCAGCCCGCGCTTGCCCTTCATCAAATCATTCACGCCGCCGTCGCCTCCTGTATGTCGCCTTGGCCGTCCTCCTCTACTCCGTCATCATCGCTTTCGGCTAGAGCCGCATTCAATTGTGCGCCGACAACAAGACCCAAACCGACGAAGAAAAAGAAGATCAGGGCGATCATCACGCCGGCAAGACTGCCATAAGTCAGGTCATAGCTGCCGAGCGAACCGAGGATCGGCGGCAGCAACGCCGTGACCAGCAGCCACCAGCCGGCGGTAAAGGCAGCGCCGGGCCATTTCGGGCATTTGCTCTCACGATACTTCCGCGGGGTGAGCGAATAGAACAGCATATAGAGCGCGATGAACAATGCGATCGCCGGCGCGATCCGGGTCAGCGAGACGATGCTCGCCGAGACCACCCGTGCGGTGCAGGAC
>NZ_JBOHHW010000065.1:0-27864 GCF_050725575.1 Sphingomonas sp. | reverse complement strand
GGCAAACAGTTCCTGCGGGTCACGACCAGCCAGAAGCTGGTCCAAAACGTCCTTGTCGATTGCCATATCGATGGTCCTTTCTCTTCCATCTATATGACCTCACGCACAAAATTCCTGACAGTCCCGGATGGGGGATCGACCGCAATCATCGGCCGCTTTGGCGGACTCTCCGATCGGTCTTGCGACCTTCCTGCTCGATCATGACGCTGCCAGCCTCGAACTCATCGCGCGATCCTTCGACGGGCAGCCCGAGGGCCTGACACCTGACGATGTCCTCGACAATGTCACGCTGTTCTGGCTGACCAACACGGGAGTCTCGTCGGGGCGTCTCTACTGGGAAAACAAGACCGGCTTTTTCAGCCCCAAGGGCGTGAAGGTTCCGGTGGCCGTGAGCGAATTCCCTGACGAAATCTATGGAACGCCACGTGTCTGGGCCGAGCGGGCCTATCCCAACCTCATCTACTACAACAAGCCAGAGAAGGGCGGCCACTTCGCCGCCTGGGAACAGCCCGACTTGCTGGTCCACGACCTTCGCGAAGGTTTCCGGACACTGCGCTCGGTCTAGTTCGGCCTAGCCCGGCCTGGCGCGGCGCCTGCATCCCCGCAGGCGCCGCGCTTATTTTTGTCATCTCATCTCCGAGGGAGAACTGACTTGTGCCCGCGGGACGGCAGGCAATGCCCAACATCTCGCATGGTCATCGCAACCCTTGACCTCCGCAGCGTCGCCGACTTCTATGTCTCAAATCAAATCAAAGGGGAGCAGGTCATGGATCGCAACGGGGACCACAACGACACCCAAACCACCTTCACCCCCACCCGCCGCGCGCTGCTCCGCTCCGCCGTCGCAACCGCCGCTACCCTAACCCCCGGCATCGCCTTCGCCGCGCGCAGCGACGACATGGCCGCGATCCGCGCCGCGGTGGAGAAGGGCCATGACGCCGCGGTTGCGCGCATTCAGGACTGGATCAAGCATCCGACCATCGCCGCCGAGCGCTTCCAGGTCGATGAGGGCGTCGCCTATATGTCGCGGCTGGCGCAGGAGGCGGGGTTTACCGGGGTGCGGGCGGTGCCGACCGGGGGCGTGCCGGCGGTGTTCGGGGTGCTGGATGTCGGGGCGCCGAAATGGCTCGGCATCTATTTCATGTATGACGTGAAGCAGTTCGACCCCAAGGAATGGTCAGTGCCGCCGCTCGAGGGGCGGCTGGTCGACCGGCCCGGCGTGGGCAAGGTGATCATGGGGCGCGGCGCGGTCAACCAGAAGGGGCCGGAGGGCGCGTTCCTGGCCGCGCTGCATGCGTTCAAGGCGTCGGGCCGCACGCTGCCGGTCAATCTGGTGCTGATCGCCGAGGGTGAGGAGGAGATCGCCTCGCCCAATTTCCTCACCGCGATCCGCGACCCGCAAGTGCTGGCGGCGATGAAGAAATGCGCCGGGGTGATCATCCCCTCCGCCGGGCAGGGACCAAGCGGCAATGCGACCATCTCGCTCGGCGCGAAGGGCGCGGTCGAGATGGAGATCGTGTCGGACAGCAAGACATGGGGCCGCGGCCCGGCGAACGATCTGCATTCGAGCCAGTTCGCGCGGGTCGACAGCCCGGCATGGCGGCTGGTCCAGGCGCTCAATACGCTGATGGGGCCGGACGGACATACCCCGGCGGTCGAGGGCTATCTCGACCGGGTCACGCCGCTGACCGCGCGGCAAAAGGCGCTGATCGCGGAGGCCGCGCGCACCAATAGCGAGGCCGAGGCGAAGAAGGCGATGGGGGTGCAACGCTGGATCAATGACGAGAGCTGGGAACAGTCGCTCGAGCGGCTGGCGTCGCAGCCGACGATCAACATTCAGGGGCTGGTCGCCGGCTATACCGGCCAGGGCGGCAAGACCGTGCTGCCGCACCGCGCGGTGGCCAAGGTCGAGATGCGGCTGGTGCCCGACATGACGCGCGACGACAGCGTCGCCAAGCTGAAGGCGCATCTGATCAAGAAGGGCTTTCCCGATATCGAGGTGAATGTGACCGGCGGATACGGCCCGACCCAGACGCCGGAGGAGTCATCGCTGATCAAGGCGCACAAGGCAGTGCTGACGCGCGCGGGCGTGCCCTATGCCTTGTCGGTGCGCTCGGCCGGGTCGTGGCCGGGGGTGGTGTTCACCGGCGATCCGCTGCACCTGCCGGCGGCGCAGTTCGGGATTGGCACCGGCAATGGCGCGCATGCGCCGGACGAATATTTCGTGATCGAGCCGGTCAATCCCAAGGTCGCCAATCTGACCGCGCAGAGCATGGCCTATGTCGATTTGATGTACGAGATCGCCGCGCTCGGGTGAGCGGGCGCGGCGCTTATTCCGCGATCCGATAGGTCACCGGCAGCACGACATCGATCGCGGCGCCCGGCGGCGCGTCGGGCAGCGGCGGCAGCGGTTGGGCACGATCGACCAGCTCAAGCGCCGCGGCATCGAGCAGCGGCACGCCGGACGACCCGACGACGCGCCGGGCAAAGACGATGCCGTCCGACTGGACACGCAGCCGCAGCATGACCGTGCCGCTCAGTTCCTCCCTCAGCGCTGCGGCAGGATAATGCTGGAAGCGGAGCAGGTGCGCGAGCACCTGCGCGCGCCATGCCGGGGTGACGATCTCGCTGTCGAGCAACCGCGGATCAGTCGGTCCCCCGGGGACAGGCTTCGCGCTTGGCCCGATGCTGAACATCGCCGGGCAGGGCGGCATTGCCGCTGCCTTGGGGTCGGCAGCATCGAGGGTCTGCCCAGGGAGCTGGCAGGGTGGCATTGTCGGCGGGGCTTCGATGACCTCATAGGCTGGAACAGGCGGCACAGGCAGTATGGGCGCTGGCCGCACACGGTGCCGCGCCTTGGCGTGCCGGGCATCGGCCGGAGTGGCGGGTGACAGCGTCATCGCCGCTGTTGCCACCATCGCAATTGCGAGCGTCGCAACGCCGACTTTGTGCAGGGCCAACCGGATCAGCAACACTCTCTTCACATGCGCTCCTGTTCGATCGGACCTTTTCCATCGTTGGACGCAAGCCGCCGGAAACGCACGCTGAAATAGCGATCGGACGCGATAAAGGGGTTCGCGCAGAGGCGCGGAGGGCGCAGAGATGGTCCACGGGTCGCGCCGGCAGCCTGCGACAACAAACCTATCCCCAAGCAGGAGGTGCGGCGATGCACGGCGACGGCCGCCCTCACACGGTCTCTGCGTCCTCCGCGCGAACTCTCTTCTTTGCCGACGAGGTCGCCGGTTTGCGCAAATGGTCGCGCGGCACTGGCGGTTCGTCCGGCATTCGCCGCTTTTTCGGAACTCTCACGTCCATGACCGGGTTTTCCTATCAAGGAGACAATGGATGCGTATTCGATCCACGATCGCCGCCGTCGCGCTGGTCGCGGCCGGGCTGGCGCTGTCGGGCTGCCGGTATGATCACCCCGGCTATGCCAGCGACCGTCATCACCATGGCCATCACGGGCATCATGGCGACCGCGATCGCGATCGCAACTGATCCGATCGATCGCCGCATAATCTGAGGCGCAGCAACCGGATTGCCGCGTCGCGGTTGCGCCGATAGGCTGCGCGCGAATGATACAGCGCGCGCCGAACGACCGGTCCCCAACCGCCCTCCCGGCCCGCAGCCTTGTCGCGTGCGCGCTGCTCATCCTGTCGAGCCTGATCGTGAGCGGACCGGCCAGTGCCCGCGCCGCCGCGCCGGCATTGCAGCAGCGGATGGACCGCGAGATTCCCGCCCTGCTGCGCGCGCAGAAGCTCGGCGGGATGGGGATCGCGGTGATCCGCGGCGGGCGCGTGGTGTGGACCGGCTATTATGGCGAGCAGAGCCCGGGCGTGCCGGTCACGTCGCGCACCGCGTTCAACACCGCGTCGATCGCCAAGACGGTCACCGCGGAAACGCTCATCGCGCTGGCGGCGCAGGGTCGGATCGATCTCGACGAGCCGATCGCGAGCCATGTCGCCAATGCCGATCTTGCCGGCGATCCGCGCTACCGGCGGCTGACCGCGCGGCTGTTGCTGTCGCACCGGTCGGGCCTGCGCAACTGGCCGGACGATTATGACAATGGCAAGCTGGCGTTCGATTGGGATCCGGGCACGCGCTATCGCTATTCCGGCGCCGGGGTCGAGCTTGCCGCGCTGTATGCCCAGGCGAAGACCGGCAAGACCCTGCGCGCGCTGGCGACGGAGACCTTGTTCGCGCCGTTGCAGGTCGATGGGATGGCGGTCGGCGAATTGCCGGCGTGGACCAGCGGCCGGCTCGCGCTGCCGGTGGGCAAGGACGGGGCGTTCGGCACGATCGATGCGCTCTATCCCGGGCTGAAGACCGGCAGCGGTGTCGGCGCGTCCTATGACCTGATCGCGACCGTGCCGGGCTATGCGTCGTTCCTCTCGGCCCTGATCACGCAGGGCGGGAAGGACGCGGCGCGGCAGCGGTCGCGCGAGACGATCCTGACCGATCTCGACGGTGATGCGGTCTATGGCTGCCCGCGCGCGGTGGTGACGCGCTGCCCCGATGCCTATGGCTATGCGCTTGGCTGGCAGGTGCAGCATTATGGCACGCACCGCGTGCTGCAGCATACCGGCAATGACGAGGGGCAGACCGACCTGGTCTATTTCTCGCCGGACAGGCGGGACGGCGCGGTGATCTTCGTCAATGGCGCGAATGGATGGGTCGCGATCACGCGCGCGATCGAGCTGATCGGCGACGAGCCGCTGGTCGCGGGCTATTATCACGGGCTGGTCGAGGCCGTGCTGCATCAGCAGATGCCCGCCGCGGAGGGCCAGTAAGCGGGCCAATAGGAAAGGGAACAGGCCTGTTCGGGAGAATGATCCGCAACGGTTGCGCCGTTCAGACCATTCCCGCCTTGGCGCGCTTTGCGAGATACCAGGCGCTTGGCTTGGGCGAACGTTTGAAGCTGGTGCGGTCGACCGCGACCAGCCCGAAATGCTGGCCATAGCCGGAGGTCCATTCGAAATTGTCGAGCAGCGACCAGTACATATAGCTTTTCACATCGATACCCTCCGCGAGGCACTGGCCGATCTCGGCGAGCGTTTCGTCGATCCAGGCGACGCGGCGCGTATCGTCGTCGGTGGCGATACCGCTTTCGGTGACATAGATCGGCTTGGCCGTGCGCTTCGCGGCGAGGCGGATCGTGTTGCCGAGCGCGGGCGGATAATATTCATAGCCGGCGGCGGTCATTTCCGTGCCGGGCGGCGGCGGCACCATGGTCTTCGCGTCGAGCCGCACCCGGGTATAGGTTTGTATGCCGACAAAATCGCTGGCGTTCACCGCGTCCCACCAGCGGCCATAGACCATCTTCTCGATCATCGGCGCGAGGCTGTTGTCGCCGACCGGCTGGAAATCCTGCGTACTCAGCGTCACACCGACCGGGAAGTCACCCGGGCCGGCCTTGATCGCCTGATAGGCCTTGGCGTGGGCATCGAGCAGATGCGCATCGACCCGGTCGGGATCGGCGAACAGCAGCGAGGAGAATTTCGGCGCATTGGTCTTTGCCGCGGCCGCCGCGATCATCGCCTTGCGTTTGGCGACATGCTCCGGCGTCGCGCCCATGCGCAGCAGCTTGCCGAGCAGGTGGATGTTCGCTTCGTTGAACGGCGAGGCCATGCCGATCAGCGAGCCGAGCGCGCGCGTCGCGCGTTCGCAGAAGCGCGCGAACAGATCGGCGCTGTCGGGTGCTTCCCAGCCGCCGCGTTCCGCGAACCACAAGGGCACGGTGAAATGATTATAGGTCAGCACC
The DNA here is from genome assembly GCF_050725575.1 of Sphingomonas sp. Lineage (GTDB taxonomy): Bacteria > Pseudomonadota > Alphaproteobacteria > Sphingomonadales > Sphingomonadaceae > Sphingomonas. The sequence continues at coordinate 22,103 of NZ_JBOHHW010000065.1, read as the reverse complement.
GGCAACAGGCCGCGCGCACGGCACGCCTCCAGCACGCGGACATAATGGTCGAGCGCGGCGAGGGAGAATTTGCCGGCCTCGGGCTCGATCCGCGCCCATTCCACGCCGAAACGGTAGCAGTTCAGCCCCATCGCCTTGGCGATGTCGAAATCCTGTTCGTAGCGGTTGAAGCTGTCACAGGCATCGCCCGACGGCTCCTTGAACACCGTTTCGGGCAGGTTTTCGAGCAGCCAGCAATCCGAATGCGTGTCATTGCCCTCGCTTTGATGCGCGGAGATGGCAGTGCCCCACAAAAAGCCCTTCGGCACCTTGCGCAGCGGCCGGGCCAGCGCCGGCGGGCCGAGCAGTGCGCCCGCCGTCAGCGCGGCACCGCCGACCAGTGCCGCACGGCGCGATAGGGGGTGACTGCGGTGGGTCATCGTCGCTCTCCTCCGGGTTGCGCTCTTGCGGCGCCAGCGCAGCTATCATCACCCGCTCAGCGCGCTTCGTCAATACTTACTCACTCGTCAGTTAGTGTATTGTGCCTGGATTCCGCTTTGTGCCGCTGGAGTCGCCGATATCGAGATCGGTGGGGTGAAATGCGGGGAACTCCCTGTTTTCCCTGTTTCTCCCTGTTATCAATGTTTTTTGCTGCCGAAACCCGGATTCCCGGGCCTTGGTGGCCGGATTTTCGACTTACTTTCAGCTATTTGAGATCGATCTCCCTGTTAATCGATAACAGGGAGCGCCGCCGCTGATAACAGGGAGCGAGGGCTCGATAACAGGGAGACACATCTCCCTGTTATTGCCGGAACAGGGAGGCGCTTCTGGGTCTTCGCGATGAGAAAGAGCGTGACGGAGCCGGTCAGGTCGTGGTCGGCAGTAGCGCTGGCATGGCTGGCGGAAAGGTTGAATCGATCCCGCGAAAATGCTGCCCCGAAAAAAATGTTGCCACTCAGGCGCGGCCACGCGCCGCGAGCAGAGCGATGGTGAGCGAGGCCGCCAGGGTCAGTTCGCCGACCAGCACCACCGTGCCATGCGCGCCGCCAAGCGTGATCCAGCTGGCGACATAGGCAAGGGCGATCAGGCCGAAGCCGCTCCATTTGAGGCGCGACGAGGCGCGGGGACCGAGCATGCGGCCGGCCATCACGCGCTGATGGCGCTGATTGGACAGGCACAGCAGCACGAAGCCGGTGGTGGCGAGCAGCAGGCTCACGAGATAGCCAATCGCGGTCATGCGGCGCGCCTCGGCCGCGCGGCGAGCATCCAGGCGATGGCTGCGAACGTGCCGGCAAGCAGCAGCATCATGCCGTCAAAGGCAATGAACAGCGTGTCGCCGGCGACCAGGCTGGCGGGCAATCCTCGCCCGGTGACGATGCCGCTCACCACCGGCACCGCCGCATAGGCGAGCGCACAGGCAGCGGACAGCTCGATCCAGCCGCGCGCGGGCGGACGTAGCGCCGCCCAGGCCAGCGCCGCGCCCCACACCACGAAAAGCGCCGCAATCTCGCGCTCGGGCCGCCCTGCCATGGTGACCGGCAGCAGTCGATTGGCGAGGAAATAGCCGGCCAGCGCGAGCGGGAAGCCGGTGACCACGCCGATATTGAGCCGCTCGACGATGCGGAATCCGAGATGTGGGTGCGCCGGGTCGGGCAAGCGCGCGCGGCGCTTGACCGTCCACAGAATCAGCCCGGTCGCGATCATCGCCGTGCCGAACAGCCCCGAGACGAAATAGAGCCAGCGCAGCGGCATGCCGGCATAGCGGCCGGCGTGGATGCCGATCATCACCCCTTCGGTCAGCCGCGCCGCGCCGCGCGGCGGGGGCGGCTCGAACGGCCGGCCGGTGACGCCATCGAAGCGCAGCGTCTCGCCGCGCGTATCCATGCCGGAGGACGGCGCACTGGTGATCGCGACGCTCGCTGCGCGGTCGCCGGGATGGGCGACATTGATGTAGCCGATCGCGGCGCCGTTCCAGCGCCGCCGCGCCTCCGCGATCATTGGTGCGAGCGGGGCAAGCGGCGCCGCCTGCCCGCTCTTCTCGCCACCGGCGACCTGCGGGAAGGCGTCGGCATAAAAGGCCGCCTCATTGGGATAGGCGGCGGCGATCGGCGCGGGCACGTACTGCGACGCGAGCGACACCAGCCCGGTATAGGTGATCATCAGATGGAAGGGCAGCGCGAGCACCGCGGTGACGTTGTGCGCATCGAGCCAGCTGCGCTGCCCTTTGCCGAAGCGCAGCATGAAGAAATCGATGAAGATCTTCTTGTGCGTGACGATCCCCGACGGGATCGCGACCAGCATGAACATCGCCGCGACGCCGACCAGATAGCGCGCCCAGATCACCGGCAGATAATGGAGATCGTAATGGAAGCGGTAGAGGAAATAGCCGCCCGCCGTGGCACGCGCGGTCACTTCGCGTCCCGTGCCGTCGAGCCGCGCGTCGGTCGGCGCATCGGGCGCTGCGCCCTCGACCGGTTCCCAATAGACCTCGGTGACGGCGGAGCGCTTGCCGGGCACCGTGATGAACCAGCTCGGCGACGTCGCGTGATGCTGCCCCAGCCAGCGCTGTGCCGCGCTCACCGCCGACGCCTGATCGGGCGCGGCGACCACTTCGGGCTGCATCCAGCGCGTGATCTCTTCCTGGAAATAGGCGGCGCTGCCACAGGCGAACATGACGAACAACACCCAGCCGAGCAGCAGCCCCGACCAGGTGTGCAGTCCGGCCATGGATTGCCGAAAGCCGGTCTTCATGCCCGCCCGCCGAACAGGATCGATACCGTCAGGATCACGCCAAGGACCAGCGACACCGCGCCCATCCACAGCCATAGCCGGAGCACGCTGCGTGCGGCGAACGCCCACATCAGCAGCACGGCATAGAGGGCGAAGAAAACGAGCATGGCAGTCGTCACCGCCTCGACCCGCGCGATCGGCAACAGCCGCGCAAGGCAGGCGACGGCGAGCGACGCGAGGACATAGCCGCCGGGAATCGCGGCGAGCCGCCCGGCCAATGGCCAGCCCCCTTCCTTCTTCGCTTTCGCCTTGCGCACGGTCATGTCAGAATCGCCGCGCGATCGTCAGACGGACATTGCGCGGCTGTCCGGGGGTGATCCGCTGCCGGCAGCAAGCATCCGGATAGTAACGCTCATCGAACAGATTGTTGACATTGACCTGCGCTTCCCATGTTCCGAATGCATAAGACAAGCCCGTATTGAACACGGCGTAGCTGTCCAAGGCGATCAGGCCCCCGTCATAGACGAATCGGCGGCTATTATATTGGGCGCCGACGTTCAGGCCGAGCCCGGCCAGCCCGCCATCCTGAAAGACGTAACGCGCATAGCCGGCGAGATTGTGCCGCGGGACATTGGGCAACGGCGTGCCGATGGGAATCGCCAGATCCTCGACAATCTTGCCCTCGATATAGCTATAGGCAAGGTTTGCGGTCAGCGCCGGCGTCGGCCGCCATTGTGCTTCGACCTCAATCCCCTGGCTGCGCTGCAGGCCGGACACGCGCGAATAGATCGGATAAACTAGGTCAGCCGTCAGCACGTTGCGACGGCTGAGGCGATAGGCGGAAACCATGCCGGTCAGGCCCGCCGCCGGCAGCGCAACCTTCATGCCGATCTCGTAATTCTCGCCGCGCTCGGGCGGTGCCTGGCCGATCACCGGCACGCCGTTCACGACCTCCTTGATGACCTTCGAGCCGAATTGCGGCGTGAAGGATTTCGCCCAGGCCGCATAGAGTACCGCGCCCTTTACCAGTTCGACCGTCGCCCCGATGCGCGGCGAAAAGGCGGTCTGCGCCTCGCCATTGGAGATCGCACGGTCCCAGCGGCCGTTGAATGTTGCGGTGACCCGTTCGCCCAGTTCAAGATGGTCCTGGAGATAGAAGCCCCGCTGGGACCCCGTATCATGACCCGAATAGGGCGAACCGACCGGCCGCAGCGGCTGTGAATAATCGGGGTTGAACACGTCGAGCGGGAAGTGGCTCGCATCGAAATCGCCATCGCCGTCATAGCGCGAGTTGGTGTGGCGATAATCGAACCCGCCGAGCAGATTGTGGCGGACGTGCCCGGTCTCCAGCTTCAGCGTCGCGCGATTGTCGACCAGGATGCTGCGGAATGTCTCGCGATAGGGCCCATAGTAATAGCGCCCGATCGTCCGCCCGGTGCCGGGGATGGGATTTTTGTCGGCGTCGAGCGCGTCATCGAGGAAGTCCGCCGCAAACATCCAGCGGTCCCAGAAGGTCTTGCGGTTCATGTAGCGCAGCGTCTGGCTGAACCCCGCCTGCTCACTAAAATGGTGATCGAAGATATAGCCGATCGTCGCGCGCGTTTCGTTCTGGATCGCCTTTTCGTCGCCATTCTCATTGACCGAGAAATCGATCGGCACCTTGCCGTGCACGTTCGGAAGCACGGTGCCATAGGCGTTAAGCGGGCTGAACGGATTGTCGCGGTCGCGCTTGTAGGTGCCGATCACGGTCAGGTCGGTCTCCGAGCCGATCCGCCAGCGCAATGACGGCTGGAGATAAAGCCGGTTCTGACCGGCAAAGCGCACGAATGAATCGACATCGCGGTACAAGGCGATCAGGCGCGCCGACAAGGCCCCGCCGTCGGTCAGCCGCACATTGGCGTCGATCGTTCCCTCAATCAGATGATAGGATCCGGTCGAAAGGCTGGTATCGACAAAGGTCTTGCTGCTATCCGGACGCTTGCTCACCATGTTGATCAGCCCGCCTAGCGAGCCGCCGCCGTACAGCACCGCCGCCGGCCCCTTGACCACCTCGACGGATTCGAGCCCGACCAGTTCATAGACCGAGCCGCCGCCACCGGCTTCGTTGATCAGCCCGTCGAGATAGACGCTGCCGTAGGACGCGTCGAAGCCACGCAGTGTATAGGCGTCGTAAAAGCCATAGGTCGAACTGCGCGATGCGCCCGCCACGGTCCGCAGCGTGTCCGCCAGCCGGGTTATCCCGCGCTCCTTGATCGTCTCGGCGGTGATCACGCTGATTGCCTGCGGCACCTCGATCAGCGGCACGTCCGACTTGGCGGACTGCGCTTCCTCGAACTGGCCGGTGACGACGATGTCGTCGTTCGCGCTCGCCGACACCAGTGTCTGCGCGCCCGCTGCGCTGCTCATGCCGACCATGACGACCGCCGTTGCGGCGAGCCGGAGTCCGTCCATTGCCTGTCCCCTTATGCACGGTGGCCATAAGGGGAATGATAATGCCTCTCAAGAGCAAACATCGCGACACCCGGCTCCATTGACCGCAAAGCCGGGAAATCGCCCCTCAGCCGCCTCCGCCCCGATCCGCCAGCCACGGCGCCGGATTGAGACCGTCGGCGATCCAGTCGGAGAAAGCGCGCGTCTTGCTTGGCGTGCCGCCCGCTGCGGGTGTGACGATGTAGATCGCACCGCGATCGGCAATCGGCCAGTCGGGCAATATTTCGACCAGCGCGCCCTGCCGCAGCAGCGGCGCGACATGCCAGTCGGTGGTATAGAGGATGCCGAGCCCGGCCAGCGCGCCGGCCAGGAGCAGATCGGCATCGTCGGACGCCAGTGGCCCCGTCACAGTGATGACGACCGGCCGATCGTCCGACCCCTTGAAAGCCCAGCGGAACGGATCGCGCAGGCCAGTGAAGGTCAGGCAAGCGTGGCGCACCAGATCCTCCGGCCGCGCGATCGGATCATGGCGGGCAAGATAGGCCGGGGCAGCGCAGACCAGCCGCCGACGCCCACCGATCTTGCGCGCGATCAGCCGCGAATCGGCCATTTCGCCGAGCCGCACCGCGGCGTCGAACGCTTCGCCGACCAATCCGGCGAAGTTGTTGCTGTACTCGGCCTCGATCGACACCAGCGGATGTGCGCCGGCAAAGGCGACGATCAGCGGATCGAGCCACATCCGGCTAAAGGTGGTGGGGAGCGACAGCCGCAAATGCCCCCGTGCCTCGCCATCGGCGAAGGCGGCCGCGTCGCGGTCCGCCGTTTCCAGTTCGTGCAGCAGCGGGCGCACCCGGGCGAGATAGGTTCGGCCCGCCTCGGTCAGGGCGACATGGCGGGTCGATCGCTCGGCCAGCCGGATGCCGAGCCGCTCCTCCAGCGCCGTGATCCGCCGCGACAGCACGGTCGGATCCTTGCCCAGCATGGCGCCGGCGGCGGCGAACGACCCGGTATCGGCCAGTGCGACAAAGGCCTGGATCGCGGCGAAATCGGGCGGGGGCAATTGCTGCATGATATGCAGCTATGAACGGTATGATTGCTGGGTTCCAGTCTGGAGTGGAGGTCCCATATCTGCCGGCAAGGAGACTTATCATGCAGGCGATCGAACTCACCCGGCCCTCACTGGACGCACTGACCCGCGTTCAGCATCCAGACCCGCGCGAGCCGGGTGCGGGACGGATCCTGGTGCGCATGAAAGCGGCCAGCCTCAATTTTCTCGACCTTGCCGTCGCCACCGGCGCTTATCCGGGCGCGCTCTATCCCAATGTGCCGATCGCCGACGGCGCGGGCGACGTCATCGCGGTGGGGCCGGACGTGTGGCAGGTCGCTGTCGGCGACCGCGTTGCGGTGCATCCCAAGGCGTACTGGATCGCCGGACGATCGACCGCCGAAACCGCGGGCGCGATGCGCGGCGTGACCTTGCGCGGGTCGCTGGTCGAGATTGCCGAGCTCGACGCTGCGAGCGTCGTCAAACTGCCCGGCCATCTTGATTGGGAAGAAGCGGCGACGTTGCCGATCGCCGCGACCACGGCATGGAACGGGATGGTCGCCGGCACGGTCGGCCCGGGATCGACCGTGGTGCTGCTCGGTACCGGCGGCGTCTCGGTCTTCGCGCTGCAGCTGGCCAAGGCGCGCGGCGCGCGGGTGATCATTACCTCTTCCTCCGAGGAAAAGCTCGATACCGCCCGGGCGCTGGGCGCGGACGAGACCTTCAACTACCGGGCCGATCCGGACTGGGAGCGGTTCGTGATCGATCGCACCAATGGCGTCGGCGCCGATCTGGTGGTTGAAACCGTCGGCGGCGACAGCATCGCGCGCTCGATCGCCGCGGTGCGGCAGGGTGGCACCATATTCACGATCGGCTTTCTCGGCGGCGTGGACACCCGGATCAACCTGTTGTCGGTGATCGGCAAGGCCGTGCGGATCCAGGGCAGCAATACCGGGTCGGTCGCCGACCTGGCGGCCGCCACCGCCGCGATCGGGTCGCACCGGATCGCGCCGCAGATCGAACGGCGCTTTGCCCTGGACGATCTGGCCGAGGGTTACCGGTTGATGGAACGCGGCGGCCATTTCGGGAAGATCGCCTTCACCCTGGATTGGTGATTTCGGCCCCGGCGGAAAGGCGGCGATGGCATCGGCCGCGCGAATGATGCACATCATGAACCGTGATGAATGCGGCGACAGGCTGGCCGAGGAAACGGCATGTTCGCGGCACGCAATGCGGCCGGCGCTGACGAATGGCGCAAACCGGGGCGGAGATCGAGGCGGACAGCGGGGGCGATCCGGATAGCAGGCTGCTCGCCGCCGCGGTGGCGGGCGACCGCGATGCGTTCGGCGCGCTGCTGCGGCGGCATTATGACCGCATCCACGGCCTGGCATGGCAGCTGACCGGATCGCGCGCCGATGCCGATGATATCGCGCAGGATGTCTGCTGCACCCTGGTCGAGAAGATCGGCGGCTTCCGGGGCGAGGCCAAATTCACCACCTGGCTATGCAGCATCGTGTTCAACGCGTGCCGCGACTTTCGCCGCCGCCGGCGGTCGTTTAGCGGCTTTACCGAGCGGCTTGCAGTGCTGGCGGGGCTCGCGCGCGCGCCGGACGGGCGCGACCTGTATGACGCGGTATGGATCAAGAGCGCGATCGCGCGGCTCAAGCCGGCCTATCGCGACGCAGCGGTGCTGGTTGCCGGGCAGCAGCTGACTCATGCCGAAGCGGCGGAGATATTGGGCATCGCCGAAGCGACCGTGTCGTGGCGCATGCACGAAGTCCGGCGGCTGCTGGCGGCGGAGCAGGGCGGCGACTGACGGCGCGCGAGCCCGCTCAAAAAAATAATTTCGGACCGGTTCCAAGGATTTCCCGCGAAGGCGCGTCCCAGTGACATGCGGACGATTGTGCGCCGCTGTCACCAGGGAGACTTTCTATGCCCCGCCTACACCATGCGATCGCCACCGGGCTGGTCGTCATGCTTCTTGCGTCCTGCAACAAATCCGGCGTCGACGGGACACCCGCGACGGCCTCCGCCCAGGCGCCTGAAACGCCCGATACCAATGACGCGGTTGCGGGCATCGTCGTGACCGCCCAGCGGCAGAACGCCGAAACACGCGCCGACACGAAAAGAAGTGCGGACATGATGGCCTATTCGGCCCCGCCGCCGCCCGCACCGCCACCGCCTCCCATGGCCATGGCAAGGATGGCGATGAGCATCGTGCCGAGTCCCATATCCCGGATCGAGCCGAACCCGTACCCGCCTTATTATCGGGATGTCGGTCGCGACAAATTCACCACCACGGCGCAGAACCCGTTCAAGCTGGTGCGCGAAGAGCCGGTCTCAACCTTCTCGATCGATGTGGACACCGCCTCCTATTCCTTTGTCCGCGCCTCGCTCAACCAGAATGTCCTGCCGCAACCGGCGGCGGTGCGGACCGAGGAAATGGTCAATTACTTCCCCTATGACTATGCCGCGCCACGTACCGCGCAGCAGCCGTTCAGCACCAATGTCGCGGTCTTCCCCAGCCCATGGACGGCCGGGCGCAAGCTCGTGCGGATCGGGATCAAGGGCTATACGATCCAGCGCACCACGCGGCCGCGCGCCAACCTGGTGTTCCTGATCGACACATCGGGGTCGATGAACGCCCCCAACAAATTGCCGCTGGTCAAACAGTCGCTCGGCATGCTGCTCGATCAGCTCGACGGCGACGACCGGGTCGCGATCGTCACTTATGCCGGCACCGCGGGCACGGCGTTGCAGCCGACCCCGGCGAGCCAGAAAAGCAGGATCCTGGCGGTGATCGATCAGCTTGGCGCAGGCGGCAGCACCGCGGGCGCGGAGGGTATTCGCCAGGCCTATACGCTGGCCGAAGCCAATCTCGACCCGAACGGCGTCAACCGGGTGATCCTGGCGACTGACGGCGACTTCAATGTCGGCATCACCAACCAGGAAGAGCTGAAAGGCTATGTCGAGCGCGAGCGCGGCAAGGGCGTGTTCCTGTCGGTGCTCGGCTTCGGCATGGGCAATTACAATGACGCGATGATGCAGACGCTGGCGCAGAACGGCAATGGCGCGGCCGCCTATATCGACACCGCCGCCGAGGCGCGGAAGACATTGGTCGATGAAGCAACCTCGACGCTGTTCCCGATCGCCAAGGACGTGAAGATCCAGGTCGAGTTCAACCCGGCAACCGTCGCCGAATATCGCCTGATCGGATATGAGACGCGGATGCTCAACCGCGACGATTTCGACAATGACAAGGTCGATGCGGGCGATGTCGGGTCGGGCCAGACGGTGACGGCGATCTATGAAGTCGTGCCGGTGGGCGGGCCGCGCGCGATCGGCGACCTGCGCTATTCGAAGCCCGCACCGGTAGCAGCCGGAGGCAGCGAATATGGCTTCGTCAAGATCCGCTACAAGCTGCCCAAATCGGAGACGAGCCGGCTGATCTCGACCCCGATCGACCGGCGGTCCGAAACCGGCCGGTTCGAGGATGCACCGCAGGATGCCCGCTTTGCGAGCGGCGTCGCGGCCTTTGCCGAACTGCTGCGCGGCGGCCGCTACAACGGGTCGATGAGCTATGACGATGTGCTGAAGATCGTCACGGCGGCGCGGGGCGAGGATGGCTTCGGCTATCGCTCCGAACTGGTCCAGCTGGTGCGCGCGGCCAAGGCCGCAGGGCCCATGGCCCGGCTCGAGCGGTAACGGCGGCTGTATCGACTGCGCGATCGGTTGCGGCCGATCGCGCATTCGACCCGCCCGCAATTGCAGTTATAAGGCTGGCAGATGCTGTTCCCGTTCCCTTGCCGCGCCAGGCCTTTACCGCCGCGCCGCGCTTTCCCCGAAGCGCGCCGCACGGCGCGCCCGGGTCATGGGAACCGCGCATGAGCAACGACGACGATATCGCCACATCGCTCCCGCAACCGCCGCCACCGCGGCCGGCGCGGCGCGATGCAGCGATCGAGGAAGCGATGCGGCGTTTCGATTCCGCCGGCGACGCGCTTCACCCGGCCGGGCGACAGAGCGAGACGGCATCGACGCCGTGGTGGGCGCGGATCAATCGCCCGCAAATCGGCGCACTGGTCACTGTCGCCCTGGTTGCGGCGATCGGCTTGCCGATCCTGATGTCGGGCGACCCCCGGCTTCCCATCGCCAACCATGCACCGCCAAGCGCGGCACAAAAGCCGGCAAAGCCGCCCCCGGTCACCGCGCCGCCGGTCAAGCCGTCGCCGCCGACCCTGGCCGTCGCACCACCGTCGCCGATCGTGTCTCCCGGGACAGAAGCGGCACCGGTGGTGGTGCCGCCGATGGTCGCCCCCGTCGAGCGCAACGATGCCTGCCTGAACGGCGCTTGCGTCGATGGAATCGCGGTTCGCGACAATGCGGACAGTACCGGGGTCGTCGCGCCCCCCCCCTCCGCCGAGGCGCAATCGACGCAACGCTTCGCACCATCGCCGCAACCCCAGGCGAAAATGGAATTCCGGCGCGCGCCTGCCTATTCGGACCGCAATGCCCGGGCTGCGGGGCTGGTGGCGCCTGCTCCGCCACCGCCGCCGCCTCCGGCGCCGGTAGCCGATATGGCGGTTTCCAGCGAGATCATGGTCACTGCATCACGGGTTGACGCATCCGTCGACCGGCGACTGGCGCGCAAGCGAGCGGATCGCGGCGACTGGAATGCGTGCACGGTGAACGACCCGGGCCATGATCTCAGCGCATGCAGAAAACTGGTCGATGCCGGCAAGCCGGGTGCCGCAGGGCGTGCCGCCGCTTATGTCGCGGACGGGCTGTCGCGGGCCTGGCAGGATGATGCGGCCGGCGCGATCGCGGCATTCGACCGGGCAATCGAAGCCTCACCGAAACTCGCCTTCGCCTATCTCAATCGCGGGCTGGCTTATGAGAGCCTGGGCGACACGGCGCGCGCGCGCGCCGATCTCGACCGGGCGGTGCGCTACGCCCCGAACGCAGCGCGCAATTATTACCAGCGTAGCCTGTTGCATCGGCAGCGCGGCGAGGTGAAACGGGCCGAAGCGGATGAAGAACGCGCGGTCGAGCTGGATTCGCGCTACACGGCGGTCATCGCCCCCTAACCGCGATAGCGCAGCGCCTCGACCAGCACCGCCAGCCCCGGCGACATCTGACGCCGGCTCGGATAGTAAAGATAATAGCCCGGAAACGGCTCGCACCATTGCTCGAGCACCCGCACCAGCGTCCCTGCAGCGAGCGCCGCGGCGACCTGATCCTCGGGTACGAAGGCGATACCGAAGTCGGCGACCGCCGCCGTCTGGATCATCGACGAGCTGTTGAAGATCAGCGGCCCATCGACCCGCACGCGCACCTCGCGCCCGCCGCGCCCAAGTTCCCAGGCATAGAGCCCGCCGGACGATTGCAGGCGCAAATTGATGCAGCGATGCCGGGACAGGTCCTGCGGCGTGCGTGGCGCCGGGTGGCGGGCGAGATAGGCTGGCGCGGCGACTGCCGCCATGCGCAACTCGGGCCCGATCGGCACTGCGATCATGTCCTTGTCGAGCCGCTCGCCAAGCCGCACCCCGGCATCGAACCGGTCGCTGACGATGTCGGCGAGCCCGGCATCGACATGGATCTCGATCGTCAGGTCGGGATAATCGGGCAGCAGCCGCTCGACCGCCGGCCACAGGATCGACCGCGCGGCATGTTCCGCCGCGTTGATGCGGATCGTGCCCGCCGGCTTGTCGCGCAACCGGCCGAGCGCGGCGAGCTTCGCATCGATATCCTCGATCGCCGGGCGCAGCGTCTCGATCAGCCGCTCGCCGCCCTCGGTCGGCGCGACGCTGCGCGTGGTGCGGGTGAGCAGGCGAAAACCGAGCCGCGCCTCGAGCCGGCGCAGCGTGTGGCTCAGCGCCGATTGCGACACGCCAAGTTTCGCCGCGGCACGGGTGAAGCTGCGTTCGTCGGCGACCGCCAGGAAGGCGACCAGGTCACCCAGCTCTTCACGCCGCATCGAAACTCTCCATCGTCACGCGGTGTGCTGTAGCTATTCATGAATGAGGATCATAGCTTCATGCCGATTTTGCAGCCTAATCGCATGACCGTGCAAACCCTAAATAAGCCGCGAACGGGACGGCATCCGCCGCCGCGCGCAGCAGGAGTACAGGACATGCAGCAGCGTCAACTCGGCCGAAGTGGCCTGGAAGTTTCGGCAATCGGCCTTGGATGCATGGGCATGAGCGCGTCCTATGGACCACCGCACGACGTACCCGAGATGATCGCGCTGCTGCGCGCCGCGGTCGATCGCGGCGTGACCTTTTTCGACACCGCTGAAATCTACGGCCCGTTCATCAATGAAGAGCTGCTCGGCCAGGCGCTGTCTCCGGTGCGCGACCGGGTCGTCATCGCGACCAAGTTCGGTTTCCGGCCCGGCACCGATCCGCGCACCGCGCCGGGCGTCAACAGCCGGCCGGACAATATCCGCGCGGTTGCGGATGCGTCACTCAAGCGGCTGAAGACTGATGTGATCGACCTGTTCTATCAGCACCGCGTCGATCCCGAGGTGCCGATCGAGGATGTCGCCGGCACGGTCGGCGACCTGATCCGCGAAGGCAAGGTGAAGCATTTCGGCCTGTCCGAAGCGAGCGTGCAGACGATCCGCCGCGCGCATGCGGTGCAGCCGGTCACGGCCTTGCAGAGCGAATATTCGCTGTGGTGGCGGCGGGTCGAAGCGGAGATCATCCCGACGCTGGAGGAACTGGGCATCGGCCTGGTCCCCTATAGCCCGCTTGGCCGGGGCTTCCTGACCGGCGCGATCAATGCGACGACCCAGTTCGGCAGCGGCGATTTCCGCAATAATCTGCCGCGCTTCACGCCCGAGGCGCGTACCGCCAACCAGGCGTTCGTCGACCTGCTGAGCGAGGTCGCCGGCACCAAGCGGGCGACGCCGGCACGGGTCGCGCTGGCGTGGCTGCTGGCGCAGAAGCCGTGGATCGTGCCGATCCCGGGCACGACCAAGCTGCACCGGCTGGAGGAGAATATCGCCGCCGCCGAGCTCACCCTCAATGCCGAGGATCTGCACCGCATTGCCGAGGCCGCGGACGCGATCACGGCCGCGGGCGAGCGCTATCCCGACCGGCTTGAAACGATGACCAACCTGTAGGCGACCGCAATCAGCGGGAGAAAGTGACACTGCGGCCTGTTACCATCGTGCCGACCCGCCGCTGAACTCACGGAGCAAGATCATGGACATCCAACGCAACGGATCGACGGAGTCGGCCAGAGGGCCGGCGGACTATTTCACCGGCACGGTCCGGATCGACGCGCCGTTCCAGCGCGCGGCACCCGCGCGGGTCGGCGGGGCGACGGTCACTTTCGAACCCGGCGCACGCACCGCCTGGCACACCCACCCGCTCGGCCAGACTCTGATCGTCACCGCCGGTCTCGGATGGGTGCAACGCGAGGGCGGGCCGAGGGAAGAAATCCGCCCCGGCGATATCGTGTGGATCCCGCCGGGCGAGAGACACTGGCACGGCGCGACCGTGACCACGGCAATGACTCATATCGCGATCGCCGAAGCTCAAGACGGCCGAGCGGTTGACTGGTTGGAACCGGTCGACGACGCGCAGTACGGCGTACCGGGCAGCTGACCGGCCGGATCGATCACCCCGGTCCGGCGGCTCCGGCCCCCACCCTGGCGATCAGGACGTCGCCGACGAAATCGTAGAGCTGCCGCGCCGCTGGCGGCAATGCCCGCCCGCCATCGTGCAATGACAATGTGAAGGGTTCGCCGGTCGGATCGGGCAACCCTTCGGCAGCACCAATTCGGCGCAATGTGGCGGGGAGCCCGACTGTGATCCGCAGCGTCACGCCGAGCCCCGCCTCGACCGCCGCCCAGATGCCCTGCACGCTGGGGCTGGTCAGCACGACACGCCATGGGATGCCGCCCTCCTCCAGCGTCGCCAATGCGCGCTGGCGAAAGAAGCAAGGCGGGTCGGACAGCACCAGCGGCAGCGGATCGCCGGCATTCCATGCCAGCTGCCCCGGTCCGGCGCCGATCCAGGTCGCCGGCAGCCGTTCCAGCACCAGTGCATCAGCGCGATTGCCCTGATTGATTGCCAGCACGAGATCGAGCTCGCCGCGATCGAGCCGCTCGATCAGTGCGCGGTTGCGATCGACCACAGCCTCCAGCCGCGCTGTCGGCAGTGCGCGATTGAACCGGCCGAGCACCGCCGGGAGCCAGCTATCGGCAAAATCGCCGGGCAGTCCAAGCCGCACCGTGCCGCTTGCCGCCAGCCCGTTGATCGCGACCAGTGCCTCGTCGTTGAGTTCCAGGATGCGGCGGGCATAGGCCAGCAGAATTTCGCCCGCAGCGGTTGCGACCAGGCCACGTCCCTGTTTGCGGAATAATGTCTGGCCGATCTGCTCCTCGATCTTGCGGATCTGCTGACTGACCGCCGATTGCGAGCGGCCGATCCGGCCGGCGGCATGGACGAAGCCGCCAAGCTGCTCCGCCAGCACCAGGGTGCGCAGGACATCCATGTCGAGATTGGGTGATTGCATTACTTCATATTATCGAAAGCATCAGATCAAAACTATCGAATTTTTGAAAGCATTGCGCGGCGCTACGACAATGATCCAACCAGCGAGGATCCCATGTTCAAGCTTATGCCACCACCCCGCACGATTGAAGTCGCCGCCGCCGCCGTGCTCGCCACTGCCTCACTGTTCGCCTTTGGTCAGCCCACGACTGCGCGCGCAACCGTGCCTCCGCGCGAACTGGTCGGCAGCTGGACGCTGGTTGCCGCCGATGTCCGCCACCCCGATGGCAGCATCGGTCGAGACTATGGTGAGGCGCCTAAGGGCAGCCTGATGATCGACGCCCGTGGGCGCTATGCGCTGCTGATCTACAAGAGCGAACGCCCCAAATTTGCCTCGGGCGACAAGGCCAAAGGCACGCCCGAGGAATATCGCGACACCGTGCTGGGGATGAGCACGCATTTCGGCACCGTCGCCGTTGATGCGGCGACAAAGACGCTGACCTTCACGATCGATCAGGCAAGCTTTTCCAACTGGAACGGCGCGAAGCAGCAACGCCATTATGAGCTGAAGCGGGGCGAGCTCAGCTATACCGTCGAGGCACGTCCCAATGGCGATGTCCCGATCTCGATCTGGCGGCGAATTGCCTGAGCGGCCCAGCCAGCTTTGCCCTTCCGTACTTCCCCAAAGGACGACTCAATGACCCCGATCCACCGCATGCTTTGCATTGCCGGCGCTCTATCGATTTCACATGGCGGCGCTGCCGGGGCTCACGCCATGCCGCCCCATATGCCCGCGCCGGCCGATACTGCCCCGGCGGCTCCCGACCGCAAACCCTATGAGATGGTGGTCTTCGCGAAGATCAAACCCGGCCAGGTCGTGATCGATTACCTGCCGGGCAAAGGCTATTTCACCCGGGTGTTCAGCGCCGCAGTCGGCAATCAGGGCAAAGTCTATGCGGCGACACCGCAATTCTACATCGACCGACTGAAAGGACGCCCCTTGCCCCCGGCCGTCTCCGCCGAGAACGGATTCAGCAACGTCAGCGAGATTGTTTCCGGCGATGACATGCTGAATGCGCCGGCGCAGGCCGACCTGGTCTGGACCTCGCAAAATTATCACGACGTGCATAACTGGACCGGCGCGGCAGGTGTCGCGCGGCTCAACAAGGCCGCCTTCATGGCGCTCAAGCCCGGCGGGTTTTACGTGGTGCTCGATCATGCCGGCGCAGCCGGGCTCGACGCGGACGGCATGGCGAAACTGCACCGCATCGACGAAGCGCTGGTCAAACAGGAGGTGCTGGCGGCCGGTTTCGTGCTCGACGGTGAATCGCAGGCGCTGCGCAACCCCGCCGATTCACGCAGCACCAATGTCTTCGATCCCTCTATCCGCGGCAAGACTGATCAGTTCATCCTGCGCTTCCGCAAGCCAGGGTGACGGGGTTCGTCGAGCCCCGTCACCTTTGAGGATCACACAGCCACCGCATTTTCAACCCGTCTTATGCGTGGGGCGCTTCACACCACCGCTGCCGCACGGCCTTGGCAGTCATCGCGCACATCGCACAATTGATCGCTGAATGGATGACCTGCGCATCACGCCGGGCTCTGATTCGACCCGCCGGGGTGGGCGGACCCGCGTGCAGGAGCTTTCCGGCACGCGTTTAAAGGGATGAACTGTATGCGTTTCCAATCCATCATGCTGGCGGGCCTCGGCGCCATCACGCTCGCCGGCTGCGCCAAGAAAGAGGAAGTCGCAGCACTTCCGCCTCCCCCGCCGGGCGCAGTGGCCGGCAGCACTGCCGCTGACCGCGACGGCGACGGCATCATCGACGGCTATTACACCGCCGACGGCATCTATCACCCCAACGCCGTGCCGCAGCTCCCACCGCCGCCCGCGCCGACGCGTCGGGGGGAAAGAGGCTGATCGCTTCACTCCGGGGAATGCGGCTGCGCCGCATTCCCCTCTGCTTGCCCGCCTGCCTGATCATCACAACGATCGCCGCCGGTCCGGTCGCGGCCGCGCCGGCGCGTGCAGAACCGGCGCGCACAACCGCCAGGCCGACCGGCCCCGTCGCGCTCGCCATTCGCGAAGAAGCGGGTGGTTCGCTCAAGCGCTTTTACGCGGATCGCGGCTTTCGTCCGCTCTGGGCGCCGGGCGGCAAGATCGGGCGTCAGGCCGATACGCTGATCCGCTTCCTCAAATCCGCCGAACTGGATGGCTTAAAATCCTCCTCCTACGACACGGACAAGCTTAGCGACGCGGTCGGCGCGGCGCGTGGCGGCGATCCCCGTGCAGTGGCCCGCGCCGAGCTCGAGCTTTCCGACGCTTTTGCGCGCTATGTGCAGGATCAGCGCCGTGGCGGCGCACGGATGATCTATGCCGATCGCAAGCTGAAGCCGAAAAAGCTCCCGGCCGACCGCGTGCTGCGCGCCGCCGCCTTTCCCAAATCCTTTAGCGACTATGTCGCCGATATGGGCTGGATGAGCCCGCTCTATGTCCGGCTGCGCGACCTGATGGCGCGCGCCGAGAAAGCGGGCGCGTCGCAAGAAACGATGGAGCGGCTGCAGCTCAATCTCGACCGCGCCCGGCTGCTCCCCGGGCCATGGACCCGCCACATCGTAGTCGACGCGTCATCAGGCCGGCTGTGGTATTATGAAGCGGGCGAGCAGGTCGGCACGATGCGCGTTGTCGTGGGTGCGCAGGAGACCCAGACTCCGATGCTCGCCGGGACGCTGCAATGGGCGATCCTCAACCCCTATTGGAACGTGCCCGATTATCTCGCCGAGAAGAGTGTCGCGCCGAAGATACTCGGCGGCAAGTCGCTGACCTCGCTGCGGATGGAGGCGCTGTCGGACTGGGGCCCGTCGGCACGCAAGCTCGACCCGGCATCGATTGACTGGGCGGCGGTCGCATCGGGCAAGCAGGTACTGCGGCTGCGTGAATTGCCGGGGGCGGGCAATTCGATGGGACGGGTGAAATTCATCTTCCCCAACAAGGAAGGCATCTATCTCCACGACACGCCCAATCGCAATTTGCTGCAAAAGGATGATCGTCATTTCAGCAATGGCTGCATCCGCCTGGAAAATGCGGCGGAACTCGGCCGCTGGCTGCTCGCCAGGCCGATCGGCACCGGTTCGGGCAAACCGGAACAGGCAGTGCCGCTGCCGGCGCAAGTGCCGGTCTATTTGACCTATATCACCGCGACCGCGACCGATGCCGGCCTCGCGTTTCGCAAGGATGTATATGGCCGAGACAAGTGAGAGAGGGTTCGGCGGATATGCCCCCGGACGGCCCCAACACCGTCCGGGGACAAACCGTCAGGCGGCCGCGCGCAACTCCCGCGCGGCGGCAACCATCGCCTCGATTGCAGGACGTACTTCCGCCCATTTGCGCGTCTTCAGCCCGCAATCCGGGTTGACCCACAATTGCGCTGCATCGAGATGCGTGCGGGCGAGCTTCATCAGATCGACCATTTCCGCGACGCCGGGAACGCGCGGCGCGTGGATGTCATACACGCCCGGCCCGATCCCGCTCGGGTAGCGGTAGCTGGCGAAGCCGGCGAGCAGCTCCATCTGCGACCGTGCGGTTTCGATCGAGATCACATCGGTATCCATTGCGCCAATCGAGGGCAGGATATCGTTGAACTCCGAATAGCACATATGAGTGTGGATCTGAGTCGCGTTGCCAACCCCGGCGGCGGAGAGACGGAAGCATTCGACCGCCCAGTCGAGATAGGCCTGCCAGTCCTTGCGGCGCAGCGGCAGTCCTTCACGGAGCGCCGCTTCGTCGATCTGGATCGCCTTGGCGCCCGCCGCTTCGAGATCGATCACCTCATCGCGGATCGCCAGTGCGATCTGACGGCAGCTGGCGCTGCGCGGCTGATCGTCACGCACGAACGACCAGTTGAGGATGGTGACCGGGCCGGTCAGCATGCCCTTCATCGGCCGCACGGTAAGGTCCTGCGCATAGCGCCACCACTCGACCGTCATCGCCTTGGGCCGCGACACGTCACCGAACAGGATCGGCGGCCGCACGCAGCGCGAGCCATAGCTCTGAACCCAGCCGTGGCGGGTGAAGATGAAGCCGGAGAGCTGCTCACCGAAATATTGCACCATGTCGTTGCGCTCGAACTCGCCGTGCACGAGCATGTCGAGACCGACCTCTTCCTGCCAGCGGATCGCGCGTTCGGTTTCTTCGCGCAGGAAGCCTTCATAGGCCGCGTCGTCGATCAGGCCCTTGCCGTGCTGCGAGCGTGCCTGACGCACTTCCGGGGTTTGCGGGAAGGAGCCGATCGTCGTGGTCGGAAACAGCGGCAGGCCAAGCGCGGTCTGCTGCTCGGCCTGACGGACGGCATGACCCGAGCGGCGCTGCTGCATGTCCGGCGTCACCGCCGCGATCCGTGCCGCCACGGCCGCGTCATGGATACGCGGTGAGGTACGGCGGTTGGCGGCCGCCTGCGCCGATGCCGCGAGCGGTGCGGCGACACTGTCACGGCCCTGGTTGAGCGCGCCCTTCAGAACGCTGAGTTCCTCGATCTTCTGCACCGCAAAGGCGAGCCACTGCGCGATTTCCGCATCGATGCCGGTTTCCAGCGCCAGATCGATCGGCGTGTGAAGCAGCGAGCAGGACGGCGCGAGGATCAGGTCGCGGGTCGCAGCGATCGGCTCGAGCCGGTCGAGCAATGCCGGCAAATCAGCGCGCCAGATATTGCGCCCGTCGATCACACCGAGCGAGAGCAACAGGCTCTCCGGCGCCGCAGCGAGCACCGTGTCGAGCTGTTCCGGTGCACGCACCAGATCGACATGCAGGCCGGCGACCGGCAGCGACGTGGCGAAGGACAGATTATCCTCCAGGCCGCCGAAATAGGTCGTCAGCATCAGCTTTACGCCGCAGCGCGACAGCCGGTCATAAGCGAGAGTCAGCGCATCGCGCTGACGATCGCCGAGGTCGAGCACCAGGCAGGGCTCATCGATCTGCACCCATTCGGCGCCGGCCGCGGCCAGCTGGCTGAGCACGGCGCTGTACAGGCCGACGACCTGGTCAAGAAAGTCGAACGCATCGACGTCGCGCGTCTTGGCGAGCGACAGCCAGGTGACCGGGCCGAGCAGCACCGGGCGCGTCTCGAACCCTTGCGCCTTGGCTTCGCGATAGTCATCGACCGCCTTGGCCGAGGTGAGCGAGAGGCGCTGTCCCGCGACCAGTTCGGGCACCATGTAATGATAATTGGTGTCGAACCATTTGGTCATTTCCTGGGCGGTCTCGCCCGCACCATGGGTGTGGCCGCAGCCCGCGTCATCGCCGGTCGACCCGCGCGCCATCGCGAAATAGGTCGCCAGGTCAGCTGTGCCCTCGGCGGCGGCATAACGCTCCGGGATCGCCCCGAGCATGACGCTGGTGTCGAGTACATGATCGTAGAGCGAGAAATCGTTGGACGGCAGCCAGTCGGTGCCGAGCGAACGCTGCCGCGCCCAGGCGGCGGTGCGCAGGCCGGCGGCGGACTCGAGCAGTTCAGCTTCGCTCGCCTTGCCGGACCAGAAGCGTTCAAGCGCGAATTTCAGTTCGCGGCGCGGGCCAATGCGCGGGAAACCCAATGTGGCAATCGTGACGGTCATGATCTTCATACCCGATGAAGGGCGAAGCTCCGGGCACGGGCACAGGCACGTGCGCCCGGACCACCCGAACGGGGGCCTGGCCACGACATGCAAGCGACCAGCCCGGACACCCCGCCGGTGGACGTTATCGTGACGAGGCAGGTCTCCTGGCTCGCGGGTCGTCACGTCGGCCTGGCCTTCCCGGCAGCTTGACGCCGCCAGTGACACTCGATGGCCGCCGCTCGCCGCTTACAGTTGCGGGGGCAGCGCCGGCATTGGTCCTGGATCGCTCCGCGGCCGCACCGGCTTCCCGTCTTAGCTCCACGAACGACATGCTCGCGGAGAACCTCGACGCCCTAGCATCCCAGCGAATGGCCGCGGCGTCAAGTGAGATATAAAGATATCTTTATATTGTTATGACACTTCTTCGGCGCCCGTTGCTTCCCCGGTATGGCGCATCGCCCTGTAACCGGTTACTTGAGGCGCCTGCGACCGGCGATCAGCGCCGGCGGGAGAGGTTGATGGCGGACGTACGGCTGGTGCGGGCCTCGAAATCCTTCGGGACAACCGAGGTGCTGCGCGACGTGGACCTGGACATCGCGGACGGCGAGTTCATCGTGTTCGTCGGCCCGTCGGGCTGCGGCAAATCGACCCTGTTGCGGGTCATTGCAGGGCTTGAGGGCCTGACCCGCGGTGAGGTGTCGATCGGCGGCCGAACGGTCAATGACGTCGCCCCGGCCGATCGCGGCATCGCCATGGTGTTCCAATCCTATGCGCTTTACCCGCATATGAGCGTGCGCGAGAATCTGGCCTTTGGGCTGAAGCTGCAGCGCTTGCCCCGGGCGGAGATCGACGCGGCGGTCGAGGCGGCGGCGGCGACGCTCGATATCGGCCATCTGCTCGACCGCAAGCCGAAACAATTGTCCGGCGGCCAGCGCCAGCGCGTCGCGATCGGCCGCGCAATCGTGCGCAAGCCACAAGTGTTCCTGTTCGACGAGCCGCTGTCCAATCTCGACGCGGCGCTGCGCGTCCGCATGCGCTACGAATTCGCCGGGCTGCACAAGACGCTCGGCACGACGATGATCTATGTCACGCACGACCAGGTCGAGGCGATGACCCTAGCCGACCGCATTGTCGTGCTGTCCGCCGGCCGTGTCGAACAGGTCGGCACGCCCGCCGAACTCTATGCCCATCCCGACACGATCTTCGTCGCCGGGTTTATCGGGTCGCCGAAGATGAACCTGCTGCCCGCGACCCTGCTCGCCAATACCGCCGGCGGCGCGGTGGTCCGGCTGGCCGGAGGCGCAGAGATCCGCACCAACATCAATGCAAGCCTGGCGCCGGGGGCGGCCATGACGCTTGGCATCCGGCCGGAACATTTCATACGCGATGGTGAGGCCAATCGGGTCGAGACCGTGGTGCGCTTCGTCGAATCGCTCGGCAGCGCCCATTTCGGCTATCTCGATCTCGCTGGCCTGGAAGAGCCGCTGACCTGCGCGCTTGCCGAGCGGCCGGCGATCGGCTCGATCATCACCGTCAGCCTGCCGCCCGAGCATCTCTATCTGTTCGATGCGAATGGATCGGCGCTTGCCCGACCGCGCAGCGCATCGGCGCGGGATGCCGCCTAACGCACTTGGCGGGACGCCGTCCTGACATTCCGGGTCGAACCAGGCGCGATCGACAGTCGACCGGGGGCTGATGCGATGCGAGTCGCGGTCATCATCCGGTTCGATTTTCCGCTGTTGTCCGGAATAAAAAAAGCCACCCCTGTTATGTTGGATTTCGAGTGTCGATTTCCGGCCTGTTCCCAATGCGTTGGGAGCCCC
>NZ_JBOHHW010000064.1:0-29293 GCF_050725575.1 Sphingomonas sp. | reverse complement strand
GCCGCCGCGGCGCCTCGTCTCGCGCCGTCCAATGAAAAGGCCCCGTCATGAAGATCATCCTGACTGGTGCGACCGGCTTTGTCGGTTCCGAAGTCCTCACACAATTGCTCGCCGATCCGAAGGTCACCCAAGTGACTGCCCTCTCCCGCCGGCCGCTTTCCCAGACCCACGACAAGCTCGTCACCATCGTCCAGGAGGATTTCTCCCGATATGATGATGCGGTGATTGAGCGGATCAGCGACCATGTCGGCTGCATCTGGACACTTGGCGGCCCCGCCTCGGACATTGGCGAGGGTGATCTCTATGTGCTGGTGACCCACACGTTCACGACGACCTTCGCCGAGGCAATCGCCTCGCACACAAAAGGCCGGTTCACCTTCTGCTATGTCAGCGGCATGGGCGCCGATCCGACCGAGTCGACGATCCTGCCCTGGGAACGGACGACCCGGCACATCAAGGGACGGACCGAGAAGGATCTCGGCCTGATCCAGGCACGCCACACCGGTATGGCGCTACGCGTGTTCCGGCCTGGCGGCATCATTCCCAAGGGTAGCAACAGCTTGGTCTACGCACTGGTCTCGGGCTTCTCGATCCGCGTCGAGGAACTGGCCAAAGGACTGATCATCGGCGCGACCGATCCCCTGGTGCGCGGCGCACGGACACTCAGCAATGGCGAGATCAAGAAGGTCGCGCGCGGCGCCAAGCCCTGACACCCTCCCTCACGATAGCGACAGGAGCGCTCCATGAGCAGCATCATCCCTACCCCGCGCGAGATCACCGACGACGAAGTCCGCTCGTTCCAGGAGAATGACTGGGCGAAGATCGAGAGTTTCCTCAGTGAAGACGAGGCCGCCGCCCTGTTGACGCGCCTCGAGGCCAAGCTCGAGCAATCCGCCGAAAAAGGCGGCCACGCCGTGTACGGCCCGATGCTCGAGGCGCTTGGCCCCTTGTCGGTCGAGGGCGTGTCGGGCGAGGTCGCCGATCGCTTCTTCTTCGACATGACCCATCAGCGCGCCTGGGGCCAAGCCGCAGCCAGGCTGCTCGGCGTGGAGTCGGTGCGCTACCAGATCGATCAGGGCTTGATCAAACGCCCGGCACGGGACGGGGGTGACGGCACCGTCTGGCATGTCGATTTCGGCGGGCAGGAGCCCGGCTCTCTGTTTGCAAGCCATGGCTCGGCCTTTGCGCCGGCGCGCTCGGTGATCGCCTTTTGGATCGCTCTGAAGCCGACGCCTGCCACATCGGGCACGATGCGCTTCGTCGCCCCCCGGCATTTCGATCAGCCGCTGCACGACCTGGTCCACGCAACCTATGCCGAACAGAAGTCGATTGAGGAATCCTATGAGGAGTTGGAACAGCGCGGCATCCTCTCCCCACCACTCGACCTCAAACCCGGCGACGCGACGGTCCATCGCGGTGCATTGCATTCCGCCCCGCCCAACAAGGGCGACGGAATTCGCTGGGCGTTCGCGGTCAGTTATGTCCAGGCCGATGTCCATTATACCGGCCTTATCGACGAATTGGTCATGGCCGGGGTGGACGGGCTCGAAAAAGGCAAAACGTTGCCAGATCATCGCTTTCATATCATCGGATGATGCGGGAATTTTCCAGCCCGGCGAAAAACGTCAGTGACGGTCCTTTGGCGCTGTGCTTAAGTTTCGACATGGATATGCAAACCGAAATCCCCGTGCCCAAGCTTGGCCTGCGCGAACGCAAAAAAGCCCAGACCCGCGAGACCATCGCGGAAACGGCGAAGACGATGTTCGACGCACGCGGCTTCGACCATGTCACAGTGGCCGAGATCGCCGATGCGGCGAACGTCTCGGTCAAGACGCTGTTCAAATATTTCGACACCAAGGAAGACCTGCTCTTCAACGACGAAAATGAATTCCGCGACCAGATCCTGGCCTCGGTCCGCGACCGCGAGCCAGGCGAATCGCCTTATGACGGCATCTGCCGGCTGTTTCGTAAATTCATGTCGGCACCGCGTGAGCGCGAGATCGCCGACGGCCTGGAAGGCCTGCGGCGGTCGTTCGACGGCAACAGTTCGTTGCAGGGCCGGCTGACCCTGATGTGGGAGCGCTACGAGATCGCCCTGGCCCAATTGCTCGCCGAGGAAGCCGGTAATCCACCCGAGGATCCAATGGCTCGACTCGTCGCTGCCCAATTGATCTCGCTCTTCCGGGTGTTGACCTCCGAAGAATTACGACTCCATCTTCAGAGCATTCCCACCCGCGCGCGCCGCGCCGCGATCGAAAGATGGATCGACGAGTCGCTCGCGCTCGTCGCCACCGGCGTCCAATCCTACGGCGCCCGCACGCCCAGCTGAGCGGCGACGCGCAGGCTGACATTGCCTAACTCGCGGCCACCTGGCTGGTGCCGCGATGATTCCGGCACCAATCCAGCGATCAATGTATGAGCAATGGCTCATTATTCATTTTTCTTGCATTCGCTCCGCTTCCTCCGCTATGGATCAATTCGCGCCGCACCAATGACGGCGTCGGCCTGACGCCGCTCCCACACCGCGCGGGAGACCGCAGGCAGAATTGGAGTGGGGTGTCGAGGTGTCCAAAATTAAGCTTGCACATCCAAATCGATCGGGCTGTCCCGCCATCGCAGACGCGCGCACGGTAAGGCGTATCAGCCCCAGCGCGATGCGACGCGACACGCAACCCCACGCACCCCGGAATTCAGGCCAACAGGAGCAGATATGGCTGGCAAGATAGTCAAGATTGGTGTCGGCAGCGGCTGGGCGGGTGATCGCATCGACGCTGCAAAAATGCTTGTCGAACGCGTGGACCTCGACTTTCTGATGCTTGAGGCAATGTCGGAATCGACGGTCTCCAGCGCCCGCGAGCGGATGCTCGCCGATCCCAACGACAAAGGTTATGATCCGCTGCTTGAAGAGCGGATGCGCGCGGTCCTGCCAGCCTGCCATGCCAAGGGCATCAAAATCGTCTCGAATCAAGGCTGGGCCAATCCCGAGGCCGCGCGCGACAAGGTGATCGAGATCGCACGCGAGCTGGGCATGACCGGGCTCAAGGTCGCCTCAGTCAGCTCGAACGATCTGGGCCGCAGTGTGATTGAGCTCGGCGACGTGATCTTCGACACCGGCGAGCCGCTCGACACGCTGCCGCCCGAGATTATCGCCGCCGAACCCTATATGGGCGCCGAAGGGGTGGTCGAGGCGCTGAAGCGCGGCGCCGACATCGTTCTTACCTCGCGCATGTCGGACAATTCGCTCGCGATCGGTCCGCTCGCCTATGCCTTTGGCTGGACCGAAATCCCCGACATCGCCGTCGCAGCAGCGGTCGGCCATATGCTCGAATGCGGCATCACCGGCATGTCGGGCGGCTTTATGGCCGATCCGCCGCGGCTCGAAATCCCCGGCTATCTCGACGGCATCGGCCTGCCTTATGCCGAGGTGCACGACGACGGCGATGTCTATTTCGAGAAGACCCCGGACAGCGGCGGCTTCGTATCGCGGCTCGGTCTGCGCAAAAAGCTGATGCATGAGATCGGCGACGCGGCGAACTATTACGACCCCAATGTCATCGTCGATCTCGCCTCGATCGAATTTGACGAGGTCGCGCCCAATCGCGTGCGGATGCACAATATCCATGGCCGCGACAAGCCCGCCACGCTCAAGGTGAACATCGCCACGCGCGAAGGCTATATGACGCAGGATTTCTGCTTCTTTGCCGGCCCCCGCGCCTTCAATCGCGCCAAGGCGGCAGCCGCGGTGCTCGAGCACCGCGTCAAGGAGCGCGGCCTGGCGATCGACGAGCTGGTGATCGAATATCCCGGCATCAACGCGGTGTTCCGCGAAGCGACCCCTGCCGACCGCATTCCCGACGATCCATGGGAAGTCTGCATGCGCATTGCAGCACGCGCTCAGAGCCGCGCGCCGCTGCTCGCGCTGCTCAACGAATTCGACGCCAACGGCCCGAATGGCCCGTTCGGCACCGGCAAGGGCATCCCGCCGCCCGATCGCATCCGCAACGTCGTCGGCATCTCGTCCACGCTCGTCCCGCGCGAGGCATTCCACTTCAACATCAATCTCGAAGAGGCTTGAGCGATGGCGAAACGTGTTTCACTCGACCAGGTCGCCATCGCCCATTCGGGCGACAAGGGCGACACCGCCAATGTCGCGGTCATTCCATTCCGCTACGAGGATTACGAATTCCTTGCCCCCCAGCTGACCGCAGAGCGCGTCCAGGCACTCTATGGCACGACCGTCAAGGGAGAGGTGAAGCGCTACCTCTTGCCGGGCACGAGGATCATCAATTTCCACCTGCTGCTCGGCAATGGCGGGGGATCGTCACGCTCGCTGATCGTTGATCGCCACGCCATTGCTCGCGCTTCACTGATCCTGTCGATCGAGGTCGAGGTACCCGACGATTGGGAGCCCGCCGAGATCGACCAATATGGCCGGGTGAAAGACTGAGGTCAGCTCAAAAATAGAACAGGGAGAAGGTCGATGACGGCATTGCGGCTCACGATCAAACTGCGCATCCGCGACGGCAAAGAGGCGGCGTTTCGCGACGTCATCGCCCAACTTTCGGCAATCGCCCGGGACAAGGATCCGGGCACGTCGATTTTCGAATGTTATCGGGCCGAGGACGGTGTCTCGGCCTTCATCCACGAGCATTACGCCAGCGACGAGGCGTTCCTCGCGCACTGCGCCAATGCCGGCCATCTGTTCGGCCCGCTCTTCGAGACCGCCGAGTTCGGCGAGACCATCATTGCCGGCGTGCCGTCCGCCGACATCCGGGCGATGCTGTCCGGCGACGGCGAAGGCCATGGCGCACGGCTGTTCTACGCGCCGCTCTGATCGAGGCCACCAAGGCCGCGACGGACAGGAGATGGGGGAAATCACATGACCTACAAATCCTATCGGCTGGCGGCTCTCGCGCCCCTGCTGATACCGGGGAGTGCATTTGCACAGACCACGCTGCCTGTGGCCCCGACCTTGTCCGCCCAGGATAATCCTGATGAGTTGAGCGATATCGTGGTGACCGCGCAGAAACGGTCCGAAAACCTCCAGCGCGTGCCGATTTCCGTCACCGCGGTCACTGCCGAGAAACTCGCCGCAACCGGTGCGATCAGCACTCAGGATCTGACCCAGGCCGTCCCCGGGCTGGTCATCGGCAAGAGCCTGTCGTCCTCGCAAACCTATTTGCGCGGCGTCGGCCAGGGCATCGGCTCGCTTGGCGCAGAATCGCCGGTCGCGACTTATGTCGATGGCATCTATCTCGGAGCACCCTCCTCAGGAATCTTCGACCTCAACAACATCGCGCAGATCTCGGTGCTGCGCGGCCCTCAGGGCACGCTGTTCGGGCGCAATGCGACCGGTGGCATGATCCAGGTGACGACGCGCGATCCAAGCTGGACCACTGCCGGATCGGCGGAGATCGGCTATGGCAATCTCGATACGCTGACTGGCCGCTTTTATGTGACGGGGCCGCTGTCCGACACGCTCGCGGCCAATCTTTCGGTATCGGCCCGCAAGCGCTTCGATGGCTATATTCTCAACAAATATACCGGCAACAAGATCGGCGAGGAACGCTCGCTGACTGGTCAGGCCAAGTTGCTTTGGAAACCAGGTCCCGACACCCAGGTCCTGCTGAATGTGATCCTCTCGGACGAGGACGGCGCCGACTATCTGGTCCGCGGCATCATCCCCGGTTTCATCGGTACCGATGGGGTCACGACCTATTCCGGCGCCCGCACGGTCAACACGCGGATCGATCCCAGCGGCAGCACCAACAGCGACATCGCCTCGCTTAAGGTCACTCAGGATCTCGGCGGCGTCCGGCTCAGCAGCCAGACCTCCTACATCCATTTCCGCGGCGACTATCGCTATGAATCCAACGGCATCGTTGGAACACCCAACCCGACCGGCTTCAAAGCCCAGATCGTCACGCCGCCCGGCACGATCGACAGTGTGACCCAGGAGCTTCAGATCCAGAGTCCGGAAGGGCAGGATTTCCAGTGGATTGCCGGTGCCTTCTACCTCCACGACGTGACGAAGCTGCATCTGACAGTACGACCCGAGACGACGATCTCAACCGACCTGCGATCGAGGCTGACGACCGCATCCTACTCGGCCTTCGGCCAGGCCACCAAGACGATCCTGCCCGGCACGCGGCTGACTGTGGGCCTGCGCTATACGCGCGATGTCCGCGATCTCGATGCCGCCACCGCTGCGGGCGTCACCCCGCAATCGCTGGGACTGCCGACCCATAAGGTCTTCCCGAAGGTAACCTGGCGGCTCGCGCTCGATCATGATTTCGGGCCCGACATACTGGGCTATGCGACTTATAATCGTGGCTTCAAGAGCGGTACATTCAACACCACTTCGGTCAGCAATCCACCGATCCAGCCGGAGCGGATCGACGCCTATGAAATCGGCCTGAAAACCCAATTGTTCGATCGACGCGTGCGGATCAACATTGCGGGATTCTACTATGACTATAAGGATATCCAGCTCCGCGCGGTCCAGGGCGGACCGATCGTCGTCTATAACGCCGCACAATCACGCATCTATGGCGCCGATATCGATTTCTCCGCCCGCCTGATGCACGGTCTGACGCTGAGCGGCGGCGCGGAACTGCTCAGCGCATCCTACCGGAATTTCCCGGGCGGCATTTTCGCTGCCCCCAATCCGGTGACCTCCATCCCGACCAACTGCACCGGTGCGGTCAACACCAAGATCGGTGGAACGACCAACCTCACCTGCAATCTGTCGGGCAATCGCATGATCCGCGCGCCGAAATTCACCGGCAATCTCAACCTGAACTACGAGACCCGGACGAGCTGGGGCAAGCTCGAGTTCAATGTGGGCGACAGCTATAACAGCGGCTATTTCTTCGAGCCGGACAATTTCCTGAAGCAGAAGAGCTACAATTGGATGACAGCATCGATCAGCACCAGTTTCGGCCGTGACGACCGCTTCTCGGTGAGGCTGTGGGGGACCAATCTGCTCAATGAGAATGTCTATGACCTCGCCACCGCATCGGGGTCACTGATCTTTGTGCCCGGCATGCCCCGCACCTACGGCGCGACCATCGGCGTCACCTTCTGATGTCTGCCGCCCCCGTACCTGACAGGTCCGGGACGCCGCCGCCGGAGAGCGGCATGGATCGAGCTTCCGGCGCCGTCCCGGCAGCATCGCTCTATGCGCTGCTGATCCTGACGCTCACCTATGCGGTGGCGTTCGTCGACCGGCAGGTGCTCGTGCTCGCGCAGGAATCGATCAAGCGCGAGCTTCATCTTTCGGATGCGCAGCTCGGACTGCTGACCGGCCTCGCCTTCTCGCTCTTCTATGTGATGATCGGCATTCCCGTCGCCCGCTTCGCCGATCGGGGCACACGCCGTACTGTTGTCGCAATCTCGCTGGCGGCCTGGAGCGCGATGACCGCGCTTACCGGTTTTGCCACAAGCTATGCTCATCTCTTCCTCGCCCGCATGGGTGTCGGCATTGGTGAGGCCGGCTGCAATCCGCCCTCTTATTCGATGATCGCCGATCTTTTTCCCCGCGAGCGGCGCGCGGCGGCGCTCTCCTTCTACACGATCGGCGCCAATCTCGGTGTGTTGATCGGCTTCCTCCTCGGCGGCTGGCTGACCCAGACCTATGGCTGGCGCACGACTTTCTTCGTCCTCGGCCCGCCGGGCATATTGCTTGCGGCGATCCTGCGCTGGACGGTCCCTGAACCCAAGCGGGCTGCGATCCGGCAGACCTCCCGGCAATCATTCGGCGCAGACCTTCGCTTCCTCGCGGCATATCCTACGCTGCGCCGCCTGGCAGTGGCCATCGCGCTCTGCGCCTTGATCTCCTACGGGTCGCTGAGCTGGACCGCCCCTTATTTGATCCGCACGTTCAAAATGTCGGTGATCGATGTCGGCACCGTCCTGGCGTTGACCGTCGGCATCGGCGGAGGCATCGCCGCGACGGCATTCGGCCTGATTGCGGACCGGCTGACCCGGCGCGATGCGCGCTGGTATCTCTGGTTGCCAGCCCTCGCCTATGTCGCGCTGACTCCTTGCTTCCTGCTGGCATATAATACCCAGGGCGCGACAGCAGCGATCGCCCTGCTCGCTATCCCGCTGACGCTCGGCACCGTCTTCAGCGGCGTCTCCCTTACCGTCGTCAACAGCATTGCGCCGCCGACGATGCGGGCAACCGCCTCCGCCTTGTTCCTGCTCGTCACCAATCTGTTCGGAGTCGGATTCGGATCCTGGCTGATCGGCCTGTTGAGCGACCATTTTGTCGCAAGCGAAGGCGTACAGTCGCTGCGCACCGCGCTCCTGATCGTCATGCCGGTCGCCTGCGTCCTCGCGATCCTGCAACTTCTGTTCGCGGCACGCAGCCTGCGCGCCGATCTCGATCGGGCTTCGACCTGAAAATCCGGCCGCGCTACCGAATGTCGCGCGGCCGGCACGATCAGCCGATCATCAGCACCGCCTTCCCGCGCAGCGTCCGGTTCTTCATCGCATCGAGCATCGCCGCGGTCTGGGACCAATCGCCCTGCTGGCCGATCTCGGCGTGGAGCTGGCCTGTGCGAACCAGTTCGAGGAGCTCGGCAATATCCTTGCCGTCATCGAGAGCGGGCAGGTCGTTGTAGACGAAATGCCGCAGCGTGAAGCTCTCGCGCCCGACAAAGAAGGAGAAGAAATCGAGCGTGATCGGCTGGAAGCTCGCCTGGCCGAACCAGAGGATCGTCGCCCCCTTGGCCAGCTTGGGCACGATCTCACCAAAGGTGGCGCCGCCGACCGATTCGAGCACGATGTCGAACGGACCATCGGCAGCTCCCAGCACCTGGACCACCGTGCACCCCAACGCCGCCAGCCGCTCGGACGGCTCCTCGGCCGAAGCAAGCGCGGTCACCAGCGCCCCCTTGCCGATCAGCAGTTCGACCGTGGCATGGCCAACACCACCGGTCGCGCCGGTGATCAGCACCTTGCGCCCCTCGACCGGTCCTGCCTCGCGGATCAGACGTAGCGCGACCAGGCCCGCGAGCGGCAATGCCGCTGCATCGGCAATGCCGATGCCGTGCGGAATGACGGTCACCTGAGCTGCTGCGACGGCGACAAGTTCAGCCCCGCCACCACCCGCCGGACTATGGACCACGATCTTCTCGCCTGCCCTCGGGCCGGTCCCGTCGCGCGCGGCCTGCTGCACGGTTCCCGCGAAATCGATCCCGGTGCGCCAACCCGATCCGGGCATCGACAAATACAGAAAGTCGGGCCGATTGAGCGAAAAGGCCTCAACCTTCACGACCAACTGGTCGTCGGCAGGCGAAGGATCATCGACATCCTGGAACGCGACCAAGCGCTCCGTATCGTCGCTCTGTACCAAGGCTTTCATCATTGCTGTCCCTTCAGGTGAATGGCGGAGGCCCGCCCGTCCACGCCGCACCGCCCGCTTTGCGCAGCCGGTATCGGACAGTCGAAATCCAGGCTCTCCCGTTGCCGCCAATATTTCATCGCGCAGCACTCCGCAAACATTTTATGAATGATGGCTCATTGTTCATAAGGTTATTGCCTGTCGTCAGTGCAGGAGCTATCAAGCAGGATAAGAATGTGGCCGGTGCTCATCCGAACGGAAGCGACGGGGCCGCGCTGAGAGGACCGCATGACGACCGAGCAGAAGATCAATCCCGATGCCGATGGTCTGATCGTCGGCAACCCGGACGTGACAACGGCCGAGGAAATCGCGGCCTTCCGGGCTTATTATGATCGCACCAAGGGTCGCGTGTTACCGGGCTTCGAGTTCCTGCTCGAGCACCGCCCCGACGTGCTGAAACGGTACCGTGCCGGTGTTCGTGTCACGACCAGTCCGGAATGGCGATCGCATCCGCTGCAAATGGTACTGCAGCACCTGCATCAATATGTGATCTCGGCCTATGGCGACGGTATCATCTATCAGGTCCATGTCGCGCAAAATGCCGGTGCGTCGAAGGCGATGGTGCTTGATGTACTGTCGATCGCCTTCCTCCATTCGGGACCGCGCGGCCTGAACTATGCCGCGACCGAGGCCGGCGACTATATTCGCGACTATGCCGATCCGGCGCCGGGCAAATGGCCCGAAGGCTGGGGCTTCGAGGCCAATGCATTCCACTCGGGCATGGACTTTGCCAGCCCTGGCGCCTCGAATGCCGATATCGATGCGCTGCGCGACTGGCACATGCGGACGACAGGCGAAATCCCGAAGCATGTCGACTATCTCGCGAAGTACTCGCCCGATCTGCTCAAGGCCTGGCGCAACCGCTACGAGCATTGCATCCGCGCGCTGCCCAAGCAGATGATGCCCTATCTGCTGCTCAACTATAATGTCTCGCGCGGCTTTGCCGACGGCATCCGCGAAAATGTCCTGCTCGGCAAGGCGTTCGGCATGACGAAACAGCAGCTCACCGACCCGATCGCCTGGAGCCTCTATTATGGCGGCGTTGAATCCTATGACTTGATCGAGCGCGTCGTCGGCGACGTCCTCGACAGCATGCGCTGAACCGGAGGACGACCGTGAAGATCATCGACAGCCAGGTCCATATTCTCGACGAGGACAAACCCGAACGCCCCTGGGATCCCAATTTCGGCGCCGCCGCGGGCAAGGCAATGGCGGCCACCCGCGCGCATTTCACCAAGGGCGCCGCGATCACCACCGACGCCATGATGCTCGCCGCGATGGACCGCGTCGGCGTCGATGCCGCCCTGCTCGTTGCCACCTCGCATTATGGCTGGGACAATGGCTATTCGATCGAGGCGGCGCACAAGGCACCCGACCGGTTCGGCGTGATCGGACGCATCGACCCCGCGGCCGCCGATGTCGAGGAGCGCGTTGCTGCGTGGAAGGCCGACCCGGCCGGTATCGGCCTGCGCATCCTGATCCTCAGCGATCAGCATCGCGACCAGCTCGCCAGCGGCTATTTCGACCGGTTGCTCGTTGCCGCCCAGGTTCATGCGATCCCGATGACTGTCTTTCCCGCCGGCTATCTGCCTGACATGACAAATGCCGTCGAGCGCTTCCCCGACCTGCAATGGGTGGTCGACCATCTCGGCATCGCCCAGCCGCCACTGATGACGCCGGATCCTGAGCCGTTGCAACGCCTGCCCGAACTGCTCGCGCTTGCCCGCTATCCGAACGTCGCCGTCAAGATCTCCGCCGCCCCTGCCCTGTCGCGCGAGACATTCCCGTTCATCGATCTATGGCCCGCACTGCACCAGCTCGCGGACGCCTTCGGGATCGACCGATTGATGTGGGGCAGTGACTGGACCCGGGTCGAGAGCCTGTTCAGCTATTCCGAGGGTCTTCGCTACATTCTTGAATCAAAAGAACTCTCCGAAGGCGACAAGGAGAAGATCTTGGGTGGATCATTGAGCCAGATCTTCGGCTGGACCCCGGCTGGAAGGAACCAGGCATGAGCGTGTTCAAATATCTCTCGGTCGAACTTGAGGAAAGCGGCGTCGCGATCGTGCGCTTGAACCGACCGCCGGCCAATGCGGTGGACCAGGCGATGTATCTCGAGATCGCCGATCTCTTCTCGAACCCCGACCAGATCGGCGATGACGTCCGTGCCATCGTCCTCGCCGCCGAGGGTCCGCATTTCTGCGCGGGCAATGATCTCGACGAGTTCGTTACCATGTCGCCCGAAAACGGCACTGAGCGGATGTGGCGTGTGCGCGAGGCGTTCTTCGCAATTGAGAATTGTCCGGTACCGGTGATCGGTGCGGTGCACGGGGTTGCGCTCGGCACCGGCCTCGCCATCGCTGCTTCCTGCGACTTTGTCGTTGCCGATCGCAATGCACGCTTCGGCCTGCCCGAACTCACCGTCGGCGTGATGGGTGGCGCACGCCATCTCGCGCGCATCGCCCCCCAGCCTCTCGTCCGCCGTATGTACTTCACCGGGGACCATTTGCGCGCAGAAGAGCTTGCCGACCTGGGTGGAGCAATCTTCATCTGTGATCGGGATGCCTTGCTAGATGAAGCTCGCCGCTTCGCGCTGCGCGCCGCCTCGTTCAGCCCGACTGCGGTGCGCCTCGCCAAGCAGATCCTCAACCGGATCGAGACCATGGACATGCGCGCGGGCTACGAGTTCGAGCAGCGCTACACGGTTCAGATGAGCGGGCACCCGGACTCCAAGGAAGCGCTGAGCGCCTTCGCGGAGAAGCGCCCGCCCAAGTATCTGCCGCGGTCGCGGTGAGAATCTTCAGCCGGCGCAGGATGTATTGGGGCGAAGGGATGATCTATGCGGCGGTGTCGCAAGATTACCCACAGAGCTGAACGGGCCTCTTTAAAGATGAACAGTTGATCTCGCCGAGAAGATCGCCGTCGCCAATAGCTTGTCCAAGACGGATGCGAAGAAGCTGATCGATGGCGTGTTTGCTGCGATCGCCGACGCGGCGGCCGCCGGCTAGGAGATCTCGCTGAACGGCTTCGGTAAATTCAAGGTCAAGACGAGCGCCGCGCGCGAGGGCCGCAATCCGTCGACCGGAGCGGCCATCCAGATCCTCGCATCGAAGAAGCTCGGCTTCGCGGCCGCCAAAGCGATCAAGGACAAGCTCAACGGCTGATGAGCCTAAATTCAGTTCGAGCCTTCCTTGCGGAGAGGGCCCCAGACATCGCCATCATCGAACAGGCGGCGAGCACGGCAACCATTGCCGAAGCCGCCGCCACGCTCGGCGTCGAACCGGGACGCATCGCTAAGACTCTTTCCCTGCGCGTGAAGGGTCAGGCCGTGCTGATCGTCACACGCGGCGACGCGCGGCTGGACAACTGGGAAACAAAGCAAGCGCTGGGCGGAGGCCCGCGCATGCTTGGTGCCGAGGAAGTCGAACAATTGACGGGTCATCCCCTTGGCGGTGTTTGCCCGTTCGGCTTGGACACCCCGATCCCGGTCTTTTGCGATATTTCGCTGAAAAATTTCGAGACTGTCTATCCAGCTGCTGGATCGCACCGCCTCGATCTGCATGACGCCGGCGCGACTCGCCTCGCTGACCGATGCGAGGTGGATCGATGTGTGCCTCACGACCGAGGACCTGACTGATGCATTCCCGCAAGATAGGGCTGTATCGGATCGGCCCTAATTAACCCGCATCAACAATCGACGACTATAGTTGAAATCGTGGCCCAAGACTGTCTATGCTGCGCCGCAGCGAGAAAGGCTGCCCGTTGCGGATTGCGATCATCGACGAAAGTACCGCGCGCGCCGCTGTAATCGAAGAGGGCTTGCGTGACGCCGGCCTGACCGATGTCGTCTTCTTCGCCGAACGCCACGGAATCGCCGCCCGGCTCGAGACATTCGCCCCGGATGTCGTGCTGATCAATCTCGCCAATCCGCATCGTGATGAGCTGGAAGAATTGTTCGCACTGTCACGGGCAATGGCGCGGCCCGTTGCGATGTTCGTCGACCAGAGCGACACCGCCGGCATGGAAGCGGCGATCGATGCCGGCGTGTCCGCTTATGTCGTCGACGGCCTCAAAAAGGAGCGCATCAGGCCGGTGCTTGAACTCGCAATCCGGCGTTTCCGCGCCTATTCGCGGCTGCGCGCCGAACTCGACGAGGCCCGCGGCGCGCTGGCCGAACGCAAGGCGATCGATCAGGCCAAGCTATTGCTGATGAAGAAGCGCGGAATCGACGAACCCGCCGCCTATGCCGCATTGCGCAAGGCCGCGATGGATAGCGGACGACGGATCGGCGATGTCGCCGACGCGATCGTCACCACCGACCGGCTGATGGGAGACTTATGAGCAATACGCCCTTCCGGATCGGGTTCCTGCCGCTGGTCGATGCCGCCCTGCCGATTCTCGCACGCGAGCTTGGCCTGGCCGAAGCGGAGCGGATCGACCTGACGCTCGTTCGCGACATGAGCTGGGCGACGGTGAACGACCGACTGCTCTATGGTCATAGCGACGCGGCGCATCTGCTCGCGCCGCTCGCCATCGCCACCACGCTCGGCCTTGGCCGGCCGGCAACGCCTTTGTCGGTGCCGTTCGTACTCGGGTTGAACGGCAATGCGATTACACTGCGGCCCGATCTCGCCGAACAGATCACGACGGTCGGTGAACCGGGCGACATCACCATGATCGGCACGCGGCTGGCGGCCATCGCCCGCGCCGCGCGTGACGGCGGCAACGTGCTGCGCTTCGGCGTGGTCCATCGCTATTCCAGCCATAATTACATGCTGCGCTACTGGCTCGCCGGCTGCGGTCTCGATCCCGATCGCGATGTGCGGATCGTCACGGTCGCGCCGCCCTTCGCCGCCGATGCGCTGGCGGGTGGCGAGGTCGATGGCATCTGCGTTGGCGAACCATGGAACAGCGTGGCGGTAGACCGCGGCGCCGGCGTAATCGTCGCGGTCACCTCGCAAATCTGGTTGCGCGGCGTGGAAAAGGTCCTCGCCATGCGCACCGCGCGGATCGATGAGGATCCTGATCCGACGCAACGGGTGATCCGCGCGCTTTACCGGGCCGGCGAGGCGTTCGTCGATCCCGCGCGGCTGGACGATATCGCCGCGATCCTGGCGCGGCCGGAATATCTCGATGGGTCCGCTGACCTGATCCGCCGCGCGATATCCGATCAGATCCGCTTCGCGCGCGGACATGAGCTGGTGCATGTCCCGGATTTCATGTTCCAGCACCGCGAAGCGGCGAACTTCCCCTGGGTCAGCCAGGCCGCATGGCTCTACGCGCAGATGTGCCGCGCCGGTCATACCAGCGCCGATCAGGCCGAATATCGTGCGGCGCAGCATGTCTTCCGGCCCGATATATATCGCGCCGCCTTGCGCCCACTTGGTGTCCCGCTCCCCGGGGCGAGCTCCAAGCTGGAGGGCGGAATCGGCGATCCGCTAGGTGTGGGGACCACGCAAGGGCGACTGATTCTCGGCGCCGACCGTTTCTTCGACGCGCGCAGCTTCGACCCCGAAGCCCTGTCCGACTATCTGGAGAACGCCGCCTCACGCTGATTTACGCTGCGTTGCAAAATAGCGCTTGCATCGACTCGAGATCGGAGTCACCTTCCCGTCGAACGCCGGATAGCTGCAACGAAGCAGCATCCCGGCATCACCGAAATTTGGCAAAGTCGCCGTCGCGTTCCGTTTCCACAACGGGCGTCGCGGCGGCCTTTTTGCGTTTGCTCGAAGGGGATCGAGACAATGACGCAGTTACAGGTGCCGCTGAATAACGCGCTGATTGCCGACCGGCCTATGGCCGGAGCGATGCCCGCCACGCAGAAGGGCAATTTTTGGCAAGCGGGGCATCGCCCCACATTGATCGCCGCCTTCCTCTATTTCGACGTCGCCTTCATGGTGTGGGTCCTGCTCGGCCCGCTGGCGCCGATCATCTCGAAAGATCTCGGCCTGAATCCGGCGCAAAAGGGGCTGATGGTGGCGGTGCCGACGCTCGCCGGCGCGATCCTGCGGCTCATCAATGGCGTGTTCGTCGACCGGATCGGGCCCAAGCGGACCGGTGCGATCGGCCAGATCATCGTTATCGTCGGATTGCTCAGCGCCTGGCTTCTGGGCGTGAGCAGTTTCGGCGGTACATTGGCGGTCGGTGTCGTACTGGGCTTTGCCGGCGCCAGCTTTGCCGTTGCGCTCCCGCTTGCCTCGCGCTGGTATCCACCTGAGCATCAGGGCAAGGCGATGGGCGTTGCCGGCATGGGCAATTCGGGCACCGTGCTCGCCGCGCTGTTCGCGCCGCTGCTCGCCAAGGCGTTCGGCTGGAACGCGGTGTTCGGTCTGGCGGCGATCCCGCTGATCATCGTGTTCGCGATCTATATGGCGATCGCCAAGGATTCGCCCGATCAGCCCGCGCCAAAGCCGGTCGCCGCCTATCTCGAAATATTGAAGCAGCGCGACGCCTGGTGGTTCATGCTGTTCTACGGCGTGACCTTTGGCGGGTTCGTCGGCCTGTCCGCCAGCCTGTCGATCTACTTCACCGATCAGTTTGCGCTGACGCCGGTGATCGCCGGCTATTGCACCGCCGCCTGCGTATTCGTCGGGTCGTTGCTGCGCCCTTTCGGTGGCGCGGTGGCGGATCGGATCGGCGGGGTGAAGACATTGACTCTGGTCTATATCCTCGCCGCAGTGACGCTGGTCGCGATCAGCACCGCGCCGACATCGCTGGCGGTATCGGTCGCGCTGTTTCTGCTGGTGATGGGCACGTTGGGCTTCGGTAATGGCGCTGTGTTCCAGCTCGTGCCGCAACGCTTCCGCGCCGAGATCGGCGTGATGACCGGGCTGGTCGGCTTCGGCGGCGGCGTCGGCGGCTTCTACCTCGCCTCCTCGCTCGGCTTCGCCAAACAATTGACTGGCAGTGCGCAGGCCGGTTTCCTGATCTTTGCCGGGCTGGCGCTGGTCGCGCTGGGTGGCCTGACACTGGTCAAGAAGCGCTGGCGCGAGACTTGGGACGCGGTCGCGCTGGGAGTTCGGATCTGATGCGCGCGCTCACTCCCATGAGGCTGGCACCGATAATGCTGGCAGGGGTTATCGCCTCCCCTGCCGTCGCCCAGACCATCACGCTGAAGCCGCTGATCGACGCGCGCATGCGCTACGAACATGTCGATCAGGCGCCCCTGCCGAGCAACGCCGACGCGGTGACGATGCGGGTGCGCAGCGGCATCGAGGCAAAGGCAGGCGACTTTGCCCTGCTGGCCGAGAGCGAGGCGACTCTGGCGATTTCGGAACATTATAATAGCGGGCTCAACGGCAAGACCGCTTTCCCGCTGGTCCCGGACACGCAGAATATCGAGCTGAACCGGCTTCAGCTTCAATATCGCGGCCTGCCCGGGACGGTCGTCACGGTCGGACGGCAGCGCATCAATCTCGACGATCAGCGCTTTGTCGGGTCGGTCGCCTGGCGCGACAATGAGCAGACCTTCGATGCGGCACGGATCGAATGGTCGGGCATCAGGAACCTCAAGGCCGACCTTACCTATGCGCGGGCCGATCGTTCGATCTGGGGGATCGATGGCGGCAATCGCTACGGCGCGGCGCGGCTATCGTCGATCGGCGGCGACAATGTCTTCACCAACCTTGCCTATACCACCACGTTCGGCACCCTGATCGGCTTCGCCTATCTCATAGACCAAGACCAAAGGCTGGTGTTCGCCAACAGCAGCCAGACCTATGGCGCCCGATTCATCGGCGCCCGATCGCTGAACAAGGCTGTGAAGCTCAGCTATATGGCGAGCTTCGCCCGACAGAGCGATTATCGTCGCAATCCCAATGATTATGCCGCCAGCTATTATGCCGGCGAGCTGGGGCTCGGCATCAGGGCGTTCAGCCTGAGCGGCGGCTATGAGGTTCTCGGTGCTGACCAAGGCGCGGCGCTGACCAGCTTCCAGACGCCGCTCGCAACCCTCCACAAATTCAACGGCTGGGCCGACAAGTTCCTCGTCACCCCGCCCAACGGCCTTCGCGATGCCTATGGCTCGATCGGCTATGGCTGGAAGAAGATCGCCGGGTTCGACGCGATCGGCCTCACCGCGGTTTATCACCGCTTCGACAGCGACCGGCTCGACCAGCATTATGGCGACGAGATCGACCTCCAGGCCAGCCTGAAGCGCGGGCGATACACCGCCCTCGTCAAATATGCCGACTACACCGCCCATGGCTTCGCGACCGACACGCAGAAGCTGTGGCTATCGCTCGAATGGGCCCTTTCATGACTGAACCAAAACCACACCTCCTCGTCATCGGCAACGGCATGGCCGGGTGCCGCGCGGTCGAGGAAATCCTCGCGCGCGACGCGGGCAAATACCGCATCACGATCTTCGGCGCCGAGCCGCGGGTCAATTACAACCGCATCATGCTGTCGCCGCTGCTGGCGGGCGACAAGTCGTTCGAGGATATCGTGATCAACGATCACGCCTGGTACGCCGACAATGGCATCGACTTGATGGCGGGTGACCCGATCGTCGCGATCGACCGGGCGGGGCGCACCGTCACGGCGCGGTCGGGCCGGGTCGAAAGCTACGACAAGCTGCTGCTCGCGACCGGCTCCGACCCGTTCATCATCCCCGTGCCCGGGCATGACCTGCAGGGTGTCGTCACCTTCCGCGACATGGACGATGTCGGTGCGATGCTGCGCGCGGCCTCGGCCGGGGGCGACGCCGTCGTCATCGGCGGCGGTCTGCTCGGGCTGGAGGCGGCACACGGGCTGTGCCTGCGCGGCATGAAGGTGACGGTGCTTCACCTGATGCCGACGTTGATGGAGCGCCAGCTCGACGAAGCGGCCGGCTGGCTGCTCAAGGAAGAACTTGAACGGCGCGGCCAGACCATCCTGACCGGGGCCGATACAGCGCAGATCATCGGCCAGGGAAAGGTCGAGGGCGTGCGGCTGAAGGATGGGCGCGAGATCCCGGCGAGCCTTGTCGTGATGGCGGTGGGCATCCGCCCCAATGTGAAACTCGCGCGCAATGCCGGTCTGGCGATCGGGCGCGGCATCCATGTCGACGATCATCTCGTCACCTCGGACGCGGATGTGCTCGCAGTCGGTGAATGCGTCGAACATCAGGGCCAGGTCTACGGGCTGGTCGCGCCGCTGTGGGACATGTGCCGCAGCTTGGCCGATGGACTGGTCGCGACGCCGAGCGGCTATGGTGGCTCCGTTACGTCGACCAAGCTCAAGGTCTCCGGCATCGACCTCTTTTCCGCCGGCGATTTCTCAGGCGGTGAGGGGTGCGAGGACATCGTCATGCGCGATGCCTCGCGCGGCATCTACAAGCGCGTGGTGGTAAAGGACGACCGGCTGATCGGCGCGGTGCTTTACGGCGATACGCAGGACGGCAACTGGTATTTCGACCTGCTCAAACGCCAGGAGGATGTCGCTGCGATCCGCGACGCGCTGATCTTCGGCCAGGCCTTCGCTTCGGGAGGAGGGGTATCGGCAAACCCTAATGCG
Source organism: Sphingomonas sp. (assembly GCF_050725575.1). GTDB lineage: Bacteria > Pseudomonadota > Alphaproteobacteria > Sphingomonadales > Sphingomonadaceae > Sphingomonas. The sequence goes on along the minus strand of NZ_JBOHHW010000064.1, from coordinate 10,389 downwards.
GCAGTCGCAGCCATGGCGGACGACGCCGAGATCTGCGGCTGCAACGGCGTGCCCAAGGGCAAGGTGGTCGCCGCGATCCAGGGCGGTGCCTGCACACTCGACGCAGTGCGCGCCTGCACCAAGGCATCCGCCTCATGCGGATCCTGCACTGGGCTTGTCGAGGGGCTGCTCGCGATCACCATGGGCGACGATTACGCCGGCGAACGTGCCGCGCCGACCGTCTGCAAATGCACCAGCTTCACCCATGAGGATGTCCGCCGGCTGATCATCGAGAAGCAATTGAGGGCGATCCCGCAAGTGATGCAGGAACTGCACTGGACCACGCCCGACGGGTGTTCGTCCTGCCGACCAGCGCTCAATTACTATTTGCTCTGTGCCTGGCCTGGCGAATTCGTCGACGACAACCAGTCACGCTTCGTCAACGAGCGCATGCACGCCAACATCCAGAAGGACGGCACTTATTCCGTCGTGCCGCGTATGTGGGGTGGGGTGACCAATCCAAAAGAGCTGCGCGCGATCGCCGATGTCGCCGAGAAATATCAGGCGCGTATGGTGAAGGTGACGGGCGGCCAGCGGCTCGATATATTCGGGATCAGGAAAGAGGATCTGCCCGCGGTCTGGGCCGATCTCAACGCGGCCGGCATGGTCAGCGGCCATGCCTATGCCAAGGCGCTGCGCACGGTGAAAACGTGTGTCGGGTCGGAATGGTGCCGCTTCGGTACGCAGGATTCGACTGGCCTCGGCATCAGGATCGAGCAGATGACCTGGGGCAGTTTCATGCCGCACAAGTTCAAGATCGCGGTGTCGGGCTGCCCGCGCAACTGTGCCGAGGCGTCGATCAAGGATATCGGCGTGATCTGTGTCGACAGCGGCTATGAGCTGTCGATCGGAGGCAATGGCGGGATCAAGCTGCGCGGCACCGATTTCCTGTGCAAGGTTGCGACCGAGCAGGAGGCACTCGACTATATCGCGGCCTTCATCCAACTCTACCGCGAGGAAGCGCGCTATCTCGATCGCACCGCGCCCTGGGTTGAACGGGCCGGGCTCGATTATATCCGGCAGCGCATCGTCGACGACGAAACCGGCCGCGAGGCACTGCGGACGCGTTTCCTCCATTCGCAGAGCTTCATGCAGGAAGATCCCTGGGCGAAGCGCGCCGCGGGCGAGGACTGGAAACTTCACCAGCATCTTGCCGAGATCCGACCGGCCTCAGCCCCTGCCCCCCGCACGCTGGAGATCGCGTGATGGAACCCGAATGGCTCGATATCGGACCCGTAGATCAGTTGCCAGCGCTCGGCGCGCGCACTCTGCCCGTGAGGGGCGGGCGCGAGATCGCGATCTTCCACACCGCCAACGGCCAGGTCTACGCCTTGGCCAATCAATGCCCTCACAAGGCCGGGCCGCTCAGCCAGGGCATCGTTCACGACACCACGGTCACTTGTCCGCTGCACAATTGGCGCATCTCGCTCATCACCGGTGAGGCGCTCGGTGAGGACAAGGGCTGCGTACCGGTGATCCCGGTCAAGATCGATGGCGGGCGAATCCTGATTGGCCGCGCCGCCGCGCTTGCCGAGGCGGCTTGAACGCGGTCAAAACGATTTGCGCCTATTGCGGCGTCGGCTGCGGCATCGTCGCGACTCCGACCGGGAATCGCACCGCCGCGATCGCCGGCGATCCGGATCATCCCGCCAATTTCGGCAAGCTCTGTTCCAAGGGCACGCATCTTGGCGAGACGATCGGACTCGAGGGGCGGTTGCTGCATCCCATGATCGGGTCGGAGAGGGCCGGCTGGCACGAGGCGCTAGACCTTGTTGCCAGCCGTTTTGCTGCGACCATCGCCGAATACGGCCCGGACAGTGTCGCCTTCTACGCCTCGGGTCAGATGCTGACCGAGGATTATTATGTCGCCAACAAGCTGATGAAGGGCTTTATCGGCACTGCCAATATCGACACCAATTCCCGGCTCTGCATGGCGAGCGCGGTCGCGGCGTATGTCCGCGCTTTCGGCGAGGATGTGGTGCCATGCAGTTATGACGATCTCGACGCCGCCGACCTGATCGTCCTGGTCGGATCGAACACGGCCTGGTGCCACCCGATCGTCTGGCAGCGGATCGAGGCGGCACGCGCCGCGCACGGCACTAAGCTGGTGGTAATCGATCCGCGCCGCACCGAGACCGCAGAACGCGCCGATCTTCACCTCGCCATAGCCCCCGACAGCGATGTTGCGCTGTTCACCGGACTGCTTGCCGAGATGCGGTCGAGCTGGCGGCTCGATGGACGCTATCTCGCCGATCATGTCGCGGTGCCCGAGGGGTTCTGGAAATCGCTTCCAACCGCCGATGTGGCGAAGACCTGCGACATCGCGCCCGCCGACCTCCAGGCATTTTACGACCTGTTCGCCGAGCATCCGCGCACCGTCACCCTGTTCAGCCAGGGGGTGAACCAGTCGACCAGCGGCACCGACAAGGCCAATGCGATCATCAACCTGCACCTCGCGACCGGCCGGATTGGCAAGCCCGGCGCGGGGCCGTTCAGCATCACCGGCCAGCCCAACGCGATGGGCGGGCGCGAAGTCGGCGGGCTCGCCTCGATGCTCGCCGCGCATATGGGCTTCAGCGATGCCGAGCGCGACCGCGCGCGGCGCTTCTGGCAATCGCCGACGATCTGCTCCGGCCCTGGCCTGAAGGCGGTCGACATGTTCGACGCAATGGCGAAGGGCAAGATCAAGGCGGTGTGGATCATGGCGACCAACCCCGCCGTCTCGCTGCCCGATGCGCGCATGGCCCGCGTGGCACTGGCCAACTGCCCGTTCGTGGTCGTTTCGGACTGTATCGCCGCGACCGACACCGGCTTCTATGCACAAGTGAAGCTGCCCGCGACGGGCTGGGGCGAAAAGGACGGCACGGTCACCAATTCTGAACGCCGCGTCTCGCGCCAGCGCGGCTTCATGGCGCCGCTGGGCGAGGCACGCGCCGACTGGTGGGCGATCGCGGAAGTCGCGAAGCGCATGGGCTTTGCCGGCTTCGACTACCCCGACCCGGCCAGCATCTTCCGCGAATTTGCCGCGCAGACCGGGTTCGAGAATGACGGCGCTCGCCTGCTCAACATCTCCGACAAGGCGGCGATCACCAGTGCCGATTATGACGCGATGGCACCGTTCCAATGGGGCGGCGCCTCGCCCTTCGCAACGCGCGGCTACACCACGCCCGACGGCAAGGCGCGGCTGGTGCCGGTCCGCCATGTACCGCGTGACGACGGCAACCGTGCCTTGCCGCTGCGTCTCAACACCGGGCGCTACCGCGACCAATGGCACACGATGACGCGCACCGGCCTGTCACCCAAACTGTCCCAGCATCGCCGTGAGCCGCTGGTCGAGGTGCATCCTGATACCATCCAGCGCCTGGGCCTTGCCGATGGCGGGCTGGCGCGGGTCGAGACGGCACAGGGATCGAGCGTGTTCCGGGTCGCCAGCACGCCCGACCAACGGCGCCGCGAGCTGTTCGTGCCAATCCACTGGACTGATCAGACCAGCGGCGGTGGCCGGGCTGGCTTGTTGCCGGCGCGAGACCGTGACCCGGTGTCGGGCCAGCCCGGCTTCAAGAACACGCCCGCGACCGCCAGCGCCTACAAGCCGGGCTGGAGCGGCTTCCTGCTATCGCGTGACCTGCCCGCCAAACCCGACTGCACTTACTGGACGCGCATCCGCACCGCGAGTGGCTGGCTAACCGAGCTGGCGGGAGATGGCGATATCGCGCCGCTCATCGCGCTGTTGCCCGAAGGCGAGCGGGCCGAGATGATCGATCCCAAGCGTGGCGCCATCCGGTCGGCGGTGATGGCCGACGGCATTCTGCAGGCCGCGCTGTTCGTCTCGCGTAGCGGCGGACTGCCGCCGCGCGACTGGCTGATCGCTCAGCTCGGCCATGCCGACACCGCGCCCTTCGAGTTGCTCGCCGGACGCCCGGCAACACCGGCGCCCGATCGCGGCAAGATCATCTGCGTCTGTTTCGATGTCGGATTGAACACCATTCTCGACGCGATCGCCACCCGGCATCTTGTCAGCGTCGAAGCGGTCGGCGCGGCGATCAACGCCGGCACGAATTGCGGATCCTGCCGCCCCGCGATCGCCGCACTGCTCTCCCCACAAAAGGAAGCCGTTTATGGTTGAGCTCATCGCACCGGGCGAGGTCTGGCTGGTCGGTGCCGGCCCCGGCGATCCGGACTTGCTGACCCGTAAGGCCGAGCGGCTGATCGCTGCCGCCTCGATCGTGTTCCACGACGCCCTGGTCGGACCGGGCGTGCTCGATCTCATCCCGCCGCATGTGCGCCGCGTGGCGGTCGGCAAGCGCGCCGGGCGGCATTCGCGGACGCAGGATGCGATCAACGCGCTACTGGTGAAGGCTGCGCTCGACGGCGAGCGCGTGGTGCGGCTGAAGGGCGGCGATCCGTCGGTCTTCGGCCGATCGGCAGAGGAAATGGAGGCACTCTCGCGCCACGGCATTCGCGGGCGCATCTGCCCCGGCATCACCGCCGCCAGCGCCGCGACGGCGAGCGCCGGTGCCTCGCTCTCCCTGCGCGGATCGGCACGACAGGTGCGGTTCGTCACCGCCCATGCCCGTGCCGGTGAAGCGCTCGATCTCGATTGGGCGTCGCTCGCCGACCCATTGTCGACGCTTGCCTTCTATATGGGCCGCGCCGTCGCACCGGAGATATGCCGGCATCTGATCGCCCATGGGCTGCCGGCAGAGACGCCGGTTATGATCGCCAGCGACGTCAGCCTTCCCGGGGAGCGCCTCGTCCATACCCGGCTCGACCTCCTGCCGCTCGCGATTGATGGCGAAGGCAATGGTCCCGCGCTGATCCTGATCGGCGAAGCGGTGCGGACCCGCCGCGCAACGGATCTGCGTTCCGTAGCGGCGGACGCGGCACGCCATGGTTGATCTCGGCTTTGCGATCCGGCCGATGCCGGCGTGCCATGCGACGCTCGGTTTCGATGAGGCGCTTGCGCGGATGGAGCACGCGACCCAGCCCCTCGGCCGCGAGCAGGTGGCGTTGCCCAATGCCGCCGGCCGCATCCTTGCCGAACCCGTGCTCGCGCGGGTGAATGCCCCACCGGTGGATGTCGCGGCGATGGACGGCTATGCTGTAAGAGATGGCGCCTTCGGCCCCTTGCACGTCATCGGCGAGTCCGCGCCAGCCCACCCTTGCCGCGATGAGGTCGGAGCCGATAGGGCGGTGCGTATCTTCACCGGCGCGCCGATGCCAGGCGGAGCGGAACGCGTGATCCCGCAGGAGCTGGCCGATCGGCAAGGCGACCTGGTCACCGTGCCCCTTTCCGAGGACAAGCGCCACGTCCGGTTGCGCGGATCGGATTTCGCGGCCGGCGAACCTATGCTGCCCGCAAACCGGCGGCTCGATCCCCGTGCCATGCTCGTCGCGGCCGCAGCTGATGCGGCGCAGTTAGTGGTCTGGCGCGCGCCGCGAATCTTTGTGGTGGCGACCGGGGACGAACTGGTTCGATCGGGTCAGGCCGCAACCGGATCGCCCTTCGTCATTCCCGACAGCATTTCGCCCGCCATCGCCGCGCTGGCAATCGAATGGGGAGCGGTGGTTGCGGGGTCCGCGCTCGTGCCCGACCGGCTCGACGTGATCGAGCGATGCGTGCAGGACGCAATGGCGTCGGCGGACGTCGTGGTGGTGATCGGCGGTGCCTCGGTCGGTGATCGCGATTTCTCGAAGACGGCACTTGCGACGCTTGGCCTCGGCCTCGTCTTCTCCAAAGTTGCGATCAAGCCCGGCAAGCCGGTCTGGTATGGCCGCGCCGGAGCGACCCATATTCTCGGCTTGCCGGGCAATCCCACCGCAGCGCTGGTAACGGCGCGGCTGTTCCTGGCTCCGCTGCTCTGCCGGCTGACAGGGCGCCCCATGTCCGCCGCCCTGTCGTGGCGGCCGGCGCAGCTGGCTGTAGCGTTGGACGGCAATGGAGACCGGGAAGCCTTCCTGTGCGGCGCCTGGGACGGGCGCGCGGCGCGCGCGCTCGATCGCCAGGCAGCATCTTCGCAAGCGTTGCTCGCCCTGACCAACATCCTGATCCGCCGGGTTCCGGGCGTCGAGGCGGAACCGATCGGCAGCATCACCGCAGTCCTGGATTTCTGATGGAGTCGCGCGGCGGTGTACTAGGTGCGGTGATCGCCGGCGGCGCTTCTCGCAGGTTTGGCAGCGACAAGGCGCTGGCGTCGATCGATGGCAAGTCAATGCTCGCGCATGTGATCGAAGCACTCCGTCCCCAGGTGGACGATGTGGTGGTGTGCGGCAGAGAGTGGCCGGATGTTACCGTGTTGCCCGATCTTTGTAGGAGGCGCATCGGGCCGCTAGCAGGCCTGGAGGCAGCACTGGAGCATGCGACGAAGCGGCGCTACCGCGCCGTCCTATCGGTTCCGGTCGACACACTTCCTTTGCCCGGCGACCTCTTACTACGGTTGGATGGGAGCGGACCTGCCGTTCTGCACGAGCAATATCTGATCGGCTATTGGCCGATCACCTGCCTCGATCCGCTCCGCCGGCATCTCCAGGCAGGAAGCCGGACCGTTCGTGGCTGGATCGCCGAGGCCAATGTGCGAAGAGTCGCGGAACCATTTTCGATCTGTAACATCAATTTTCCCGACGACCTGAAACTCATAAAAGGCCACGCACAACAAAGGAGCGAGCCTGAGCAGTCCTAATGTTGTTTGAAAGTCGTCCGGTCCCTCGCGTCTCGCGACGTCAGCGGATCGATGTGGTCGGCATGTGTCGTCGCCCATTCGCACCATTCGACAATATCTGCTGGCGACCGGGTCGGCGCATGCACTTTGACGACCGCAGCAATATAGGCACGCAGCCGCTGGGCCTGTTCCCATGCGATGGCATCCGCCTCCAGCTTAGCGAGCGCCTTCCTTTCCTCGGCGACTCGCTCACGCGCTTGGGCATGTTCCCGCTCGATCACCTCCAGTCGGTGCCGGCGCTCTTCCTGCCGACGTTCTCCATCGAGCCGATAGTCGGCGCGCGTTCGAACGGCGCGTGACGAAGTCCGACTCCTGTCGAATGCGGCTGGCGTCTCGGTAGCCTGGCGATCGACCGGCACCCAGAAATCTATTCCGCCGGCACCGACGACCTCCGGCAATTCGGCCGGCATGGGATGCCCACCAGTCTCGATTTGCCGCCAATATCCTCGCGCTGGAACCGGTATTGAATGCTGTACGCATTTTTTTCGGAGGGCCACGTCGCTGATACCGAACCGCGCGGCGACCTTGGTGATCGGTTCCCTCCATACCATCGCATGAAGGTCTTCACGCAGGACGGTCAGCAGTCGACCATTCGACGGCAGGTCCGGGTCAGGCCGCATGAGAAAGCAGTGGCACGATAGCTTCCGCGCCCAATTCCTCGAGTCCGTCGGCGATCCACCGCGAATAATGCCTCTCGATCATCGCAACGCTCGTGTCGTGCATCGCCGCGACGAGGCGAACGGGTAGACCTGCTGCAATCCCGCGCACGATCGACGAGTGCCGCAAGGCATAGGGTACGACATTGATGCCGACCGCTTCGCAAAGGATTGTCCAGGACCGGATCATTTCCGAAGACGACGTCCAGGCGCCGCGTCGGTCTCGTTCCCATACCCCCGGCCCAATCTGGACATGCCGCCATCGGCAGAACAACGGCTCAGTTGGAGCGCGACCGCGGATCGCATCACCAACCGCTGCGAGAACGTCTTCGCCGATACGCAGCGGTGTGAACCCGGCAACCTTGTTCCTGCCTTTTCGGCTTCGGGGAACGAGCATGCGACGAAGCGAAATCTGCGCGTCGCAGACTTTCATGCGCTTGAGTTGGGAGAAGCGTGCGCCGGTTGCCGCCAGGACGAGCACCAGCAACCCGAAATCTTCGTCGATCTCGAAGGCCATGTTTATGACGGCGCGAACCGTCTCATTGTCGAGGATCTGATTTTCTCGAGCGACCTCGGTCGGCTCGATACCGATCGCCTCAACGTCGAGCCCCAACAGGATAGTATCGCCGAAGTCGGATGGAAGCCGCCGGCGCTCCCGGCGCAGCGTTGCGTTGAGCGCCGCCTTCAAATCGTTCATGATCCGGCGCTTGGTCGTTCCCTTCAGTGTCGGGTCGAGCGCATTGCGCCAGGCCTCGAGGTCGCCTTCGTTCAATTCATCCAACCTGATGGACAGAAAATGTTCATCATTGCGGACGTGACGGCTGAGCGTGCTGTTGGCGTCGCTCTTCACCTCCCGTCCTTCGCGTTCAGACTGGCGGGCATTTCGTGCGGCGAGATAGGTCTCCACCGCCAGGCGCACAGTGAGGACCGGACCAGATGCGTCGGCAGCACGCTTGCGTCGGGCCTTCTCGACCGCCGCTGTGGCGACCTTTACCGCTTGGCTGAAATCCAACGTGCCTTCACTGACCGTATCATCGGCGATGCCGATCTCGACCTGACGATAGGCTTGGTCCTGTTCAGCGAACCAGCGCACGAGCCACACGCTACCGCGCTTACCCTTACGATATCCGAGGTGAATCTGGCGATCAATGCCGCGCCAGTGCAAACCTTTCCCCAGCACCGCGCGCGAAGCACGCGTCGTGATAGGGCTCTCGACTAAAGTCCGAGGCATGTGTACAGAATCCATCGAATGGATCTTATGGCAAGTTCTTATCAAAAACGATTTTGTATCCGTCTAGTAAGCACTGCTATACGATCAAGGACGTTGATGGATATATATGAGAAAAATCGGGCGATTCCAATACCACCAACGGACGCCTATAAACAACCATGGACGTGATTTACTTGATAAATACTACTCTCACGGCGAAAACACGAGTTCGATTCTCGTAGGGGTCACCAGCGATTTTTGTTTCTTTTCAGAAACATAGGCGTATTTTCCGCCGTCGGCGTTTGGGTGCTGCTTCAGGATTTCGGTAAACAAGCCTAGCCTCTACTAACGCCCAATCGCGCAACAAGTAATTGATTTTCAACAGAATTTTTTTGACGGCGAGCTCAATATTTCCGCCGGATAACAGCGAAAATAGCTCCATTTCTCGATCCAAGGATATTCTTGGCTCGGTCAGGTTACGAAACCGGTTTGACAGGAGTTGGCCGTTGAAGGCGGGCAGCTTCCGGGCCGCCAGAAGCGAATAGCGGTCGTTAATCCGCCACCTATTCGTGCGTTTTTGGACCGACCCCGGTTATGCAGACGGCAAACGGGAAGACCCATAGTCGGCCATCCACGGGCCGCTCTCGACTTCCAAATTTCGGACGTCCATTCATCGTCGCGCTACGGCGGCTCTGTGCGCGCCGAATTGACTGTCCGAATGGCACTGCTTGGGTGGAAAATTCTCGGGCAGCTTTTGGTCGATGCGTTTCGCGGAGCTGCCATTAGCCATGGCTTCGATCTCCCCCTCGCGCGCACCGAAGCTGGTACGGAAAACCATAGTCTCGTAGGATGTCTTGATGTTGGCCTCCAAACGAATCTTGACCGCTGGTCTGTTGGCAATGCTTGAGCTGCTGCCGGTTTCGTGGACACCGAGATAAGGTGTTTTTGGAACCGGAGGGTGACAATGCAACGACGGAAGTTCAGCCGCGAGTTTAAGCTGGAAGCGGTGAAGTTGGTCCGCGATCGGGGCGTGGCGGTGGCGCAGGCGGCACGAGATCTCGACGTTCACGAGAACGTGCTGCGTAAATGGGTTCGCGATCACGAAGCCGATCCGGGATCGGCCTTTCCGGGGCACGGGGTGATGAAGCCCGAACAGCAGGAGATTGAGCGGCTGCGCCGCGAGATTGTGAAGCTCAAGGCGGAGCGCGACATCCTAAAAAAAGCGGCGGCCTACTTCGCAAGAGACTCGATATGAAGTTCGGGTTCATCGCGAAGCACCGGAGGGTCTGGCCGGTATCGTGGTTATGCGAGACGCTCGGTGTTTCGCGCAGCGGCTTTCATGCTTGGCTCGTTCGCGAGCCGAGTGCCCGCGCGCGTAGCGACGAGGAACTTGGCGGGAAGATCCGGGCCAGCTTCATCTCAAGCTACCGGACCTACGGTGCACGGCGCGTCTGGCACGATCTTCTGGCCGAAGGCCTTTCATGCGGCCTGCACCGGGTCGAACGGTTGATGCAGTTACACGGTCTCAGGGCACGTCCCCGGCGACGCGGGCTGCCAAAGGACGCGGGTGAACGCTCCGTCATTGCCGGCAATGTGCTTGATCGTCAGTTTACGGCCGATGCGCCGAACCGGAAGTGGGGGGACTGTCAGGAATTTTGTGCGTGAGGTCATATAGATGGAAGAGAAAGGACCATCGATATGGCAATCGACAAGGACGTTTTGGACCAGCTTCTGGCTGGTCGTGACCCGCAGGAACTGTTTGCCA
>NZ_JBOHHW010000063.1:0-29453 GCF_050725575.1 Sphingomonas sp. | reverse complement strand
CCAATGCGCTGCTCGGCGCGCGCTGGAAATTCTCGCCGCGCTGGGAATTGAGCGCCAGCGCCGGCTTCTCCGATTTCACCCGCAACCGGCGCTTCAGCACCCTCGATTTCGGCAAGCCGCTGGGCAATGGCAATTACACGCTGACGGTGGGCAACGCGCCAAAGGACAAATTCCTCAATCGCAACATCCGCGCCGAACTGGCGGGCGTGGTGCCGATCGGCTTCATCAAGAACAATATCCTGATCGGCATTTCGCAGAATGTCCGCGATCGCGACAATCCGAACACGATCAACGCCTCGTTCACGCAGAATCTGATCAATCCGCGCCAGTTCGGTGAAGTACCGTTCGCGCTGCCGAATTATGATCAGACGGTAAATGGCGTGCTGATCAGGGATTACCGCAAGACGCGCATTGACGATGTCGGCTATTATATCTTCGACCGCATCTCGTTCGGCGACTATCTCGACGTGCTCGCCGGCGTGCGCAAATCCGAATATCGCGAATCGGTGCGCTTCAACGATGTGACCTCGTTCAAGGCGTCGCCGACCTCCTTCTCCTATGGCGTGGTGGGCAAGCCGACCAAGTGGATCAGCGTTTACGGCACTTATATCGAAGGACTGGAGACTACGCCGTCGGCGCCAATCACGGCATCGAACGCCGGGTCGCCGCTGCCCCCGACCAACAGTCGCCAATATGAGGCGGGCGTCAAGGTCGAGCCGAAGCACGGCCTTTTGCTGCAGGCCGCCTATTTCAACATCAAGCGCGACGCGGCCTATGTGAACGGGGCGAACCTGTACATCCTCGACGGCAAGCAAGTGTATAAGGGCGTCGAGCTGAGCGTCAGCGGCCAGGTCACACGGGACCTGTCGGTCTATGCCAGCGCCCTGTTCCTGGACGCCAAATATACCGAGGGCGCCCCGACGACATTGACCGTCAACAATACCGGTGTGCCGGTGTTCGACCCGATCACCGGAAGTCGCCAGCAAACCACCACGATCGTCGGTAACCGTGTCGACAATGCCCCCAAAAATACGGTGTCGGTATCGGCCGAGTACAAGCTGACTCCGATCCTCCCCGGCTTTGCGGTCAACGGCGCGGTGTTCCATGTCGGCAGCCGTGCGCTCAACGCCGCCAATCTGGCGATCGTGCCCGGCTATACGATCTTCAACCTCGGGGCCGGCTACACGACCGAGATTTCGGGCGCTGAAACCTCGTTCCGGATCAACTGGGAGAATGTCGGCAACAAGCGTTACTTCGGTTCAGCCGGTGCCGATTTCGTCGCCCAGGGCATCCCGACCGCGATCAAATTCACCATCGCGACCGGCTTCTGACCTTTATGGCGCGGGGTCCGGTGGATCCCGCGCCATTCCTTGATGCGGTTTTCGCATAAAGAATTGCAACTAACTCGTTTGATCTGGCGCTGATGTCGGCCGATCCCGCTTTCCCGACTTCATACATTTTCGTCATGAACCCGGAAAGGAAGCGTCGATGTCAAAGCTGCTCAACGTCTTTAATCGCGCCGCACCCGTCTTCGTGCGCGGCGAAGGCAGCTGGCTCTACGACGACCGCGACAATGCCTGGCTCGACTGTGTCGCCGGCATCGCCACCAATGGGCTCGGCCATTGCAACCCGATCCTGGTCGCGGCGCTGAAGGACCAGGCCGATCGGCTGTGGCACATCTCAAACATGTTCGAGATCCCGGGTCAGGAGGCGCTGGCCGATCGGCTTACCGCCGCGACCTTTGCCGATGTCGCTTTCTTCGCCAATTCGGGATCGGAGGCGATCGAATGCGCGCTGAAAGTGGCGCGGCGCTATCATGCGACGCGCGGCAATCCCGAACGCGATATGATCATCGGCTTCAAGGGGTCATTTCATGGCCGCACCTATGGTGCGATCAACGCGTCGGGCAATCCCGCCTATCTCGACGGTTTCGGCCCCGCGCTGCCCGGCTATCTCCAGCTTGCCATTGATGACTGGGCGGCGATCGCGGACGCCATCGCCGCGCCGACCACCGCCGCGGTGATTATCGAGCCGGTGCAGGGTGAGGGCGGGGCAATTGCCATCGCCGAAGCCTTGCTGCGCGACCTGCGCCGGGCGTGCGACGCAAGCGGCGTGCTGCTGATCCATGATGAGGTGCAATCGGGCATGGGTCGCACCGGCCGGCTGTTCGCGCATCAATGGTATGACGATGTCGCGCCCGACATCATGGCGGTGGCCAAGGCGCTGGGCGGTGGTTTCCCGGTCGGCGCCTGTCTTGCCACCAATCGCGCCGCGAGCGGCATGGTGCCCGGCACGCATGGCTCGACCTTTGGCGGCAACCCGCTGGCCATGGCCGTGGGAATCGCCGCGTTCGACGCGATTGCTGCGCCGGAGATGCTTGCGCATGTCCGTGAGATCAGCGCGCATCTGCGCGACGGCCTCGCCGCACTGAAGGCGCGCTATCCCGAGACGATCGTCGATATCCGCGGCAAGGGGCTGCTGATCGGCGTCAAGCTGGTGGTCAACAACCGCGATTTCATGGCCGCGGCGCGCGACCGGAATTTGCTCGTCGCGGGCTGTGGCGACAATTGTATCCGGCTGCTCCCGCCTCTTACATTGTCGCACGTCGAGGCCGATATCGCGCTTGAGCGGATAGACGAGACCTGCAACGCGATGCTTGGAGTGATGGCGGCCTGATATGACAACGATCTTCGAATCACGCGATCCGGCCAGCGGCGATGTGGTCTGGTCGGGGTCCCCCGCATCGGCGCAGCAATGCGCCGATGCCGTTGCCGCGGCGCGCAATGCGTTCGAAGGCTGGTCGGTAACGAGCGTGGAGGATCGGATCGCGATCGTTCGCCGCTATCAGGACGCGCTCAAGACCAATGCCGAAGCGATGGCCACCGCGATCTCGCGAGAGACCGGCAAGGCATTGTGGGAAACGCGCGCCGAAATCGCCTTGATGATCGGCAAGGTCGATTTGTCGATCGCTGCCCATGCCGAGCGCACCGGCAGCCGTGAACAGGCCGCCGCGTTCGGCCGCGCCGTGCTGCGCCACCGCCCGCACGGCGTGATGGCGGTGCTCGGGCCGTATAATTTCCCCGGCCATCTGCCCAATGGCCATATCGTTCCTGCCTTGCTCGCGGGGAACACGGTGGTGTTCAAGCCATCCGAGGAAACGCCGCTGACCGGTGAGCTGATCGGCGCGGCAATGCGCGAAGCGGGTGTACCTGCGGGCGTGTTCGCCGTGGTGCAGGGCGGCCGCGATACCGGTGCGGCATTGCTTGAACAGGACATCGATGGGCTGCTGTTCACTGGATCGGCCGGTGCCGGCGCGCATTTCGCGCGCGTCTTTGCCGATCGGCCCAAGGTGATCCTCGCGCTTGAACTGGGCGGCAACAATCCACTCATTGCCTGGGATGGAGATAGCGATGCGATCGCCTCGATCGTCGTGGCGTCGGCCTTCATCACCACGGGCCAGCGCTGCTCTTGCGCGCGCCGCCTGATCGTGCCGCAGGGCGCCGCCGGTGATGCGATCGTCGCTGCCGTCGTGGCGTTAACCGAACGGCTGGTGATCGGTGCCTGGAATGACGATCCCGAGCCGTTCATGGGGCCGCTGATCTCACCCGCCGCGGCTACCCGCGTCTCGGAACAGGTCGCCGAGCTCGAACGGCGCGGTGCGCTTCCCATTCGCCGGCTCGAGGCGGTGGCAGGCCGCCCCACGGCTTTTCTCAACCCAGCCATTTTCGATGTGACCGGCGTGGATGCGCCCGATGAGGAAATGTTCGGCCCGGTACTGCAAGTGATCCGCGTCGCCGATTTCGATGCCGCGATCGAGGCCGCCAATGCCACGCGCTTCGGTCTGTCCGCCGGGCTGGTCACTGACGACGATGCCTTGTGGGAGACATTCCTGCGCCGCATCCGCGCCGGCGTGGTCAATCGCAACCGGCCGACCACCGGCGCTGCCGGGTCGATGCCGTTCGGCGGCCTGGGTGCCTCGGGCAATCATCGCCCCAGCGCCTATTACGCCGCCGATTACTGCGCCTATCCGGTCGCCAGCTTCGAGGCCGACACGGTGGTCGATCAGCGCAGCGACCTGAAGGGCGTGCGCGGCTGAGGCGTCGGAGCGTTATTGAAGAGTCCGGTCTTTCCGATATGCCTCTTCTATTGCTTCCCCGGCCTTCGCCGGGGAAGCAAGAAAGATGAAGAGGGTGGCCGCCTATCATGGTCGGAATTCGGTCAATCCAGTTCGTTCCGGCACCGGCATTGCGACTGGCGGCGATTCAACAAAGCTGCGGGATGCGCCACGGTGACGGTCGGACGAAACGCCAGCCGGCGTGCCGCCCCGCTCTTTGACATGACTGGAAAACATCGAACGTTCCGACGCTGCTGTTTTGGCGCTGAACAGCATGCTGTTCCTTGCTGTTATCATGCTGTTATCGCGCTGTTGCGGATAACAGCATAATTCGGCACAAACTATTGGAAACAAGCCGAAATTTTTCGGTCCAAATCCAACTTAACAGCAGGGGAAAATTTCCCCTGAAATAACAGCACGAAACAGCAGGCAAATCGCGGCCCGATATTGATGCGACTCGCTTGCCGACAGCCGCCCGATCGCTGATTGGCCCTAGAATCCGGCGGCGGTCGGAATGCCATGCTCGACCGATGGCGGCGCGGCGAAATGGCCCGCGACCAGTCGCCGCCACTCGGCGAATTCGGGTGTGTCGCGAAATGCCAGATGCGCTTCGACTGAGTCCCAGGCGATGATCAGCCAGTAACGGCCAGCCACCTCATGCGACCGACGCAGGCGCATCGCATGGCATCCGGCGGCTGCCTTGAACAAGGGCATCGCTTCCGCCGCGGCCGCCTCGAACGCGGCTTCGCTGCCTGGTATCACATCGATCCGCGCGATTTCGTCGATCATTCGTTTCCTCGCTCCTCATCGATCCGGGTGGTGACGCCGGTCGCGACAATCGTACGCGTCGCGTCGATCGAGGCATAGGTCCACAGGATCGACATCGGTTCGCTGTCGGAGATGTTGCGAAAGAAATGCGGCACCTCGGCCGGGATCCAGGTCGTGTCGCGCGCGATCAGGTCGGTCTCGACCCCGTCGATATGGGCACGCGCCCGGCCCGACAGCACAACCACGCTTTCCTCGCAATTATGCGTGTGGAGCGGCACTGCCGCACCGGGATCAAGCGTGGTGATGCCATTGAGCATCGCGCGCGACCCGACCCGTGCGGTGACCAGCGGCGTGGTGCGGATGCCGCCGCCGCGATCCTTTACCGGCAGGTCGGCGGGGCGCTGGATCACGCCGCTCATGCCGCCACCGCCTGTGGTGCCGGGTCGATCCGCACGGTCTTCATATTGGTGAACTCCCGCAATCCATGGTCGCCAAGCTCGCGGCCATAGCCCGATTGCTTGATCCCACCGAACGGCACGCGCGGGTCGGACGCGACCACGGCGTTGACGAACACCGCGCCGGCATCGATCCGCCGCACCAATGTCCGGGCACGATCGAGGTCGGCGGTCCACAGCGACGCGCCAAGCCCGAAGGCCGTGCGGTTGGCCAGCGCAACCGCGTCCTCAACGTCGCGCGCGCGTACGATCGCTGCGGCCGGCCCGAACGTTTCCTCATCGAACGCGGCCATGCCCGGCGCGACGCGGTCGAGCAGCGTTGCCGGATAATGGAACCCCGGCCCGTCAGGTATCGCCCCGCCGCTCAGCAGCCGCGCGCCGCTGGCGACACTGCGCCGTACCTGATCGTCGATCGCGCTGCGCAGATTGGCGCGCGCCATTGGCCCGAGCCCGGTCGCACGATCGAGCGGGTCACCCATGGTCAGCCGGCCGGCATGATTGAGGAAGCAGTCGACGAACCGGTCATGCACCGCCGCCTCGACGATGAAGCGCTTGGCATTGACACAGCTTTGCCCGGCATTGGTGAAGCGCGCCATCACCGCCATGCGTGCGGCATGGTCGGGATCGGCATCGGCCAGCACGATGAACGGGTCCGACCCGCCCAGCTCAAGCACCTGCTTCTTCAGCGCGCGGCCGGCCTGTGCGGCGACGATTGTGCCGACCTCGGTCGATCCGGTCAGCGTGACCGCGGCGATGCGCGGATCGCCGATGATCGCTGCGACCTGATCGGCTTCAGTGATCGCCGCTCCGAACAGCCCGGCGGGGCAGCCCGCCTCGGCGATCACCTCGGCAATCGCCAGCGCGCAGCCAGTGACGTTGCCGGCATGTTTCAGGATCACGCCATTGCCCGCCGCCAGCGCCGGCGCGACGAAGCGGAACACCTGCCACAACGGATAATTCCACGGCATGATCGCCAGCACCACGCCAAGCGGATCGAACATCAGCTCGGTATTGGCGACGTTTGCTACCTTTGTGTCGGCCAGCATCGCCGGCGCGGCGTTGGCGTAGAAATCGCAGTTGATCGCGCATTTCTCGACCTCGGCCTCGGCCTCGCCGATCGGCTTGCCCATTTCCGCGACGATCAGCCGCGCCAGATCCGGCTTGCGCTCGCGCAATCGTGCCGCGATCGCGCGCAGCAACGCCGTGCGTTCCGCGATCGGTGCGGTGCGCCAGCGCCCCTGCACTCGCGCCGCGCGGTCGAGGATCGCGTCGATCTCGGCCGGGGTATGGACGTCGTAGCGCGCAATCTCGCCGCCGGTGGCCGGATTGATCGAGACGATCATGCCTGCTGGCCCCGGATCGCGGCGATCACCGCATCGGCAAATGCCTGGGTGCCGAGTGGTCCGCCGACATCGCGCGTCCGCTTGGCCGGATCGGCCAGCACGCTCTCGACCGCGGCTTCGACCCGCCGCCCGCACGCGCCGAGCGCCGCATCGCCGCTGCGCCGCGCCTGCCAGTCGAGCAGCATCGCCGCCGACAGGATCAGCGAGGTGGGATTGGCGATGCCCTGGCCCTGAATGTCTGGCGCGGAGCCATGCTGTGCCTGCGCGACGCAGATCGCGTCGCCCTGGTTGATCGACCCGCCAAGGCCAAGGCTGCCGCTCAGTTCCGAGGCTTCGTCGGACAATATGTCGCCGAACATGTTGGTGGTGACGATCACGTCGAACCGCTCCGGGCTGCGTATCAATAGTGCGGCGGCGGCATCGACGATCACTTCGTCGAGCGTCAGGTCGGGGAATTCGGCCGCGACCTTGCGCACTTCGCGGAGGAACAGGCCGTCGGTCAGCTTGAGCACATTCGCCTTGTGCACCGCGGTCACGCGCTTTGAGCGGCCCATCGCAATCTCGCACGCGGCGCGGGTGACGCGCGCACAGGCCGCGGCAGTGATCTTGCGGATCGCGAATGCGCTGTCGGCATCGGGCATGAATTCGCCCGGCCCGGCATGCATACTGCGGTCGGCATAGAAACCCTCGGTATTCTCGCGCACGATCACCAGGTCCATCGGCTTGCGCAAAATGCTCAGCCCCGCGCGCGACCGGCACGGGCGGATATTGGCATAGAGCGCGAACCGGGTGCGCAACGCCGCTGACGGGTTGGGCATGCCGGCGGGATAGTCATAATGCGAGACCGGGCCGAGGATCACCCCGTCCGCCCCGGGGATCGCGTCGAGCACCGCCTCGGGCAGGGTCGTGCCCTGCTCGGCCAGGCTCTTCAGCCCGATGTCGCGCTGCTCGACCTCAAGCACCACGCCCGACGCATCGGCGGCGGCGTGCAGCACCGCCAGCGTCGCCGCGGTGATTTCCGGGCCGATCCCGTCGCCGGGCAGAACGAGCAGCTGCATCAGATTATCCTCATCTTGGGGCGGGCGCGAAGATCATGCAGGTCGGGCTGCCGGTGGTCATCACCGGCACCGGGGGCGCCAGCCGTCCGGTCGCCGGGTCAATCGCGAGGCGGCAGATCGAATCACTATCCTCATTGGCGGTGAACAGCGCACCGCCGCCCGGCGCGACCGCGAAGAAGCGCGGCGTCCGCCCGCCCGATGTCTGCCAGCTGCCCGCGCCAAGGCGCCCGGTCGCCGGATCGACAGGGAAACTCGCGATCGTGTCGCTGCCGCGATTGGACGCGAAGACATGCCGGCCATCGGGCGACACAGCGATCTCCGACCCGCGGCTGGTGCCGGTGAAATCGTCACGCACGGCGGACACGATTTGCATCGCGGTCAGCGTCCCCGCCGCCGCATCGACACGCGCCGCGACGATGGTCGGGTTCAGCTCGTCGACGATATAGGCAAAGGGCAGGACAGGGTGGAACGCGAGATGGCGCGGCCCGGCGCCCTCACGCGACAGCATCGGCGTTCCGGCCGGCTGCAGCTTGCCCGACGCATCGAGCCGGAGGGTGAAGACGCGGTCGAGCCCCTTGTCCGGCACCGCGATCAACGCACCTTTAGGATCGAAGCAGATCTGGTGCGGCTTGGCAAAGGGCTGTTCGGTGCGGTGCGGCCCGATCGGTCCAGTCAGCGGCGCCAGGTCGGTGACCGGTCCGAGCCGCCCGTCATCACCGATCGGCAGCACCGCGACGTTCGACACGAAGCCGTCCACCGTCAGGTGATTGGCGACCAGTAGGAATTTGCTGGTCGGATCGACCGCCAGATGCACCGGGTTCTTGCCCTGGCAGGCCTGCTTGCCGATAAAGCCGAGCGTACCGGTCTTCGCATCGATCGCAAAGGCGCTCACCTCGTTGCCGTCGCCATGCACGGTGAACAGGAAGCGGCGCTGCTGGTCGAACGCCAGGAATGCCGGGTTGACGATCCCGTCGAGCGACTGGACGATCTGCCACAGCCCGTCGGGCCGGATCCGCGCCACGGTGATGCCGTTGCCGCGCGCATTGCGCTCCCGCGTCGTGCGGCAGCCGATATAGACGAGCTGGCCGGTGGTTGTGTTGTCCATCGCTAATCCTCCCGCGATCAGCCGGCTGGTGCCGAGCGCCGTGACCGCCAGCATCGCCGACCCCAGCATCGTGCGGCGCGCGATCCCCGTGGCGGCGCGCGGCGCTGATGCTATACGCTTGTCGATGCCCTCGCCCGCCAATCCCGTTCCGATCCGCTTAGCCGCCTCTCGCGTGCTCATTTGCATTTTGAATGCGCAAAAGTCTATAGGCAATTCGATCATGGGGACGAGATGACCGACAGGCTGGCCGATCGCGTCGCGCGACAGATCATCGAGCATGTCCGCGCACGCGCCTTGCCCGAGGGCGCGCATCTTGCAGCGCAGGAACTCGCCGATCTGTTCAAGGTGTCACGCGCGCCGGTGACCGCGGCACTGCGCGCGCTCGAACAGACCGGCGCCGTGCGCTCGATCCCCAATCGCGGCTTCTTCGTCGCTGCCGCCGACGCCGTGCCGTTGCCGCCCGAGGGGCGCGACGGTGAGGATGATCTCTACAATGCGATCGTCGACCAGCGTCTGGCCGAGACACTCCCCGACAAGGTCAGCGAGAATGAGCTGATGCGCCATTTCGGCGTGACTCGCGCGCGGTTGCAGCGCACCCTCGCGCAGATCGCCGATGAAGGCTGGGTCGAGCGGCTGCCCGGCCATGGCTGGCAATTCAGCACCACGCTGCACACCGCCGAATCCTATGAACAGGCCTATCGCTTCCGTGGCATGATCGAGACTCAGGCGCTGCTCCAGCCCGGCTATAAGGTGGTGCCCGAGGAGCTGGCGCGGCTGCGCGCCGAGCAGCAGGGCCTGCTTGACGGCACGATCGATGCATTGCCGCGTGCGCGCCTGTTCGAGCTCAATTCGGGCTTCCACGAAACCATCATCAGTTGGTCGGGTAATCCGTTCTTTCTCGATTCGCTACGGCGCATCAACCGCCTGCGTCGGCTGATCGAATTCCGTGTCACCGGCGACCGCAGCCGGCTCGATCAGCAATGCCGCGAGCATCTCGCCTTGCTCGATATGCTCGAACGCGGCGACCTTCTGATCGCTGCCGAATTCATGCGCGGCCATCTGGTTCATGCGCTGGCGGTCAAGGAACGTGCACTGCAGCGTCTCACCGAATAATTGCACTTTGCATTTACATAATGTAGTCGTGCCTCGATCCATCGGGGGACGACCATGCAGCCTGCCATCGCAGCCGATTACGAAACGCTGGAGCGGAGCGTGCCGCGCAAGGTGTTCTGGCGCATCATCCCCTTCTGTTTCGCGCTCTACGTCATCTCCTATATCGACCGCGCCAATATCGGTTACGCCGCGCTGCAGATGAATGCCGAGCTGGCATTGTCGAGCCAGGCGTTCGGCTTTGCCGCCGGTGTGTTCTTCATCGGCTATTTCCTGTTCGAAGTGCCGAGCAACATGGCGCTGCTGCGCTTCGGGCCGCGCAAATGGATCGCGCGCATCCTGCTCAGCTGGGGCGTGGTTTCGATCCTCACGGCGTTCGTGCAGAGCGCGATGCAGCTCTATGTGCTGCGCTTCCTGCTCGGCGTGGCGGAGGCCGGCTTCTTCCCGGGCATCATCCTCTATCTGACCCTGTGGTTCCGCACCAAGGAACAGGCGACGGTGATCGCGCTATTCACCGCTGCGATCCCGGTCTCCTATATATTGGGCGGCCCGCTCAGCACGCTGATCATGGAGCATATCCGCTGGTTCGGCTTCAGCGGCTGGCGCTGGATGCTGTTCCTCGAAGGATTGCCGGCGATCCTCGGCGGCGTGGCGACCTATTGGCTGCTCACCGACCGCCCGGATCAGGCGCGTTGGCTCAAGCCGGCCGAGCGCGACTGGCTCGCCGCGGAGATGGCGCGCGAGCATGCCCCGGCGGCCGGACGGCGCACGCTCGGCACGCTCGCCGCGATCACTCATCCCAAGGTGCTGTACCTGGCCCTGGTCTATTTCGCCTATCAATGCGGCAGCCTCGGCGTCGGTTACTGGCTGCCGCAGATCGTGCGCGGCCTGTCGAGCGAGGCGTCGACCTTCGAGATCGGGCTGATCTCGACCTTCCCCTATGTCGTCGCGACGATCGGCATGGTGCTGTGGTCGCGCCATTCGGACCAGAAGGGCGAGCGCTTCCTGCACACCGCCTTGCCGCTGCTCGCCGCATCGCTTGCGCTTGGCGCGATCGGGCTGGCGACCAATACGGTGTTCGCGGTCGGGCTGGTCACCGTCGCGCTGACTGGCCTGTATGCGTTCAAGGCGCCGTTCTGGGCGCTGCCCGGCCTGTTCCTGTCGCGCGGCACCGCGGCGATCGCGATCGCCGCGATCAATTCGATCGGCAATCTCGGCGGCTTTGCCGGCCCCTATCTGATCGGCGTGATCAAGGATGCGACCGGCAGCGCGATGGCCGGGCTGATCTTCCTCGCCATCCTCACCTTCGTCGCGTTCGTCATGATCTGGTTCGAATGGCTGGGTTCGGATGCGCGGACTCAGGGTGAATGGACGCAGGGCGAATGAGCGGGCCAAGGTTGCTCGACTTGCCCGGCGCGATCGGGCCGGCTCTCACTCGCTTGCCTTGGGTGCATCGCATCCTGATCGAGAATCTGCTTCGCCGCAGTGCGGACGATCCCGCCGCCATGGCGACGCTCGACCGCTGGCTGGCGGACGGCAGCAGCGATGCGGAGATACCCTTCTACCCCGCACGCATCATGATGCACGACACCACCTGCGTGCCGGCCCTGGTCGATCTCGCCGCCGCGCGCGATGCGGTCGCGGCGGCCGGCGGCGATCCGCGCGCGCTCGACCCGGTGGTGGCGGTCGATGTGTCGACCGACCATTCGATCGCGGTCGATCATTTCGGCACGCGCGACGCGATGCAACGCAATCTGGCGCGCGAGGCGGAGCGTAACGGCGAACGCTTCCGGCTGATGAAATGGGCTGACCGGTCGACGGCGAGCCTGACCGTCCATCCGCCCGGCACCGGCATCATGCACACGCTCAATCTCGAACGGCTCGCCAGCGTCGTCGCGCTTGAGCGGCGTGACGGCGAGGATTGGCTGATCCCCGACACGCTGATCGGCACCGACAGCCATACGCCGATGATCAACGGCATTGGCGTGCTCGGCTGGGGCGTGGGCGGGCTCGAGGCGGAGGCGGCGATGCTTGGTGCGCCGGTGATGCTGCGCGTGCCGCGTGTGGTCGGCGTCGAGCTGACCGGGTCGCTCGGCGAAGGCGTGCTGGCGACCGATCTCGCGCTGGCCGTCACCCACCGGCTGCGCCAGATCGACCTCGCCAATCGCTTCGTCGAATTCCTCGGCCCCGGCGTCGCCGCGCTGTCGGCCGGCGAGCGCGCCGTCGTTGCGAACATGGCGCCGGAATATGGCGCGACCACCGCCTTCTTCCCGATCGACCAGCATACGCTTGACTATCTCCGCGCCACTGGCCGCGATCCCGCCGCGATCGATCGCGTGCGCGATTATGCGCTGGCTCAGTCGCTGTGGTTCGATCCGGCAGCACGGCCCGATTATGATCAGGTGATCGCGATCGACCTGTCGGCGGTCACGCCCGCAGTCGCCGGCCCGTCGCGGCCGCAGGACCTGCTGCCGCTCGATCGCATCGCCGCCATGCTGCCCGCGCCGGCGCCGCAGACCGACCCGGTCATCCCGCACGGCGCGGTCGCGATCGCGGCGATCACCAGTTGCACCAACACCAGTGACCCGCGCCTGCTGATCGCGGCGGGGCTGCTGGCGCATCGGGCGCGGCGTGCCGGCCTGAGGACCAAGCCATGGGTGAAGACCTCGCTGGCCCCCGGGTCACCCTCCGCCGCCGGCTTGCTCCAGCGTGCCGGGCTGCTTGAGGATCTCGAGGCACTGGGTTTCGCGATCGTCGGCATTGGCTGCACCACCTGTATCGGCAATTCCGGGCCGCTGGTGCCGGCAATGCGTGATGCGATCGGGCGCGGCACGGTCGCGCCGGTCGCGATCCTGTCGGGCAACCGCAATTTCCCCGGCCGGGTCCATGTCGATATCCAGGCGAGCTTTCTAGCCTCGCCACCTTTGGTCATCGCCTTCGCGCTGCGTGGTGATGCTGCGGGCGATATCGCGCGCGATCCGATCGGCACCGGTGCTGATGGCGCGCCGGTCCATCTCGCCGATCTCTGGCCGAGCGGGGCTGAGATCGATGCCGCACTGGCGCTGGCAGCGGACCCCGGCGACATCCAGCGTGCCTTTGATCAAGCGGAGAAGAATCCCGTGTGGCGCGATCTCGACGCGCCGTCGGGCGCGCTGTTCGACTGGGATCCGGCCTCGACCTATTTGCGCCCGCCGCCCTTTGCCGGTGCGGGCGCGCACCGCGTGCCGCGCTCGATGAGCCTGCACCCGTTGCTCGTGCTCGGCGACGATATCACCACGGACCATATCTCGCCCGCCGGTGCGATCCCGCCGGACAGCGACGCGGCGCGCTGGCTGATCGATCGCGGCGCCGACCCCGGCGACCTCAATGTCTATGCGTCGCGGCGCGGCAATTGGGAGGTGATGCTGCGCGGGCTGTTCACCAACCCGGCGGTGCGCAACCGGCTTGCCGACGATCTGCCCGCCGGCTGGACGATCCATGCGCCGAGCGGCGACCGGATGCCGCTCTGGCAAGCGGCGCAAGCCTATGCCGCGGCAAGCGAGCCGCTCGCGATCGTCGCCGGCGATCGCTACGGCATGGGCTCGTCGCGCGACTGGGCGGCAAAGGGCGCCTGGCTGCTCGGGGTGCGCGCGGTGATCGCCTCCAGCTTCGAACGCATCCATCGCAGCAATTTGATCAACCTGGCGATCCTGCCGATCCAAGTGCCGCGCGAGACCGCGCTCGCGCTGCGTACGCTTCGGCCCGGCGATTGTCTCGCGATCGACCTCACCGCGCCGCTGTCGCCACGCGGCGCATTGCCGGTCGCACTGCACCGCGCCGACGGATCGATCGAAGCTATTCCCGCCCACGCGGCGATCGAGACGCAGAGCGAAGTGGCGATGCTGATGGACGGCGGCCTGCTCCCGGCGCTGGTCAGCCGGTTGATCGGCCAGCCCTGATCTACCGGGCCCGCCCAATCCGCGACCAGACTGATTTGGCGATCTGCACATCCTGGATCGCCACCCCGGTCAGGTCTGCCACCACGATCTCGTCATCGCCGAAATCGATCGGTGCCGCGAGCAGCTCGCCCAGTTCGATCAGCGCGCTGCCGTCGATCAGCCCGGCGGCGATCGCGCTCGCCGTATCGCCATGATCAATGCACTGCACGCGCGAATCGACCACGATCCGTGCCTGCGCCATCAGCCCGGCGGCGACTTCATTCTTGCCCGGCATGTCCGCGCCAACCGCGACGATGCGCATTCCCGGCCGCGCCATCTCGGCGGTCAAATGCGGTACGGTCGAGGGCGTGGTGGTGACGATCAGGTCAGCGCGCGCGGCGAGTTCGGGCAGCGTCACCACCTCGCCACCGACCACGGCGGCACGGCCCGGATCGCGTGCCCAGACCAGCAGTTCCTCGATACCCAAAGCGCGCTGGATCGCTCGCGCCTGAAGCTTCGCCTGGCTGCCCGACCCGATAATGCCCAGCACCTTCGTGTCGCGCCGTGCGATCGCCCGCGCGGCGATGGCCCCGCCCAATGCGGTGCGCAGATCGGTCAGCTGCCCCTCGTCATGCAGGATCGCCTGCACTTCGCCGGTCACGGCGCTGGCAATGGCGATAAAGCCATTGCCGCTGCTCAGGCCGATTGCCGGATTGCGGTAGAAGCTGGTGGCGACCTTGATCGCGAACAGATCATCGCCGTGCAGCGACGCCCCCTTCACATGGCAATCGCCCAGCGCATCGGGAAATTGCAGATGGCCGACCGCCATCACGTCCGCGCCCCCGGCGCTGAAACGGCGAAACCCGTCCTCGATCAGTGCGGTGATCTCATCCTCGTCGATCGCGGCGAGGATCTCGGGCAGGGCGACAATCCTCATGCGCCGGTTCTCAACCGCGCGAGCTCGCCGTAAATGGTCGCGCGGCTGATGCCGAGGATCGCGGCGACATATTCGGGCGCGCGCTTGCCCTCGAATCCGCCATTGACGAACAGCGCCTCGATCAGCGCGCGCCGCCCGGCCCGGTCGAGCCGCGCGATCGTGGTTGCCTGTTCGGCGGTCCAGGCGGCGATGAAGCGGTTGATCCGCTCATGCCAATCCTCCTTGAACAGCGCGATCGCGTCATCGGTCGAGTCTGCTGCGCCCAGGAAACCGTGCAGCATGCGCCGCACCGCATCGAACTCGGTCACATCGGCATTGATGCACATCAGCCCGATCGGGCGCAGCGCCGCGTCGCGCAGCACGATCGAAATCGACTTGATCAGCCGCCCGTCGAAATTGACCTTCTCATAGGGCCCCAGCACATCGACATCATCGGCAAAGCGGCTGCCCTTCAAGTCCGACGGATCGCCGACCTTGCGCGGCGAGAAGGGGTTGACCACGCACGCCACGCTGTCGCTCGCCAGGTCATGCACCGC
Source organism: Sphingomonas sp. (assembly GCF_050725575.1). Taxonomy (GTDB): domain Bacteria; phylum Pseudomonadota; class Alphaproteobacteria; order Sphingomonadales; family Sphingomonadaceae; genus Sphingomonas. The sequence continues at coordinate 14,110 of NZ_JBOHHW010000063.1, read as the reverse complement.
CACTTCGACGAACGGCGTGAACAAAGCGGCAATGCCCTGCGCCACCGCGAAATGCGGCCGCAGCGGCGATGCCGCAACCAGATCCGCGGTCGGTTTTTCGGCGCGCTTGTGCATTCCCATCATCCTGACTAATAAGTCCAGATTAGACTTATGATCCAAAGATTGCCGACGCGCAAGGAGAACCCCGATGACCAGCCTGTTCGACCGTATCCTCGACGCACACGCCGGCATCCGGCCGCAGGTTCCGGTCTCGACGCTTGAACGCAGCTCCGCGCTCTCCGCATCGCTTGGCTGTGAAGTGATGCTCAAGACCGAGCATCTGATGCCGACCGGATCGTTCAAGGTGCGCGGCTCGGCCAACAAGATCCGCACCCTTGGCGATACGGCGCGGGGCGGGGTGATCACCGCCTCGACCGGCAATCACGGCCAGGGCGTGGCGCGCGCCGGCAAGCTGGCGGGCGTGCCGGTCACCGTCTATGTCGGCAACACCACCCCGCAATCCAAGATGCGCGCGATCGAGGCGCTCGGCGCGGAACTGGTGGTGATCGACGGCCCGGCGCTCGACGCCGAGATCGAGGCGCGGCGGCAATCCGAGCTGCAGGGCAAGCCCTATGTCGCGCCCTATAACGACTTTGACACGATCGCCGGGCAGGGCACGCTCGGCCTGGAACTGGTCGACCAAGCGCCCGATCTCGATGCGGTGTTCATCTGCGTCGGCGGCGGCGGGCTGATCGGCGGGGTCGGCACTGCGCTCAAGCAATTGAGCCCGCAGACCCGGATCATCGGCGTGTGGCCGGCGGCATCGACCTGCATGCTTGATTCGCTCAAGGCCGGCGAGATCATCGAGACGCCCGAGACCGACACTCTGTCCGACGGCTCCTCCGGCGCGATCGAGCCTGGATCGGTGACCTTCCCGATCTGCCAGGCGGTGATCGACGAGACGCTGACGGTCAGCGAAGTCGAGATTGCGCGCGCGATGCGCCGCATCGCCGAGGGCGAGCGCTGGATCGTCGAGGGATCGGCCGGTGTCGCGCTCGCCGGATTGATCCAGAGTGCCGAGACATGGCGGGGCAAGAAAGTCGCAGTGGTGCTGTGCGGCCGCAACGTGGCCCTGCCGACCTTTCTCGGTGCGATGGAATTGGCCGCCACTGCGTGAACGAGTCTCAGTCCGTGACAGGTCGGTGACGGCATTGCACGATACGGACTCAAAGGGGGGAAATATTCCCACGCATATAGACCGTCGGTCCAGCGACCGGCAGAGATAGAGAGGAATATCGATGCGCTATGTCCGGATGCCGATCGAAGTCGAATCGCCCGAGGAATATGGCTATGGCCGGATCCGCTATAATCTGTCGGAAAGCTCGGTCGCCGATCGCAGCGTCGCCGGGCTTGGCCTCACCATTCCCGACCTGACCCTGCTCTATGGCGAGCATCGCGGCGGGGTCGAGCTACGCCGCCTGATCGCGGAGACGAGTGGCGGGGTTGCGGCCGATGACGTGCTGGTCACGGTCGGCGCGGCGGGCGCCCTGTTCATCATCGCGACTGCACTGCTTGGCGCCGACGATCACCTCGTCGTGGTGCGGCCCAATTACGCGACCAATCTGGAAACGCCGCGCGCGATCGGCTGCGCCGTCACCCATGTCGAACTCGATTTCGAAAGCGGCTTCCGCATCGATCCGCAGGCGATCGCCGCCGCGGTCACGCCGAAGACGCGGATCATCAGCGTCACCTGCCCGCACAATCCGACCGGCACGATGCTGAGCGCTGTCGAGCTCGGTGAGCTGGTCGCACTGGCCAAGGCAAAGGGCTGCTACCTGCTGGTCGACGAGACTTATCGCGACCTGTCGTTCGATGGCCCGTTGCCGCTTGCCGCCTCGCTTGGCGATCATGTGATCAGCGTCGCGTCACTGTCCAAGGCGTACGGCGTGCCCGGCATCCGGATTGGCTGGATCATCACCCGCGATACCGGGCTGCAGGAACGCTTCCTCGCCGCGAAGGAGCAGATCAGCATTTGCGGCAGCGTGATCGACGAATGGGTCGGCGAGCAGATCCTCGCGCGCCGCGATGAACTCCTCACCCCGACGCTCGCCGAAATGCGCCGCCGGCGCGACCGGGTGACGGAATGGATCGCGGGCGAGGAGCTGCTCGACTGGGTCGCGCCCTCGGGCGGCGTGGTCTGCTTCCCGCGCATGCGCGAAGAGCCGCGCGGCGGCACCGACGCCTTCTACAAGCGCCTGCTTGAGGAGCATGGCTGTTATGTCGGCCCGGGCCATTGGTTCGAACGGCCCGACACCTATTTCCGCCTCGGCTATGGCTGGCCGACCGCGGAGGAACTCGAGGGCGGGCTGCAGGCGATCTCGGCGGCGTTGCGGGGGTAGAGCGGACCACCCTCACCCCGTTCGCCCTGAGCCTGTCGAAGCCTGTCCTGAGCGCCTGCCTTGCAGGCAGTCGAAGGGGGCCGTTCTTCCTTTTCCGATGTTGTTGAAGAAAAAGGCGGTGCCTCGACAAGCTCAGCACGAACGGGGAGAGGTAACCTGGCTTGAAACTGGCGATTCAATCGCGGCCGCGATCATGCGACAGAAATCGGCCGGCGCTAGCGTTTCACCGGCGCGACGCGGTCGAGGAATTCGTTCACCTTGGCCAGTGCCTGGCGGTTGACCGCATCGTCCGGCCCGCCTCCCGGCACCCTGGCGAAACCATGCGCGACGCCGGGATACAGGACGATCTCGACCGGCACGCCCGCAGCCTTCAGCGCATCGTGGAGCTGCACCGATTGCTGCGGCGACACCGTCACATCGGCGTTGCCGTGCTGGATCAGGAACGGCGGGTCCTTCGCGTCGATATAGGCAAGCGGGCTGGCCGACCGGGCGAGGCCGGGCGGGCAGTCGCCGGGCCCGCATCCGAGATAGGCGCGCTGCGCCTTGCTGACCGCGGACGGCGGACCTTCGAAATCGATCAGCCCGTACCAGTCGATCACGCCTTGCACGCAGGGCGGCGATGTCGCGATGCCCTTTGCCGCCGGCGGCTGCAGTGCGGGGGCGTCGCATCCGGTACCGATCAGCGTCGCGATCTGCCCGCCGGCCGACGATCCCCACAGCACGACATGGTCGGGATCGATGTCATAGCGCGCCGCCTGCCCGCGCAGCCACTGGATCGCGCTGCCGACATCCTGCACCGCGCCGGGGAAGCGAGCTTCGCCGCTGAAGCGGTAATTGACGCTGGCGACGACATAACCGCGCGCCGCGAACCCGGCGAGTACGGCCGGAAAATCGCGAAACTCGCCGCCATCGCGTGCGGTGCGGTGCAGCCATGCCCCGCCGTGTACGAACACCAGTACCGGCTGCGGCTTGCCGGTCCTGGGCGGCAGATACAAGTCCAGCGTCAGCGGGCGGAAGCCCGACAGTTCCGCATAAGTGACGTCGCGCTGGCTCTCGACCCCGCCGGGATAGGAAATGGCGGGGGCGGGGAGATAGCGCGATTCGGCATCGTCGCGCTGCGCCATGGCCGGCGCGGTGGGCAGCATCGCACTCAGGGCCAGCGTCGCGAGCAGGGCCGGTCCGAACATCCTCATTGCCGATATCCTTTTTCCGCTTCGGCACCGTTAATCGGCGCGCGCCGCTTTCATCAGGCTGTCATCGCGGTTGCGCGACAGGCAGATGACAGCGAGAGGCGTCGATAGTGGCCGGGATAACGGCTGGTCACACGGACCAGGATCGGGCGCTATAGTGCAGTCCGACATGATCGGGGGGAAGATGCTGGCATTACTGGCCTTTGTCATGGTCGGCACGTTCATGACGCTGATCATGACCAAGCGGATGTCGGCGCTGGTCGCGCTGATTCTGATCCCCACTCTGTTCGCGATCGGCGCCGGCTTCTCCCAGGGGCTGGGCGAGATGATGGTGCACGGCGTGATCGAGCTCGCGCCGACCGGCGTGATGCTGCTGTTCGCGATCCTCTATTTCGGGCTGATGATCGATGTCGGTCTGTTCGATCCGCTGATCCGCCTGATCGTGCGGCTGGTGCATGGCGATCCGATGCGCATCCTGATCGGCACCGTCGCGCTGGCGCTGACCGTGTCGCTCGATGGCGACGGCACCACCACCTATATGATCACCGTGTCCGCGCTGCTGCCGCTCTACCGGCACATGAAGATGGACCTGCGCATGCTCACCTGCCTGCTCATCATGTCGAGCGCGGTGATGAACATCGCGCCCTGGGGCGGCCCGACGGTGCGCGCAGCGACCGCGCTGCATGTCGATCCGCGTGAATTGTTCGTCGGCCTGATCCCGGCAATGATCACCACCGCGGCCTGGACCTTCTTCGTCGCCTGGATCTTCGGCCGCCGCGAACGCCGCCGGCTCGCCGCGCTGGCGCTCGATGACGACAATGAACGCATCACCGCGCAGGACGTGATCGATGAGGAGATTGGCGGCGACACCAGCATGCGCCGTCCGAAACTCTTCTGGTTCAACCTGCTGCTCACCATCGGCCTGCTCGTCCTGCTGATTGCCGGTACGCTGCCGCTGGTGGTGATCTTCATGCTGGCCTTCGCGATCGCCGCGATGGTCAATTATCCCCGGCTGCAACAGCAGAAGGAGCGCATCTCGGCGCATGCCGGCAATGCCCTCGGTACGGTCAGCCTGATCTTTGCCGCCGGCATCTTCACCGGCATCCTGTCCGGCACCAAGATGGTCGATGCGATGGCGGCGTCAGTGACCGACATCATCCCGACCGCGCTCGGGCCTTATATGGCGCCGATCACCGCGCTGGTCAGCATCCCCTTCACCGTGCTGATCTCCAACGACGCCTTTTATTTCGGCATGCTGCCGGTGCTCGGCCAGACCGGCGTGCAATATGGCCTGACCCCGATGGAATTGGCGCGCGCCTCGCTGATCGGCCAGCAGATCCATCTGCTCAGCCCGCTCGTCGCCTCGACCTATTTGCTCGTCGGGCTTGCCGGGGTCGATCTGGGCGATCATCAGCGCTTCACCTTCCGCTGGGCGCTTGGCTCCTGCGCGGTGTTCATGGTGACGTGCCTGCTGCTTGGCGTGTTCCCCTTCTTCAAGGGATAGGGGTGCCTCTTGGCCCTAGGGTATGGCTGGATGCCTGTGGTCGTCGCAAGTCATGCCGCCAGGTCACTGCGCGTGGCGCCTGCATCGACCATGCGCAGCAGCTCCTCGCGCTGCGTGGCGAGCCTGTCGGGTTCGAGGAACGCCGCGCCCTGCAGCGACAGGAAGCGGATGTCCGTGAGGCCGATACAGCCGAGGATCGCGGTGAGATAAGGAGTCAGGAAATCGGGCTGGCGAGCATTGTCGCCCAGGAAGAAACCGCCCGATGCGATCGCGATGAACACTGGCCGGTCCTTGAGCAGGCCGACCTTGCCGGCCGGCGACGGCATGAAGGTGCGACCGATGCGAACCACCTGGTCGATCCAGGCCTTCAGGGTCACTGGCACGGTGAAATTGTTCATCGGCGTACCAATGACCAGGATGTCGGCCCGTTCGAGCTCGACGATCAGCTGGTCGGACAGGTCGAATATGTCCGTCCCGACCACCGCTGCCAGCGCGGCGGGCGACGACAGACTCTCGGCAAAGTCGTGATTCACAGGCGGCAGGGGGTCGCGCCCGAGGTCGCGTGTCGTGACGCGGGCGTCCGGTCGACCCGCGATCAGCCGATCGACCACGGCGCTGGACAAATGCCGGCTGTGGGAGCCGGGCCGAGGGCTGCAGATGATGTGCAGGATGTTCATGTCATGGGTTCCAGTGGTTTGATGAAGCCGACGGCCAGGTCATACAGGCCTTCGCGGAGGTAGAAGCGCCGCGCGCCGGCATTGGCGGCGGCGGTGTCGAGCACCAGCCGCCCGCATCCTTCACGGCTCCCGATCACGCTCAGCTCGTGCAGCAACCGGGCGCCAAGGCCTTGACCACGATGCTCGGCAGTCGACACCAGATCGTCGACATACAGGAAGCGGCCATGGATCAGATTCTCGATCACGCGGTAGCCGGCAAGGGCCAGGGCACGGTCACCGGACCAGGCGGCGAGCACGCGGTAGCCGGCAACCTGCATGGCGGTGGCGCGATCGCACCATTCATCCACGTCCTTTAACTGCGGGCGAAGCTCGGCGATGACGGGAAAACAGGCGGCGAGCGTCTCGATCGTCGCGGCGTGGCGCAATTCCGCCACGGGTGGCGCGGCTGGAGGCTCGGGCTGGGCGGCGGACATGGTACCTCGCTGATCGCTCGTTGAACCAACGCGATACCGCCGATTGCATAGGCCCGTCAGAGCCATGAATGGTCAATCGGACAGGGCCATCGGACAGCAGGATCATGCCTGCCCGAAGGCTGGCACACTCTTGAGACAATTACCCGCTAGGTACAGGTGCGAAGAAATTGACTGGAGTGGTCATGCGGCGTTTGAGTTTCTTCCTGTTCCTGATGTCCACCACCATGGCGGTCCCGGTATTCGCGCAGGAGGCGCCGCCGGAAGGGCAGGGCGGCGACAGCGATCCGTCGGCACCCTCCGATGAGCCCGACATCATCGTCCGGGGGTCGCGCAACCTGCCTGGCTCTGTGATCGGCGACATCCCGCCCGAAAAGCAGATCGGCGCGGCGGAGATCCGCTCCTATGGCGTCAGCTCGATCTCCGATCTGCTCGACGAGCTGGCGCCGCTGACGGCGAGTGGTCGGGGCAGCGGCGGGAAGCCGGTGGTGCTGCTCGACGGCAAACGTATCTCGGGCTTTACCGAGATCCGCGACATCCCGACCGAGGCAATCCAGCGGGTCGAGATCCTGCCCGAAGAGGTTGCGCTCAAATATGGCTATCGCGCCGACCAGAAGGTCGTGAATGTGGTGCTGCGCCGCCGGTTCAAGGCGACCACGCTGGAAGCAGCCGACCGGGCGGCGACCGCGGGCGGGCGCAACACCGCGCAGGGCGAGGCCGATTTGCTCAGCATCCGGCGCGGCGGGCGGTTCAACCTTCATCTTAAATATCAGGGCAATACGGCGCTGACCGAAGCGGAACGCGACATCAAGGTCCAGCCCGGCGCGTCCCCGGCTCAGGGCAATATCATTAATCCCGACAGCCAGATCGATCAGCGCCCCTATCGCAGCTTGCTACCGTCGGGCAGCAATTTCAGCGCCAATACGGTCTATGCCCGGACCATTTTCGGCAATGTCTCGGCCACGCTGAACGGCGAACTCGAAACCAGCGACAGCGTCAGCACCAACGGATTGCCTGGGGTCTCGCTTGATCTTCCGGCCGGCAATCCCTTCTCGCCCTTTGCGAGCGACGCCACCGTAAACCGGTCGCTCGACACCTTCTCGCCACTCAAGCAGCGCAACTCCACCGTCTCCGCGCATCTCGGCACAACGCTCAACGGCGCGATCTCGACGTGGCAATGGTCGCTGACCGGCACTTATGACCGCAGCGAGAACCGGACCATCACCGATACCGGTCTCGATACCGCGGCATATCAGGCACGGCTCAATGCCGGCGATCCGACTGCCAACCCGTTCAGCCCGCTCGGCCTGGCCGAGTTCGGTCCCGGGCGCGCCAATCGCGCCTATTCGACGTCGAACGACCTTGATATCGATGCCTTGTTTACCGGCAACCTGTTCAAGCTGCCCGCCGGTGGGGTCACCACCAGCATCCGCGTCGGCGCGCAGGCCAGCGACTTTTCCAGCCGCACCTATCGTGCCGACGCTGCGGCCACCGGCCAGGTGTCGCGCGACATCGTCAATGGCCAAGTCAATATCGACTTGCCGATCGCCAACAAGTCGAAGGATGTGCTGAGCGTGCTCGGCAAGCTGTCGGCCAACGTCAATTTCGCTGCGGACCATCTGTCGGATTTCGGCACCCTGACCACCTTCGGCTATGGCGCCAACTGGTCGCCGGTCGAGGGGGTGCGGCTGATCGTGTCGCACACCGACCAGGATCAGGCACCGACCGCGCAGCAGCTCGCCAACCCGGTGATCCTTACGCCGAATGTGCGGGTATTCGACTATCTTCAGGGCACGACCGCGACGGTGACGGTCCTGTCGGGCGGCAATCCTGATCTGCGCGCTAACAATAATCATGTCACGAAGTTCGGGCTGACGCTCAATCCGTTCGGCAAGACCGACCTGACCTTTACGGCCAATTATGTGAAGAGCCGGACTGACGATCCGACCGCATCCTTCCCGACAGCCAGCGCCTCGCTCGAAGCGGCATTTCCCGGCCGCTTCACGCGCGATGCGACCGGCGCGCTGATCCGGGTCGACACGCGGCCGATCAATTTCGCGCGCAGCGAGCGATCGGAACTGCGCTGGGGGATCAATTTCTCCAAGAGCCTCAAATCGAAGATCCAGAAGGAGATCGAGGCATTTCGCGCCGGCACCGGGCCCAATCCGTTCGAGGGCTTGCGGCGGCCTGGGCAGGATGGCGATCGCGGCGGCCGGCGTGGCGGCGACGGGGCGGGGGGCGACCGGCCGGACGGCGGCGCGCCTGGTGCCGCTCCTGACGGCAACGCACCCGATGGTGCCCGGCCGCGCTTCGGCGGCGGGCGTGGCGGCGGAGGCGGCTTTGGCGGTCGTGGCGGCGGCGGCGGTGGCCGGGGCGGCGGGCGGCTGCAGTTCGGCGTCTTCCACACCTGGCACTTCACCGACAAGGTGCTGGTCGCCGATGGCGGGCCCAGCCTCGACCTGCTCAACGGCGATGCGATCGGCAGCGGTGGCGGCCAGTCGCGGCATGAGGTGCAGGTGCAGGCGGGCTATACCAATAATGGCGCGGGCCTGCGGCTATCGGGCAATTACCGCAGCGGCACGCGCGTCAATGGCGGTACGCCCGCTGCGCCCGAACCGCTCGCCTTCTCCGCGTTGACCACGCTGAACGTGCGACTGTTCGCCGATCTCGGCCAGCGGCTCGAGCTGCTCAAGAAGCACCCCTGGCTGCGCGGCACGCGCATCACTCTGTCATTCGATAATGTGTTCGACAGCCGCCAGCGCGTGACCGATGTGAACGGCGCGACGCCGATCAGCTATCAGCCCGACTATCTCGACCCGCTCGGCCGCACCGTGCGACTGAGCATCCGCAAGATGTTCTGACCCTCAGGCCGCGAATGTCTCCGCCGGAATCGAATAAAGGACATCCGCCTTCGCCGTCGCCGCAGCCTTCAGCCCCATCGCCTCGGGCACGATCTGCGCGACATAGAAGCGCGCGGCCGCCGTCTTCATCGCCAGGAAGGTGGGGTCGCCATCTGCCGACGCGGCGATGCGACCCTGGCGTTCCATCAGCCAGCCGCAGACTGCGGTCGAGAGCATGGTCAGGAAGGGATAGCTCGCGGCAAGCTTATCGTCGGCGTCGAGCGTCATCAGCCCGCGGCCAATCTCCTCGCAAGTGTCGATCAAGGTGATCAGCCCCTGATCCTCCGCCTCGGCACGCATATCGGCGATCAGTTGCGCGAACACGCCGCCATTGGCGAGGCCGAGTTTGCGCCCGACCAGATCGGCGGCCTGGATGCCGTTGGTGCCTTCATAGATCGGGGTGATGCGGGCCTCGCGGAACAGCTGCGCCGCGCCGGTCTCCTCGATATAGCCCATGCCGCCATGGACCTGGATACCGAGCGAGGTGACCTCGCAGCCGATATTGGTGCCATGTGCCTTGGCCAAAGGCGTGAGAATCTCGAGCCGGTCCTGTGCGCCCGCCTCGCCGAGCGCTGCGCGGTCGACCTGCGCAGCGGCGAGATAGACCAAAGCGCGTGCCGCCTGGGTCTGCGCCTTCATGCGCAGCAGCATGCGGCGGACGTCGGGATGCTCGATGATCGCGACTGACTCACGGCTCGACGACCCGGCGCGTGCCGACTGGATGCGTTCACGGGCATAGCCGACGGCTTCCTGCGTCGCGCGCTCGGCGATCTGCACGCCCTGCAGCCCGACATTGAGCCGCGCATTGTTCATCATGGTGAACATCGCGCGGATGCCGCCAAACTCGCCGCCGATCAGCTCGCCGATGCAATCGTCATTGTCGCCAAAGCTCAGCACACAGGTCGGCGAGCCGTGCAGGCCCATCTTGTGTTCGATCGACACGACGCGGACATCGTTGAAGTCGCCGGGCGTACCGTCCGCGTTCAGCCGGTACTTCGGTACCAGGAAAAGCGAGATGCCCTTGGTCCCGGCGGGCGCGTCGGGCGTGCGGGCAAGGACGAGGTGGACGATGTTCGGCGCCATGTCGTGATCGCCGAACGAAATGAAGATCTTGGTGCCCTTGATCGACCATTTGCCGTCGCCGAGCGGCTTGGCGCTGCTGCGCAGCGCGCCGACGTCGGATCCGGCCTGCGGCTCGGTCAGGTTCATCGTGCCGGTCCATTCGCCGGTCGCGAGATGCGGCAGGTACAGCGCCTGTTGTTCGGGCGAGCCGTGGTGCGCCAGCGCCTCGATCGCTCCGACGGTCAGGGTCGGCGCGAGCGCGAAGCTCATATTGGCGCCGCCCAGCGTATCGAGCACGGCGGTCTGGATCGCGAAGGGCAGGCCCTGACCACCAAATTCCTCGGCCACGCCGATCGTGCCCCAGCCGCCTTCGACATAGTCGTGATAGGCCTTCACGAACCCGTCGGGCATCACCACGCCGTCGGGCGTCCATTTCGCGCCGACCGTGTCGCCCGCGCGGTTGAGCGGCGCCCATTCGCCCTCGGCCAGCTGGCCGACGCCATCGAGCACGGCATCGACCACATCGGACGATGCGGCGGCGAAGCGTTCGCTTTCCGCCAGCTCGCCGATCCCGACGATGTGATCGAGCACGAAACGCTGGTCTGCGGTGGCTGGCGTGAACACGGGGCAGGTCCTCTTATCTCTCAGGCTTCCTCCGGCTATAGCGCGCCCGATGACCGTTCCAAGCCCCATGACGACTCGTGTCCTGCACCATGGCGATGCGGCGATTGCCGAGGCGGCGCAGTTGATCGGGGCGGGCGGGATCGTCGCCGTGCCGACCGAGACGGTGTACGGCCTAGCCGCCGATGCGACCGACGCGCGCGCGGTCGCCGCGATCTATGCCGCCAAGGGCCGGCCGAGCTTCAATCCGCTGATCGTGCATGTGCTTGACCTAGCTGCGGCACGGCAATTGGCGGTGTTCGACGATATGGCACTGCGGCTGGCCGAGGCATTCTGGCCCGGGCCGCTGACTCTGGTCCTGCCGCTCGCCAAGGATGCGCCGGTCGCGTCGCTGGTCACGGCGGGCCTGTCGACCATTGCGATCCGCATGCCCGCGCACCGTGCGATGCGCGCGCTGCTCGCGGCGACCGGCAAGCCGCTCGCCGCGCCCTCCGCCAATGCCAGCGGCGGAATCAGCCCGACCCGCGCGGCGCATGTTACGGCCAGCCTTGATGGGCGAATCCCGCTGGTGATTGATGACGGCGCGACCGAGGCGGGGCTGGAATCGACGATCGTCTCGACTGAGGGCGAGCTCAAGATCCTGCGTCCGGGACCGATTACCGAGGATGCCCTCTATCGCTGCTTCCCCGGCGAAGGCCGGGGCCAAGTAGTGGGGGACGGCGTAACTGGGCCCCGGCCTTCGCCGGGGAAGCACCCGGTGACTGCGCCCGGCCAGCTTGAAAGCCATTACGCGCCCAGCAAGCCGCTTCGCCTCGAAGCTATGGCGGCGAGCGATGGGGAATGGTTGATCGGCTTCGGCACGGTCGCCGGCGACGAAACCCTGTCCGCGAGCGGCGATCTCGGCGAGGCAGCGGCACGGTTGTTCGACTTGCTTCACCGTGCCGATGCAAATGGCCATCCACGTATCGCGATCGCGCCGATCCCGCATAATAGTCTCGGTATTGCGATCAACGACCGCTTGCGCCGCGCCGCACATCGCGATTGAGCATCTTTACGAAGTCGCAACGATAGGTCATCTTCCCCCACACAAGATATAAAGGGAGAGCAACATGACCAATACGCAACGCGGTCTCGCGGAGTTTCTCGGTACATTCTGGCTCGTCTTTGGCGGTTGTGGCAGCGCCGTATTCGCGGCCGCCTTTCCGGAGGTTGGCATTGGGTTGGCCGGCGTCTCGCTCGCATTCGGCCTGACCGTGCTGACCATGGCCTATTCGATCGGCCATATCTCGGGCTGCCACCTCAATCCTGCCGTGACCATCGGCCTGTGGGCCGGCGGGCGTTTCGATGCCAAGGATATCCCGCTCTATGTGATCGCCCAGGTACTCGGCGCCGTCGTTGCGGCGGGCCTGTTGTTCGTCATCGCCAGCGGCAATCCCGATTATTCGCTCGCCGCCAACGGTCTTGCCGCCAATGGTCTCGCGGATCATTCGCCCGGCCATTATTCGCTTCAGGCCGGGCTGATTGCAGAGGTCGTGCTGACCTTCTTCTTCCTGCTTGTGATCATGGGCTCGACCGACACGCGCGCACCGGCCGGCTTCGCGCCGATCGCGATCGGCCTCGCGCTGACCCTGATCCATCTGATCAGCATCCCGATCACCAACACCTCGGTGAACCCGGCGCGCAGCACCGGCCCGGCACTGATCGTTGGCGGCTGGGCGCTCACGCAATTGGTGTGGTTCTGGGTCGCGCCGATCGCCGGCGGTATCCTTGGCGGGCTTGTCTACAAGGCGCTCGGCGCCGATGCGAAGCCCAAGCCGCCGATCGAAGGCGAAGCGCTTTGAGGGCGTAGAGCATTACGAGCAAGACATACTATTGACTGATGGAAGCCCGGCCTGATCAGCCGGGCTTTTCGTGGAAGGGAAGATGTGAACCGGAAAGGCCCCTCATGCCTCCTTCTACTGACGCTTGGTGGATGCGTGCATGCCGAAACGGCGCGTATTCCGACCAGTGAGGATGTCGGAAATTATGAGCATATGAGGATTATACGGCCCCTGGCATCACCGACGAAAACGCCGGGTCGATATATTGTGGAATTTGCCCCCACCGTTGAAACGAGGAATGTGATCTGTTCGCTTTCTGGTTCGACCGATGCTGCATCGTGCAGCTATGAGAGCCGGGTGACCGACTCCTTCTCAAAGCCGTCGGATAATTGGACCCATCGAACAGTGACCTTTAGACGGTCAAGACGGCGAGTCTGGCAGCCTTTTGATTAGCAACTCTGAGGGGCCGTCCCAGCCTCGATTGGGATGCTCGCGGCCGACCACCGCTCGGCATGTGCCGATTGTGCAGCCATTACCCCACCGGATCGGGCGGCTTCCCATCGTTCAAATGCCACAGCATCCGCCTGATCGCCTGCTCGATATGTGACGCCTCGATCGCCGGGCTTTCAAGACCTCCCTTGCTGCATCACGGAGGAGTATCACCTGTTCGTTGGTAATGCCCTGCAGGGACGGCAGATCCGGGGCGGCGCCCAATGCGTCGGAATACACCTCATATCTGTCCTGGCCGCTTGCCTCCGCGATATCGGCAACCGAATCTGCGAATTCGCGGCCCCAGCTGGTCAGGAACAGGATCGGATCGATTGGCATCGGGCGCCGCCCTGTCGGTCGCGGATCAAGCCGTCTCCGCCGCCTTGATACGCGCAGCGAAGCTCTTCCTGAGTTTCTTCAACTTGGGCGGAATCACGGCCTGGCAATAGGGATTGCGCTGCCCTTCGCCCTGCCAATATTCCTGGTGATAATCCTCCGCCGGATACCATTCGGTCAGCGGTTCGATCGTCGTCACGATCGGGCCGCTGACGTCGACCGCAGCGCGCGCCATTGCCGCGCGGGCTTCGGTTTCCTGTTCGGGCGAATGCGGGAAGATCGCCGAGCGATACTGCGTGCCGACATCATTGCCCTGGCGGTTGAGCTGCGTCGGATCATGCGTCGCAAAGAACATGTCGAGCAGGTCGCCATAGCTGACCTGATCGGGATCGAAGGTCACGCGGATCGCCTCGGCATGGCCGGTATCGCCATCGCAGACCTGGCGATAGGTCGGGTTGGGCACGCTCCCGCCGATATAGCCGCTCTCGACCTCTTCCACGCCGATCACGTCGTTGAACACCGCTTCGGTGCACCAGAAACACCCGCCCGCCAGCGTGGCCACGTCGCTTGCCATGATAAGCTCCTCGTTGGTTGAAAATTCGCGGTAGAGCGAATTTTGTTCGGTGCCGGCCCGCTCCCCACCGGCCACCCACAGAATATCCA
>NZ_JBOHHW010000062.1:0-30218 GCF_050725575.1 Sphingomonas sp. | reverse complement strand
CGCCAGCAGCGAGGAGCCGTCTGTCTAGATTTCAGTGTTTTCGGCAAGGGCCAGAGCGTCCTCCACGTCGATGCCGAGATAGCGCACCGTATTCTCGATCTTGGTATGGCCGAGAAGGATCTGGACAGCCCGCAGATTGCCCGTCGCTCTGTATATGATCGATGCCTTCGTTCGCCGAAGCGAGTGAGTGCCATATTCGCTTCGCATCAGGCCGACTCCTGTCACCCATTCGTCGACAAGCCGAGCATACTGACGTGTGCTGAGGTGCCCATTGTGATCAACCCGGCTCGGAAAGACATAATCGTCCACCGTGCCTCCGCGGCGTTCAAGCCATGCTAACAAGCTAGCTCGAGCATCCGGAAGCAGTTCGAACTGGACCGGCCTATTCGTTTTCTGCTGCATCACGATCACCCGCGTCCGGACCTGGCCGCCGCTGACCACGTCACCGATTTTGATCCGCACGAGATCACAGCCCCTGAGCTTGCTGTCGATTGCAAGGTCGAACAGCGCCCGATCTCGCAAGCGGCGGCGTTGATTGAGGTGAGATCGGATCTCCCATATTTGCTTTGGCTTCAGCGCGCGCTTAGCGCCCACGGTCCATGATCGTTCTCCAGTGGCCAGAGTGGCCGTCCGAAGAACGCTTCGGCGCCTGATGAGCAGACTACCCCGAGGCGCCTGCCGACCAACTCACGCCATTCGCCCGCGAGCCATAAACGGCAGCTTCTGGCGAGACCTGTCGTTTGCCTTTCGAAAAGCCGCTTGGCAGCAACGCGCCCCGTACTCGGTCATCCGGCGTAGGCACGGGCGATCCTAAAAACGGACGCTCTATCCGCTAGGAAGCTGCGACCGCTATTGGGTCGATTATGTTGAAAAACTCTGCCGACATTAGCAACGGCCAGAAATCAAGCAACGTTATTACAGCAAGATAGTTAATACTGAACAATTATGAGCAAATTGAAATGTAGCACGACTGATCGTTACTCTCTCCAATTGTCCACTCACCCCTTGGGAGTTTTTCAACATAATCGGGTCGGGAGCTGCCAATTGCTCCGCGTGAATTTGATCATCGGATATCCGTTTCCCGCTTTCGCTGCGTAACGTCGAGAATCTGCTAGTCGCGCGCGGTATCGCCCTAGCCATGAGAGGTGCGTTTCTGGTGGAACCGCGTCAGCTCGATGTTCGCAGGCGGTATCCGGCAGCGGGTGTCGAAGATGCGCTGTTTTCGCCACTGGCGGTGGCATGGCTGTGGGCGAGGAGATCGAACGTGATTGCGAGACGCTCTGTACACAACGATTTTTTAGACGTTCGCTGTCGCGGGACGTTGCTCTCGCTGGCGGTAGCGCCCCGGAGAGTTGCCCGTCCATATCTTGAAAGCGCGTTGAAACGTCGCACTATCGGCAAAGCCGAGTTCACCGGCGAGGATCGCAACGGGCACCCGGCTCGTATTGAGTCTCGTGATCGCCAGGTCACGGCGCAGCTCTTCCTTAACGGCGCGAAACGATGTCCGTTCGCGTGCCAAACGACGCTGCAGGGTCGCAATCGACATGCCCATATCATGCGCGATGTCTGGAAGGCCTGGCCAGCCCGGCATAGCGTGCTCGAGTAAGGCTCTTACCCGCGCGCCAGCGCCTGTGCGAACGAGACCTGGTACAATCACGTTGGCGGGTGCGGATTTCAGAAACGTCTGAGCATCTCGGTCGCTGCGCTGCAATGGGCCGGCCAAATCCGCACTGTCGAACCAGGCAGCAGATCGAGATTGCCCGAAAAGCAGCTGACCAGGGAAAATCGCTTCGTAGGCGTCGGCATAGGCCGGCCGATCGAAACTAAAATCGAAGCTTTTCGGACGGGATCCGCTATCCAGCATCCAGACGATCAGCCGCCAGCAGACGCGCATGAGCAACTCATGCGCGAAGGTCGGCAGCACGGTGTCCGGGCGACGAAGCTCCGACGTGATGCCGGTCAGTGCACCTTCCCGCACGCAGGAGAAAATCAGATCGTCCTGCAATATGGTCAGGGTGTGCGCCGCCCGGTCCACGGCCGCCTCGATGGTTTTTGCACCGCGCATCGACCGGACCATCAGTGCGAAGCTACCGGGACGGAGTGGGCGCGAAAGCAACGCGATCGCTTCGTCATCGAGCGCCGCAATCAGCAACGTATACAATCTAACATATTGTTCCGCCGTGACCCTGGCGCCGGGCTCGTCAAGCAGATCCCATGACATGCCGGCCCGCACGACGATTTCCTTGATCAGGTTTGGCTGACTTTCCCAGCGGCTCCGGGCGCCGGACAGTATGCCTTGAACGGCGAAGGCCGGAATTGTGACAGGCGCATAGGGCATTCAGATTTCTCATAGAGTCGGCCAACGGGCCGACGGCCACCGCAGAGGCGTGATGTATTTTGCAATGAATTGGAGAGCAAGCGCAATCGCTGCCGCAGCCGTTCGGACCTAGGATCACCGACAAGCCATGGAAATGGCTCGACCGTCACAGACGGCGATGGGAGAGCGATTTTGCATTTCACTGACGCACTGCACCGCGCGGTTCAGCGACATCCGGACAAGATAGCCGTCCGTTGTGCCGGTGGTGAGCGCAGCTATCGCGACTTCGCCGATCGTGTTGCGCGGCTGGCGGCTGCGTTGCAGCGCCTTGGGATGCAGCCGGGCGACCGCGTTGCGATGCTGTCACTCAATTCAGAACGCTATCTTGAATATCAGTTCGCCGTGCCGCGGGGTGGCGGTGTCCTGAACCCATGTAATATCCGCTGGTCTGCCGCCGAGATCGCCTATTCGTTGCGAGATTCCGGCACAACGATCCTGCTGATCGACGAACGCTTTAGCGGACTTGTCGCGGAACTGCGGTTGGAAGCGCCATCACTGCGCGAGGTTATTTACTGCGGGGACGCGGAAGCACCGGCCGGGATGCACGCCTATGAAACGCTCGTCGCGGCGGCGGCGCCTGTCCCGGACATGATTAAACACACAACCGGTGCGTCAACGAGCGCGCCAAATTCTGGGGAGGGAGCCCGATGCGTACGTTCAACCTGATCTTGTTGTCTACAACCATGCTCACGGCGCTAATGGTGCCTGGGCGCGGCGATGCCCAGACACAGCCCCCAGCCGCCGCCAGCGCGCCGGCGCCTGCGGCAAACGGTCTGGATCAGCCGCAATCGGACGACATCATCGTCACCGCGCAGAAGCGCAGCGAGAATATCAACAAGGTTCCGCTCTCGATTCAAGCGTTCGCCGGCGACACTCTGGCGAAGGCCGGCATCACCGACACCAGTGCGCTGACTGCGGTCGTTCCCGGCCTGACCTTCGCACGTTCTGGCCTCGGCACGCCAATCTACACGCTTCGCGGGGTCGGTTTCAACACGCGGAACCTGTCGGCGACCTCACCGGTCGGCGTCTACACCAATGAAGTTTCGCTTGCCTATCCGTATATGAGCAACGGCCCGCTGTTCGACGTGGAGCGCGTCGAGGTGCTGAAAGGGCCGCAAGGGACGCTTTACGGACGCAACACCACCGGCGGTCTGATCAATTTCATTACGGCGCGTCCGACCAAGTCGTTGGAGGGTTCGTTGTCCGCGACCTATGCCAGCTACAAAACCTATAATTTTGACGGTTTCGTCAGCGGTCCGCTTACGGATACGCTCGGCATCCGCCTTGCATTCAGGACCGAGAATTCCGACGAAGGGTGGCAGCGCAGCGTGACCCGCGACGATCGTCTCGGCAAGAAGAGCCGCCAAGCGTTGCGGGGTTCACTCGACTGGGCGCCGACCGACACGATCTCCTCGCAATTCACCATCAATTACTGGCGCGATCGCTCGGATACGCAGGCGCCCCAGGCCAGCTCGATCAGCCCAGACCAACCCGCGTTCTTGAAGCCCGGCGCGGCCAACAGCGTCCCGACCAACCCAACCGATACGCAAGCTGATTGGGATCCGCAGACCGGGAACAAGCCGCCGTTCAAGGCGCATTCGGACTTCCTGGCCTTATCCGAGCGGCTTGAATTCGCTTTTTCGGATCAGCTTAAGCTCGTTGCCCTGACCGGCTATAATCGGCTCAATCGCAACGATACGAACGAGGCTGACGGCACACCTTTCGAATTCGTGGCGTACAATTCGGCGGGCAGAGTCGAATCGTTCTCTCAGGAGCTTCGCCTGCAGGGTGCGACCGCCGAAGATCGCCTGACCTACATCGTCGGCGGCTATTACTCGCACGACAAGATTTTCGACAGCGAGACGGGCTATGTCAACGACGCAAGCACCATCGGCGCGCTGCGTTTCTTAAGCGGCCGAATTCCGCAGACGATCTATACACCGGCGCAGATCGCCAATGGCTTCCGTAATTTCTACGACAAGACCGACCAGACTGGCACGACCAAGAGCATTTTCGGCAACGCAGAATTCAAAATGTCGTCGACGTTCAAGATCAACGCCGGTTTGCGTTACACCAACGATCGTTTGAGCGCCCGGTCGTGTAGCTATGATTACCAAGGCAACACCGTTCCGATCTTTAACCTGGCCGTGAACTTCCTGACAAAGTCGAGCGCCATTCTGACGCCGAACCACTGCCTGACCTATACGCAGGGCTTCACCGCGCATCACGACATCATCGACGGACAGCTCAATGCCAACAACCTCTCGTTCCGCGCCAGCGCCAGCTACCAGGCGAACTCCGATGTTCTGCTGTATGCATCGGTTGCACGTGGCTACAAGAGCGGGGCGTTTCCGCTGATTGCCGCCAACCTCGACATCCAGTACGAACCGGCAACGCAGGAGCGCGTCTACAGCTATGAAGCGGGTATAAAGTCGAAACTGTTCGACCGCAGGGTTCAGCTCAATGTCGCCGGATTCTACTATGATTATGCGAACAAGCAGATGTTTGGACTCGTCCCTGACCCGGTCTTCACGACACTCAACCGCATCCTTAACATTCCGCGATCGCGGGTTTATGGTATAGAAGGCGAGATTTCCTATCGAACAGGCGGTTTTAACTTCCAGTTGAACGGGACTTTATTGAAATCGGAGATTCTTGAAAACAACGGCTTCAACAATCGCGGCCAACCCGTGAATTTCCGGGGCAAGCAATTTACCTACACGCCCAAGTTCCAGGCGACCGGCTCGATCGATTACCGGCGCAGCGTGTCGGCAACGCTCGGCGTCGATTTCAATGTTAACGGCAGCTACCAGTCGCAGTCCTATGGTGATCTGGAAAATACCAATCCTTACCGCTTGAAACCCTATTTCCTCGCGAATGCGTCGATCGGCCTCTACACCACCGACGACCGGTGGCGGATAAGCGCGTTCGTAAAGAACATCGGCAACGAATATTATTATACGTCTGCCGATTACCTACGAGACTCGTTTATCCGGTTTACCGGCATGCCGCGGACCTATGGCCTGACGTTGACGCGCAACTTCAAATAAATGGAGATGTCTCCAAACGGCTTGTAAGTAGGTCATATTCCGTTGGACGAAGGCGCTGGCATTGCGCGAGGTTGAGCGCGCTCGATGCGGCCGATCTCGCGCAAATGCCATGCGCGCGGATAAATCCGTAACACGTGCGACGTCGAGAAGATCGGGCCATTGCGGCAAAGCGCGTTCGAGCAACGAACTGACATTTGCGCCGCGGGTCGAACGCACGATCAGCCCATGGCTCTCCGGGCGCAGCGGACGTGAGACGCGATCGCTTCGTCGTCGAGCGCCGCGATCAGCAATGCATATAATCTAACATGTTGTTCCACCGTGACCCAAGCCCCGGGTTCGTCAAGCAGATCCCATGACATGCCAGATTCCTCGAACAGATTTGGCTGACTTCCCCGGCGTTCCCGGGTTCCGGACAGCATGCTATGAACAGCGAAGGTCGGAATTGTGACAGGCGGATAGAGCAGGAGAACGCTCCTGTAAAACCGGCAGACGGGCTGGCTGTCGCCGCAGAGGTCTGATGTATTTTGCAATGAATTGGAGAGCAAGCGCAATCGCTGCCGCAGCCGTTCGGACCTAGGATCACCGACAAGCCATGGAAATGGTCGGCCGTCAGAGACGGCTATAGGAGAGCATCTTGCACCTGACTTACGCACTGCATCGCGCGGTTCAGCGCCACCCGGACAGCATAGCGGTCCGTTGTGCCGGTGGTGATCGCAGCTATCGCGACTTTGCCAATCGCGTTACTCGGCTTGCGGGTGCGTTGCAGCGCCTTGGGATGCAGCCGGGCGACCGCGTTGCGATGTTGTCGCTCAATTCAGAACGCTATCTCGAATATCAGTTCGCCGTGCCGTGGGGCGGCGGTGTGCTGAACCCTTGCAATATTCGCTGGTCTGCCGCCGAGATTGCCTATTCGTTGCGGGACTCCGGCACGACGATCCTGCTGATCGACGAACGCTATAGCGGGCTTGCCGCGCAATTGCGCCAGGCCGCGCCGTCGCTGCGCGAGGTCGTCTATTGCGGCGACGCGGAAGTACCGGTCGGGATGCATGGCTATGAAGGCCTCGTCGCTGCGGCAGCACCTGTCCCTGATATGATGCGGCGGGGTGGAGACCTGGCCGGGATCTTCTACACTGGCGGCACGACCGGTTTTCCCAAGGGAGTAATGCTGAGCCATGACAATATCGGCTCGGCGACGATCGCGCTCATCGCCGAGCAACTGACGCCGCGTGATGGCATCTACCTACATGCCGCGCCGATGTTCCACTGCGCGGACTTCTGCGTCGCCGCGGTGCATTGGATGCTGGGGAATACCCATGCGATCATTCCCGCATTCGATCCGCTCGCCTTTGTGGAAGCGGTCGAGCGCGACCGGGTCACCGCCACCGTGCTGGTGCCGACCATGATCCAGATGCTGCTCGATCATCCCGCGATGCGCGAGGATCACGACTTGAGCAGCCTTAAGGGGATTATCTACGGTGCCTCGCCGATTTCGGAAGCCTTGCTCGACCGCGTCATCGCCGCGTTTCCGGAGGTCGCCTTCACCCATGCCTATGGCATGACGGAACTGGCGCCGATGGGGGCGCTGAACCCGCCTTTCTACCATGGCGCGGAGGGCCGAAAGCTCGGCAAGATCCGATCGGTCGGACGAGCGGGGTACGGAACCGAGGTCAGGATCGTCGATGCAGATGATCAGGAAGTTCCGCGCGGCACGGTTGGCGAAATCATTGTGTGCGGCGCCAACGTCATGCTGGGATATTGGCAACAGCCAGAGCTGACTGCCGCGGCGATCCGCGACGGCTGGATGCATACCGGCGACGGCGGCTACATGGACGAAGACGGCTTTGTCTTCATCGTCGACCGCATGAAGGACATGGTCGTGAGCGGCGGCGAGAATGTCTATTCCGCCGAAGTCGAGAATGCGGTCGCCCGGCATCCCGGCGTCGCCGCTGTCGCAGTGATCGCCATACCAAGCGCGGAGTGGGGCGAAGCGGTCCACGCCATCGTCGTCAAACGGTCGTCAGAAAATCCGACCGAGACAGAGATCATCGCGCACTGCCGAACGCTGATCGCTGCCTACAAATGCCCGCGCAGCGTCAGCTTCGTCGAGGCGATGCCGCTCTCTGCCGCCGGAAAGATCCTCAAGAACGAACTGCGCGACCCCTTTTGGCAGGGCCGCGCGCGCAACGTTGCCTGATCCGCCTCCGAATTCGAGAAAGGACAAACATGTCACAGGAAGTATTGGTTGCCGGCGTCGGCATGATCGCCTTCACCAAACCGGGCGCGAACGAGCCCTATCCCGTCATGGCCGCTACCGCGGTCCGCATCGCGCTGGCCGATGCCGGCCTTGCCTATGACAAGGTGCAGCAAGCCTATGCGGGCTACGTCTACGGGGATTCGACCTGCGGCCAGCGCGCGCTTTACGATGTCGGCATGACGGGCATTCCCGTCGTCAACGTCAACAATAATTGCTCGACCGGCTCCACCGCGCTTTTCTTGGCCCGGCAAGCGGTGGCGAGCGGCGCCGCCGACTGCGTCCTCGCGCTGGGTTTCGAGCAAATGAAGCCGGGCGCGCTCGGCATCTATTTCGACGATCGCCCTTCGCCGTTCGAACGCTTCGACGCCGCCGCCGAAACACTGGTTGGCAATAGCGATATCCCGCTCGCGCTGCGGTATTTCGGCGGTGCGGGCCAAGCCTATATGCGCGAATTCGGTATCGGCCTCGATGTCTTCGCCAAGATCCGCGCGAAAGCCAGCCGCCACGCCGCGAACAATCCCTTTGCGGTGTTCCGCCAGGTTGTGACCGAGGAGGACGTCCTTGCCTCGCCGATGATCTGGCCGGGTGTATTGACGCGGCTAATGGCCTGCCCGCCGACGTGCGGTGCGGCGGCGGCGATCCTTTGCTCGCCCGAGTTCGCCAAGACGAACGGGATCGACGCGCGCGTGCGGATCAAGGCGCAGGCGATGACCACCGATCGGCCGGTGTCCTTTGACTCGGGCGATATGCGGCAGGTCGTCGGCGTTGGCATGGCGCGCGAGGCGGCGAACCTGGTCTATGAAGCAGCCGGCATCGGACCCGAGGACATCGACGCCGTCGAGCTGCACGACTGCTTCGCCCAGAATGAGTTGCTGACCTACGAAGCTCTCGGCCTCTGCCCTGCGGGCGGCGCCGAGAAATTCATTGTCGATGGCGACAACACATATGGCGGCAAGGTTGTGACCAACCCGTCGGGCGGGCTGCTGTCGAAAGGCCATCCGCTCGGCGCCACGGGCCTCGCGCAATGCACCGAACTGGTCGAGCAGCTGCGCGGCAGTGCCGACAAGCGTCAGGTCGAAGGCGCGCGCTTCGGGCTTCAGCATAATGTCGGGCTGGGCGGCGCCTGCGTCGTCACGCTCTACGAACGCGTCTGAGCCGGATGCGGTTCGATGATCGACAAAAAATGGATCGGGCACGAGACTGCGGCATCGGTGTTGCCGATCGACCGGTCACGCCTGCAATTCTTCGCCAGGGCGATTGGCGAGACCGATCCGCTGCACCTCGATCCGGAAGCCGCGCGGGCGGCGGGCTATGCCGATGTGCTGGCGCCGCCGACCTTCATTTTCGCAGCTGAACTGGATTCCGGGGTGAGCGACCAGTTGCTCGCCGATCTCGAGATTCCACTCGGGAAGCTGCTCCATGGTGAGCAGAGTTTCACATTCCACCGGTCGGTCTGCGCCGGCGACACGATCACCGTGCGGTCGAGGATCGACGACATCTACGACAAGAAACAGGGCGCGCTCGAGTTCGTCGTCAAGACCGCGCGCGCCGTCAACCAGGCCGGGGAGCTCGTCGCCGAGATGCGCTCGATCCTGGTCTGTCGTCATTGAGCGTGAAGGAGCCGGGAGCGTGAAGGACAGCCGGATGACCCAACCGACATTCGACCAAGTCCGGATCGGCGACGCGCTGCCCGCACTGGCGTTGCCCGTCATCGACCGGACGATGCTGGCGCTCTTTGCCGGTGCGTCGGGCGACCATAATGCGGTGCATATCGACATCGACGTTGCCCGCAAGGCGGGCATGCCAGATGTCTTCGCGCACGGCATGCTGGGAATGGCGTGGCTTGCGCGGCTGCTCACCGGCTGGGCGCCGCAAGCGCAGCTCCGTCAATTTGCGGTGCGGTTCCAGGGCATCACCCATCTCGGCAACGCGATCACCTGCACCGGCCGCGTGCTCGAAAAGCTCGAGCAGGACGGCGAGCGCTGCGTGCGCATCGAGGTCCGCAGCGCGAACCAGTTCGGACAAATCAAGATCATGGGCGAGGCGCTGGTCGCGCTCGGCTGAAGCCATAGTCGAAGGAATGACGGATGACACGGAAGCTTGAAGGAAAAGTCGCGCTCGTTACCGGATCGGGCCGGGGGATCGGCCGCGCCATCGCGGTGAAGCTGGCGTCGGAAGGTGCCCAAATCGTGGTCAACGATCTCGACCTCGAACCCGCCAACGAAACCGTCGCGGCGATTATCGCGGCGGGCGGCAAAGCGGTCTCCTGTCCGGGCAGCGTCACCGCGCCCGATTTCGCCGAACGCTTTGTGGGCACCGCAGTCGAAGCGTTCGGCGGGCTCGACATCATCGTCAACAACGCCGGCTATACCTGGGACAGCGTCGTCCAGAAAATGACGGACGAGCAATGGTACGCGATCATCGACGTCCATCTGACCGCGCCGTTCCGCATTCTGCGCGCCGCCCAGCCGGTCATCCGCAACCTCTCGAAAACCGAGCTAGAAGCGGGCGAACGCCGGGTGCGCAAGATCGTCAACATCTCGTCGGTCGCCGGTCTGTTCGGCAACGCCGGGCAGATCAACTACGCCGCGGGCAAGGCGGGCATCACCGGCATGACCAAAACGCTGGCGAAGGAGTGGGGCCGGCTGAACACCACGGTCAATTGCGTCGCCTTTGGCCTGATCATGACCCGGTTAACCGGCAGTACGGCCGAGGGCGGCACCGCCTCCATCGACGGCCGCGAGATCAAAGTCGGGGTCAATGCCGACCTGCTCGACGCGATGGAGCGCACGATCCCGCTCGGCCGCGGCGGCACGCCCGAAGAGGCGGCGGGCGCGGTCTATCTGCTGTGCATTCCGGAGTCCGATTTCGTCAGCGGGGAAACGCTGATGTGCACCGGCGGCATCACAGGCATCTGACGCATACAGAGAGGATTTTGGCAATGTTGCCACCGACTTACAATCATCTCTGGATGGGCGATTCCATCGAGACATTCCGCGAGCAGGCACGTCGTTACATCGCGGCGGAAATGGCGCCACACCTCGACCAATGGCGTGAACAGGGTTTCGTCCCACGCGAAATCTGGCGTCCCTTTGGCGAAATGGGATTCTTGCTGCCCGAGTTCGATGAGGAATATGGCGGCGCGGGAGCGACGCTCGCCTATCAGCTCGTCGTCCAGGACGAGCTCTCCAAGGCCGAAGTGCCCGGCAATACCGCCGTCCACACCATCGCCTCGCACTATATCCGCGAATTTGGGACCGACGCGCAGAAGCGACGCTGGTTGCCGAAACTGGTGAGCGGCGAAATGTTGGTCGCTATCGCGATGACCGAGCCCGGCGCGGGATCCGACCTCAAGGCGATCAAGACCAAGGCGCGGCGCGACGGTGACGATTATGTCATCGACGGCGCCAAGACCTTCATCACCAATGGCTATACCAGCAACCTGCTAATCGTCGTCGCGCGGACCGGCGGCGAAGGGAGCCGCGGCATCTCCCTGATGGTGCTTGAGACGGAGAATCTCGAGGGCTTCCGGATCGGCCGCCGCCTCGAAAAAATCGGCCAGCACGCCTCCGACACCGCCGAACTCTTCTTTGACGGGGTGCGCGTGCCTGCGGACAATCTGCTCGGCGGCGAGGAAGGCCACGGCTTTGCGCAACTCATGGGCCAATTGCCTTATGAGCGGTTGCTGATTGCGGTCGGGTCCGTTGCCGTAATGGAGCGCGCGCTCGAACTGACGCTCGACTATACCAAACAGCGCAAGGCGTTCGGCCAGTCGGTCTATGACTTCCAGAACACGCGGTTCAAACTGGCCGAAGTCGCAACGATCGCGCACATCGCGCGCAGCTTCGTCAATGATTGCATCCAGCGGTTGATCGACGGCAATCTCGATACCAGCGCCGCCTATATGGCCAAATATTGGTGTACCGAGCAGGCGTGCAAGGTGCTCGATGAGTGCCTTCAGCTGTTCGGCGGCTATGGCTATATGGCCGAATATCCGATCGCCCGGCTCTACGCCGATGCGCGCGTGCAGCGCATTTACGGCGGCACGACCGAGATCATGAAAGATCTCATCGCGCGGACGCTGTGATGACACACGCCCCCATCCATTTGCCCCTGGCCGGGATTCGCATCGTCGAGTTCGAGGGCATCGGGCCCGGCCCCGTTGCGGGCCGGATTCTCGCCGGCATGGGGGCGGACGTCACCGCGATCGTCCGACCCAGTCCGGTTGCGGTTGCCGAGCTGTTGGGCGGGTCAGTCGAGAACCCGTTGCGGCTGGGCAAGAAGATCGTGCCGATCGACCTTAAATCGCCCGGCGGCGTCGAACAGGCGCTCGACTTGGTGGCGCAGTCCGATGCGCTGATCGAAGCCAACCGGCCGGGCGTGATGGAGCGTCTCGGACTCGGACCGGCCGCGTGCGCCGCGCGGAATTCGCGAATCGTCTATGGCCGGATGACCGGTTGGGGGCAGACGGGCCCGCTGGCGCAGGCGGCAGGGCATGATCTCAACTATGTCGCGCTGACCGGGATCCTGGCGCTGTCGCGGCGAGACGGCCACGCGCCGATCATCCCGCCGACGGTGCTGGGCGACGCCAATGGCGCGCTGGGCCTAGCCTTCGGCATCGCCTGCGCGCTGCTTGATGCGCGCGCGACCGGCCGGGGCCGGGTCGTCGATGCCGCGATAGTCGATATCGTCGCGATGCTCGGGATGATCACGCATTGGCTCCACGCCAATGGCCAGCTGGAAGGGACCGAGCCAAGCCCCTTCCACGATTCCCCGTTTTACGATGCCTATCGATGCGCCGATGGCCGCTTCGTCACGATCGGCGCGCTCGAGCCGCAATTCTATGCGTTGCTGCTCGAGAAGCTTGGTTTCGAGGATGTCGATCCCGCGACCCAGCATGATAAGGCGCAATGGCCCGCGCTCAAGCAGCGTGTGGCGGCGCAATTCCTGACCCGCACCCGCGATCAATGGTGCGACGCGCTGGAAGGAAGCGACGCTTGCTTCGCGCCGGTGCTCGAACTCTCCGAAGCGGCCCGGCACCCGCACAACATGGCGCGGGAAACCTATAAGAGCGCAATGGATGGAACAACAATAGTTGCACCTGCTCCGCGATTTAGCGCGGCCTAATATCAACGTCCTAGGTTCAGGACCTATTAAATTGCTTGCGGAGATGGAGATCGATTGATTCAATGGCGGCACGAGGAGGTGCTGCGATGAGTGATCTGATCTGGCTATCGGAGGCGCAGATGCGCCGGATCGAGCCGTATTTTCCGCTGTCGCACGGCGTGCCGCGGGTCGATGATCGTCGGATCATCAGCGGCATCATCTTCGTAATTCGTAACGGCCTGCGATGGCGCGATGCACCTGTCGAATATCCGAAAGCCGACAGTCCACAGCCGGCCCAGTTATTCCCGTTCCGAGCCACCGTTCCAGCGCAGCTTGGATGTCCGGTGTTGGTTGGGCGCTGCCGTTCGCGGGAAGCGCGCCGAATGGCAGAAATGTCCCAATTATAGTCATTCGGTTCGCAGGCCATGCGCGAACCAATGAGCGTCTGCTTTCGGGAATTTCCACGGGCCCGCTGAACTCCACCGTATCGGCATTCCCGAAGTCGATTATGTCGCCAGTCTTACCGCCAGCGTGCGAAATCTTTCACTGTTCCCCAAGATCATCGCGCCGCAGGGGCATCTTGCGATGATCGACGATCCCGATCATTTTGATATCGTCACGTTCAAGCGCAAGTCGATCCCAGCCTCCTGGGAGTTCATGTTCACATGTTCCGCTTATGAGACCGGCGACATGATTGCCCAGCACGAGATACTCGAAGAGGTGTCGGCGTTGATCGACCAAGATGTGCTGCGGACCACGATGATGCACCGGGCATCCCGATCAATGCCGAGAATCTGAAGCAAGCCCACAAGCTAGCGGAGAGCGGTCGCGCGATCGGCAAGATCGTGCTCGACGGCTTCTGAAACTCCCCGAACGGAAAAAACAGCGGTGAGGCCGATTGCCACAGCAATCGGCCCAAACCCGGGTTGCGATATCGATTCCGTCAAACTCGGATATGTCGATGGTGAAATTCACCGGAGGGGGGCGTTCTGTCACCGGACAGCGTCTCCCGCTTCGCGATCAATTTGCGATCCTTCGAAGGCTTCAACGTCTTTCAGGGAATCGCTCCATGCTTCGCTCTTCTGCACGACCGAATGTCCGCAAAAATCTGATCGCGTCCGTCCTCGCGCTCGGCGCCGTCGGCTCCCTCGCCATGGGAGTCACCTTCGCCGGCTCGCCCGCATACGCCCAGTTCACGGTGTTCGATCCGACGAACTACAGCCAGAACCTGCTGACTGCCGCCCGCTCGCTGCAGCAGATCAACAACCAGATCCAGTCGCTTCAGAACGAAGCGCAGATGATCGCCAATCAGGCGAAAAACCTGACCCGGATCGACTTTCCGGAGGTGCAGCAGCTGACCCAGAAGCTTCAGCAGATCGACCGGCTGATGGGGCAGGCGCAAGGGATCGACTTCCGGGTCGCCGGGCTGGATCAACAATTCCGCAGTCTCTACCCAAGCGACTTCAACGCCGCGCTGACCGGCAACCAGCAAGTCCAAAACGCCAAGGGCCGGCTCGACACCGCGATGGCGGCGTTCCGGCAGACCATGTCGGTCCAATCGCAGGTGGTTGAGAATGTCGCTGCCGATCAGCCCCTGCTCGCGACGCTCGCCGCCAAGAGCCAGGGAGCGCAAGGTTCGCTGCAGGCGCAGCAGGCGACCAATCAGTTGCTCGCGCTCGTCGCCAAGCAGCAGTTCCAGATCCAGACCCTGATGGCTGCGCAGTATCGCGCCGAGACGACTGATGCCGCTCGGCGCAATCAATCCGAACTCGATGCGCGGGGCCGTACTCAGAAATTCCTCGGTAACGGCACCGCCTACACCCCTCACTAGGCGAGGCCGTTCCTGCGACGGCGGTCGCCCCGCCGCCGTCGTCTGTCGCGGAGCGCAAACCCCGCTCCCCGTTCGCGCTCCGCGGCTTTTTTTGCGCAACCGAGAGGAACCGTGCCTTGAACGATCTCGGCGTGATCGACCGCTTCATGCAGGCCTTTGTCCGCTACATCGACAGCGGATTCGGCCTGCTCGGCGGCGATGTCCACTTCCTCACCGCCACCTTGATCGGCATCGACATCACACTCGCCGGTCTGTTCTGGGCGATGGGCGGCGAGGACAATGTGCTCGGCAGGCTCATCAAGAAGATCCTCTATGTCGGCGCCTTCGCGTTCATCCTGAACAGCTTCTCGACGCTCGCCGATATCATCTTCAAATCCTTCGCCCAGGCCGGCCTGACTGCCGGCGGCGGGACGATGACCGCGGACGATCTGCTGCGGCCGGGCAAGGTCGCCTCGACCGGCTTTTCGGCGGCGTGGCCGCTGCTCGCCCAGATGGCGAACTATTCGGGGTTCGTGGGCTTCTTCGACAATTTCCTGACGATCGCCGTGCTGCTGATCGCCTGGGCAATCGTGATCCTCTCCTTCTTCATCCTCTCGGTGCAGATGTTCGTCACGATCATCGAGTTCAAGCTGACGAGCCTCGCCGGCTTCATCCTCGTGCCGTTCGCGTTGTGGAACCGCACCAGCTTCCTCGCCGAGCGCGTGCTCGGCAATGTCGTCAGCTCCGGCATCAAGGTCATGGTGCTGGCCGTGATCGTCGGGATCGGCTCCAGTTTCTTTGCCGAATTCACCCAGTCGATGCAGGGGCAGGATGCCGATCTCGGCGCAGCGATGAGCCTCGCGCTCGGCGCGCTGGCTTTGTTCGGCCTTGGCATCTTCGGCCCCGGCATCGCCAGCGGGCTCGTCTCCGGCGCGCCGCAGCTCGGGGCGGGGGCAGCGCTCGGCACGGTAGCCGGCGCAGCCGGCGCCGCGATGCTGGCAGGCGGGGCGACGGTCGGCGCTGCCCGCGCGCTCGGCGGCGCGGCGCTCGGCGCGATTCGCGCCGGCACCAGCATGGGATCGGCCGCATCCACCGCCTATTCGCTCGGCAAGGAGACCGGCGCGTCGCCGAACATGGCGGCCGGTCTCGGCGGGGTCGCCCAGGCAGCCGGCAACGCCGCTCGCATGCGCATGTCGAGCGCGCTTGGCTTGGGCGAAGCGGCGAGCAGCGGCCGTCAGGCCGCGTGGAATGCGCTCAACGAACATAACGCGCCTTCGTCGACGCCCACCGGCGACGGCGGCGGCGCGCCTGGCTGGGCGCGGAACCTGCGCAGCGAGCAGTCGGCGCGGCATCACCAGCAGGTCGCGCTTCATGCCGTTCAGCAAGGCGATCGCGGGGGCGCCGCCGTCACCCCCGACATCAAGGAAAGGGATGAATGATGATCTTCAAACGGGCCGTCCAGGGCTACGGCCGAACCCCCGAGCCCGAGACGCCGTATCAGCGTGCGGGACAGCTCTGGGACGAGCGGATCGGTTCCGCCCGCGTCCAGGCGCGCAACTGGCGGCTGATGGCGTTCGGCAGCCTCGCATTGTCCTTCGGCCTTGGGGCAGGGGTGCTGTGGCAGTCGGTCCAGAGCCGCGTCGTGCCCTATGTGGTCGAGGTCGATCGGCTCGGCGAAGCGCGGGCAGTGACCGAGGCCGAGGCCGCCTTTCGCCCGACCGATCCGCAGATCGCTTGGCATCTGGCGCGGTTCATCCGCAACGTTCGCACGATCACGCTCGATCCGGTGGTGATGCGTCAGGACTGGCTCGACGCCTATGACTTCACGACCCGGCGCGGCAGCCAGTTTCTCGGCGATTATGCCCGTGGCGCGAAGCCGTTCGACAATCTCGGCGAACGCACGACCATCGTCCAGGTGACCAGCGTGGTGCGGGCCTCGGACAAGTCGTTCCAGGTCAAATGGAGCGAGACGGCGTTCGAGCGCGGATCGGTGGCGGGGCGGTCGAACTGGACCGCGATCCTCACCATCACGACCAAGACGCCGGCGACCGCCGACGTGCTGCGCAAGAACCCGCTCGGCATCTATGTCGATGCGGTCGACTGGAGCCGGGAACTTGATGTGCCGGGCGCGTCCGCCCAGCCGCCGGCACCGCCGGCTTCCGTGCCTTCCGGATCCGCGCTCGACCCCGGTCTCGCCGCCGCACCAGTCAATTCCACCAGCCTGGAGAACCAGCAATGACGCACCGTTCACTGATGCCGATCCTCGTCTTGCCGCTGTTTGCGCTGAATGTGCCGGCAGAAGCGCAGCAATCGCCCACGCCTGTGACGGCCGCGCCGACTGCGGCCGCACCCGCGCCGACCGTCAAGCCCGGGCCGGTTCGCGCCGCGCCGCGTCGGCCCCGGCCGCCCCGTCGATCCTCGCCCGCCGAGATCGCGGTGCGCGCGGCGAACCGCGCGGCCACGGTCAAACCTGCCGCACCCGGCTTTATCAATGCGGTGCAAGTCTATCCGTTTGCCGATGGCGGCCTCTATCAGGTCTATGCGGCGCCCGAGCGCGTCACCGACCTGGCGCTTCAACCCGGTGAAGCGCTGGTCGCCGTCGCCGCCGGCGACACGGTGCGCTGGATCATCGGCGACACGACAAGCGGCGCTTCAGCCGACAAGCGCACGCATATCCTGGTGAAGCCGTTCGCCGCCGGGCTTTCGACCAACCTCGTCGTCACCACCGACCGGCGCACCTACCATCTGACCCTTGCCAGCACGGCCGGCACGGCAATGGTCGCGGTCTCATGGACCTATCCGCAAGACGCGCTGATCGCCTTGAAGCGCACCGAGGACGAGCAGCGTGCAGCGACGCCCATCGCCACTGGCATTGCGCCCGCGCAGCTCCATTTCGACTATGCGATCACGGGCGATCGTCCGGCATGGCGGCCGCTACGGGCCTTCGACGACGGTCGGCAGACCTATATCGAATTTCCCGCGAACCTCGGCCAGGGCGAGGCACCCCCGCTGTTCCTCATCGACGCGAAGAACGACGCCCAACTCGTCAATTACCGGCTGCAGGGTCGCTTCTATGTCGTCGACCGGCTGTTCGCCGCGGCGGAGCTGCGCCTTGGCCTGAAGTATCAGGACATCGTGCGCATCACTCGCGCTGCGCCCGGTGCGAAGGGACGCCGGTCATGACCGACATTCCGCCCGACGTCGCGGCCCCGCCGAAGGTGAACCCCGAAACGCTCGCGATCCGCGCAAGGCCGCAGCGCGCCATTCGCTTCCGGCGTGGCGTCATCGTTGCGATCGCGGCGCTCGGCTCGGTGAGCATCACCGCCGTGACCTGGATGGCGCTCAAACCGACGGTATTTCGGCAAGTCGCGCAGGAAGAAGAGTTATCGCAGCCGGGCGGCAAGGCGCCGTCCGATGCGCTAAGCGGGCTCCCGTCGAGCTACGGTGATGTCCCCAAGCTGGGGCCGCCGCTCCCCGGCGATCTCGGCCGACCGATCCTTGAGCGGCAGCGCCAGTTGGCAACCGAAGGGCAGGGCGGTGTTCCCGACCCCGCGGGCCAGGCGGCAGCTGCCGAACGCGAACGGTTGCTGACGGAACGAAAAGCCGCGCGGGAATCCGGCATTCTCGTGTCGCGCGCGCAGGCCCCGCCGCCTGACAACGTCGGTTCGCGGGCCGACACGCCGGCGCCGACTGCAACGGCCGGTGCCAAGCTCGCGCTCGATCCCGCCAATGATCCGAGCAATCAGCAGCGCAAGGCCGATTTCATGGCGGCGAGCGTCCCGCGCGGCGACATCAATCCGCACGCGCTTATTCCGTCGCCGTCGCCCTATCTGCTCTCGGCGGGAAGTGTCATCTCCGCCAGCCTGATTACCGGCCTGCGTTCCGACTTGCCGGGACTGATAACGGCGCAGGTCACCGAGCGCGTCTATGACAGTGCGAGCGGCCGGATATTGCTGATCCCGCAAGGCGCGCGGCTGATCGGCAGCTATGATAGCGTGGTGGCGTTCGGCCAGAAGCGCGCGCTCATCGTCTGGCAGCGGATCGTCCTGCCGGACGGCAGTTCGTTGCGCCTCGATAATGTTCCCGCGACCGATCCGTCTGGCTATGCCGGACTCGAAGACAGAGTCGACCTCCATAGCTGGCAGCTGATCAAGGGCGTTGCGTTGTCGACCCTACTCGGTGTGAGCTCCGAACTCGCGTTCGCCGGGGATGGCGATCTGGTCCAGGCTATCCGCCGTTCGACCCAGGACAATGTCGGGCGCGCCGGCGATCAGATCACCATGCGCAATCTCAACGTCCAGCCGACGATCACCATCCGGCCCGGCGCGCCGGTGCGCCTCGTCGTCCACAAGGATCTCATCCTCGCGCCGTGGCGCGAGCAGGAATAGGATATGGCCGACCTGAAACTTGCCAAGCTGCCCGACCGCACGCCGGTGAAGTTGACTATTGCGATGATGCCCGAACTGCATGCGGCATTGACCGAATATGCCGCGCTCTATGTGCAGACCTATGGTCGCGAAGAGCCTGTCGCGGAACTCATTCCGGCGATGCTCGAGGCTTTCCTCGAAAGCGATCGGATGTTCGTCCGTTCGCGGGCCGCCCGAAAATGAGCGACCCGGACGCGCCTGAGCGCTTCCTCAAGCTCGACGAGGTCAAGCGTCGCGCGGGTCTGGGCAAATCGATGATCTATCGTTTGATCGGGGAGGGTAAATTTCCGGCTCCCTATAAATTGTCGTCGGCGGCATCGCGTTGGAGCGAGCGCGAACTCGTCGCATGGATCGACGACGTGAAAGACGGTTTTGAAGGCAAGAAGCGACGCGTCTGAAACGCACTTTCCATCGCCAGAAATCTATCCGCAAACCTGACGATGTACCGTGGTTCGATAGAGGCGCACGGATTCGGACTGAGGCACCAAGCTTCGGTTTTTAGGCGAAATTTTTCGTAGTACATTCCGTGGTACCACGAGAAATTCGTCGATCGGAAGGCTGGGAAGAACAATGGCTTGCGGGGTTAGTTCGAATCCCTCCCGCGCCGCCGCCTGACCGGTGCCTTCCGCCGCGACGATCCCGATGGCTTTACGCGGACGATCGCTGCCACGTTTGGGCTGGTACTGCGGGACGATTCCGATCGTGGGATCGTGTTGACGAGCGATCCGCCCGACCAGCGAAAAAAACCATAGGGTAGTCGGCATAGCCGGCGTCTCCCCCACGACGGACGCAACTCGATGCGATCCGATGATTGGGGGAGGATCGCCTCTTCACTGTCGATGCGGCGACCGGGCGGGCGCGCCCGGCAGGCGAACCGGAGGCGGCTGCGTTCGAACAGCGTTCTGTCCCGCCGCTCGCCGCAAAAACAGATGACGGCCTGCGTGCCTGGGTCGAACCCGTCGTCGACGCGCCGCTGGCGCCGCCATTGCTTCGGGTCAGGGCGGCGAACGGCACGAGCATCGCCTGCGATGCAGCCAGTTGCCGGGGCGGGGCGGTCGGGCTGTGGCCGAACGGTGCGGCCAGCTTCCTGTTCCTGCGCCGCGAAGGCTGGGCGAGGGGGGAACATGCGCTCTATGCCTGGCGTCCCGGCAATGACCCGGCGCATCCTGCTAACCCGTGACTGGATCGAAGGCTGCGCCCCGGCGGGAGCTCTGTTGGTGTGCACGCGAGAAACCGCGCGGACGCCGCGCGCGATCGTCCTGCTCGACCCGGCGAGCGGTCGGGTCACCCGCTCTACGATCCCAATCCGGACTTCGCGTCGCTCCGGCTCGGCCAGGTCGTGCCGCTCACCTGGAAGAATGATCGCGGCCTTGAGGCGCGCGGCGATCTCGTCCTGCCGCCAGACTATTGGCCAGGGACGCGCTTGCCGCTAATCGTCACGCAATATCAAAGCGATGGTTTCCTGCGCGGCGCGACCGGCGACGAATATCCGATCTTCGTGTTTGCGGCGCGCGGCTTTGCCGTGCTGAGCGTCGACAAGCCGCCGATCGTCGCCACGCTAGAGCCGGGGATCAAGACGTTCGAGGACGCCAATGCCGCCAACTACCGGAACTGGGCGGAGCGCAGGAGCCAACTCTCCTCGATCGAGACGGGTATCAAGCTGGCCGTCGCGCAGGGCGCGATCGATCCGAACCGGATCGCGATCACCGGGCTGAGCGACGGGGCGACCACCGCCGCCTGGGCGATGGTCAACAGCCGCCTGTTCACCGCCGCGGCACTCAGCACCTGTTGTTTCGATGCGACGACGGCCATGGTGACGGGCGGCATCGCTTATGCCGACCGCATGCGCCGCCAAGGCTTTCCGGCTTTCTCGCAGGACAGCCCCGATGTCTGGCGTCCGCTTGCCTTGTCGCTCAATGCCGCCGGGGCCAAGGTGCCCGTCCTGATGCAGCTTGCCGACGACGAATATCTGTTCGCGCTGCCGGCGTTCACCGCGCTTCGGGAAAATGGCTGGCCGGTCGAGATGTACGTCTTTCCCGACGAGCATCATATCAAATGGCAACCCGCGCATCGCCTGGCGATCTACCAGCGCAATCTCGACTGGTTCGATTTTTGGTTTAATGGGCGCGAGGACTCCGATCCGGGCAAGATCGCGCAATATATCCGCTGGCGCGCGCTGCGCACTACGAGCCGGTGCTGACAATCAAACCAGTCGCTCGGATCCCGTCGGTGAGAGTTTCGGTCCACCGCCGTGCCGATCCGCGATTGTCTGCCCTCTGCGGCAACCGCGCGTGCTGCGCAGGTTTGGCCTGGCCAGGTCGATTGACGGGGCGAACCAACACTTGGAACCGCATCGGCCTGATCCTTCATCTTAGGTAGGCTCGACCTACGCATAGGTTTTGCCGGCGGTGGCGGCCGTTATCTTTTTGGCGCACAACCTGAAAGGCGCCGCGTCAATGGCATTACTTACCGGCAAGACGGCACTGATCACCGGCGGAAGCAGCGGCATCGGGTTGGTGACGGCAAAGCGCCTCGCCTCCGAAGGTGCGCAGATCGCGATCACCGGTCGCCGTGGCGATTTGGTGGAAAAAGCCGCCGCTGACATTGGACGGGGAACGCTGGGACTGGTCGGCGACGTCGCGGATGCCGCGCATCACGACCGGGTCGCGGAAGAGATCGCCGTGCACTTCGGTGCGCTCGACATCTACATCGCAAATGCCGGGATCATTACCATTCGCCACTCCGCGGAGGTCGTGGAAGCGGAATATGACGCGCAGTTTGCAGTGAACGCGCGCGGCACGTTTTTCGGCGTGCAGAAGATGTTGCCGATCATGCGCGACGGCGGGGCGATCATCCTGACCGGGTCGCTGGCCAGCGAGAAGGTACTGGATGGCCATGCCGTCTATGCCGGGTCGAAAGCGGCGATCGGCGCCTTCGCGCGAACCTGGGCAATCGAGCTCAAGGCACGGGGGATTCGCGTCAATGTGCTGAGCCCCGGGCCGACCGATACCGACATCGTCAATAAGCTCGGCGTGCCGCCCGACCAGCTCGAGGCATTCGAAGCGGGGATGGCCGCGGCAATCCCGCTCGGCCGGTTCGGCCGACCGGAGGAAGTGGCGGAAGCTGCTTTGTTCCTCGCCTCGGATGCCAGCAGCTTCATCACCGGCGT
The DNA here is from genome assembly GCF_050725575.1 of Sphingomonas sp. Lineage (GTDB taxonomy): Bacteria > Pseudomonadota > Alphaproteobacteria > Sphingomonadales > Sphingomonadaceae > Sphingomonas. The sequence continues at coordinate 8,025 of NZ_JBOHHW010000062.1, read as the reverse complement.
CAACCTTCGCGTCGATGGCGGCATGGCATTGCTGTGATGTGCCGGTCGTCTGTTCCGATGATCGTCGAGCGCCGCCTCTGCAGCCCATCCGGCAGTTGGGTTGTCCACGGCGAAACCGTGACGCCCTGGTCTGGGGCGGCGGCCGGATCGTTTCTGCCGCCGCGCAAGATGGCGGCCCCACCCGCACTCCAGAAGGATTGGTGGCGCTCATGAGCTTTCCCTGGGCCAAGCGATATCAGCCGAAGCATCCGGTGACGCGCTGGATCGACGAGAAGCTGCCGCTGCCGCGTTTCGTCTACAACGCGACCGGCGGCGGCTATCCGGTGCCGCGCAACCTCAATTATTTCTGGAATTTCGGCGTTCTGAACGGCGCCGCGCTGCTCATCCAGATCGTCACCGGCATCGTGCTCGCGATGCACTATGCGGCGAATACAGATGTCGCTTTCGATCGCGTCATCCACATCATGCGCGACGTCAACAGCGGCTGGTTGATTCGCTATGCCCATATGAACGGCGCGTCGCTGTTCTTCATCTCGGTTTATATCCACATGTTCCGCGGCCTCTATTTCGGCTCGTACAAGGCGCCGCGCGAGATGGTCTGGCTGATCGGACTGGTCATCCTCTTGCTGCTGATGGCCACCGCATTCATGGGGTACGTCCTTCCCTGGGGGCAGATGAGTTTCTGGGGCGCGCAAGTCATCACCGGGCTGTTCGGTGCGATCCCGGTGATCGGCAAGCCAATCCAGACCTGGCTGCTGGGCGGCTACACGCCTGACAATGCGACCTTGAACCGCTTCTTCGCGCTCCATTACCTGCTGCCGTTCGTGATTGCCGGCGTGGCGATCCTGCACGTCTGGACGATCCATATTCCGGGATCGAACAATCCCACCGGCGTCGACGTCAAAGGGCCGCAGGACACGGTGCCCTTCCATCCCTATTACACCGCGAAGGACGGATTCAGTCTGGCGGTGGCAATGACATTGTTCGCCACGTTGATCTTCTTCTGGCCCGATGCGCTCGGCCATCCGGACAATTACATCCCGGCCAACCCGCTCTCGACCCCGGCGCACATCGTGCCTGAATGGTATTTCTGGCCGTTCTACGCGATCCTGCGATCGTTCACCGTCGACTTCATCCTGCCGGCCAAATTGTGGGGCGTGCTGGCGATGTTCACCTCGATCGTCCTGCTCTTCTTCTTGCCGTGGCTCGACCCTTCACCGGTGCGATCGGGGCACTATCGTCCGCTGTTCCGCAAGTTCTTCTGGTTCGGTCTGGTGCCGTGCGTGCTGGTGCTCGGCTATTGCGGTGGAGCGCCGGCCGAACCGCTTTATCTGATCCTCTCGCAGATCGCGGCGGCCTATTACTTCGCGCATTTCCTGATCATCCTGCCGCTGATCGCGCGGTTCGAAAAACCGCAAACCTTGCCCAGCTCGATCACCGCGGCTGTGTTGTCCGTCGATGGCTAGCGGCGCTTCGACGTCCGACTCATGGACGTTTGGAATTGCGCGCGATAACGCGGACTGATATTGTCCGTATTATGGCGCATCTAACAGTCAGTGTTGAATACGGGGTTCACTGCCTCTTGTGGCTGGCCGGGTCCGACGGCAAACCGCTCAGCAGTCGCGATCTTGCCGATCTTCAAGGCATTTCGCACAGCTTCCTCGCCAAAATCTTTCCCAAGCTCGAAAAGGCCGGAATCGTCCACGCATCTGGCGGTGTGCGCGGCGGATATCTCCTAGCCCGTGCGCCGGAGGACATCAGCATCCTGCAGATCGTGGACGCGATCGAAGGCCGCAAGCCGCTGTTCGATTGCCAGGAGATCCGGGGGCGCTGTGCGGTTTTCGGCGGCGCGCCGCCCGATTGGGCGACCGGAGGAGTTTGCGCGGTGCATGTCGTCATGCTGCGCGCGGAAAAGGCGATGCGCGACACATTGGCGAGCCAGTCGCTGGCCGATATCGGGCAATCGTTCGCCAGCAAGGCACCCTCCCAATTTTCGTCCGACGTCGAGGGCTGGATCACGACCAGACTGAACGGACGCCTCGGAAAGTCGTCAAAGCCGTCGTCCGGCGAGGAGGTCCCTTCATGAACAGTGCGACCATCGAAGAAGAGCGGCCCCTTGTCGTGATTGTGGATGATGACGAAGCCGTCCGCACCTCGCTCGAGGAATTGATGCTATCGGTCGGTATCGAGGCCGCGGGCTTCGGTTCGACACGCGAGTTGCTCGAGGCTAATCTGCCCGAGCGCCCCGGCTGCCTCGTCCTCGATGTCCGCATGCCCGGGTCGAGCGGACTCGATCTGCAGCAACATTTCGCCGCGACGGGCAATCTCAAGCCCATCGTGTTCCTGACCGGACATGGCGACATTCCGATGACGGTGCAGGCAATGAAGGCCGGTGCGGTCGATTTTCTGACCAAGCCGTTCCGCGATCAGTCGCTGCTCGACGCCGTTGCAATGGGGATCGAGCGCGACGTGGCGCAACGAGCCGGTGCGCGGGTGGCGAAGGAATATGCCGATCGCTACACGACCCTCACGCCGCGCGAGCGGCAGGTCTTCCACCTCGTTGCACAGGGCCGGCTCAACAAGCAGGCCGCGTTCGAACTCGGCATCACTGAAGTTACCGTCAAGCTGCATCGCAGCAGCGTGATGAAGAAGATGGAAGTATCGACGATCGGGGAGCTCATCCGGGTCTGGAGTGCACTGCCGGTGACACTTCGCGAGCAGACCACCTAGACCATGGTATGGTTTCAATCCGGTTCTGACTCAGCGACATGCGGGGGTGGCCAATCCGGCCATGTCAGTAAGGGCCGTTCGATTGTCCCAACCGTCTGTGATCGCAATCGTGGATGACGACCAGGCCGTACGCGAGGCGCTCTTCGACCTGCTCCAGGTAGAAGGATTACCGGCGCGCGTTTTCGAGAACGGCGCCGCTTATCTGGCCGATGCGAATTGTATGGAGTTCGGTTGCGTCATTACCGACGTCAGGATGCCAGAGATGGATGGTCTCGAACTCCAGCGACGGCTGCGCGCCCGTGGCTCGGCCATCCCCGTGATCTTCATTACCTCATCGGTCAATGATGCGACCCGCGAACAGGCGCTTTCGTGCGGGGCGGCGGCCTGGTTCACCAAGCCGGTTGCCGATGAGGAATTGCTGTTCGAATTGCAGGCCGCGCTGCACAGCCGGAATATCGGAAGATGAGCACCGCTCCTGTTCCGATGACAAAGCCCGACCAAGCGAGCGGCAAGGGGCAGGAGCGCTTGGTGCCGCCCCGGAACGGCTCGATGTTGTTCGCCGAAACGATAGCCTGGTGGGCGCTCGATATATCGGCCGCGCGTTCCACCATTGCCGCGATCGCTCGTGGCGATGGTCCGACCCATTGGGTTGAGGGACTGCTGGCGGGCGTCACCATCGCCGACATCGACGAGAATAATCTTCATTTCCTCGGGCAAGTTGGCGGGCGGGCGCGGATGATTGGGCAACCGTTCACCGCTTATTGTCCGCCGGAGAGCTGGCAAACCGGCGCTGAATTCATTCTGGCCGCCGTCGCGAATTATCCTCCGGGAGCACCCCGATCGCGACCCATCACGTCAATTGCTTTCAGCGATGGCTGGGCCGAGGTGTCCACGAACGAGGCGCATCCCGACATCGTCTTCATCGCCGTTGGCGGGACCGTGGCCGATGATCGCTCATTCTGGTCCGTGCGCGCGAGCGAAGAGCGGTATCGCAGCCTGATCCATCATCTTCCCAGTGCGTTGCTCCAGGTCGATTCCCGGCCAATGACCGTTATATTCGACAAGCTCCGGGAAGAGGGCGTTACCGATATCGGCGCCTATCTCGAGGCGCATCCGGATCTTGTCGGGCATTCGCGCGGCATCGTTCAGGTCACCGACGCCAACCGCGACGCGCTCAATCTGTTCGGTGTGAGTTGCGTTGAAGATCTGATCGGTCCGGTCAATTTCCTGTTCGCGGCCTCGGCCGACACGGCAAAGCGGGTGATCACTGCGCATTTTGCCGGGCAGCGGACCCATGCCGAAATCACCAAGATATGCACGGTCGACGGGCGCTTGCGCGATGTCGAGATGGCGGTAACCTATCCGACGCCGCCGGAACGGGTGGACGTAACGCTCATCAGCCTGATCGACATCACCGACCGGCTCCGCACCGAAGCGCAGCTGCGCCAGTTGCAGGCCGACTACACACGCTCAACGCGGATCTCGATGCTCGGCGAACTCGCCACGTCGATCGCCCATGAAGTGAATCAACCGCTCTCAGCGATCGTCACCAATGCCGAAACGAGCCTGCGCTGGATGTCGCGAGCCGAGCCCAATCTCGCCAAGGTCCATCAGCTCACGACACGGATCGTCGACAGTGCGAGGCGCGCCAGCGACGTCGTCCAGCGTATCCGCGCCATGGCGGCGCGGCGCCCGCCCGAGCGGGTCGAGCTGGACCTCAATGAAGTCGTCGAGGAAGCGCTGCAATTCGTTCGCCACGAGATTGAATCGCGTTCGATCAAGCTTTCGGTCAGGTCCGGCCGCCGGCTGCCGTTGGTGGTGGCGGACCGCGTTCAGCTACAACAGGTGATCGTCAATCTGCTGCTGAATGGTGTGCAGGCCCAGACCGGGCAAGAGGGCCTGATCGAAGTCAGTACGGTCGCCGCACTCGACGGGACCGTCCAACTTACCATCCATGATGGCGGTCCGGGCATCGCAAACGAGGATCTCGGCCGCGTTTTTGGCAGCTTCTTCAGCACTAAGGAAGAAGGGATCGGGATCGGGCTGGCGATCTGCCAATCCATCATTACGGCGCACGGCGGCGGCATCGTTGCTGCGAACCACCCAAAAGGGGGCGCGATCTTTCGCTTCGCGCTACCGGCCGCCAGGAAGACGTGACGCCCGGCACCTGGCGCAGGTACCGGGCGACGCGGTTTTCAGCTCTTTAGAAAGGCAAGCAGATCGGCATTGAACCGGTCGGCGTGGGTGGCGGTCAGGCCGTGCGGGAGCCCAGGATAATAGATGGTTTGTGCGCCCTGGATCAGCTTGGCCGCCTTGTGCGCGGAATCGTGGATCGGCACGATCTGGTCGTCTTCGCCGTGGACGATAAGGGTTGGCACGTCGAACTTCTTGAGGTCGTCGGTGAAGTCGGTCTCCGAAAACGCCTTGATGCAGTCATGGGCGTTCTTCAGGCCGGCCTGCATGCTCAGCAGCCAGAATTCGTCGAGCAGGCTTTGCGACACCTGGGCGCCGGGGCGGTTCGCACTGTAGAAGGGAATCGCAAAGTCCCTGTAGAATTGCGAGCGGTTGGCGAGGATGTCACGGCGCAAGCCGTCGAACACATCGATCGGCAAGCCGTCCGGATTGGTTTCGCTCTTGACCATGACTGGCGGTACCGCCCCAAGTAGCAACGCCTTGGCCACCCGGCCTGTGCCGTGCCGGCCGATATAGCGCGCGACTTCACCGCCGCCGGTCGAGTGGCCGACCATCGTGATGTCATGCAGGTCGAGCGCCTCGATCAGCTGGGCGAGATCGTCGGCATAGCCGTCCATGTCGTTGCGCGTTGCGGTCTGAGCCGATTTGCCATGGCCGCGGCGGTCGTGCGCGATCGCGCGAAAACCGTTCTGTGCCAGGAAGTTCATCTGGATGCTCCAGGCATCCGAATTGAGCGGCCAGCCGTGCGAAAAGGTCACAACGGGGCCGTCGCCCCAGTCCTTATAGTAGATTTCGTGTCCGTCCTTGGTCGTGATCGTGGGCACGGTGGCCTCCTCAATTGAGCGCCCGGCGGCCCGCCACGGGACGCCCTCGGGCAGGGAGCGCCTATGACCGGGGGAGGGGGCTAACGATTGCACGGACGGCTATCCCGACCCCGCCCTGGGGACGAGGTAACCCTCGACCTGCGGCGTGGCTGCGGACCGGCGAGATGCCAGGAGGCGCGCGCAGAGACGGTTGGATCGGCCGTGAGGTGCGTCAGACCTGCACCAAGGGTGAGGGTGACCCCACCATAAGTGAGGGCCGGACATCCATCCGCACAATGGCTGGTCGAACCGATCCGGGCGATGCTCCAGCTCGTTACCGGCCACGCGCGGAAGGGAAGAGCATGAAGATTATCGTCATCGGCGGGACGGGCCTGATCGGCTCGAAAACGGTCGAGCTGCTGAAACAGCGGAATCACGATGCGGTCGCAGCCGCGCCGAGCACCGGTGTCAACACCATCACCGGCGACGGGCTCGCCGAGGTGATGGCCGGGGCCGATGTGGTGGTGGACCTCTCCAACTCGCCATCGTTCGAGGAACAGGCTGCGACGGACTTCTTCCGGACCGCCGGCGCCAATGTGACGGCTGCCGAAGTGGCTGCGGGCGTTCGGCATCACGTCGCCTTGTCGGTCGTGGGCACCGAGCGGCTGCAAGCCAGCGGCTATTTCCGCGCCAAGCTCGCGCAGGAACGGCTGATCAAAGCGTCGCCCATTCCGTACACATTGGTCCACGCCACACAGTTCTTCGAATTCCTGCGCACCATCGCGCAATTCTCCGTCGTCGACGGCGCCGTTCGCCTGCCGCCTGTCCAGTTCCAGCCGATGGCGGCGCAGGATGTCGCGGCTGCGATGGTCGAAGCGGCGCTGGCGGCACCACTGAACGGCACGATCGAGGTCGCCGGGCCCGAGATTTTCACGCTGGACGAACCGATCCGCCGCGTCCTTGCCCATGACGGCGATGCGCACGAGGTGATCAGCGATCCGGCAGCGCCCTATTTCGGCGTCGCGGTGAGCGATCGCGCGCTCGTTCCCGATGCCGGCGCCCGGCTGGGATCGACGAGCCTCGACTGGTGGCTGACCCACGCTCCGCCGCCGCCGCCGCCGGCGCGATAGGCGTCGGCTTTCCGGCGACTACCCATCTTATCAGGAGATCGGCGGGCGCACCCTGACCGCCGCGGCTGTGGGGCCTCGCCCCTTCGCGCCCCGCAGCCATTTTTTGAAAAGGACACAGATCGTGAAAGCTCTTCAGATGCCCGCGCCCGGCAATCCGGACTATTTCCGTTCGGGCGAAGGCGAGCACGTGGCCGCGGCAAGGGAACCCGCGTCACTCGCGACGGCGGGTATCGTTCACGATCTCGGAAATCTGATCCAGATCGCGTCTGCTGCGATCAACATCGTCGAGCGTTCACCCCATATGGCGCCCGCGGATAGCGGCCCGATGCTGCATCGCGCCCGGGTTTCTCTGGAGCACGCCGGCGCTATCGTCCGGCAGAATGTCGGTCACCTGCGCGACCGGGCCATGGCGGTCCTGCGAAGCGACGTTGCCGCATGTCTCGCCGATGTTGTGACGCTGGTCGGGGCGATGGACGGGCCCGGTCTCATTCTCGACCTTGATATCGCGCCGGACCTGCCGGCAGTGCGCTGCGATCCGACCGGATTGCGGCGGGCCGTCCTGAACCTCGTTCTCAACGCCCGCGACGCGATGGGCGGCAACGGGATCGTCAGTATCGACGCGCGGGCGCTGGGGCATGGCGAGGTCGAGCTGCGCGTCCTCGATGATGGCGTGGGTATGTCCCGCGCCAGGCTCGCGCGTGTCTTCGATCCCTTCTTCACGACGAAGACCGACGGGCTGGGCGGAATCGGCTTGCCGATGGTCGAACGCTTCGTTCGCGATGCCGATGGAACGATCGCCATCGAGAGCGAGCTTGGCATCGGCACCACGATTACACTGCGATTGCCAGCCATCGCCGGACCGATTGCCGCTGATCGATTTGCGGGCGCCAACCCTTTGCGAGACGAGTCGGGGCGATGAAGCTGTACTACGCGCCGGGCGCCTGCAGCCTTGCCGGCCGCATCTCGATTCACGAAGCCGGGCTCGCCGCCGAGTTCGAGCGCGTCGACATGAAGACGAAGATCACCGAGCAGGGATATGACTACCTCTCGATCAATCCCAGAGGTTACGTTCCCCTGCTGGCGCTCGATGACGGGGCCGCCATCACCGAAAATATCGCGGTCTTGGAGTTCATCGCCGACTGCGATCCCGCCCTAGGGCCGGGCGGCCC
>NZ_JBOHHW010000061.1:0-30975 GCF_050725575.1 Sphingomonas sp. | reverse complement strand
GGGGGGGGGGGGGGGGGGGGGGGGGGGGGGGGGCCGGAACGGGAATGGGCAGCGGTATGGGGGGTGGCGCCGGGATGGGTGGCGGCTTCGGACCGGGGGCTGATGTGGAGGAACCATCCCCGTCCAGCCCTCGCTAAACAGGTCAGGTCCAGTCGTCCGTTAGGAAGTGAGTAACCATGCGCCGTTAACGGTTGCGCATGTTCATGGCGCGACTTTCCCAGGATGATGCACGTCCGGTGATGCGGTTCTCGGCAGCGCGCCGCAGCGACATGCTGGTCATGGCCGGCGGGCTGCTGATCGCGGCTTTGTTCCTGTTCCTCGATGTGCGGCCCTTGCCGATCTTGCTGTGGGATGAATCCCGCAACATCGTCAACGCATTGGAAATGGACCGCAGCGGGTTCGGCCTGGTTACCACCTATCGTGGCGCGCCCGATCTGTGGAATACCAAGCCGCCTTTGCTCATCTGGCTGATGGTCGCGAGCGTGCGCCTCTTCGGGGAATCGGAATGGGCGCTCCGCCTGCCCGGCATGATCGCGACCCTGGGCACGTTGACCATCGTCATGCTGTTCGTGCGGCGGATCACCGGATCCGCGTGGACCGCGGTGCTGGCCGCACTGCTGCTGGCCGCCAGCCCGGGCCTGTTCGGGGAGCATGGCGCGCGGACGGCGGATTACGACTCCCTGCTGATCTTCTTCTCCACCGCCTATCTGCTGTTGCTGTTCGGGGCAGTCCATCGTCGCCGTCCGGCGGGAAAGACTCTGGCGCTGATCGGCCTGTGCGTGGTCGGCGCGATCCTGACCAAGAGTGTTGCCGGCGTCATCCCCTGCCTCGGCGTCGGCCTGTATCTGTTGCTGATCCGCCGCGTGCCGAGGCTTTGGCAGAGCCGGGGATATGCCGCGACCGGCGTCGCGGTCGCCGGTGCGGTTGCCCTGTTTCTGCTGGTCCGTGAAATCGGAAATCCCGGCTATCTGCTGGCAAGCTGGCATAATGACGTGGGCGGGCGCTTCACGGAATCGCTGATCGGCGACCGCAAGCCCGCGGCCTTCTATCTCTCGATCCTGTGGGCGGGCTATGTCGCCGCCCCGCTGCTGCTGGTCCTTGCGCCGGTGGCGCTGACCCAGACGAGCGGTCGCGCGCGCGCGGCGCTGCTCTACAGCCTGTCGGTCTGTGTCACGCTGTTGCTCGTGATCTCGCTCGCGGCATCGAAGCTGCACCATTATGTCCTGCCCGCGCTGCCGTTCATGGCGATTGCCGCCGCGATCACCCTGCGCGCGATCATCCTGCGCCTGATCGCCGCCCATGCCGCCGGCGATCCACGCCACCGGATCCGCGCTATCGCCGTCCTGCTGGTCGGGCTGTTCTCGTTATTCAGTGCTGCGCAAAGCGCCGTCGCGCGCCGCTACCTGATTGACCCGCCCTATGAAGGCGCAAACGCCGCGCGTTATGGTGCCCTGTTCGACCGGCTGGCAGCGCAGCCGCGCCCGATCATGGTGGTCGATCCCGGCTTCGTGCGCGACGAGGATCGGCATTATACCCCCGTGCTGCTCGCCTATCGCCTGCTCTGGCAGGGCAGGGGCGTGCCGATCGGCTGGGCAACCGCACTCGACAGCGGCGCTCCTGCCGGAATCGGGGTGATCGCCAGCTGCGATCCCGATATCGTCGCATTATTGCAAAAGCGCGGCCGCGACATAGGTGGCGTCGCGGGCTGCGCCGCGATCGTGCGCCGCTAGGAACCGCCGATCACCCCGGGGGGCTCAGCGCCCCGCAATACCGTGTGCGACCGGCCCGCCATCCGCCATCACGACCGGATCGAATGCCGGCAGCAGCCGGTCGCCGGCGATGCGCAGGAAATGCACGCTGCGATCGTTGATGCTCTCGGCGAAAAGCGTCCGTCCGTCGTCAAGAAAGCCGACGCCCTGCGCCCATCCCCCGATCGGCGCGTCCGTCACGCGCACCAGTTTCTTGCCGTCGATCCGCATCAGCACGACCAGGCTGTTCGCGCGGTGGAACGGATCGCTCTTCGCCACCGTGCTCATATTCTGCACCGCTGCCGCCGCATGGCGTCCGTCGGGCGCACAGGCGGCGCCCTCCGGCGAGGGGCCGACGGTCACCGTATCGACGATCCGCGGCGCAGCGCCGGTCAGGTCGATCAGGCTGATCGTATCGGCATCGCCCGACACCGTTCCGTAATTCGCCACGATCGCGGTGCCGCTGCCGCCGCAATAGGCCACCACCGTCGGATAGACGCCCGTGCTGATCTCGCGCAGCGCCGGCAAGTGCGGCCGGCCGTCGCGGATCGCATAAACGCCGACCTTGTTGGTGCCGGCGAAGCTGATCAGCGCGTGGTCGCCATCGGGCGCGATCGCCGCCGCGAGCGGCTTCGACCCGGCGGCGAAGGGCAAGGTCGCGCGCACGCTCGCCACGCCTTCGGCGATGCCCAGCACCGTCATGCTGTCGGTATCGCCATGGGGCACCAGCGCAAAGCTGGCATCCGGCGCCAGCGCGAGCGAGGAGGGCGCTGCCGCCAGCGTCAGGGTCTGCGACACGCGCGGCGCGACGCCGCGCAGGTCGATCACCGCCACCGACCGGTTCGGCACCATTGTGCCCGCATCGTTGATCCGGGTGGTCGCGCTGACCAGCGCAAAGCGGCGATCGCGCGCGATCGCGACCGACGACGGCGGCCCCTGGAAACTGGTCGGCACCGCCACCTTGCCAATCGTCCGCACGGCCTTGTCCCCGGCCTCGATGAACACGACCGAATCCGCGGCGCGCACCCTGGGCGGCGAGACGTCGCCATCGATCAGCCGCGCCTTGGGATCGACCGCGATGCCGATCAGCTGCGCCGACACGGGCCGCGCCGCGACGCCGGCCATGCCGGTGATCAGTACCGCCGCTGTCAATATCGTCCGCATGGTCCGGCCTCCCCGTGTTCCGCGACCGATTCAGGTCGATTGCAACCTCATGTCAACTGAGCGTCGGACGGAAAGCGATCGGGTTCGAAAACAGGCTTGCGCTCACTCAGGCCGCCAGGCTCCATCGTCCCCGGCCCGCGCCCTTGGCGACATACAGCGCCGCATCGGCCTGGATCAGCATCTCGTGCAAGGTGACGGCGCGACCGCCGGAGCAGGCGATGCCGACACTTGCGCCGACATAGGCCTGTAATTCCTTGATCTGGCCCCTGATCTGGAACGCCGACCCGAGCTCGGTGACGATTCGCCGGGCGATCGCTTTGGCCTGGGCGCTGTCCGCGTCGAACAGGATCACGCCGAACTCGTCGCCGCCGACTCGCGCGACATAATCGCCCTCGCGCACCTGCAATGGCAATCTCTTGCCCACTTCGCACAGCACCAGGTCGCCGGCGGTATGGCCGAGTCCGTCATTGATGCGCTTGAAATTGTCGAGATCGACCAGCAACAGGCTGACCGGCCGCGCGCCGATCGGGGTGGCCAGCATCTCCTCGAAACCGCGGCGGTTGTACAACCCGGTCAGATGGTCGCGCACCACCAGCTCACGCAGCTTGGCATTGGCCTCCTGCAATTCCAGCCCGACGCGGCGGCGCTCGCTCAGGTCGACGATCTCGGAGATGAACTGGATCGGCGTGCCGTCCTCCTCGCGCACCACCGTCGCGCTCAGCAGCACGTGCAGGATGGCGCCGTCGCGGTGCAGGTAGCGCTTCTCCATCTGATAGGAATCGCGTTCGCCGCGCATCACGCTTTCGAACAAATGCAGGTCGGCGGCGATGTCATGCGGATGGGTGAAGTCGGAGAAATGCATGCCGACCATCTCGCCGGTCGAATAACCGAGCATCGCGGCGAACGCGCCGTTCACTTCGACGCACAGGCCCGTCACGCTGATGATCGCCTTGCCAATCGCGGCGGCATGGAAGCTGGCCCGGAACATCTGCCGGCTGGTGCGAAGCTCCCGCTCCAGCATGCCGGCCCCTTGCATGACGCCCATTCTGATCCTGTTGCTGGGGCATTGGCCCGTCTATAATCCTGCGGCCATGGTAACGGGGTTCGGTTAACGATTGTTTTCCCGGCCGGTGCCGGCGCCTTCGCCACGGGGCGGATACGCCGGCCACGGGAGCGGACTCATCGCCGCATCAGCACGATGATGTACAGCAGCGCGGAAATGGTTGGCAGGATGGTGCGGACATGGTTCCACTGCACCCAGTCGCGCAGATAGGTCTGCCATACCGCGACGATCTCGGTCGGCGGCGCGGCGGCGAGCTGGTTGTTCAGCGGCACGTTGAACATCATCGTCACGCCGAAACAGCCGATTACATAGAACAGGCTCGCGGCCAGGATGAGTTTCGAGTCGAGCGCGGCGAAGGAGAAGAGCGACCAGCCGGCCAGGCCAAGGCACAACAGGGTCGCGCCCATGAACAGGATCATGAACGGGGCCATGACCGCGGTCACGTTGATCCCGTTCATGGCATTGGCGCCCTGCTCCGGCGGGATGCGGCCAAGGCCCGCCATCACGAAGGAGGAAAAGGCGTAGAACACGCCCGCGTTGAGCGCAGTGGCGATGGCTGCGACGATCAGCAGCAGCGACGGGATGGTCTTCATCACTTTGCCTCCCACACGCCGGTTGCCGCGGTGCGCGCGACATAGTCGGCGAAATTGCCCGGCGCGCGGCCCAGCGCCCGCTGCACCCCGTCGGCGACCGGCAGATTACGCCCGTCGAGCACGGTGGAGAAGAGGTAGATCACCAGCTCGATGATCTCCGGCGGCAGTTGCGCGTCGATCAGGCCCTGCTTGTATGCCGCCATCGGCACACTGTGATAGCCGATTTCCCGACCCCGTCCGCGCGCGATCTGCGCGACGGCATCGGCAAAGCTGATCGCTTCCGGCCCGGTGACTTCGTAGATCTGGCCGCGATGCCGGGTGGTGGTCAGTGCCTCGACCGCGATATCGGCGATATCCTCGGCATCGACGAATGGCTCGGGCGACAAGCTGTCGGGCAGCGTGACCGCGCCGGCCAGGATTTCGTCGAGGAAGAAAATCTCGCTGAAATTCTGGAAGAACCAGCTTGCCCGGATGATCGTCCAGTCAAACGACGTTGCCTGCAACACGCGTTCGGCGTCGACCGCTTCGGGCTCGCCGCGGCCGGAGAGAAAGACGATATTGGTGACGCCCGCCTTTTCCGCCGCGTCGTAAAAGGCGGTGACCGTCTCTACAGCGCCGGGCACGCAGATGTCGGGCTGATAGGCGACATAGACTGACAATACGCCATCAAGCGCGGCGGCCCAGGTGCTGCTGTCGTCCCAGTCGAACGCCGGCGTCGCCGAGCGCGATCCGATGCGCACTTGATGTCCTGCATCCCACAGCCGCGCCGCGACCCGCGAACCTGTCTTGCCATTGGCGCCCAGCACGAGAATGGGGCTGGCGTCCGTCGTCTGTTTTTCGGTTGTCATGATCCACTCCTTCGGTTAACGTGAGCATCACTCACATAAAAGGTGATATACACTCACATTTTTGAGTGTCAACGGCCGGAGTTCGAAAAAATGACCGTAGTGGAACCAATCGCGGCAGATCGCCCTGACGAGGAAGCGCCGGCGGCGCGGCGCAAGCCGATGCAGCAGCGCAGCCGCGACCGGCTCGAACGCATTCTCGGCGCGGCGTCGGAACTCATCGTGCGCACCGGCAGCGATCAGGTGAAGATGAATGAGGTCGCCGCGCTGGCGGGCATCTCGATCGGGTCGCTCTATCAATATTTCCCGGAGAAGAGCGCACTGATCCGCACGCTGGCCGAGCGCTACAATGCCGCCAGCCGGCTGTGCATCGAGGAAGCGCTGATCGATGTGGCGGACCTCGATGCGCTGCTCCAGGCCTATGCCGGACTGATCGACCAATATTATGAGATCGTCATGGCCGAGCCGGTGATGCGCGACATCTGGTCGGGGATGCAGGCGGACAAGCAATTGATGGCGCTGCAGCTGGCCGAAAGCCGGGTGTGCGGGGCGCTGCTCTCGGCGGCGATGCAGCGAGTCCATCCGGCGATCGACCCGGCGCGGCTCGACGTCGCGGCGTTCCTGATCTGGGAACTGGGCGAGGCGACGATCCGCCTGGCGATCTCGGTCGAGCCGGACGAGGGCAGGGCGCTGGTCGACAAGTTCAAGCGCATGACCGTGCAGGAGATCGCTGCGCCATCGAATTAAAGCGGATCCACTGCCGGAGGATAGGTGAGCGGCGCCGATTCAACCCTGCGGCCGGCCATGCGAGTATAATGGCGGACGGAATGCCAATCGGCGCGCTGTCCCGCTCTTTGACATGACTGGAAAAACAACACGCGTTTTGCGACCGCTGTTCGGCAGGAACAGCGGTCGGCTCACCGCTGTTAATGGGCTTTCCCACCCCTGTTATCGGTAACAGGGGTGGCGGCAATCAAGGAATTGAAAAAACGCGGAAAATCTGCCGCGAAAATCCAACTTAACAGGGGTGGCTTTTTTTATTTGAACTAACAGCGGAGAAATCGCGATCCGATGACTGCGACTCGCATCGCGGCGGCATCCGGGAAAACCGGGTTTCGCGCGCCTTCCCGATCGCTCCCGTAACGATCGTCACCGATCTGGCCCTATCGTCTGGAGCATCGTCATTCCGCGGCTATAGTGGGCCGGCGACTCCGTGCAGCGGGGCCGGCGAAATCCCAAGGGGGAGCATCGATGTCGAACGTCGCGGGCAAGGCCTATGGCATGAACGTCGTCACGCCGATGCGGCCGGGCAGGACATGGATCAACCGCTTCATCTTCATGCTCGCCCGCGCCATGCCGGGGACGCTGTCCGGGTTGCTCGGCCTCTCGCTGATCCATTTCGCGCGCTGGGTGATGATCAAGCGCGACCAATGGCCCGAACGCGGCCAGGGCCAGCAGGTGCTGCAGAACGACTACATGCTGTTCTGCAGCAACTTCAACGGCACCTGGGACCAGTATATCGACGCATTCGCCGACGGCATTCCCGGCGGGCTCGACACCTTCTGGTATTCGAGCACCAAATATCCCAACTCGATCCCGATCACGCCGTTCAAGAACTACATCCGCGCCAACCAGGTCGACACCAATTATTATTACAACGCGACCCCGGGCAGTGCGCAGCGCGACATCAAGCTGGCGCTGAAGCTGAAGGCGGCCCTGCTGCGGGTCGACGCGGCGGGCGACGATGCCGCGCTCGCTGCCGCTTTTGCCGCGGTGCTGCTAGAGGTGCAGGGCGGGCTTGGCGTGCCGGGCTATGCGCCGGTCGCGAGCTGCGACACCAGCACGGCGGATCGCCACCGCAGCGAGGCGGTACGCGAACGCTGGGGGCCGAAGGCCGACGGGCCGCCGCCCGCGCTGCATGTGCTGCATGGCGTCGCGCCCGAGGTCATCGCCGCGACCGCCGGCAATGCCGCGCCGGCGATGGTCGGCGCTGCCTCCGTCACCGAAGCCGCGCCGCCCGCCGCTGCCACGGCCGATGCGGAACGGGAAAAGGCCGCGGTGCAGGCGGCGGTGCGCGAAGTGGTCGCCGGCCCGTCGCGCATCGACGAAGCGCCGAAGCTGGTGCCGGTCGAGGTCGCACCGACCCCGCCCGACGCCGAACCGGCTGCCGCACAGGAGAAGCCCGATGCCTGATCTTGACGGCGGCCATTACTTCTTCACCGGCATTGTCCCGGTCAACAATACCGGCATCGTCCAGCATGAGGCGATGAAGAGCTCGCCAATCCATATGGTGCGCGAAGCACTGGAGACGCTGCCGACCGCGCTGCAATCGCAGGCGTCGGAGAAGATCGGTATCCAGAGCCCGTTCGCCCGCTCGCTGCGCACCCATTTCGCGCGCATCGTGGTGCTCGACGAGCCTTTCTATAATGGTCGCGACCATGCCGATGCTTTGGTCTCGGCGATCCGCGGCACTGATCTGCTCGAGGCGCAGCCGGTCGATGCGCTGGCCTGTCCCTATCTGCTGGTGATGATCGACTTCGATCCGGCCGATGCCGAGGGCAAGGGCGAGCCGCGCGGCTATTTCGAGGAGCTGTGGCGACTGATGCCGGCCGAGCTGACTGCGGTGTTCCGCTATTGCTACGGTTTCGACGCGGTGACCGATGCGGCGAGCTTTGCCGGCTTCATCCTGGCCTCCCAGGTCGAAACGACCATGCCGTTCAACGATTATTGGGTCGGCGCGCCGCAGCTGCCCTCGCTGTCCAAGGTGGTGCTCGCCGCGGTTCCGGTCGCCGGGCTGGCGGTGCCGTTGCTGCTCGCCTGGTGCTGGCACTGGCCGTGGTGGCAGGGCCTGTTGCTGGGAATCGGTGGTGCGCTGCTCGGCGTGCTGATCGATTACTGGCTGGTGATGCGGCGCGGCGGCAAGCCCTTCCCGGCGGCGCCCAATTCGACGCTGCGCGACGTGCTCAAGGCGCTGTATCTGCAACAGGCCTTCACGCGTTTTGCGATCGATCGGCAGGGGGCCGACCCGGCCACGCTCGGCCCCGCCTTCCGCACGTTCCTTGCTGAGCATCGCCCCGGCGATCTCGATGCGCCGACTCAGCCGCCCGGTGTGATCCGCAGCCATTTCCCGAAAGGCGCCGCATGACCGCGCTCGACCTCGCCGATATCCAGGGCGGCATCCTGCGCGCTTATGGGCAGAGCTTTCCCAAGGCGCGCTACTTCTTTCTGACGATCCGCAATGCCGCGAAAGGGCGGCAGTTCGTCGAGCAATTGCGGCCGCGCATCACCACCGCCGCACGCTGGAAAGACCCCAATCGCGGCGAAGCACTGCTGCGTACGCGCAACCCGCGCGTCAAGGACGTGGTCCGGGCCGAGGGCGTGCCGGACTATCCCGGCGAGGTGCAGCTGATCAAACCTCGGGTCACGCTCAACATCGCCTTCACCTTTTACGGGCTCGCCGCGCTTGAGGTGCCGACCCGCACGCTGCGCGCCATGCCCGACGAGTTCATCGACGGGATGGAGCGGCGTGCCTCGATCCTGGGCGATGATCCGTTCCTCGACCGGCGCGACGCGGTGTGGCGCAAGTCGGAAGGCAAGAACCGCGTCCATCTGCTTGTCTCGATGAATGCCGGGATGAACCCGGACGGCACGCCGATCGCCGAGCTGGAGGAGGAGACACGCTGGTTGCAGCAGCTTTGTGCCGACTCGAGGGGCGGCGTGGTACTGCTGCCCGGGACCGGGCCGGACGATGCGCTGTGGCAGGAAATGTCGGCGGTGCTGCGTGAGGATAATGGCGCGCTGTGGCCGACCAACAAGGAACATTTCGGCCTGTCCGACGGGTTCGGCGACCCGGTGTTCGCCGGGCAATTGTCGGGCGAGGCGGAACGGTTGCGGATGATCGGCGGCGGCAAGATTCTGCCCGACCAGAGCTGGGCGCCACTTGCGCCGGGGGAATTCCTCCTTGGCTATGTCGACGAAGCGCAGGAGATTCCCGGCGCGGCGATGCCGATCGAGTTCAGCCGTAACGGCACGTTCATGGCGTATCGCAAGCTGCACGAGAATGTCGCCAGCTTCGCGGCCTATATCGACCGGGCGGGCGAGCGGTACGCGCGGATATTCAACATCGCCGATCCGGAGGAAGCGCGCGAGACGGTCAAGGCCAAGATGGTCGGGCGGTGGAGCGACGGCGTGCCGCTGATGGCGGCGCCGACTCATGCCGACTGGGAACGCTTCAAGGCGGAGCTCGCCGCGGCTCATGCCGCCGGCGACAAGCCGAAACTGGCGCAGCTCGCGCTGAAATATACCGACTTCAATTACCGCTCCGATCCGGCCGGGGCGACCTGTCCGGTGACCTCGCATCTGCGCCGCGCCAATCCGCGCGACATGCTCGACCCGAACTTCACCTCGCCCGATCCGAAGAGCTGGGACGGATCGGCATTGGTCAATCGCCGCCGCATCCTGCGCCGCGGCCTGCCTTACGGCCAGGTCGATCCCGCTGCGCCCGATGACGCCAATGAACAGGGCATCATCTTCCTCGCCATCTGCAGCAGCCTGTTCCGCCAGTTTGAATTCGTCCAGCAGCAATGGATGCAGTACGGGCTCGATTTCAACGCAGGCAGCGACACCTGTCCGATCGTCGGCAATCACGACGAGGAGGCCAAGCTGGTGGTCGTCACCGACCCGGCGACCGCGCGCCAGCCCTTCCTGTGCGACCACATCCCGCAACTGGTCGAATCGCGCGGCGGGGATTATTTCTTCGTGCCGAGCATGACCGCGCTGCGCATGATCGGCATGGGCATCATCGACCCGACCTGAGCTTATTCCTCCCCGTACCGGGGAGGAAATAGGGGTTCCGCCTTGACTCAGCCTACCCTCGCGCCCAATAATGGAACATATCAGGAACGATCATGGCCGAGTCGCTCTCACCCCTTACCGCGCTTCGGCAGCGGATCGCCGCCATGGCGGGGGTGCAGGCGGTCGAATCGGCCAATCTCGCGTCGCTCGGCCATGCCGGGATCGATGCGCGATTGGAAGGCGGATTGGCGCGCGGGCAGTTGCATGAGGTGATTGCCGGCGAGGCCGATGATGCGAGCAGCGCGGCAGGTTTCGCCTCGATGCTCGCGCGGCGCGTCGTGCCGCCAGAGGCTGGGTCGAATGCGACGATCATCTGGCTGCGCGAAGGGGAGGCGCAGCGCGGCGGGGGCGGGCTTTATGCGCCGGGGCTGGTCGATCTCGGGGTCGATCCGACGCGGCTGGTGATCGGGGTGCTGCCCGATGCGCTGTCGCTGCTGCGCGTCGCGGCGGAGGTGGTGCGCTGTCCCGATGTCGGGATGGCAGTGGTCGAATTATGGAAGAATCCGCGTGCGCTCGACCTCACCGCGACACGGCGCCTTGCAGTGGCGGCGGAGAGTTCGGGCGTGACCGCCCTGCTGTTGCGCGTCGCCGCGGAGGAGGCGCCGAGTGCGGCGCATACCCGCTGGCGGGTGCGCAGCGTCGCCGCGCTGCCGCTCGAGGCGGATGCGCCGGGGCACACGGCGCTCGATGTTGAATTGGTGCGTCAGCGCGGCGGGAGGGCCGGGGGGCGATGGATTTTGGAGTGGGATCGTGACCAGGCTATCTTCCGCGACCAGACGGGCGCCGGCCAAAGAAGCGCCGCGCGAGGCCCGGCGCTATCTGGCGCTGTGGTTTCCGCTGTTTCCGGCGAACCGCCTCGCCCGCACCGGCGCGCCGGATGATGCGCCATATGCATTCATCGAGAAGCAGCGCGGCGCGATGCGCATCGTCGCGGTCGATACCGCCGCGCAAGCACTGGGGCTCGGGCCGGGACTAACGCTGGCCGATGCACGGGCGCGCGTGCCCGAGCTTGCCGTGGTCGATCATGATCCGGCCGCCGATCTCGCCTTGCTTGACCGCATCGCCGATGGCTGCGACCGCTACACGCCGCTGGTCGCGGTCGAGCCGCCCGACGGGCTGACGCTCGACATCACCGGCTGCGGCCAGGGTTTCGCCGATGAAGCAGCACTCGCTGCCGATATCGAGGCGCGGCTGAGCGCCTATGGTATGAAGCTGCGCCATGCGATCGCCGGCACGCCAGAGGCGGCACAAGCACTCGCCCGCTACCAGACCATGCCCGCAACCGACGAGCAGGCGGCGGTGCGCCGCTTGCCGATCGCCGCTTTGGACCTGGACGAGGAGACCGAGCTGGCACTGCGGCGTGCGGGGCTGAAGACCATCGCCGATCTGGCCGGCCGCCCCACCGCGCCGCTCTCGACCCGGTTCGGCGAGGATGTGACGGCATTGCTCGCGCGCTTGCTCGGCAAATCGGACAGCCGCATCACGCCGCGCCGCGTGCCGCCGGCCCTGCTGGTCGAGCGCCGCCTGGCCGAGCCGATCGCCCGTACCGAGCATGCGCTGGCGATCCTCGGCGAACTGATCGCGGAAGCGGCCGAGACGATGGAGGAACGCCATCTCGGCGGCCGCCGCTTCGCCGCACGCTTCTTCCGCAGCGACGGGATCGCGATTGATCTCGCGGTCGAGACCAGCCTGGCGGTGCGCGATCCGGTGATTGTGATGCGGCTGTTCGACGAACGGCTCGACAGCCTGGCCGACCCGCTCGACCCCGGCTTCGGCTTCGACCTGATCCGGCTGGCGGTGCCCGTGCTCGCTCCGCTTGCGCCGACGCAATTGCTGCTCGAGGGCGGTGAGGTCGCGGCGGGCGAGCTCGCCGCGCTGATCGACCGGCTGAGCGTGCGCATGGGGCGCGGCCGCTTCCGCCGGCTGACTCCGCGCGACACGCATATCCCCGAACAGGCAGTGCTGGCGCTGCCCGCGGTCGAAGCGGCGACGCCGGAAAGCTGGCCGCAGCCAGAAGCGGGCGAGCCGCCGCTGCGGCCTTTACACCTGTTCGACCCGCCCCAGCTGATTCAGGTCACCGCCGAAGTCCCCGACGGTCCGCCACGCCAGTTCCGCTGGCGACGTACTCTGCATGAAGTGACTCGCTTCGAGGGCCCGGAACGCATCGCCGCCGAATGGTGGAAACGCGATTCCGGCAATGGCCTGACGCGCGACTATTACCGCATCGAGGATGCGCGCGGACGGCGTTTCTGGGTGTTCCGGCACGGTCTGTACGGCAGCGAGAAAGGCGATCCGGGCTGGTATGTGCACGGGCTGTTCGCGTGATGGAACCGCATCCACTCCCCTCCCTTCCAGGGAGGGGAGAAGAGAAGCATGACCTCACCCCATGACTCAGTTTGCCGAACTGGTCGCAGCGACCAATTACTCCTTCCTGCGCGGCGCGTCGCACCCGTCGGACTTTGTCGAGCAGGCCCACAAGCTCGGCATGACCGGCATCGGCATTGCTGACCGCAACACCGTGGCCGGCGTGGTGCGCGCCTTTGTCGCGCTTAAGGAAGCACCGGACAAGGCACGCGCCGCATGGCTCGCCGACAAGAAGGCCAAAGGCGAGCCGGAGGTGCTGACGCCCGAGGAATCAGCCAGCTGCGAAATCGACCTGAAGCTCGTGGTCGGTGCACGGCTGGTGTTTACCGACGGCACCCCGGACATCGTTGCCTATCCCGCGACCCGCTATGGCTGGGGGCGACTCACCCGCTTGCTGACGGTCGGCAATCTGCGCGCGGTGAAGGGCGACTGCATCCTCAAATTCGATGACCTGCTCGACTATAGCCAGGACCTGCTGCTGATCGTGTTACCCTATTCCACCGCACAGGAGGAAGAGGCGCACCGTGAGCCCGTGAAGTATAATTTCGACGACGCGAGCGATCCGCCCAAACCTTTGCTGCGCCTCGTCACCTCACCGCCCGAGGATGTCGGGGACGTGCTCGCCAGCCTGTCGCGCGCCGCGCCGGACCGGGTCTGGCTGGGGGCAGCAATGCCGCGCGGGGGGCGTGACGGCCGCACATTGAGCAAATTGCAGGCGACAGCGCGCGGCGCCGGTGTGCCGTTGATCGCCACCAACGACGCGCTCTATGCCAGGCCCGAGCAGCGACCGCTGCACGATGTGCTCACCTGTATCCGCCAGGGCACCACGATCGCCGCAGCGGGCAAAAAGCTGGAGGCCAATGCCGAGCGCCATCTGAAAAACCCCGACGAGATGGCGCGGCTGTTCCGCGATTGCCCCGATGCCGTCGCCCAGACCCAGGTCCTGCTATCGCGCATCGATTTCGGTCTCGGCCAGCTGCGCTACGAATATCCGCACGAACCGGTACCCGAAGGCTGGGAAGCGCAGGCCTGGCTCGAACATGTCGCATGGCAGGCGGCGATCGAGCGTTACGGTCGGGTGCCGGACAAGGTGCTCGCTTCGCTGATCGAGGAATTCACCCTGATCCGCGAGCGCAACTACGCCTATTATTTCCTGACCGTCTATGATCTGGTGCGGTTCGCCCGTGCGCAGAAACCGCCGATCCTGTGCCAGGGGCGCGGTTCCGCGGCCAATTCCACCGTCTGCTTCCTGCTCGGCGTGACCTCGATCGATCCGATGCAGCATGACTTGCTCTTTTCACGTTTTGTGTCGGAGGAACGTGGCGAGCCGCCCGATATCGATGTCGATTTCGAACATGAACGGCGCGAAGAGGTGATGCAGCACATCTACAGGCGCTACGGCCGGCACCGCGCCGGCATCGCTGCGACGGTGGCGCATTACCGTTCGCGCAGCACGGTGCGCGAGGTCGCCAAGGCGCTGGGAATGAGCCAGGATATCCCGGAGCGGATGGCGAGCAATGTCTGGGGCAGCTATTTGGGCGATATGGAGGGACGACGGATCGAAGAGGCCGGCTTCGACCTCGCCAATCCCGAGATCGTGCGGCTGCGCTTCATCATGGACCAGATCCTTGCTGCGCCGTTTCCGCGTCATCTGTCGCAGCATGTCGGCGGCTTCGTGCTGACCGAGAACCGGCTCGACGAGACGGTGCCGCTGCATCATGCGGCCATGGCGGATCGCAGCTTCATCGAATGGGACAAGGACGATATCGACGCGCTCGGCCTGATGAAGGTCGATGTCCTCGCGCTCGGCATGCTGACCTGCATCCGCAAGAGCTTCGACCTGCTGCGCGACCACGGCCTGGGCGATCATACGCTTGAGGTCGATATCGAGACCGGCGATGAGGCCGTCTATGACATGCTGTGCAAGGGCGACAGCATCGGCGTGTTCCAGGTCGAGAGCCGCGCGCAGATCAACATGCTGCCGCGCCTGAAACCGCGCAATCTCTATGATCTGACGGTTCAGGTCGCGATCGTCCGGCCCGGCCCGATCGAAGGCGATATGGTTCATCCCTATCTGCGCCGGCGCAGCGGGGTCGAGAAGGTCGATTATCCGTCGCCCGCGCGGCCGCACGATCCGGACGAGCTCAGAACCCTGCTCGGCAAGACTTACGGCGTGCCGCTGTTCCAGGAACAGGCGATGAAGCTGGCGATCACCGCTGCCGCCTTTACCCCGTCGGAGGCGAACCAGCTGCGCCGCGCCATGGCGACGTTCCGCAACCTCGGCACGATCCATAATTTTCACGCCAAGCTGGTCGATGGCATGGTCGGGCGCGGTTACGAACGCGACTTTGCCGAGCGCTGCTACAAGCAGATCGAGGGGTTCGGCAGCTACGGCTTTCCCGAAAGCCATGCGCTGTCCTTCGCACGACTGGTCTATGTCTCGTCGTGGATCAAATGCCATCATCCGGCGGTGTTCGCCTGCGCTTTGCTCAATTCGCAGCCAATGGGATTCTATGCGCCGGCACAGATTGTGCGCGATGCGATCGAGCATGGTGTCGAGGCGCGCGCGGTCGATGTGAATGCGAGTGGATGGGACAATAGCCTGGAGCTTGCGGATAGAGCGGCCGCGCACCCCTTCGCCCTGCGTCTGGGTATGCGTCAGATTACCGGGTTCAAGCAGGAATGGGCCGATGATCTGGCCAGAGCCCGGAGCGAGGGCGGCGCCTTCGCCTCGATCGAGACGCTTGCGCGCCGCGCCGGCCTGCCAGAGCGCGCGCTGCGCCTGCTTGCCGATGCCGATGCGTTCCGGTCGATCGGGCTCGACCGGCGCGATGCGCTCTGGGATGCGCGGCGCACGCCGTCCGCCGCCTTGCCGCTGTTCGCGGCGGCGCGTGCGGCGGAACTGGGCGTGGAAGAAGACATGGCGCTGCCCGAAATGACCGGCGCGGAGCATGTCGTCGCCGATTATCAGATGACGCGCCTGTCGCTGAAGGCGCATCCGATGCACTTCCTGCGCCCGGTCTTCACCGCCCGGGGCGTGCTCAGCTGCGCCGCGACATCGGCGACCAAAAATGGCCGCCGCGTGAAGACCGCGGGGATCGTGCTGGTCCGCCAGCGCCCGGGCAAAGGCAATGCGATCTTCGTCACGATCGAGGACGAAACCGGCATCACCAATATCGTGCTCTGGGCGCGGATGTTCGAACGCTTCCGGCGCGAGGTGATGGCGGCGCGGTTGATGATGGTCGAGGGTGAGCTGCAGAAAAGTCCCGAAGGAGTGGTCCATCTGATGGCGGACCGCATCCATGACTGGACCGACCTGCTCGACCGGCTGTCCGATACCGATGAAGCGAAGCCGCAATTGTCGCGCGCCGATGTGTTCGAACATCCGCAGCCGCCAAGTCATCCGGGGGCAGGGCGCCACCGCCATCCGCGCGACGTGCGGATCATCCCCAAGTCGCGCGATTTTCACTAAGGCCTAGGACGGACCGATGATGTTGATGCTGTTGCTCACTTCGCGGTTGTAATAGACCTTGCAGGTCGCAAGCTCGACATTGGGGGTGATGATCGTCGGGCTGACCCACGGCTTGCGCGGATCGCTCTTCGCTTGGGGCAATGGATCGACGGGCTGGTCTGACATGGATTGAGCTCCCCCTGCTGTGCCTTACGCCTCATCAATCACGGCAATCGAAGTCAAATTCCGTTTCGGTCGCGATCCATACACTCCTGATATGGACCTGAGAGAAAGCCCGGCGCATGTCGGACATTCTTTACGGCCCTGCAGAAACGCAGTAATTTGCGCGGGCCGGGAAGCCTTGATGAATGGAGTCAGGTGATGATCCTGATGGCTGTCCTGGCGGCGGTGACCGCTCCTGCGACCGATAAGATAATGATCACGGCTTACGACCAGCTTTGTGTGCCCGGCAGCGCGTCACAGGCGGTGTTGGCGCGCGCCGACCAGGACGGGTGGCAACGCAGCGGCCCGGGCAAGCCAAAGGATTTCGATGTCACCGCGGACCGGTTCAAGGTGGTCGGGACGGCGACATTGACGTTGAACGCACGCGATACCAACGTACCGGGCGTGCGATTTGTCACCTGCGGCATTTCAGTCGCGACCGCCCAGCCCGATCTCGCTTCGGATCTCCAGGCGATGCTTGGCTTTGGCCCCGCACTCCATTTCGGAACCTCGGCGAATTTCTTTGCGCTGCGCGAGAATGGTCGGTGGCGGGATGGATCAACGTTGAGCGGCAAGGATTTTGCTGCCGCAAAGGCTGCGGGAAAATTCTACAGCCTGTTGACGCTCAGCCATGAGGGGGGAGCCGTTGTGTTGTCGTTCGAGGCACTGCCGACCGCTCAGGGGAAGGGCGCTGGCGCGCCTTGAGCGCAGAGCGCTGATCTCGTTGGACGAGCCGCCGCCGTCAGGACCCGGCCTGCCCGATCGACCCTGCCCAGGCATAGCCGCGATAGAGCGATATGAATTCGCCTCGTGCGCCAATGCCACCCGCGACCTCGTCGATCGCTGCCTTCATATCCGCGCGCGGCGAGACGTCGAACTTCCTCAGCCACGAATAGAGAAAGGCACGCCAGACGCGGGGCAATTTCTCCTGCTGCCCGAAATCGACCAGGTCGAGCCGCCCGCCGGGCGCAAGCTTGCCCGCACCCTCGCGCAGCGCGCCGCGCCAGTCGGGGATCATCGACAGCGTATAGCTCTGGAACACCCGGTCGAACACCGCGACGCCGAACAGGGATTGCGCGTCGAACGCGGTCGCGTCGCCCTGCGCCAGAGTGATGCGCTCGGTCAGCCCGGCCCTGGCGACCTTGGCCCGCGCCGTCTCCAGCATCGCTTCGGAAATATCGATGCCGTAGAAGCGCGCTTCGGGCCAGGCCTTTGCCGCTGCGATCAGGTTGCGGCCGGTGCCGCAGCCGATCTCGATCACGCTGCCCCCTTTGGGCGGATCGAGCCGGCGGATCAGCCGGTCGCGGCCGAGCAGGTAATATTTGCGCGTCAGGTCGTAGAAATGGCGCTGCGTCCGATAGATCGCATCCATATGCCCGGCATGATTCGAATCCATCTCAGGCGGCAGCGTCCAGGACATAGAGATGTACGCCGCCATAGATCGATGACCGGTCGCGCTTGGTATAATCCAACGACTCTTCCGCGCGATATGCCCAGCGCGACAGGATCGCGTCGGGCACGCGGCCGGGCAGGATGGTCGGCGCGCCGGCGGTGCGGAACAGGACGCGCGCATCGGGTTTCGCGGTGCGGGTGATCTCGGTCCACAAATCAGTGAGCTGCTCGTCGGTCATCCAGTCCTGCGCGTCGAGCAAGATGTAGCGGTCGAGCGAGCCATCGGGCCGGCCGCGCAGATAATCGGTGAAATTGGTGTGACGCACTTCGATGCGGTCGACGCGGTCGACGATCTCGTCATAATGCGCCTGTTGCAGATAGGGCGGCAGCGATGCGCTCGGCCCCTCGCCATAACCGCGGCCGAACGCCTGCCAGGCGAAATAATTGTCCTTGATGTCGAAATCGCAGGCGAGCTTTTCGAGCCGCTCGCGCAGCACCACGGCCATCTTCTCGTCGCCGGCCAGCGCTTCATATTGCGCCGGCGGAATGCCCAGGCCGAACAAAGAAGCGGGCTGGTCGGTCAGCCATTTGATGAAGCCCTTGTCGAACATCGGCGCGAAGTCGCGGTCGAAAATCTCGCGCTGTTCCTCGATCGACTGCGCCTTGAGCAGGATCTTCGGGTTGAGCCCCCCGAGCCGGGCAAGCAAATGCGCCGCGCCGATGAAATTGCCCAGCAGCCCGCGCTTGTACACGCCCTTGGCAAAGCCGCCGATGCGGCGGCGGCCGATCAGGTCGCGCCCTTCCCAATAGCGCCGCGTCGTCTCATCGAGATGCGGGCGGATCGCGCTGCGATAGGCCAGCACATTGGCCTGGCTGTCGGCGCGGGCGAAGAAACGGTGGAATGCTTCGTAATCGGGCAACTGGCGCGCCGCGACCAGCTTCAGCCGGTTAAGCGCGATATGCGCGGTGTTGAGATCGACCGCCGTGATCGCGCGCGGATTGGCAGTGAGATAGGACAGCACGTTGCAGCCGCCCGAGGCGATGGTGACGACATGATTGTCGGGCTGGATCGCCAGCGCCTCCATATCGACTTCCGGGTCTTCCCAGATCTGCGCATAGACCAGGCCCCGAAAGGCGAAGGTGAAGGCGCGTTCGAGCAGTCCCTGCTTCGACAGATGGTCATGGCGATGAACCGCGGCGCGGACGGCCCCATTATTGGAGGGGTTCTTTGACGATCGGGCGACGGCCATAATCTTTCTCCTGCGCATCGGACGACAGCAATTACCCGGCGGCTCGGGAGCGCGCTAGGACAATCGGATGACGGTTCGATGACGGCAAGGGATCGGGGCCCGAAAAACCCCCGAGTCGTGGCTCAGGCGCGTTCGCGTTCCAGCAGGTCGCTGGCGTCCAGCCCGAGCAGCGTGATGTGGTCGCGGATGCGCGGCCAGCTGGTCTGCAGAAAATGCTCGCGCTCGGCGATGCGCAGTTTTTCCGCCGCGCCGGCCAGTACGAACATGCCGACGCCGCGGCGCACCTCGACATAGCCATCGTCCTGGAAGCTCTGATAGGCCTTGGCGACGGTCAGCGGATTGGCGCCATGTTCGGCCGCCAGCGCGCGAACCGAGGGAAGCTGGTCGCCGGCGCGGAAGTCGCCGCGCAGGATCGCTGCCGAGATGGTGGCACGCAGCTTGATATAAACCGGACTGTCTTCGGAATTAAGCGCTGTCATGCTGCCCTAATACAGCAATTGGCTGTTTAGTCCAGTCATTTAAACACTCCACTCTGTAACAATTGTGCGCAAATCGGGGCGCGGACGTTCTTCTAATTCCCGGGATGGCGTGCCGAGAAAGATGAAACCGGCAATCCGTTCCGGGGCCGCGCCGAACGAATCGCGTACGATATCGGAATAGGTCGCCCAGCCGGTCAGCCAGCCGCCGGCAAAGCCCATCGCATGCGCACCGTGGAGCAGGTTCATGCAGGCCGCCCCGACCGAGAGTTCCTGTTCCCATTGCGGAATATGGCTTTCGGTCCGCGGGCTGAACAGTGCGACGACCAGCGTCGGGGCCTGGCGCGCGAAGCTTTCGACCGCTTCGATCTCGAGCCGCGCGGCCTGGGGGCGTTCCTGCCGGTACGCGTCGAGCAGCATCGCGGCAAAGCGGTCGCGCGCCTCAGCGGGCACGATGACGAAGCGCCAGGGGGCAAGCTTGCCATGATCGGGCACCCGCCCGGCAATCTGCAATATCGTCTCGAGCTGCGCGGCGTCCGGGCCGGGCGCTACCAGGTCGCGGGGTTTGCCCGAGCGGCGTGTGGCGAGATAGGCGAGGGGAGTGGAGAGGTCGTTGAACATGAAGCGCAGGTAGGCAGTGCTGCACCGCAGCGCAACGGCCGAACGGGTGCATATTTCTCCGCTGCTCGTGCTGAATACTCCCCGCCTCCGCCGCCAACCCGGATATTTACACCCCTGCGATAGCCGCTAGTGTCCCGCGCCATAAGGAGCGCCGCGTTTGACGGCGCCAAGGCATTCAGGGAGCTGAACAAAAATGGTGGACACCCCGACCGCGGACACCCCGCGCGAGCCGGATATCAGCCACGTCAATCCGGCCGAAGCCAAGACCTGGTTCGGCCATCCGCCGCAGCTCGCGCGGCTGTTCACCACCGAAATGTGGGAGCGGTTCGGTTATTACGGCATGCGCGCGCTGCTGACACTCTATCTGACCAAGCATTTCGTGTTCGGCGATCGTGCGGCAACCGGCCTGTATGGCGGCTATACCGCGCTGGTCTATTTGACCCCCCTGGTCGGCGGCTATCTCGCCGATCAATATCTCGGGTCGAAGCGCGCGGTGAAATTCGGCGCGATCCTGATGTCGCTGGGCTATTTCACGCTCTGCTTCGGTGGTCAGACTGCCACCCCTTACGCCAAGATCGACGGGCAGCGTTACGAGGTGCAGATCGCGGCATCGGACGCGGGCGAGACGCGCTACATCATCGACGGCTCGCGGAAATTGCAGATCAAGGGCAATGACGACGGCAGCGTCGCGCTGCTCGACCAAAACGGTGTCGCGACGCGCACCATCGCCAAGGGCGGGTTCGAATCCGACGCCGATCGCAGCCCCTTCTATCTCGCGCTGATGCTGGTCGCACTGTCGATGGTGTCGGTCGGCAACGGCTTCTTCAAACCCAATATCTCGACCATGGTCGGCGAGCTATACGCGCAGGGCGACCGACGACGCGATTCGGGCTTCACCATCTTCTATATGGGCATCAATCTCGGCTCGCTCGGGTCGCAGATCCTGTGCCCGTTCCTGGCCGATGCGGTCGGCTGGTGGGCGGGCTTTGGCCTGGCCGCAATCGGCATGGCATTCTCCTGGACCCTGATTCAGTTCGATGGCGGCAAGCTTGCCGGTTACGGCGAGCCGCCGGTGCGTGAAGGGCCGGACCGGGCGATGGGCATCTACGCGCTCGCGCTGCTCGGCATTCCCGCTTTCTATCTGCTGTTCGTCAACCTGATGAACATGGCCCCGCCCGAGCCCGGTTCGGGCATTATCGGCTATATCGCCTCGCTCTCGCTGATGGGCAAATTGCTGTTCGGTACCTTCCTGATCTCGGTGCCCGGCATCCTGATCTGGTCATTCATCAAGGGGTCGAAGCAGGAATTCCAGATGATGCTCGCCGCGATGGTGCTGATCATCTTCAACGTCGTCTTCTGGACACTGTTCGAACAGGCGGGGTCTTCGCTGACCCTGTTCGCTGACCGCAATACCGAGCTGTCGCTGCTCGGCATTCCGATCTCGGCCGGCCAGACCCAGTTTTTCAATGCCTTTTTCATCGTCACCCTGGCGCCGATCATGAGCTTCATCTGGACGCGGCTGGCGGCGAAGGGGATCGAGCCGTCGATCCCGGTCAAATTCGGCATCGCGCTGGTCAGCGTCGGGCTCGGCTTCCTGTTCCTCGTCTGGGGCACGTCGTTCGTCGGGCCTGATTTCAAGGTCGCGATGTGGTGGCTGGCGGGCCTGTATTTCATCCACAGCTTTGCCGAACTGTGCATCTCCCCGGTTGGCCTCAGCATGGTGACCAAATTGTCGATCGCGCGCGTTGTCGGGCTGATGATGGGCGTGTGGTTCCTGTCGATCTCGGTCGCGCAATATGTCGCGGGCCTGATCGCGCAGATCGCCAGTGTCGAAACGGTCGGTGGCCAGGTGACCAATCTGCGAGTCAGCCTCGGTACCTATAGCGACGTCTTTACCTGGATTTCGGAATGGGCGATCGGCCTCGGCGTGCTGCTGCTCATACTGTCCTGGCCGCTCAAGAAATGGATGCACGGGGTCAAATAACCGGGAGAAGACAGATGGACGGCACGGAGATGGTCCTCGCGGCGGCGGCCGCATTCGTCGGTTCGCATTTCCTGCTGTCGCATCCGCTCAGGCGGCCGATCGTCGCGCGGATCGGAGAGCGGCCGTTCCTGGGCCTTTACGTGCTGGTCGCGGCGGTGACGCTTGGCTGGCTGGCCTTGGCCTATCGTGCGGCCGGACCGGAAGCGCCGTTATGGCCGGTCGGCGACGCGCTCTGGGCGGTGGTGACATTGGTGATGCTGATCGCCAGCGTGCTGCTGCTCGGGTCGCTGATCGGCAACCCTGCACTGCCCAATCCCGGTACGCCGGGTGATGTGCCGGGTGAGGCGCGCGGGGTGTTTTCGATCACGCGGCACCCGATGATGTGGGCCTTCGCCCTGTGGGGGGCGAGCCATATCGCGGTGTTTCCGCTGCCGTCGAACATCATCCTGTCGGGCGCGGTGATCGTCCTTGCGCTGGTCGGCGCGGCGCTGCAGGATCGCAAGAAAGAGGCGCTCCAGCCGGAACGCTGGCGGGCGTGGGAGGCGAAGACGAGCTATTGGCCGTTCGCCGCGATTGCCGCGGGACGCGCCCGGTTCGGCGGGTTCCGGCCGCATGATCTTGCCGGCGGCGTGGTGCTGTGGCTGGCCGCAACCTGGGCGCATCTCCCGCTTGCCGGATGGGCGGCGGGGATCTGGCGCTGGATCTAGGTTAGTTCCTCCCCGTGCCGGGGAGGAACAGCGTCTTACAGCCGTACCATCCGCATTCCGCGCTCGGCATAGCGCGGGCCCGCCGTGGCGCCACGCGGTGCGGCCGCATCGAGCGCCGCCAGATCGTCGGCGCTCAGCACCACATCTGCCGCGCCGGCGCTGTCGGTCATTGTCGTGCGGCGCTTGAAGCCGGGGATCGGCACAATGTCCTCGCCCTGGGCGAGCAGCCAGGCGAGCGCAATCTGCGCATTCGACACGCCGTGAGTCTCGGCCACCGCCGCCACCGCATCGACGATCGCGAGATTGGCGGGCATGTTCTCGGGCGAATAGCGCGGATCGTTGCGGCGCCAGTCATCGGCGGCAAGATCGTCAAGGCTGCGGATGCCGCCAGCCAGGAAGCCGCGGCCAAGAGGGCTGTACGGCACGAAACCGATGCCGTTCTCGCGGCACGCGGGCAGGATGTCGTCCTCCACATCGCGTTCCCAGATTGAATATTCGCTTTGCAGTGCCGCGATCGGATGGACTTTCGCGGCGCGGCGGATTGTTTCCGGCCCGGCCTCTGACAGGCCGAGATGGCGGACCTTTCCTTCCTTCACCAGCTCGGCCATCCCGCCGACCGTTTCCTCGATCGGCACATTGGGGTCGACGCGGTGCTGGTAGAACAGGTCGATCGTGTCGATGCCGAGCCGCTTGAGCGACCCTTCGCATGCCTCGCGCGCATTGGCCGGGCTGCCATCGACGCCGGTGATGTCGTTGCCGGAGAAACGGAAGCCGAATTTGGTGGCGATGATCAGCCCGTCGCGCTTGCCCTTGATCGCTGTGCCGAGCAGCGATTCATTGGCGAATGGGCCATAGACCTGTGCGGTGTCGAAAAAGGTAATGCCAAGGTCGATCGCTGCATGAATGGTGCGGGTCGATTCATCATCGTCGGCATTGCCGTAATTGATGTTCCCTTCGCGAATCATCGGCATACAGCCGACGCCGATCGCGGAAACCTTCAAAGCCTGTCCAAGGGTGCGGTATTTCATGTGACGATCTCCACGTCCGGCTCGGCCGCGCCGCCATCGGCGCGCGCGACGGATATGGTGACGGCGACATCCATCGTCACGTTGCCGACAGTGCGAAACAGGTCGGGAATCGTCTCGACTGCGACGAGCAGCCCCAAAGCTTCGATCGGTACCCCCATCGCCACCGCGACCGGCGCGACCGAGGCGAAGAAACTGATCGTACCGGGCAGCGATACCGACCCCATGGTGGTGATGGCGGCGGTCGCGACGCCCGCGGCCAGTGCGCCGGGTCCGATCGGCATGCCGAGCAGATGTGCGACATAGAGTGCGACCGCGAGGTTCATCGCCGGGCTGGTCGCGCGGAAAATCGCCACCGCGATCGGCAGAGTGATGCCGGCGCTGGTCGCGGGCGCGCCGAGTTCGGCGCTTGCCTTGAGCATCGCGGGCAAGGAGGCGAGCGAGGATTGCGTGCTGATCGCGACCGCCTGGGCCGGGGCGACCGCGCGGGCGAAGCGCAAGATGCCGACGCGCCCGAAGATCGCCGCGACCGGATAGGCGGCGAGCAGCACGACCAGCCCGATCGCCGAGACGGTGACGATATAATGGAGCAATGCGCCGAACGCGGCCGCGCCGGTCTGCGCGCCGACGCCGTACGCCAGCGCGAAAATGCCGATCGGCGCGAGCTTCAGCACCCAGGTGATGATCACCAGCATCGTGTCAACGATTGCCTGGAAGAATCCGGTGAGCAGCGCACGCGGCTCGGGCGGCAGGCGAGTGATGGCAAAGGCGAAGGTGATCGCAAACACGGTCAGCGGCAGGAACGCATCGGCCGCCGCGGCGGTCACGACATTGGTCGGCACCACCGTATCGAAGAACGCGCCGAGGTTCGGCACCGTGCCGGCCGGCGTCGCCGCATGGCTGAGCGAGGTGCGCAGCGCCTCGGCCCAGGCCGCCGGCAGCGGCCACAGCTTGAGCAGCAGCGGCACGAGCAGCGCCGACATCAGGGTCGCGCTCCACAACAGGATGACGAACATCACCACCGATCGCCCCGCGATCCGCCCGGCGCGCGCCGCATCGGCGGTCGCGCCGACGCCGGTCACCAGCAGCCCGACGATCAGCGGCACGATCACCATCTGCAATCCGTGCAGCCAGGCTGATCCGATCGGCTGAGTGATCTTGGTCGCCGCCAGCGCCCAGTCGGCCGAGACGGAAGCGGCGGCGATGCCGATCACGAGCCCGGCGATCAGCGCCAGCAGAATACGAGTGGCTTGCGACATGCTGATCCTTCGATATGGCGATAAGGCTGGAATGACGGACAATAGCAGTACAGGGCCCGGGGCAGTACAGAGCCGGGACGCATAGCGAATGGGATTGCGCGGAATGGCAAGAAAATATTTCGGCACCGATGGCATTCGCGGTGCGACCAATGCCCATCCGATGACCGCGGCGATGGCCATGAAGGTCGGCATGGCGGCGGGCGCACACTTCCAGCGCGGCGACCACCGGCACCGCGTGGTGATCGGCAAGGACACGCGCCTGTCCGGCTATATGCTCGAATCGGCAATGGTCGCGGGCTTCACCAGTGTCGGCATGGATGTGGTGCTGCTTGGGCCGATGCCGACCCCGGCGGTCGCGATGCTGACGCATTCGATGCGTGCCGATCTGGGCGTGATGATCTCGGCCAGCCACAACCCTTACGCCGATAACGGCATCAAGCTGTTCGGCCCCGACGGCTATAAGCTCAGCGATGAGGATGAGCTGGCGATCGAGGCGCTGATCGACGGCGATATCCCGCTCGTGGCCGGGCCAGATATCGGCCGCGCGCGACGCGTTGACGACGCCAAGGGCCGCTACATCCATTTCGCCAAATCGACCTTTCCGGAAAGCCTTCGGCTCGACGGCATGCGCATCGTCGTCGATTGCGCCAATGGCGCCGGCTATCAGGTCGCGCCGTCCGCTTTGTGGGAACTCGGCGCCGATGTGATTGCGATCGGGGTCAGCCCGAACGGCAAGAACATCAATGACGGCGTCGGATCGACAGCGCCCGATTTGCTGTGTGAGACGGTGGTCGCGTCGGGCGCGCAGCTCGGCATTGCGCTTGACGGCGATGCCGACCGGCTGATCGTGGTCGATGAACTCGGCCATGTCGTCGACGGCGATCAGCTGATGGCGACGATCGCCAGCGGCTATGCGCGCGCGGGGCGGCTGAAAAATGGCGGGCTGGTCGCGACGGTGATGTCGAACCTCGGGCTCGAACGGCATCTTTCGGCGCAGGGCATCGGCCTGATCCGCACCGGGGTCGGCGACCGGCAAGTGCTCGAGGCAATGCGCGCGCAGGGCTATAATGTTGGCGGCGAACAATCCGGGCACATTATCCTCAGCGATTATGCCACCACCGGCGACGGGCTGGTCGCGGCATTGCAGGTCCTGGCCGAACTGGTCTGGGCCGCCGCACCGGCGAGCGAGTTCCTGCACCGCTTCGATCCGGTGCCGCAATTGCTCAAGAATGTCCGCTTCAAGGGCGGCAAGCCGCTCCAGGACGCAAGCGTCAAGGCCGTGATCGCCGAAGCCGAGGCGGAACTGGCCGGCCAGGGCCGGCTGGTGATCCGCCCGTCGGGCACTGAGCCAGTGATCCGCGTGATGGCCGAAGGCGACGATTCCGATCAGGTGACGCGACTGGTCGACCGGATCTGCGACGCAGTGCGGGTAGCGGCGGGTTGAATTTCCCCTCCCGCTTGCGAGTGGCGCACTCCCGTGCGGTAGAATATGCCCCCGGCATATTCTCGGGATTGCTGGGAGCAATCCCGGCCGAAGGGGATTGTGCCACTCGCAAGCGGGAGGGGAGAAGGAATGACGACGATGCTTGAAATGCGCCCCGATTGCGAACGCTGCGGCGTCGATCTTCCCGCTGACGCACCCGGTGCGTTCATCTGCTCGTTCGAATGCACCTTCTGCGCGCCCTGTACCGAGGCGATGGACGATGTCTGTCCCAATTGCGGCGGCGAGCTGATCGACCGGCCGACCCGCACCGGCAAGCGGCTCGAACGCCATCCCGCCTCGACCGTGCGGATCCATAAAGGCGCGGCATGACCGCGCGCATTCTGATCATCGCCGGCTCGGATTCGGGCGGCGGCGCGGGCATTCAGGCCGACATCAAGACGGTGACGATGCTGGGCGGCCACGCCATGACCGCGATCACCGCGATCACCGCGCAGAACACGCTCGGGGTGCAGGGCGTGCACCGCGTGCCGACCGAAATGGTCGTCGCGCAGATCAACTCGGTGGTGAGCGACATCGGCATCGATGCGGTGAAGATCGGCATGATCGGATCGGCCGAGACCGCGCATGCGGTGGCGGATCGGCTGGAGCAACTCGCCCTGCCGATCGTGTTCGATCCGGTGATGGTCGCGACCAGTGGTTCGGTGCTGGCCGATGACGATACGATCGCCGCGTTCGGGCGGCTGATGCGGGTCGCGACGGTCACCACGCCCAATTTGCCGGAGCTGGCGGTGCTCAGCGCGACCCTCCCCTCCGTTCGCCCTGAGCTTGTCGAAGGGCCGTTCTTCCTTCCGTCCGACGCGGGAGAAAAAAACGGTGCTTCGACAAGCTCAGCGCGAACGGAGGAGAGGGCACTCGTCAATCACATCGGCACCGCATTGCTGGTGAAGGGTGGTCATGCAGATGGCGAAGAGATTGAAGACCGCCTCATTCATGCCGATGGCTCGGTTCAGAACTGGCGCGCGCCTCGACTACACACGACCAGCAGCCACGGCACTGGCTGCACCTTGTCCAGCGCCATCGCGACGGGGCTGGGCCAGGGCATGACGCTTGCCGATGCGGTCGATCGGGCGATCCGCTTTGTCCGCCGCGCACTGGAACTGGCGCCGGGTCTCGGCCATGGTCATGGCCCGATGGGACAGCAATTCGTGACGGATTTCCAGTGACTCGCGCCAATGTCAAACCCAGCCTCAGGCACGAGAAACTCTGCCTCGCCCCCGTGGTCGGGGTCGATGAGGCCGGGCGCGGGCCGCTCGCCGGGCCGGTGGTCGCAGCGGCGGTGATCCTGCCCGCAAAGGGCGTGCCGCGCGGAATCGATGATTCGAAGAAACTCTCCGCCGCCGAACGCACGCGGTTGCACGACCGGCTGCGCGACTGCGCGACGGTCGGCATCGGGATCGTCGAGGCCGATGAGATCGACACGCTCAACATCTTCTGGGCGACGATGAAGGCGATGACCCTGGCGGTCGAGGCGCTGATCAGGGATGGGGGCTGCACGCCCGGTCATGTGCTGGTCGACGGCAATCGCCTGCCGCGCTGGGACCATCCCGCAACCGCGATCGTGTCGGGCGATGCGATCTCGCTGTCGATCGCCGCGGCGTCGATCATCGCCAAGCACACCCGCGACACGATCATGATCGCCCATGCCGAATCGCATCCGCATTATGGCTGGCATTCGAACAAGGGCTATGGATCGCGCACTCACCTCGATGCGCTGCGCCAATATGGCCCCTCGCCATTGCATCGGCGCAGCTTCGCGCCGGTTGCGCAGGCCTGGCTCGATTTTTAAGAGTCGGTTTGAAAATTCGCGAAAGAGCGAATTTTAGAGGCGGTACCGCGAAACTTTAAGCGAAAAAATCGCCCTCCGAGTCTTTCGCGCCACACCCCATCCATTGAGTCTGCTGACTCGTGCCGACTCAATATCTGGGCAGCTTCCCAAAATGTTCCGTTTTGTTAACGATTTGGCGGCCATAGTCGTTAACCATTCTCCACTTGACCGGAGTCCGCACATCCGCAGGGATGCGCGGGATACAAACGGGGAAATGATTTATGGGCGTTATCGACAAGGTTAAGGCGCGCGCCGATGCGCCGGTCGTGGACGGCCTGCTGCAGGCGCAGCTCCTACCGGCCGAGCTTCCACTCGACAGCATCATCATGCAGGATTGCGTCTCCGCGATGCGCGCATTGCCGGCGAAATCGGTCGACATGATCTTCGCCGATCCGCCTTATAACCTGCAGCTCGGCGGCGATCTCAGCCGGCCCGACGGCAGCCATGTCGATGCGGTGACCGACGATTGGGACAAGTTCGACAGCCTCGCGGCGTATGACAAATTCACCCGCGAATGGCTGACCGAGGCACGGCGCATCCTGAAGGATGACGGCGCGATCTGGGTGATCGGCAGCTATCACAACATCTTCAAGGTCGGCTCGGCAATCCAGGACCTCGGCTACTGGATCCTCAACGACGTGGTGTGGCGCAAATCCAACCCGATGCCCAATTTCAAGGGCACGCGCTTCACCAATGCGCATGAAACGCTGATCTGGGCGTCAATGGGCGAAAAGGCACGCTACACCTTCAACTATCGCAGCATGAAGACGCTGAACGACGAACTGCAGATGCGCAGCGACTGGGAATTCCCGGTGTGCGGCGGCCAGGAGCGGCTGAAGCGCGGCGGCGTGAAGGTCCATCCGACGCAAAAGCCCGAGGCGCTGATCTATCGCATCCTGCTGGCCTGCACCAAGCCGGGCGATGTGGTGCTTGACCCGTTCTTCGGCACCGGCACGACCGGCGCCGTGGCCAAGCGGCTTGGCCGGCGCTGGATCGGCATCGAGCGCGAGGCGGAATATTGCTCGGCGGCGATCGAGCGGATCGAGGCGGCCTTGCCGCTCGACGAATCCGCATTGAAGACGATGCAAAGCCCCAAGGCCGCACCGCGCGTCGCCTTCGGCACGATCGTCGAGAACGGCATGCTGGTCGCCGGCGCCGTGCTGACCGACGCCAAGCGCCGCTACCGCGTGACGGTGCGCGCCGATGGCTCGGTCATGTCGGGCGATACGACCGGCTCGATCCACAAGCTCGGCTCGGTCCTGCAGGGCGCACCGGCCTGCAATGGCTGGACCTTCTGGCATTATGAAACGCCGGACGGGCTGAAGCCGATCGACGATCTGCGGCAGACCTATCTGCTCGCGACGCAGATTTAAGCCGCCCGTCACCCCGGACTTGTTCCGGGGTCCGCCGTGCCGCAAAAGCCCATCGCCGTTGTCGTGCGGAGCAGTGGATGCCGGAACAAGTCCGGCATGACGAAAGAGAAGCGATGAGCCAATCCACCCTCCATCTCCGCCCGATCCAGTTCGTCGATACACCGGTCGGCCGTGACGGAGAGGTCGCGCGGCTCGCCGGCGGGATGCAATGGTTCGCCGCTTATGAGGTGATCGAGAAAGGCGCCCGCCGCACCGTCCAGATCGCCGATATCGATCGCTTGCTCGCCGCGGACGAGCACGCTGCAAAGCTCCACCAGGCCATCACCGCCCCGCGCGCGCCGCTGACGCTCGGCGACCGCACGCTGCGCTTCGACCAGCCAATGATCGCCGGCATCCTCAACGTCACGCCGGACAGTTTCTCTGATGGCGGTGCTCATGACGACGCGGCCGGCGCCGGCTTCGACATGGCGACCAAGGGCGCGGCGCTGATCGATGTCGGCGGTGAATCGACCCGGCCCAATGCGCCGACCGTGTGGGAAGGCGATGAGATCGCCCGTGTCGTGCCAGTGATCGAAAAGCTCGCCGGTGGCGGAACATTGGTCTCGATCGACACGCGCAAGGCGGCGGTGATGGAGGCGGCGCTCAAGGCCGGCGCCGCCATCGTCAACGATGTCTCGGCGCTGCTGTGGGACGACCGCGCGCTGGAGGTGGTCGCGCGCGCTGGCTGCCCGGTGATCCTGATGCACTCGCCCGACCCGAAAAAGGGGCCGCATGGCGGCGGCGGGTACAAGTCTGTCCTGACCGAGGTGTATGACTGGCTCGATGCCCGCGTCACCGCGGCAGTGGCCGGCGGGATCGACCGGGCGAAGATCATCGTCGATCCGGGTATCGGCTTCGGCAAGTCGCTGCAGGACAATCTCACGCTGCTCAACGGCCTCGCGCTGTTCCACGGTCTTGGCTGCCCGATCATGCTCGGCGCAAGCCGCAAGCGCATGATCGGCGCGCTGTCCAATGAAGCACCGGCGGATCAGCGGCTCGGCGGCTCGCTCACCCTGGCGCTGAAGGGCGCGGAAACGGGGATACAGATGCTCCGCGTCCATGACGTGGCCGAAACCGGTCAGGCGCTCAGGGTCTGGCGCGGGATGAAGGATCAGGCGCTGGTCGCGGGTTGAGGGTAACCAAAGCAACAGCTGTCCACCCAAAATCCGTTCGTTTCGAGCGAAGTCGAGAAACAGCCACGAACGCTGCGCAATGT